>JAWXBM010000093.1:0-4866 GCA_034440115.1 Lysobacterales bacterium | reverse complement strand
GTGTAATCAAGGGGCTGGAGGCAATCCGAAACGATGAAACCTACAAATCGTTCAACCGGCCCCGGTAAATGTCAGCCGCGCGTTCCCGCGGGAACGCGCATACTGCGGGCCGGTTAACTTTTACGTTAGCTATAATGAAAGAATGGTTCTGACCATTGGCATTGCGAGTATGTTGCTTCATTCCAGTCAAATAGAAGCAAGGTTTGGTCGTGCGGAATTGCAAAAAGTCGCTTTGGCTGCTGAGGCTATATTGGATGCAACCATAGTTTCATCAGAAGTTGTTGAATGGACACCAACTTCTGATTGGGCACACAAACTTGGTGACAACCCGCGATGTGGTTTCAAGAGCACTATTCGAGTGAACGCAGCGCTTTCGGGTTCTCATGTTGGGCAAGTGGCTATTGGCTCTGCAGAAGAGCTTGTACCTGGTCGCCGGTATCTTCTTTTGGTTCGCGAACACAGCGGGAATTTTGCAACTGATGTGATTTATGACCGCGAAGGTGAGGAAAGAAATAGGTTCGAAGAATGCCTATCAAGGCTCCCCCTCTTGAAAAGCAATTGGCTTACGACATCCGACTTTAACAGCGGGGCTGAAGCGGAAGTGACACTAAGCTACTGGCTTCTACCACCCCAAAATCCACCCCCAAGACAATCACCGACTGATCGGAGAAAGAAAGGGCCGAACGTGATTTTCTTTGGGTCACCCCTTCGTGATCAACTCCATGAACGCAAACAAGCCTGTCGCCTGGATGTCGTGCTTCATCGGAAAAACATCATTCTGGGCATGGATCACAAATTTATGCGTTGGATTGATATCGGCGCAGGCCTCATGGAAGCCGCGTTGTACAGCGGCTGCGGGACTGCGTTTGATCTCGACTGCGTAGCGCGCGCGGGGGTTGCCGGGAAGCTCCAGCACCAGGTCAATTTCAGCGCCACCTGAGGTGCGGTAGTAGAAAGCTTGCGCGCCCTGGGGCAGCACCGCCAGGATGTTTTCAATAACGAAGCCTTCCCAGCTCTGGCCCACTACGGGATGGCCCAGCAGGTCGTTATAGGTGCCGATATTCAGCAGGGCATGAGTAATTCCACTGTCGCGGACATAAACACGCGGCGATTTTACCAGGCGCTTCTTGATGTTAGTGGTATAGGGCGACAGTTTTCTGACCAGCAGCAGGTCCACCAGCAAGTCGATGTAGCGTCCGACCGTGACGCTGGAAACATCCAGAGAAGTCGCCAGTTTTGAGGCATTCAGATTGGTGCCTTGGGCATGGGCAAGCATGCTCCAGAGCCGTTCCAGGGTTTCGGCGGGTACACGCGGCCCCAAAGCCGGAATGTCGCGCTCCAGATAGGTTTTGATGAAATCCAGACGCCAGCGCAGGCTGTTTGCATCATCCTTGGCCAGCAGGCTTTCCGGAAAGCCGCCGCGTAGCCAGAGCCGGTTAAGCGCGTCGAGGTCTTTGGGGTCTTGCAGGAATTCCAGCACATCGACCGGGAACAGTTCGATATAGGAAATCCGGCCCGCCAGACTTTCGCTGGATTGCCGCAACAGCTCGATGGAAGCAGAGCCGAGGAACAGGAAAAGTTGGCTTTTGTTGCCCTTGCGGCGCTCGGCGTCGATCAGACCACGAACCGGGGCGAATACATCGGGCAAACGCTGCACCTCATCGAGGATGATCAGCTTGTTGCGGTTGGCCCGATGGAAGGCTTCCATGTCCTGGACCTTGCGCAAGTCGGTGCGGTTTTCCAGATCAAGATAGATGGAAGGCAAGTTCTCGCTGAGTGCGAACGCCAGTGTGGTTTTACCCACCTGACGCGGCCCCAACAGCGCGACCGAGGGGCTGTTCTGCAGGCGTTCTCGAACTTCGTCTTCCAGGCGTCGTTTTATCATCTATGTATATTTAACATAGAATATTAAATATACATAGTTAATTCTTTCTGCAGAATGTTGTGTTTGATGTTTCTGGTAGTAGTTTTGTGGGTGTCCTGAATTTGTCTGCATCATCATGAAAGTCACGGTTTCGTGCGCCAGGCCAGTTGCAGTTTGCTGCAAGCACCTATGATGGGTATTGCGTTAAGCGCAATGTATCTATTTAAGCTTGGCATTGGGGAATTCCAAAAGGTGGTTTATATTTCTATCTACGGACGGGATGGCATTTAGGTTTGGCGATGAATCTGACTAAGCTGCACCGCGCGCCAGTGTTAGTTCGCGGCTGGATAGTCCGGCCGACTGCAGGGTGAACGTCCCATTACAGGAGAACATGATGCCGTTGAATCGAGGCCGAACGTGAAATACCCGGATTGCCAGTTGTTCGCGCGGAAACATGCAGAAAAGGGACGTGAACTGCGACGAGCTGATCAAGTGAGCCCGCCTTCCACTGATGGCCCTGCTCGGGCGGTCAGCCGGAGGGAAATCATAAAACTGGCCGCTGGCGGTGCGTTGGGTGGTTTAGCCGCTGCTGTGGGGATTCCCGTTAACGCAAAGGCTTCAACCTCAGGTGGATTCAGCGACGGCATTTCGACTCATTCCAAGGTCAATCTGGACCAGAAAGGGCTACAACTCGTACTTACGGGCTGTGACTGTGCTTTTCCCGCGCCATTCAGCGCTGGAGCGAGTTTTGCCCTCGTCATCGACGGCAGGATCCTCCAGTTCGGATTCGGCCGCGGAGCGATGCAGAACCTGTCGATAGCCGGCATCGACCCGATGAAAATCGACGAGGTGTACCTGACACGGCTCAGTGTCGATTACGTTGCGGAATACAACTACTTCGTGACCACATCGATGATCGCGGGGCGGCAGAAGGAAATTCTGGTATTTGGTCCGCCTGGCACAAAGGGCTTGTCCGACATCGCTGCAGAATCCTTGCATAAAGCAACGCAAAACCACCTGCGTCACTTGCACGACTGCACAGCAGGTTCGTTAGTTACTCACCGGCAAGCAAGCTGCAAAGTCACAGAACTCGCCGCCGGTATCGTTGGACACAAGGATCTCTACAGGATAACTGCGAGCCGGGGTGGCTCCGGCCGCGGTGAAGTCACCAGCCTCATATATCGGATTGACAGTGACTACGGGTCAGTTGCTTTGAGTACCGGCGCCGGCCCATCGGAAGCGATGGAGAGGTTGGCCCGGAATGTCGATATCCTGGTACATCACTTCACCGTCCCGAACCACGGCCAAATGACGGACGAATCCTCGAGTTTCAAAGCCGAGCATGAGAGCGAGGGATACATCTCTCCCGAGACTTTAGGGAAATTCGCCAGCAAGGCGAACGTGAAGATGCTGATCCCATATCATTCCCAATTATTGGGGACCCCGACCGGAGAACCCCGCCCAGCACCGTCACCTTTAGAACTTTCGGAAGCCATAGGGCAGAACTTCAGTGGGTCGGTAATGCTGGCCGACGATCGCATGATTTTAACGATGTCATAGACACCTCAAATTTCAGGGAATCGCAATGGCAAAAGGTATGAAAGCAGTAATTCTCGGATCGGGGTCCGCATTGCCTGATCCAGACCGCGGAAATCCAAGCCAGGCCGTCATCGTCGATGACGAGGTCCTGGTCTTCGACTGCGGTGAACGAACCACGGTCAATTTGACCAAGGCCAACATCAACCCCATGCGGGTTAAGCACCTGTTCTTTACTCACCTGCACTGGGATCATATGTGCGACTTCGGTTATCTGGTCATGAGTACATGGAATTGTGGCCGCAGCCATCCCTTGAAGGTCTTTGGACCCAAGGGCACGAAGTCCATGGCAAATTCATCCGTCTACGGCACCCATAAAGCGGATGTTGATTTCGTACGCGGATATATAGCTGCACTGCCTCCCCACATTACCAACAAGCCCACTCCGGATCCGGCGGTCGAGGCGGTGGACATCGACGTGGGATTTACCCTCGAAACCGATTCATGGAAGGTCATAGCAGGCCGGGTGGACCATCATCAGCGTGTTGGAATGCCGTCGGTCGGCTATCGCGTGGAGTCGGAATATGGTGTGGTTGCGATTACAGGAGACACTGCGCCCTCCGAAGGCATGATCGAACTGGCGAGAGGCGCGGATGTGCTGATTCACGAAGCCGCCTTCCTCGAAGAGATCATCGAAGCCAGGCAGATGTGGAGCCACTCTGGGCCGGCAGGTGCCGGCCGTGTTGCCCAGGCAGCCGGCGTCAAAAAGCTCGTGCTGACCCACCTTGGTCCCTATACGAGCACCGATGCGGCAATCGAGATGGCTTCGATGTACTACGGGCCACGCCGCGGCCCAGAGATCTGGGATCAGATTGTCGCGGCGGCGCGCGCGGAATTCGACGGGCAAGTAATCCTTGGCAGCGACGCACTTTACATCGATGTATGAGAAACAAGAAAATACCTGTACATCGTTGTGAAGTGGATTGGATAACATGACCCGCACGACATTTTGGCGGAACGCAATCCCCAGTCCAACGAGCACAACATCTGGCTGTTTAACCGGGCTTAGAAGCCTCAAAAAAGCCGGCCTGCCAGACTTATGTGAAGCTGACAGGCCGGATTGCACAGTGGGGTAAATCCATAAATCAATTAACGACTGTGAAGCTGCGCCCATCTTCCAGAGTTAATGCTTTACCATCAAAGCTGGCCTGCAAACTGACATCTTTCAAGTTTTTCGCGCCGGACGCATCGGCCTCGGCCCAGCGGATCACCTGCAGAGTCAGATCTTCGCCATCTTGTGTGTATGTGCCGTAGCCGGTCGTCGCGCTGCTTGCATCGCCTTCAACCAGGATGAAGTGGCCATCGACCAATGCCAGTGATCCGTTTTCCAGGCTAGAGAGCTCGCCTTCACCCGGCCCCACCCACTCAAATGTCTGCACCGTGCTGGTGCCCATGCCGAAAATCAG
>JAWXBM010000092.1:0-4665 GCA_034440115.1 Lysobacterales bacterium | reverse complement strand
TTGTGCTGCTTGACCTTCTCGATGAAGTCCCATTGGGTGTAGCGGCTCAGCGCACTCTTGCAGAAGTGTGGATTGGCCGACAGAAAACGCTCAGGGCTGCAATGCAGATTGGTGAAATTGCAGCGCCCACCGCCGGACATGAGGATTTTCTTGCCAACCTTGTTGGAACGTTCCAGCACCAGCACGCTGCGGCCGCGCTGGGCAGCGGTGATGGCGCACATCAGGCCGGCGGCGCCGGCACCGAGCACGAGGGTGTCAAAAACTGTGGCTTTTCCGCCCATGCTGTGTTCTCGCCTTTGCCGTCATTCCGGACCTGATCCGGAATCCATATAGTTGAGGACGGTGGATGCCGACTCGGGGGCCGGCATGACGGGTAAGCCATCATCCCGGACGGTGCAAAGTTTCTTTAGTCCGTCATCCCGGCCCTCGCTTGCCCCGGAGTCGATCCGGGGAGCCGGGATCCAGTACCCGACGAATATTGGATTCCGGGTCAAGCCCGGAATGACGGGGGGAATGATCAAGCCCGGAATGACGGGGGGAATGGTCAAGCCCGGAATGACGGGGGGAATTGTTAAGCCCGGCATGACGAGGTTCATTCAGCGCGGTATACCACCTCGCCATTGAACAGCGTCATCTCACAACGCGCATCCTTGATGCTGGCGGTGGGCGCGCTGTAGAAATCGGTATCCCAAACCGCCAGGTCGGCGTATTTACCCGGCTCGATGGAACCAATCTTTTTCTCCAGGAACATCTGTTGCGCGGCCCAACGGGTGTAACTGCGCAACGCCACGCGGATATCCACCGACTCCGCCGTGCCAAAGGCATCTTTGCCATATACGCCCAATAAGGGCTCGCGAGCTATCGAAGCCCATAAGCCATAACGTGCCGGGAATGGTGTGACATCAAAATCCGAACCGGAAGCCCATTGGATGCCTTTTTGCTGGAATGTGTGAAACGGGTTCAGTCGCTGGCTGCGCTTCACACCGAAATTACCGGCGTAGGTGTCGCCGATCCACCAGGTAAAGCCCGGGCTGGGTTCCGGATAGGCCGCATCGAATTCGCGCTGTAAGGCGACAATGGTGTTCATCGCCAGTTCGGTGGGGATGTTGGCGTGAATGATGGAGTGGCGCAAACCTTTTTGGCCGTTGTGCTGCAAGGCCAGTGCGTAGGAGGCGACCACCCAGTCAATGGCGCGATCACCGATGGCGTGTACGCCCAGATGCAGGCCGTTGTCGTGATAAAGGAAGATCAGGTTGCGAATGATGTCCGGATCAAAAGCCGGGTAGCCGCTGTTGCCCTCATCCAACTCAGTGCGGTTCTTGTCCCAGTTACCCCACATCCAGGCGGTACGAGCGCCGCCGCTGCCATCAGCGAATATCTTGATGCCGCCGGAGATCAGGTTGTTATCGCCGGTGGATTCATAAGGCTTGGTGAAATGCAGGATCTCACGGATCAGTGTGCGCGCATCGTCCATATTCTGTGGGCTGCGCCACAAAGCGAAAATACGCACGCTGAGCGCACCTTCAGCCAGCACATCCTGATAGGCCTGCCAGGCATTCAGCGAATCTTCCAGATCGCCCTGACCCCAGCCTATACCCGGATCCTTGGCGCCGGTCATGCATTCGCTGTTGAATGCGTGTGCCATTTGGCGAATGCCTTCACGTTTGTGAGATTCGCCTGGTGCCGGAATATGCCGCGTGACCAAGCCCATGGCACTTTCTTTCAGCACACCGGTGGGTATGCCGTTCGCGTCGCGGTCAATCACACCGCCGGGTGGGTTCGGGGTGTTCTGGTCAATACCGGCCAGTATCAGCGCCAGGCTGTTGGCCACTCCATAATGGCCCATGGTGTGTACCAGCCAGGCCGGCCGGTCGCCAGATACCGGGTCGATATCGCTGGCATACACATAGCGCAATTCTTCCAGCTTGCCTTCATCCCAGCCGCGGCCGATCAGCCAGTCACCGCTGCCTAAAGCAGCATTACGCTCGCCGACCAGGGCCACGACATCGGCCACACTCTTTACCTGGGGATAGCTCAGATCGATATTCAGCAGCCGGGACAAACCGCCCTGGGCAAAATGCGCATGGGCATCCAGCAAACCGGGAGTGACGGTGCGACCGGCCAGGTCGATGATTTCGGTATCCGGACCGACCAGCTTTTCAATAGCTTCGTTGCTGCCAACGGCCAGAATTTGCTGGCCTTTGATCGCAATGGCTTGCTGAATGCTGTCCTTTCTGTCTACCGTCAGTATCTTGCCGTTGAGCAGCACTTTGTCAGCGGTTTCAGCAGCTTCAACGGCCACGCAGAACAGCGTGACAGAGACTAACAAAATCAATCGCGACATGAGTATCTCGAAGCAGCAGGGGCCATGCCCTGCATTATGTCACGGTCATTCGCAATGTAAGTGAGTCGTAACCTCAAGTACGGTGTGATCCTGATAAGCCAGTGGGGCCGAAGAAACCAGGACCGCGATAATCGCAATAGCGATCATCAGTTCGATCAGGGTAAATCCCTGATGTCGGGTAAAGCCATGATGCGGGTGGCGGACTCTCATGTTTGGCTTTCTTCTAAATTCGCATTATTTGCTGGATTATTTACCCTTGGCTATTCGACTTTCCTGTTTGCCAGGGGCGGAGATGACAGCAACTTGTGAATAGAACTAAGCAAGAAGCAAGCCAAGCAGTAAAAGTACATATACATCATAAGGATAGCATTTAGAAATGAATCCCAGAGCGCTGCTAGATTTACTCGGATTCAGGACAAACTGACCAATAGTGTCACCTTCGACATGAATTAAAAAAGCTGAGTACGGCCGGGAACCCTGCTTGCTCAAGGAGATCCGTCGTGCCCTCGAAAGCTAAATCTCTATCCCCCGCAGAACTTGCCAGGTTCAAAGCTGGCCGTGATCTTGGCGCCGAGCTCATTCAGTCCATCCGTGAAATGAAGGCAGGCAAAGTGCGTATCGCTTACAGGCCCGCAGCAGAGGCACGTGAGAAAACTGGCTTGTCCCAAAGCCAGTTTGCAGCCTTGCTTGGCGTATCGGTGCGCACGCTGCAGGGCTGGGAACAAGGTCGCAAGCAGCCGAGTGGTGCTGCGCGCACGTTGTTGACGATCGCTCACACTAACCCGAAGGCGCTGCTTGCGGTTGTAAGCAAGTAGCTCTGCGGCAGCGACGGCTGCACCATTTCTCCTGGCCCCGCCTAGTGCAGGGTTTCAATTACGAGCGGACAAAATCCAACAATGGGCCGATGTTGTGTCCGTCGGCTGCTTGCAGGGCAGTTACATAGCGTTTCCGGATTTCTTTGATGTCAACCCGATTTCTTGCACCCCAACTGAACCGCTCCCGACCCATCACTTTGAGAAGCAGATCAGTTGCAAGTCGAGCATGCCTGCCGTTGCCGTTCGGGTAGCAGTGTATTGACACCAATCTGTGATGAAACCGCGCTGCTATTTCATCAGGCTCATAGGTTCCGTTTTCAATCCAGTAGCGGCAATCGTCAAGAAGCTGTCGTAGATCCGTAGCAATTCGGTAAGCATCAACACCGATATTCTTACCGGTGGTGCGGTGTGTTCCGGCCCACTTCCAGACATTGCCAAACATTCGCTTGTGCAGGGTATCGAGGATTTTTTCCACCAGCGGATCGTGCTTGCGCGCAAAAGCCCATTCTTCGGCCTCCAGAATACTTGCCTGTTCCGCCTCATTGAGTTCACTTCGCAGGGTTATGTAGGACGGAATCAGTCCTTCACGTTTTTCCGCGGTGAGTGCTGTTCCTCCATCATCTTCTGGAGCAAGAGGATCGGTCATTCATCCTCCCATAGTGCCGAGCCGGACTGATCAAGCAGCCTCTGCACCAGCCTTTCCAGATGCACTTGTTCATCAACTTTATCCACGCGCTGATCTTCAAGCGCCATATTGTGACTTGTTGCGCGAAGCCGTTTTATGGCCAGTTGGCGAGCCCGATCCTCGACCAGGGATTCAAGAGGCTTTCTCGGGACGAGGGCATAGACGAGCTGACAATCAAGTGCGCGTGCTGCCCGTTCCAGGGTATCGAGGGTGATGCCTTTACGGGTCTCGGATTTCTCAAACCCTATTGCCGTAGGCTGAGTAACGCCCAGTCGCTTACCTAGTTGTGTGGTCGTCATTCCGAGCGCTTCACGAATCGCTTTGATCCATCCACGTGGCGGAAGTGACAAAGCATCTGAGTTTCGTATTTTATTCAGACGCTTATCGAGTTGTTTTCGGGCTGAATCCCTATCCTGAGCTCGCATATTATTACCTGTAACAAATATTACGTAAGTACAAATATAGGATATATAAAATTAAAACGTAACTAAATATAGCTTTAAGACAATAATATTGGCTTTTTGACAAAGTTTTCCATAATATATAAAAGCAAAAAAAGTAAACAAAAAGCAAAAGAAAAAGCAAAGACACCCATCACTCAATAAAAGCACAGACACCCATCACTCAGCAAAATCCTACGGATTGGGATTCCTTCGGTGTCGGTCCGTTGTAGCGCATTGAATTCATATAAATCACCTACGAAGTTCGCAGGGTTTTAATACTTTTCCCTAGGCAAATCGATGCGTACATGACGGGTGTAGCTTGCCATCATCACAAGTACGGGTGGTTAAGTCATTCTTTGACGAGGTTGAGTGGTTTCT
>JAWXBM010000091.1:0-14095 GCA_034440115.1 Lysobacterales bacterium | reverse complement strand
GCTTCTTCCTTGATGGGTATGGCTCATTATCGCATCTGCAATCGCGTTTTCACACACGCTCCGCGGGAACGCGGACGAGCTGTTCAAGCTGAACCAGAATCGAGGCATTCGAATCACCCCGAAATCACCACAAAGCCACTGGATGGGGGAAAAAATGGATGATCAACTGGCGGTTGAGGGGCTTCTGTTCAGGGAATAGCCCGGACGCTTTGAGCATTATTGAGCGTAAACAGGCGATCAGAATTAGGATTTTTGATCGTATTTATACGATCATTTGATGATCGATTTGCGGACTAATCCGCGTTTTGCAGATTCTTTATCCACTCCACCACCGCCCCAGCCCAGGCTTCGCCATCCTCTTCCTGAATGAAATGCCGGCCCTTGAGGGTGATATGCGGCTGACCTTTGGTTCCGGGCACTAGCTTGAGAAAGGCTTTGTCGGCACCCTGCGTAATTGGGTCACTGTCGGAAAAGCACAGCAGAAAAGGTTTTTGCCACTGCATCAATGACTGCCAGGCGCGGCGGTTGTCATCGGCGGCGACGTTATCGGGCTCAGCGGGAACCAACATGGGGAACTGCCGCGCGCCTGCCTTGAAGGAATCGTCCGGAAACGGTGCTCGGTAAGCCGCGACTTCACCTTCGGAGAGATCACCACGACCAAACAGGTTAACGATGTAACCAATGTCGAATTCCGGGTCGCTCTGGCTGAAAGCGCGCCATTTCAAAAAAGCTTCGCCGAATGATTGATCGCCAGTGGGCAAGCCAGTATTGGAAATTGAAACACGGGCGAACAGTTCCGGATTCTCCGCCACCAGTCGCAGTCCAATCAGCCCGCCCCAGTCTTGCCCCAGCAGGGTAATGTCGCTGGCTTCCAGCGTAATCAGCCAGGATTTTATCCAGGCTACGTGGCGCTCATAAGTATAGTCATCACGTTCCGATAATTTGTCGGATCGACCAAAGCCCACCAGGTCGGGAGCCAGAACGCGGAAACCCGCTGCAACAAACAGCGGGATCATTTTGCGATAGAGATAACACCAGGTGGGTTCGCCATGCAGACACAGAACGATCGGGCCATTCGCCGGACCCTCATCCAGGTAATGAATTCGCAGCGGGCCGAAATCATCATCGTCAATTTCGCGGTAATGCGGCCGGAATTCAAAGCCCTGCAGTTTCTCAAAATGATTATCGGGCGTTCGCAGTATGGTCATTGCTTCGGTTTCCTTGTGTCAGAAGACGGCGTTGCCGTGACTTACGCCAACTTACCACAACACGAAAGCCCAGCAACACGGTCAGAATAGCAACAAAGATCAGCGGTTCGCGGATATCGAGTTTCACTTGCCAGAAAAAGTGCCAAACTCCGAGTATGGCTATGACATAAACCAGTCGGTGCAGCTTCTGCCAGCGCCGTCCCAGGCGCCGCATCATGGCGTTGGTGGAGGTAATAGCCAAAGGAATCAGCAATAACAGACCCGTCATACCCAGGGTGATATAAGGCCGTTCGAGCACATCTTCGATGATGCGGCTCACATTGAAGCGCTGGTCAAGACCGGCATAGACCAGAAAATGCAGGCAAATATAAAAGAAGGCAAACAGGCCAAACATACGCCGCAGTCGAAGCGTCCAATTCCAACCACTGAGCTTACGTAGCGGCGTTATAGCCAGCGTGATCAACAGGAACCGCAGTCCCCAAAGTCCCATGCGGTGAATCAACTCTTCCACCGGGTTGGCACCCAGCCCAAAACCGGGCAGGTTGAAAACACCCAGCACCACGGTTACCAGCGGCACCAGGCAAACCAGAAACAAGCCGGCCTTAAGCCATGTGAAAGTGCGGTTTTTCAAATGCGCTTTTTCAAATACTATTATTCAAATACGAATATTCAAAATTGGGGCGTCAGTAATTGCGCCGCAAATCCAGCCCATCGTAAAGGCTGGCCACCTGTTCTTCATAGCCATTGAACATCAGGGTTTCCTGCTTCTCGGCAAACGGGCGGGCGCCAATGCGTCGCTCACGCGCCTGGCTCCAGCGCGGATGGTCAACCTTAGGATTCACATTGGCGTAAAACCCATATTCACTGGGAACCGATATCTGCCAACTGTTGCGCGGTTGCCGTTTGGTGAATTCAATTTCAACGACGGACTTGATGCCCTTGAAACCGTACTTCCAGGGAATGACCAGACGCAGCGGTGCTCCGTTCTGATTCGGCAGGCTTTTGCCATAAACGCCCACTGCCATCAGAGTTAAGGGATTCATGGCCTCGGCCATGGTCAAGCCTTCAACATAGGGCCATTCCAGACTGCGCCATTTTTGCCCTGGCATCTGCATCGGATCATATAAGGTCTTGAATTTGACAAATTTGGCATTCGAATTGGGCTCAAAGCGCTTGATCAAATCACCCAAAGGAAAGCCCACCCAGGGCACCACCATGGACCAGGCTTCTACGCAACGGTGTCTGTACACGCGGTCTTCGAGCGCATGCGGCTTGATGATGTCTGCAAAGCTGTAGTTACCCGGCTTGTCACACTCACCGCTGATTTTCACGGTCCAAGGGTCGGTTACAAAATCCTGCGCGTTCTGGTACGGGTCTTCTTTGCCGGTGCCAAACTCGTAGAAATTGTTATAAGTGGTGATGTCTTCCCAACTGGTGGGTGTCTCGGAGCTACTGAAAGTCCCGGGAATTGTTTTCAAATCCTTTACCGCAGCAGCAGATAAACGCGGCAACCCCGCCATAGCGGCGAGCGCAAAGCCGGAAGCGACCAGCAATTCGCGACGTTTCAGGTAATTACCCTCGGAGGTAATTTCGGATGGCTTGATCTGAATGATATTGTTTTTCATCACTACCCCAATGCTACTGAAAACTTCAACTGAAAACTCTCGTCCATAGACCTTCATTCTAGCCAAAGCCTTACGCGCCGAAAGTATTACAAATTCATATTGATTTCAAAGATACAGGCAAACGATGCCAGTCATCTCGTGACGGCTACGTGATTTGTACCTGCAATCGGGCCAACCGTGCCTAACGGCATATGGCGGTATACGAAGATTGCGGTAAGCTTGCTGGCACACAAACGAACAGGTTCTTGGGAGGCATCACATGCGATTACGCTGGATAGCGGCTGGCGCCGCAGTACTTTTACTCTACGGCTGTGGCAAAGATTCAGTACCGCAGGAGTCACAAGGCGCTGCCAACGAAGTTACGGACGCCCCAACAGTGGCCGCAAGTCCTGTACCTGAACCTCAGCCATTCACCGTTGATTTTGACTACCACACGCTGGACAACGGCCTCAAAGTCATCCTTTCGCAAGACACCACGGCACCAGTGGTCACAGTGGCGGTGTATTACAACATCGGCTTCCGCATTGAGCCCAAAGACCGCACCGGCTTTGCCCATTTGTTTGAGCACATGATGTTCCAGGGCTCGGAAAATCTGGGCAAAATGGAATTCATCAGCTTGGTCAATGCCAATGGCGGGGTGCTGAACGGCTCCACCCGCTTTGATTACACCAACTATTTTGCAATCGTCCCGGCACACAAACTGGAAACGATGTTGTGGGCCGAGGCCGATCGCATGCGCGGCCTGGACATCACCGACGAGAACCTGGCCAACCAGCAGGGCGTAGTGAAAAACGAGGTCAAGGTTAATGTATTGAATCAACCCTATGGCGGTTTTCCCTGGCTGTGGCTGCCGCAATATGCCAACGAGAACTGGTACAACTCACATAACTTTTATGGCGACCTGGACGACCTGGATGCCGCCAGCCTTTCCGATGTAGCCGATTTTTTCGCACGCTACTACGCGCCCAACAATGCCGCGCTGGCCATCGTTGGTGACTTTGACCCGGCTGAAGCACTGGCCATGGTGGAAAAGTATTTCGCGAATATTCCAGCAGCGCCAGAACCCATAGAGCTGCCGGATATTTCCGAGCCGCGTCAGGAAGCTGAAAAAACCGAGTCCATGACAGACGCTCTGGCTACCCGCCCTGGCTTTGCTTTCGCCTATCACGTACCGGAACGGCTTACGCCAGAATGGTATGCCATGGGCCTGATTGACCAAATGCTGTTGCAGGGTGACGACAGCTTGCTGCACCAGGCGCTGGTTCAGCAAGCCGGTATCACCGATGGCGTAGGCGGCGGCATCAATGCCCTGCTGGGTAATATGCTGAATTACCAAGGCCCGATGTTGTGGTCCGGCTCATTCATTCATGATGCGGGCACCAGCACGGAAGAAATCCTGCTAATCATCGATGGCGTGATCGACCAGCTCAAAGACCAACCAGTCAGCCCCGCAGAGTTGGCCCGGGCGCTGGTGAAATGGCGCTCGGACTATTACGACCAGGTCAGCGCCACATTTGGCTTCGGGCGGGCTGACCTGCTCGCCTCGCTGGCGCTGTTTGATGATGATCCTGGCCTGCTCAATGAATTTGAAAAAGGCATGCAGGCCGTGACGCCGGAACTGATACAGCAAACGGCACAGGAATATTTGCGCAGCAGCAATCGCACCACCCTGGCACTGGTTGCCGGGGCTGCAGAGTCGGCTGCCGAAGCACAGGGCAGTGCAGAACAGAACAACGGAGAGCAGGACAATGGTTAATACTCCCAACATATCTTCTGGAAAAACCGCTGGCTTTGTCCTGGCAGTTGCACTGCTGTTCGGAGCCTCCCCAGGCACTTCGCTGTGGGCTCAGGAAAAGGTCAGGCAAAGCCCACCCGAAGGCGGCACTCCCAAGGACTTCATCCTGCCCACCAAGCAGCATTACCAGTTGCCCAATGGCCTGAAAGTAACCCTGGTGCCCTATGGCAGCATTCCCAAAGTAACGATTTCAGCCATCGTTATGGCCGGCAACCTGAACGAAGGCAAAGACACCTGGCTGGCCGATCTCACCGCCAGCCTGATGGAAGAGGGCACCAGTAGTCGCTCAGCACAGAATGTAGCGCGTGAAGCGGCCGAAATGGGCGGCAGCCTCAGCATAGGCGTCGGTCTGGACCAGACTTTTGTCACCGGCCAGTCGCTGGCCGAGTTTGCTCCTGACATGGTGGCCTTGTTGGCCGATGTAATGCTGCATCCGGCATTGCCGGCCGATGAACTGGAACGTTTGCGGCGTGACTCTTTGCGCAACCTCGAGGTGGCCTTGAATGATCCGGACACCATGGCTTTGGTGGCTTTCCGTGAAGCACTCTACGGCGATCATCCCTATGGCCGCCTGTTCCCCAGTGCTGAACAATTGCAGTCCTATACGGTGGAACAAATCCGTACTTTCTGGGATGAAAACTTTGGTGCACAGCGCACCCACGTTTTCGTCGCCGGCATGTTTGACTCCACCGCCGTCAGTGCCGCAATCGAACAGGCTTTCGGCGGCTGGAAAAGCGGCCCAGGCCCATTGCTAATGCCACCGCAGCCCGCCAAAGATCGTCAATATGTTGATCTGATCAACCGCAATAATGCCAGCCAGTCCAATGTCTATTTAGGCCTTGTCACCCCGGATCCCAGCCAGTTGGACTATGTGGCCCTGCAGGCAGCCAACTCCATGCTGGGCGGCGCATTCTCTTCGCGCATCACCCGTAATATCCGTGAAGACAAGGGTTACACCTATTCACCCAACAGCGCTCTGTCAGCGCGTAAGCAGGATGCCTACTGGGTGCAGAATGCCGCCATCGCCACCGACGATACCGCTGCAGCACTGAAAGAGGTGTACAGCGAGATCAACCGCTTGCGCGATGAGCCACCCTCCGAGCAGGAATTGTTGGCTACCCAAAACCTCATGGCCGGTATTTTCACACTGCAGAACTCCACTCCCCAGGGCATTATCAACGTGCTGAATTACGTGGATCTGCATGGCCTGGGCGACGACTACCTCAGCGATTACGTGAGCCGCGTCTACGCCCTCACCCCAGCCGAGATATCCCGTGTTACTCAGGAATACCTCAAGCCGGATGAGATGACGCTGGTGGTGGTCGGTGATGGAGCCCGGATTGGTGAGCAACTGGTACCTTACCTGGAACCTGCTCCTTGAGGACCCAGTTTATGGGGCTTGATTCAGCGAGTCATACACGACGGCGCCATTAAAAACTGTCATGGTGACGGCGGTTTCACCAATCAGTTGAGCCTGGCCGGATTCGGCCAGCTCAACAATATTCTGATTGAGAACCACCAGGTCAGCCGTCTTGCCGGTTTCTATGCTGCCCAGGCGATCCTCGTGCTTGAACAGCCGTGCACCATTGATGGTTAACGCCGCGATGGCCTGGTGTACATCAATGGCCTCTTTGGGATTAAGTGCAATTTCCCCCTCAGCTGTGCCACCCCGGGTAATGGCCATCTGCAGGTTCACCAATGGGATCGGATTGCGCGTACCCACCGGCGCATCACTGCCATGTACCAGCGGGCCGCCGAACTCCATAATGCTGCGGGCTGGATACACGTTCTGCATGTAATAGTGTTCGGGGTTAAACAAATCGGCCACACCTTTTACTTCATCGATAAATGGCGCCACGGTCATTTCGTATTCCACGCCTGATGCCGCCCAAACCAGGGTAAATACCGTAGCGATACCCAATTCACCGATGCGTTTCTGGTCGTCCGGATGAACCACCTGAGCATGGGCAATGCTTTGGGTTAAACCTTGCTGATCGGCCAGTGCTTTGACCTGGGCAAACTCATCCACCACGATGCGGATGGCCTTGTCTGCCAGCGCGTGCACGTGCACATGGAAACCCGCTTCCGTGGCCTTGCGGATGTAACTGCGCAGGTAATCTTCCGGGTGTTCCAGAATGCCGCCATAAGGAATGCATTGCTGCGGATAAAAACCCTGCTCTGCAGCAAATGCGTGGAGCACATCGCTGGCCATAAAATCTTCAGGCTTGGCTTGTACCGACTGGCACAACTCACTGCCCTGATCGACATAACCGGCAACGTCGAAACTGCCGTCTTCAATGCTACCTGCGAAGATGGGTTGCTGGTAGCCACTCAGCATGGCGGCTACGGGCAGAGTCGGTGGGAATGACAAAGGATTGCCTTCCAGCACCGCATCGGAAAAAAGTTTTACCGCATTGGCTTCAATCAGTTTGGAGTCTGCAAAACGCTCGCGCAATTCCTGCAACATGGCCAGATGGGCGTCTATGTCGTCAATATTGCTGTTACTGGGGCCTGCCAACGCGGCCCGCAGCCGGAATGTCATCCCACCACTCTGCTCCAGCCAGGCGTAGGATTCCAGCACATCGGGGCTGACCCAGGCATCCTGGATAGAGGTAATACCGTTCCCCGCCAGATTCTGCGCTACCTGCGGCATAACAGACTCAGCACTGGCGCCGCCGCCGAGAAAATCAGCAAAAAAATCGGGCCGTATCAAGGCACGGGCGGTCTCATGGATACCACCACTGGGACGCCCATTCGCATCCGCTGCAACCATGGGACGAAAACCTGAAAATTCTCCAGCCAGCGTTTCCGCACTGAGTCCAAGAACCTCACCTTGAGCGTTTTTTGCCAAAGCAAACGCTGCACTGTTGGCAGCGCCGTGATGGCCATCGTTACCCCACAGGAACACCGGATGCTCGGTGGATACTGCATCCAATGCAGCGCGCATATTGGGCAGGTTTTCACTGGGTTGATTGCCTCCGGAGAAATTCCATTGCAACACGATCAGGAATTCACCGGCAGGAATGTGGTAGGTCTCGATGCATTGCTGCAGCAAGGGCACCAGCGCTTCAAGTGAATAAGGCTGTGAATCCAGATCACACATTTCCGGCGGCACCGTACCCAGCGCGTGGAGGTGCATATCATGAAAGCCCGGTAAGACCATGGCGCCTTGCAGATCGCGGACTTCGGTTTTCGCACCGGCAAAAGCCATCGCTGCTTCGTTACTGCCTACGAAAATGATTTGTTCGCCACGAATCGCCACCGCCTCAGCCACGCTGCGCTGGCCATCCACGGTATAGACATAGCCGTTATTGAGAATCAGATCGGCAGACTCTGTTGGTTCTGCGGCTTGCTCCGGCTTGCCACAGGCAGAAAGTAAAGCAACTAATGCAAAACAAAAAACAGATCGCAAAGATTTCGACCCAGATTTCGACCCGGGTTTCGGCCCGGGTTTCGGCATAGGTTTCGACCCAGGCTTCGACATTGGCTTCATAAAATCCCCCGCTGCGTGTTGAACAAATGCCTACTCACCAGCGAACTATAGCGGTTTTGGACTAATCTGTGTTTGCTGCTGGCAGCCCTGCTCTGCTGAGGCGGTCCGCATAAGGTTTGAAGCTGATATCGCGACCCAGGAAGTCGGTAACCAGTTCAGCGGCCGGTTTGCCACCACCCGGTTCAAGAATTTTTTCACGATAGGCGCCCGCTGTTTCAACATTGCGCATGCCTTCGGCTTCAAAACGCGTCAGCAGGTCGGATGCTATAGCCAAGGACCACTGGTAAGTGTAATAAATCGCCGAGTAGCCATTGAGGTGGCCAAAAGTGGCATAAAAATGCCCTTCAGCCAGCGGTTCCAGCAGAGTGTATTCACGGCTGATGTTGTCGGTAAATTCCTTCAGGTCCAGGCCTTCCGGATTGCGGTTATAGATGCCCATGGACATGGCGGCCAATGAAAGCTGGCGACGGGTGCCCATGCCCAAACCAAAATCACGTGCCGCGATCATCTTGTCCAGCAATTCGCGTGGCATGACTTCGCCTTCGGCATTGCGCGCAAAGGTCTCGATGGTGTCGTAATCCCACACCCACTCTTCCAGCATTTGCGATGGCGCCTCAACGAAATCCCACTCGGTGTTGATGCCGCTGACTTCATACCAGTGGTGATTGCCGGCGAACAGGGTATGAATCAGGTGGCCGAATTCATGCAGGAAGGTCGTAACCTGGCTGTGCTCCATGGGCTCGTTTCCACGCGGGAAATTGCACACCAATCCGGAGACCGGAGTCTGCTCGCCGGTGATGCCCAACTGGAACGGAAAAGCAGCCGCGTGCTGATACTTATTATCGCGTGGATGCATATCGAGAAAGAAACGACCTATCAGTACTTCTTCATCCCACAATTCAAAAGCTTCGACCTCTTCCTGCCAAACCGATGCATCAGCCCAGGGTTTGATCTGCACGCCGAACAACTCCTGGGTGAGGGCAAACAGGCCGTCGCGGCTGGCAGCGTAGTTGAAGTATTGCCGCACTTCACGCGAATCAACCTGAAACTGTTCCTGGCTGACTTTCTCCATCAGGTAGCTGCTCTGCCAGGGCTCCACCCGCTCGGCAGCGGGCAGATCCTGGCGCAGGCGGGCCAGCAACATAGCGTACTCTCGTTGCTGCGCATCAACCGTATAGCCTGAGAGTTCAGACAGGAAACTCTCCACCCGTTGCGGGGAGCCGACCATCTTGTCAGCCGTGACCCACTCGGCATAGTTCTCAAAACCCAGCAATTGGGCGAGCTCATAACGCAGAGCCAGCAACTGATGCAGCACGGTATCGTTGGCCGGGTAAGCGCGGTTGTTGGATAGCACCATCAATTCACGCCGCAGCGTGTCACTCTCGCTGTAGCTCATAAACGGAAACAGATCCGGGTACTGGGTGGATATGCGGATCAGACCGTCCTCGCCGGGAGGATGAGCAGCAATGTAATCATCCGGCAAACCGGCCAGTTGCTCAGCCGATTCCAGTTCCAGATAGGACACGGCGTCGCGAATGTTGTTATCAAATTCCTGCCCAACCGCGGTTATTTCCTCATTCAGCTGGCGGATTCGGGCACGGGTGGCTTCATCCTTGTCCACACCCGACAGGCGGAAGCTCAATAACAACTTTTCCTGAAAACGCTGAGTCCCGGCATCGGCCATGGAGGTGTCTACCGAACTAACGTGATCATAGATAGGTCGCGATAAAGAAAAATCGGATTGCACGCCACTCAGAGCCTGGGTACAGGCATCGGCT
Source organism: Lysobacterales bacterium (assembly GCA_034440115.1). Classification (GTDB taxonomy): domain Bacteria; phylum Pseudomonadota; class Gammaproteobacteria; order Xanthomonadales; family SZUA-36; genus JAWXBM01. Next base: position 4,196 of record JAWXBM010000091.1, on the reverse strand, counting down.
GCTTCTCGCACTGCGGCATCCGGATGCACCGCCGCCAGGGAGCCGGCAGCAAATTCCATATTGAGCGAATTGACTCTCACCCTGTTCAGCGGTTCGAGAAACGTTGCAACGCTCGCCTCGCCATCAAAAGCCTCCAGCGCTTTGATACCCTCTGCGAAAGCGGCAACCTCTGCGTCGCAACGGCTTTGCATGGCTGCGCCGCTGTTGATGTCAGCCAGGGCCACTTGCCGATAAGCCTGGGGTAACACCACAGCAATTGCGCTGTCTTCGGCCATTGTAGACTGCGCCTGCTCGGCCGGCTTGCAAGCCGCCAGGCCAATCAACAGCAGGGCCAACAACGCTATGTTCAGGCCAATAGTGAAATATTTGTTGTTCATAAGAATTTCTGCCATGCCAACCTGCTGCCGGGCATAGGCCCGAATTTTAACAATTAACGGCTATTTTTTGATGGCACCCGCGTGCAAAGCGGCGCTGGCGCAATCATATCCGGCCGCTACGATACGATCAAAGGCATTCACTTCGGTGAGCCCAAAGCGTTTTACATCGGGCTCCAGCAGCAAGCTGGCGCGTGCGCCCTGGGCCCGCACATTGGCCATGGTGGCCAGTTCGGTGGCTTTGAGCACTACCGTCATCATGGCCGGTACCTGGTGGCGTCGCGCGAACGGCAACAAACGGCCACGCAGCAGCGCCCAGGCCGATGGGGTATCGGTGTAATCTACCTGTACCTGGCGATGCGCCGACATGCTCACAGCGATGACTTCACCCACCGCCTGCTGCCACATCACATCCACCGGCAGGCCGTCCAGCACCGCGCCATCTATAGCCAGACGTCCATTCACTACTGTGGGCGGCAGGATACCCGGCATGGATGCGGTTGCCTGCAGGGCCCGCGCCAGCGAGCCCTTGTTATGCAGATTGATGGAGCCATCATCCAGGCTGCTGGAAATACAGAAAAATGGCAACGCCAGATCTTCTATCTCACGCGCGGCGTGTGCAAGGATCAGCCTTTGCATTCGGCCACCAGACAGCAGCGAAACCAGCGGTACGGTGAAATCACCGAATGGCTTGCCACGCATGAAAGCCTTACGCAGCAGGCGTATGCCCTGGTCGGCCGTCAGCCCCATGGCGGTGGGCGCGCCCATAATGGCGCCGATACTGGTGCCGCCGATCCAGTCGATCGGTTTGCCCGCTTCTTCCAGTGCCTTGATCACGCCCAGGTGGGCGAAACCTCTGGAAGCGCCGGCGCCCAGCACCAGGCCGGTTGCTTTACCCAACAGTACTCTGCCTACCCGTTCGATATCCCGCTGATTACCGGCTCTCACTTGCAGGTGAAAATCCACCGACCTGTCCTGATACCAGGCGCGGGTATTGCAGATCTCATCGGCAGCGCCAGGCTGCAGCAGAATCAGCATTCTCCTCGCGGTACCGTCTGAATCATGCAATCCCAGTCGGTGCTCCCATTGCCGAATACTGCTATCAGATTCGGGCTTGGCCACCAGCACCACCAGATCCGATTGGCGCAGACAGAAGCGGGTCCACTGGCTGGCCGCAGGCTCACACTGAAACACCAACAGCCGAGTGGTGTCTTCCAGATGCTGTACCCAGTTGACCAATGACTCCGGCATCATGCCACTGACCGGTAGTTGTGTCACAGGTGCTCCGTTTTCGCCCAGCGAGGCAAGATCCAGCCAGCGAATGGTGCCGTGTCCTGCCAAATCATCCGCCAACTGTTTGCAGAAGCTGTGCTGTTCAGGCGAGTCATCCAGCGGCAAAATGCAAATGGTTTTGAGATTGCGGGTGGGGCCTGCACCCGTAACGGGTGATTTTTGCGCCAAATTGGCAGCTCTTTCCGCCAGCTTCATCAACATCGGAGGGTGTTTTAAGGCCAACTGCTGGAAGGAATCCCGGCTGATGCGAATCAGGCTGCTGTCACGCATGGCACGGATGCCGGCTGAACGTGAGGCCCGGGTCAACAAAGCCAACTCGCCCACGCTGTCCCCTGGCGTAACGCGTCCGATCAATTTGGGTGCAGGCAAAGCTGTTTTGCCGTCAAATTCCAACCACACCTGCAGGCGGCCACGGATCAGAATGTAAAAAGCATCTGCCGCCTCACCCTGGTGAAACAACCAGTCCCCTCCTTCCAGGCGCATCAATTGCAAAGCGCCGGCCAGCTCTCCCTGTTCTGCAGCCGGAATATCAAAATAGTGCTCAATGATTTCTTCTGTTCGCTTGTCGAATTGTGTGGTTTTATCGTTCATGCCTTCCTCAGAACACGTCAGCCGGATCCAGCTTCTGCACCTTGCGCATAGCCAGCAAACCAGACAGCGCGCACATGGCCAGAGTCAGCAGGAACACGGTCATGGCACGATCAAAAGTGAGATACAGGGGTAAATTGGTGGCCGCGGCAGCCTTGCCATAAAGCCAATGCACCGCCAGCACGCCGGGAATAAATCCCAGCACGGCCAATATGCCAGCCTGTTGCAACACGATGCCGGATACAAACCGGCTGCGGAAACCGATGGCGCGCAAGGTGGCGTATTCACGCAAATGCTCGGAAACATCGGCAAACAGGATCTGGTAAACGATGATGGCGCCCACCACCAGTCCCATGATGGCGCCAAAGGCGAAGATATAACCAATGGGGGTAGCCGAATTCCAATAGTTGGTTTCCCGTTCCACGAAATCGGCCCGGGTCATGACCACTACGTCTTGTTGCAGGTAAGCCTGCAATCGATCCCGTACTTCATTGGCCTTGGCGGGATCATCCAGGTGGATCAAACCCAACTGTATCTCGTCGCGCGGGCGTTCGGGAAACAGTCGCAGCCAATTGTCGTCGCTGGTTATCACGTTACCATCGATACCGAACGAAGTACCCATTTCAAACAAGCCGACCACTTCCATTTGGCGGTTGTTGATTTCGGTTTTTAGTGGTCCATGCTCGGCAAAATGTCCTGCCACATCACCAAACTCCGGCCGTGATGCTGAATCAAACAACACCACGTTCTGTTGTTGCAACAAGTGCCGGGCCTCTTCAAAGCCGGGTGTGTTAAGCAAAGAATGGGTCGGATCAAAGCCGATGGTAGTAATACTGCGTCGCTGGTTGTTCCAGGGGTTTTTCCACACCGAGGGGAAGATGTAAACCGGCGTGATGCTCCTAACCCCATCCACTCCCAACGCCTGGTAGAGACGGCGCAGGGAAAATGGCTCCGGGCGCACAATAAATACACTGTCCGGACTGAACAGCGCAATGTCATATTCCAACCGTTCGTGGTAGCGCACCGCACTTTCAAACAAAGCCGAACGAAACCCCAACTGCATCAGGATCAACAGCACGGCAAAGCCTATTCCACCAACCGCAACCAGCAGGCGCATAGGCCGGTGTTTCAACTGCATCCAACCCAGAATCATTATGCTGAATCCACTTTTATGGGTTGATCACTATGTCGACCTGCAAGTAAGTCAGGCTGGCAGCGGCAGTGGAATCATCCAGGCGTATTTCAACTTCAATGATACGGGCATCCTTGAGCGCGGCTGGATCAGTTCCAATGACGTCCAACTTAGCCACTTTCTGGTGGATTTTCTCAACCGTTCCTGTCAGAACAGAATCCAAAGCACTACTGCTGATCGTGGCCTTTTGCCCAATACGAACACGGCCGATATCGGTTTCATAGACTTCTGCAACCGCGTACATTTTGTTTACCTGGCCGATTTCCAACAAACCTTCCAGCGCCGCCATTTCGCCTGAATGGCTGTGAATGGACAGGATACGGCCTGCGACCGGCGACTTTACCTGAGCACGCTCCAACTGTGCCAGGCGAACATCTACATGAGCGGCTGCCAGCCTGATTTCTGCATCTGCAGCCTTGACCGACGAACGCGCAGTGGCACAGGCGGCTGCCAGGGCCTCAGCTTGTCCGGCCGAAACATCCGCCTCTTCCTCGCCAGTAAGGCCCTGCGCCAACAAGGTTGCCCGACGTTTGGCTTCGCGCGCTGCTACCCCAGAACGCACACAAACTTCTTCTGCGGCACTGAGGGCCACCGCTGCCTGGCGTTCTGCCAGACACAGCGCAGCTTCAGATTCCGTCACTTGCGCTTGCGCCAGGGCAGCCGTTTCCATCACGGCCAATACCTGGCCCGGTTCCACATCCTGGCCTGCTTCCACCAGCATTTGGCTGACTATCGCACCTGATATGGAT
>JAWXBM010000090.1:0-9501 GCA_034440115.1 Lysobacterales bacterium | reverse complement strand
CTCATCGCTGAGCTTTGCAGCCGGTCTGCTGACTGCAGCAAACAGTTTGGTAAAGGGATGGTGTTTGTGTGGAATGGCCATGGCGGCGACAAAGTGCCCCTGAAATGCGGGCTCAATGGCCGTTTCTATCTTGGTGATTTCGCGCACCACGGTTTCAATCTCTGCGCGTGCGGCCTGATTCAACAGCGCGATGCGCGCGCCAGTCCCGGCTGCATTGCCCGCTGAACGCACCTCCGCCAGGGCACAATCCGGAATCAGCCCCAGCACCATGGCGTAGAGCGGATCGATATGACTGCCAAAGGCGCCTGCCAGGCGAATGCTTTCAATGCTTGCGGTCCCGGCACGATCCATCAGCAACTGAATCCCGGCATACAGCGCGGCCTTGGCCAACTGAATCTGCCGCACGTCGGTTTGGGTTACTACTACGCGTAGCTGTCCGGGCAATTGATTGGATAGCTGTTCGGGCAATTGTTTCGGCAGTGTTTCAAATGAACTGCCCGCATGCAGCACAAAGGACCAGGTACGCTCTGCGGCAATCAAATTGGGGGTGCGATGGGCCAGTGAGCCATCAATCACACCATCTTCACTGACTATGCCAGCCAAATACATTTCAGCCACCGCCTCAATGATGCCGGAGCCGCAGATACCAGTGACACCGAAACCCTGCACGGCCTCGTTGAAGCCGGGCTCATCGGACCAGCAATCGCTGCCGATCACGCGAAAGCGCACCGCCAGCGTTGCGGGATCAATGCGCACCCGCTCAATGGCACCGGGCGCAGCGCGCTGGCCGCAACTGATCTGCGCACCTTCAAAAGCCGGGCCGGTCGGGCTGGAACAGGCCAGCAGCCCATTGCGGTTGCCCAACACGATTTCCGCATTGGTGCCGACATCCACCACCAGCGTCATGGCTTCGGCGGCATGCGGTTGCTCAGCCAGCACCATGGCAGCAGCATCGGCACCCACGTGCCCCGCAATACAGGGCAGCACATAGACTCGGCCACCGCGATTCATTCGCAAGCCAAGATCGCGGGCGTACAGGTTCAGGGCAGAGTCCACCGCCAGAGCAAAAGGCGCACCACCCAATTCAATCGGGTTAATACCCAGAAACAGATGATGCATGATGGGGTTGCCAGCCACTGTCAGTTCCAGAATGTCGGTGGCTTGAATACCGGCTTCGCGGGCCACAGAGTCCAGCAATTGATTGATGCCTTCACGCACCACCCGGGTCATTTCTACATCGCCACCCGAATGCATCATCACGTAAGAAACGCGGCTCATCAGGTCTTCGCCAAAGCGTATCTGCGGGTTCATCATGCCTGCTGTCGCCACCACCTCACCACTGGATAAATGGCAGAGATGCGCGGCCAGGGTGGTGGAGCCAATGTCCAGCGCCACACCATAGACGTCCTGTTTCAAACCGGGCCAGATCGCCATGATGTGCTGGTCCTGGTAGACCGCTACCGTCACCTGCCATTTGCCTTGGCGCAGCAAGGCTTGCAGTGGTGGCAACAGCGCGCTATCCAGGCTCAAATCCTGCAACTGCCATTCGCGCGCGAGTGCGTCCAGCAATCGCGCCAGATCACCGCGGGAATCCTCCAATGCAGCCGGTTCAACTTCAACAAAGTACAGATGGACGGAAACATCCAGAGCTATATCGCGCGCATCGGCTTGTTTGCGCACCACCTGACGGTGTATCTGGCTTTCTGGCGGCACATCCACCACCACATCATCCAGCAGGCGGGCCTGGCAACCCAGTCGACGTGTGTTGTTGAGCGGGGTTTTGCGGGCGCTGTAACGGTGTTCCACCGCGCCTGCCTCGGAAAGATGCTGGGCTGCTGAACTCAAACCGTGTTTTGGAAACTCGCCTTCCATGCAATCAATCTGACAGCGACCGCAGATGCCGCGACCGCCGCAAACCGAATCCAGATCCACGCCCAGGCTGCGCGCGGCTTCAAGCACCGAGGTGCCCGGCTCAAACTGGCCACGCCGGCCCGAAGGTGTAAAGACGATTTTGACCTGATTCGAACTCATGCTGGTGACTTTGAATCCGCTCAGGCCGAACCGCGACGCCGGTTACGCCGGCGTTCACTACCATCGGCCAGGGGTTCGCGATACTGGCGGATCCAGCGGGTGCAATCCGGGTCATGGCCCATCATCACATCGGCACCGAGCACTGCCTGCATCACTTCCGCATGCAGCGGGCTGGTGATGGCCGAAGTCAGGCCGGCGGAAATCGCCATGGTCAGAAAGGCACTGTTGATGCCGTTGCGATTGGGCAAACCAAAACTCACATTGGAAGCGCCACAAGTGGTGTTGACCTGTAACTCATCCATCAGCCGGCGCAGCAGATGCATCACCTGTTTCGCGGCGGTGTTGATGGCGCCGATGGGCATAACCAGTGGATCAACCACAATGTCGCAGCGGGGAATGCCGTAATCGGCTGCCCGCTCGACAATCTTCCTGGCCACCGCAAAGCGTACATCAGGATCTTCCGAAATCCCGGTCTCGTCATTGGAAATGGCCACCACCGCCGCGCCGTATTTTTTCACCAGCGGCAATACGGCTTCGAGTCGTTCTTCTTCACCCGTCACCGAATTGACCAGGGCTTTACCCTGGTAAACCGCCAGGCCCGCTTCCAGTGCAGCAACGATGGATGAGTCGATCGACAGTGGCACATCGGTAATCGCTTGTACGCGACGAATGGCTTCGGCCAGAATGGCCGGTTCGTCTGCCAGCGGAATGCCGGCATTCACATCCAGCATATGGGCACCGGCTGCGACCTGAGCCAGGGCATCGGCTTCCACGCGACTGTAGTCCCCAGCCTTCATTTCTTCGGCCAGAATTTTACGGCCGCTTGGGTTGATGCGCTCACCAATGATTACGAACGGCCGATCGAAGCCTATGATGACCTCCCGACTGGCTGAACTGATGAGGGTGTCGGTCATGGCTTCATTCCTTCTTCCTTTTCTGATTCCAAGTCAGTTTCAGCACTGCTCTGGTCTACTCCATGCGCCCGGATCAATTCCAGCAGGCGTTCGTCGGAGTATTCGTTTTCAATGCGTTCTGCCTCGCGCAAGACAGATTTCTGCAAATCATTTTTTAAATCGCCTGGTTGTACCTGCAATGCGTCGTTGACCCGCCGCCACTCGGCAATATAGGCATCGCTGCTGCCTTTGCCGGCGCGCATGGCAGCGCGATCGATGGCTTCCTGAAAGCGCGCACTCAACATGGCCTTCTCACGGATGCGACCGCTTTGCGCCAGCACCTGTGAGGGAATATCACGCCAGTAAATGATGGTTTTCTTGGCCATGGGCCCCGGCTTGTACGAATGAAATCAGATGGGTTTCCAGTTCGCCATAGCCGGCATGCCGCTGCTCAAATCGCAGGCCCAGTTGCTCGGCTGCGGCCTCAGCTTTGGCCAGCAGAGCGCTGTCGCGGCTTTGCGACAGATAAACCAGCCGCTGGTAATGCGCGAAGTAAATATCCTTCAACTCCGGGTGTTGGTCGATCTTCAGAGCCTGGATCACCAAGCGATCAAAATGCCGCGCCAAAAAGTCAGTGAGGTAAAACGTGCCCGGTTCCTCCTGCGCGAGTGCTTCGAAGCGCTTCGAACCGGCAAAAAACTGATAGCAATGCGCGCCGGGTAAGCGCTCGATGCCTTCTTCTACCAACACTCGGTCGATGGCACCCGCCGTACCGCAATCGGCATAGGCGACAAAAATACGATCGAAAAGACCTTTGTTTCTCTGGATCTGCTGACGCAGGGCCTGCGGGATTTTTTGCGGTTGGTTGTGCAGCAGCGGATCCATGCATTGCAGTTGCAGATGCCCCCAACCCTGGTTGCGTTTCAGGGCACGGATTTCCCGTGCCAGTGCGCCGCAGGCAATGACTAAAAGCGACTCGGGCAATGCGCCAGGTAGCGATTCGGGCATCGTTTCGGGCAGCGATTCGGCCAACGATTTGGTTTGAGGCTCAGATCCAACCTGATGGCGGTTTTCAGGCATGTGCAGCAGCCCTGCGCTCCTGCACCAGCCGCACTGCCATATCGGCTGCCTGAGCCGCATCACGGCAATAGGCATCGGCGCCTACCGCGAGACCAAATTCCTCGTTCAGCGGTGCGCCACCCACCATCACAATGTATTTCTGGCGTATGCCGCGGGCAATCATCTCGTCTACCACCACTTTCATATAGGGCATGGTGGTGGTCAGCAAGGCAGACATGCCCAGGATATCCGGCTGGTGTTCTTCCAGCGCGGCAAAATAGTCATCCACCGCGTTGTTGATACCGAGGTCAATCACTTCAAAACCCGCGCCTTCCAGCATCATGGCTACCAGGTTCTTGCCAATGTCGTGAATATCACCTTTCACCGTGCCAATAACCATCTTGCCGATAGGCTTGACGCCGGTTTCAGCCAGCAGCGGCCGAAGTATGGCCATGCCGCCTTTCATGGCATTGGCAGCCAGCAACACTTCGGGCACAAACAGAATGCCGTCGCGGAAATCCACACCGACGATCTGCATGCCGCCTACCAGCGGTTTGTTCAACACCGCTTCTGCTGACCAGCCGCGCTCCAGCAGAATGCGCGTGCCTTCCTCGATCTCCTCTCTCATGCCGTCGTACAGATCATCATGCATCTGCGCAACCAAATCTTCGTCGGACAATTCCGCTAAAACCAGATCGTCGTCAAAATCCTCATCGTTGGAATTTTGGTCGTTTGAATTTTCGGTAGCTTGGTTATTCATCGGGTTCTCAACAGGGTTAATGGGCTCTAGTAATTTTGATCGGGGAAGGCCGCTTTGCGTTGGGCGATGAAATCCAACAAGGCTTCATCCATGGCAATATCGATGGGTGGCGGCTGATAGTCTTTGAGCATGGATTTCCAGATGGTATTGGCGCGTTGGGCGGCATCTTTCGATCCATCCTGTTCCCACTGTTCGAAACTGTTGTTGTCGGCAGTGTTGGAGCGATAAAAAGCGGTTTCGAAATTCGCCCGAGTGTGCGTAGCGCCGAGGAAATGTTTGCCTGGACCGACTTCGCGCAAGGCATCCATGGCCATGCCGTTCTCGGACAAATCCGGCCCGCGCAGCAACACACCCACCATATTGGCCTGATCGAGGTCGAGTATGAATTTCTCGTAGCCCATGGCCAAGCCGCCTTCCAGCCAGCCGGTGGTATGCAACATGAAATTCACTCCGGCCAGGGCCGAGGCCTGCAGAGTGTTGGCCGATTCGTAAGCGGCCTGCGCATCGGGGATCTTGGAGGCACAAAGGGCACCACCGCTGCGGAAAGGCACACGCAAGCGGCGCGCCAGCGAGGCGGCCGCATACATGATGAACGATGGTTCCGGAGTACCGAATGTAGGTGCTCCTGACTGCATGGAAACGGCTGCCGCAAAAGTGCCAAACACCACCGGCACTCCTGGCCGTACCAATTGCACATAAGCCATACCGGCCAATGCCTCGGCCAGGATTTGCGTGATCGTCCCGCCCACCGTGACCGGCGACATGGCGCCAGCCAGAATGAAAGGCGATATCACCGTAGCCTGATTGTTCCGCGCATAAACCGTTGCGGCACCCAGCATGGTGGCATCGTAAGTCATCGGTGAATTGGCATTGATCAGGCTGGTGATCACAGTATGACTGTCGATGTACTCGGCACCGAATACGATCTTGGCCATATCAACCGTATCCTGCGCGCGCTCCGGCCGTGTGACCGAGCCCATAAAAGGTTTGTCGCTGTACTTGATATGGCTGTAAACCATATCGAAGTGGCGCTTGTTGACGGGTACATCCACCGGCTCGCACACCGTGCCGCCGGAGTGATGTAAACCCGGCGCCATATAGGTGAGCTTGACGAAATTACGAAAGTCTTCAATGGTGGCATAGCGCCGCCCCTGATCCAGATCGCGCACAAAGGGCGAGCCATAGGCCGGCGCCATCACCGTTCGATTGCCGCCGATGATGACGTTGTTGTCGGGGTTGCGGGCGTATTGGGTGTATTCCGCGGGAGCTGTGGCTTGCACGATGGAGCGACACAGGCCGCGGGGAAAGTGTACGCGTTCGCCCTTGATCTCCGCGCCTGCTTCGCGGAATAACTCCAGCGCTTCGGGGAAATCCTTGAAGTCGATACCGATCTCTTCCAGCACCGTGTCGGCATTGTGCTCGATCAGTTGCAGGCCGGCTTCATCCAGCAATTCGTAATAGGGAATCTTGCGCTCAATGAATGCGGCATCGCTGACTTGCGATTTTTGCCTGGCCAGGCGCTTGGCAGCGCGACCGCCGCCTTTTCTTCGTCCTGTGCTATCGTTCATGCCTGCCCCTGAAAACTTGGCCAGAAAGTTGCTTATTGATCGATTATTGAGCTACTGAATGTTTGCCAGTGTGGGCCAAATTCGGGATTTCTGCACTCGCCGATACGACATAAAAACAACCAAAAGCGACCAAAAAGCGCAGTCGAAGCTCGAAATGGACCGTCGCAGTGCGACAAGCACAAGGCGTTTTGACACTCTGGTTGGGATCTTGGCCAAGCAAAGGTAATACATGTGAGCGAAACAAAGCCGGAAGCAGAACTGAAAACGCCGCCATCCCGTCTGCACAATACGCAGATTCGAGGGCTGGACGTGCAGGGCGCGGTCTTCCTGGTTTCGGCGACTTCGGCGCTGGTTTTGATGCTGTTCACTTTGCTGAAACCGGATTGGTCGACCAATGCATTCATGCACCTGCGGGTGTGGACTACCTCGCAGCTTGCCTGGTATTTCATCCTTGTGGTCAATCTGTTTTTGCTGTTCCTGCTGTATCTGTCCGTCAGCCGGCTCGGTCGAGTGCGATTGGGTGGCGAAGACGCCAGACCGCGCTATAGCCGCCTGAGTTGGTATGCCATGTTGTTTGCTGCCGGGGTTGGCATTGGCCTGATGTTTTTTGGTGTGCTCGAACCGGTGTCGCACACTCTCAGTCCGCCCTTGGGGATTGATCCAGCCAATGAGGCGGCGGCCCGAGCTGCGGGTATGTCGGCAGCCATATTTCATTGGGGCTTGCACGGCTGGGCGATCTACGCACTGGTTGGCCTGTCGCTGGCCTTTTTTGCTTTCAATCGCCATTTGCCTTTGACACCCCGGTCAGGCCTTTTTCCGCTGCTGGGCCAGGCTACCTGGGGGTGGTGGGGGCATGCCGTCGACATCATTGCGGTGCTGGCTACTTTATTTGGCCTGGCAACTTCATTAGGCCTCGGTGCAGAGCAGATTTCAGCCGGCCTGGTCTATCTGTTTGGCATCTCGCCCAGCCTGCAAACCAAGGTTTTGCTCATCATCGGCATCACTGGAATTGCCCTGTTGTCCGTTTATGCCGGCCTGGATAAGGGGGTGAAAGTCCTCAGCGAAATCAACATTGGCATGGCGGCTGGACTGCTGTTGTTTGTGTTGATAGCGGGCCCCACTCTGCTGTTGCTGGGCAATCTGTTCCGTGCCACTTATGGCTACCTGGTGCATCTGCCTGCACTGAGTAACTGGCTGGGCCGGGAAGATACCGATTTCGTTACCGGATGGACCACGTTTTACTGGGCCTGGTGGATTTCCTGGTCGCCGTTTGTGGGCATGTTCATTGCGCGCATCAGCTATGGCCGCACGGTGCGCGAGTTCATTGTAGGCGTGCTATTTGTGCCATCCATCATCGGCATCATCTGGATGTCTACCCTGGGCGGAACGGCTCTCGAGCAATACTTCAGCGATGGCTACACCGGTGTTGCCCAGGCAGTGCCTGAACTGGCACTGTTCAAAATGCTGGAGCCACTGCCCTTTACCGGTCTCGTGTCTGCTTTGTCAGTAGTTCTGATCGCAATATTCTTTGTAACTTCCGCAGATTCCGGCTCACTGGTAATGGATATCATCACAGCGGGTGGCAAGCTGGATACGCCCGTCATCCAGCGCCTGTTCTGGTGTGCCCTGACGGGCTTGATGGCAATGGTATTGATGCTGGGTGGTGGCGTGGCAGCATTACAGGCCTTAACCATTTCGATCAGTTTGCCTTTTTCATTCCTGATTGTGCTGATGGCTGTGGGTTTGTATCTGGGATTGCGTGATGCTGCCGTACAGTTGAGCGTGCCCGGGGAATAAAGCGGCGGATTGAAACAATGTCAACGTAGACTGTGCCTGGCCGTGATTACAAATAAGGAGTGCAGCTCATGAAGTGGAAAGCAGCAAAGTGGTTTGAATGGAATTTCCTGGCGTTATTGCTGTTAGTGGCGACACCAACGCTTGCTGATGAGCTGCAAACGCACAATGTCATTTTGCTCACCCTTGATGGCGTGCGCATTCAGGAAGTGTTTGCCGGGCTGGATGAAACCATCGCGGTACACGATGAGAAAAAAGTCTATTCAGAAATCGCCACCGGTCGTGAGCGCTATGGGCAGGGCAGCGCGGAGCAAAAACGGGCTGCGTTGATGCCGAATTTCTGGCAGCAGCTGGCACCACAGGGTTTTGTTCTGGGCAATCCGCAGTACGGCAATCACGTCAAGGTACAGAACAATATGCTGTGGTCTACACCGGGCTATACCGAAATCATGAGCGGCGGCCCCAAGCCCGATGTCACGGATGAAAGCAATCCACGTATTCCTTACCGCACGGTGCTTGAAGTGGCGCGTGAAAAGCTGGGACTGGGCTTTGGGGAAGTCGCTCAGTTCGGATCATCAGATACCTACAAATTAACGGCTGCCAGCCGCGATGATGCCTTTGTGATGGTGGGTAATTACGACGGCGTGCCTGCACCTTTTGGCAATGAACAAATGGATCACCTGGCCGGGCTTCGGCGCCAGGTGATGGGTTTGTGGGAAGAGGGCAGCAATGACGTTCTCACCTTTCACCTGGCACAGGCCTATCTGCAAAAAAACCAACCGCGTGTGATGTGGCTGGCGCTGTTGAACTCAGATGACTGGGCGCACGAAGATCGCTACGACCGCTATCTGGACTATCTGCATCTGGCGGACGAGTTGATCGGCGAGCTATGGACGACGCTGCAGTCTTCGAATGCCTATCGGGACAAAACCACGCTGATCATTACCACCGATCATGGCCGCGGCCTGCAGGGCAGTGATTGGTCGGAGCATGACATCAGCATCCCCGGTAGCGAAGATATCTGGCTGGCAGTGATCGGCCCGAATACGCCTGATGTTGGCGAAGTAAAAACCCCGGGCACGGTCTACCAGGGCCAGGTTGCGGCCACGCTGTTGCAGTATCTGGGTGTTGATTATCGCGAGCTGGGACCGAATGTCTTGCCACCGGTGGACCTGGCAGAGGCAGCACCGGACCTGTAGGAACGCGCTCTGCGCGCGACAAGGGTCAGCCGCGATCAACACCTTCAATCCCGTTCAAGAATTCGCTGAATCGACCGGCAAAGCTGCATGGCTGCATAGGCATCGTACTCTTCAGTATATTTGGTGTCAGAGTAAAAATTCATGATTTTGCCCAACACTACCGACAGGAGTCTGGAGTTTTTACACTGACCCCAAAT
>JAWXBM010000089.1:0-36307 GCA_034440115.1 Lysobacterales bacterium | reverse complement strand
GTAGGCTTTTTCAGGGTAGGCTTTTTCAGGGTAGGTTTTTTCAGAGTAGGCTTTTTCAGAGTAGGCTTTTTCAGGGTAGGTTTTTTCAGGGTCGGCTTTTTCAGGGCCGGGATGTCCTGCTTTCTCTAACGCTGCAGCCACTTCGGGTGGCATGTAATTCTCATCGTGTTTGGCCAGCACTTCGGTGGCTTGAAAACTGCCATCAGCAATCAATTCGCCGCGAGCGATCACGCCCTGACCCTCACGAAACAGGTCAGGAAGTATGCCTTCATAACTTACCGGTATGCTTTTCAAACCATCGGTCACCGTGAAACGCACGGTCAGGCCGGTCTCATCCCTCTGTGTGCTGCCGGTTTCCACCAAACCGCCAAGCCGGAATTGTCGTCCGGCGGGCATGCCCAGTTCGGCAACTTCATTCGGGCTCTGGAAATACAACAGGTTCTGTTGCAGCGACCAGAAAGCAATACCGCCGGCAATGCTGATGCCTGCCAGTATCAACAAAACAGCGATCAGGCGGCGTTCACGTGTAGGTGTCATTTAATCAGAGTTTCCTTTGCCAATTCCTTTGTGGATTTGCTCAAGCTGAGCAAGAACGCGGCGCTTTTTCAGCAAAGGGCTAAGTGCCGCCCAGCCCAGGACTATGGCGCCAAAACCATAGGACAAAACGATATATGTAGTGTGCGAATTCATTGATCTCTTTTCTCGACCCGACTGGAGACGTTTGAGTTCCCAATCTTGCTGATCTTTCGCGTCCAGCCCTTGCGTAAATCCTGTTCCAACAGCAGCACGCGCGCCCGCGCCAGCAGATTGGCAGCATAGTAGAACTTGGTGGCCAAGGCCATGACCAACAAGGGCCACAACATGCTGGGATGGATGCTGCTGCCACTGAGGCCTATGCTGCTGCCTTGGTGCAGGGTGTTCCACCATTTTACCGAATAATGAATGATGGGCAGGTTAATGACGCCTACGATGGCCAGCAGGCAGGCAGCCCGGGCTGCTTTGCGCGGCTCATCATAGGCACTGAACAAGCCCATTACTCCCAGATACAAGAACAGCAGCACCAGCTCTGAGGTCAGTCGCGCGTCCCAAACCCAATACGTGCCCCAGGTGGGCCGACCCCACAAAGATCCACTGACCAGCGCGACCAGCGTAAAAGCGGCGCCAATGGGGGCGCTGCACATGGCCAGAATCTCCATCATACGAATACGCCAAACCAACGCGATGAATCCCATCACCGCCATCAGTGCGTAGATCATCATCGACATCCAAGCCGCCGGGACATGCAGGTAGATGATGCGGAAGCTTTCACCTTGCAAATAATCTGGTGGCACTCGGAACAAACCCTGATACAGGCTAACGCTGGCCAGGATGGCGAAAGCAGCCCACAACCAGGGTATGCATTTGCCAGCGAAATCGTAAAACCATGGCGGAGACCCCAGTTTGTGTATAAACATTACCAGGGCATTTTTTCGTGGTGTTTGGGAGCTCATGTTCATCAGGTATTTCGGTCAGGACAGACTGATTTTCAGGGCCGCCGCAGCGGCAAAAGGTGCCAGTGTCAACGATGTTAACAAACCTGCCAGCAGCAGGCCGAGAAATGGCACATAGGGCAGGCCATCCAGCACCGCCATAATCGCTGCGGTGGCAATAATCAGCACCGGTACATACAAGGGAAAAACCAGTAAGGAAAGCAGTTGACCGCCGCGTCGCAGGCCAATCGTCAGACCCACACCGATGGCTCCGATCAGGCTGAGTATGGGTGTGCCCAAAGCCAGGCTGGCCATCATTACCCACCAGGCCTGCACATCGAGATTCAGCCATAAGGCCAACAGCGGTGATAACAGCACTACTGGCAGGCCGGCGATCAGCCAGTGTGCCAAAACCTTGGCGAGAACCAACAACGGCAAAGGCTGGCCACTGACCATGAATTGCTCCAGCGAGCCATCTTCATAATCCGCTCGAAACAGGCTGTCCAGCGATACTACGGTGGCCAACAAGGCCGCGATCCAGATAACTCCGGGTGCGATTCTTGCCAATAAGTCTGAGCTGGGCCCTATACCCAGCGGAAACAGGCTGACGGTGACCATCATGAAAAACAATGGCAACAGCAGTTCATCGCGGCGCCGCAAAGCCAATGACAGGTCGCGCCGCAACAGGGCTGAAAATGCCTGCATGGGAGTCGCCCGGCTACTCATCAGTGGCAAACCCCGCAAGCAGGAATAAATCCCGTTGGCGTTCCAACTGCGGCCGGTGTTCACCATGCGTTGCGACGATGGCAGCTCCACCGCCCGACACATGCTGAATCAATAATTCATCCACCAGCTCAATACCCTCCTGGTCGAGGTTGGAGTAGGGCTCATCCAGCAACCATAACTGTGCCGAAACCAGCAACAGCCGGGCCAGGGCGCAACGCTTGCGTTGACCGGCTGACAGGGTGCGCGCGGGCTGATGCGCGACGCGGCTGAGCCCGGCTTGCCTTAGCACAAGTTCTATGGATGTTTTGAATCCACCATTAAACTCGGCGACGAAGCGCAGATTCTGCAAAGCGCTCAAATCTTCCTTGATGGCCAGGGCATGTCCCAGATACGCCGTTGATGTTGCTGAACTACTGATGGAGCCCGAGCTGGCGGTGAGAATGCCGGCCAACAAGCGGATCAGGGTGGTTTTACCACTGCCATTAGCACCGGTAATTACCATCAATTCGCCCGCTTTCAGGGAGAAATCCACGGGTTGAAATACCGGTTGAAAATACCGTTCCAGGCTAAGTTGGGAAACTTTGAGCATCTCTGGGAGTTCAGCTTGGGTTTCAGAATCAGGTTGAAGGATCTGCAAGTTTGAGAAAGCCACATGCGGCAGCTCTATGGCGCTTGGCGGCCTATGATTGGAGCTATGCTACGGGCTGGTCGTCGGCAAGTCCATGACTGCAGCATGGGCAATTGATTCAGGGCAGGGCATCTTTCCGGCTTTGTGCTGTCATTAAAATAGCCAATTCGTCCTGTACTTGTAATGCTGGCCCAGCTAACCTGTTGCGCCCGGTTGCAATGGTGGCGGGGCGCTGTTGATTTTATTGGTATTTATTAGTCTTCTAATATCAGTCTTCTAATATCAGTCTTCTAAAGGGTTGTGAGCATGCCGGGCTTTGATTTCGACTTGTTGGTGATTGGTGCAGGCTCCGGCGGCGTGCGCGCCGCGCGGATTGCTGCCAGTCATGGGGCGAAGGTCGCTATTTGTGAGGAAAGCCGGGTCGGCGGCACCTGTGTGATACGTGGCTGTGTGCCCAAGAAGTTACTGGCCTATGCGGCCCATTTTTCTGAAGAGTTCGAGGATGCAGCCGGTTTTGGCTGGACGGTGGGCGAGCGCAGTTTTAGCTGGCCAGCCCTGATCGCTGCCAAGGACAAGGAAATCGATCGCCTCAACCAGGTCTATCTGAAATTGCTGAGCAATTCAGGGGTGACCCTGTTCGAGAGCCGGGGCAGTTTTATCGACAACCACAAGGTACAGGTCGGCGATCGAGTCGTTAGCGCTGAACGTATTCTGATTGCCAGCGGGGCTCATCCCTGGTTGCCGGATATTCCGGGCATTGAATTTGCCATCAGTTCGGACGAAGCATTTTACCTGACTGATTTGCCCCAACGTATTGTAATCATCGGAGGTGGTTACATCGCTTGTGAATTCGCCGGTATATTCAACGGCTTGGGCTCCGAAGTTACCCAGTTGTATCGTGGCGATGAAGTCCTGCGGGGCTTTGACCACGATGTGCGACGGGTTTTGAGCGCAGAAATGGCCGGCAAGGGCGTAAATTTTGCTTTTGAGCGCAACATCAATGCGATCAGCAAACATGGCAACGAGCTGCATTGCGAGCTGGATGATGGAAAGATTTTGATCGTCGATCAGGTCATGTATGCAACGGGCAGAGTGCCGAATGTGCGCAATCTTGGCCTGGAGCATACCGAAGTTGAGGTACACGCCAGTGGTTGGATCGTGGTGGATGAATACTCACGTACCAGCGTGGAGCACATTTGGGCAGTGGGTGACGTGACCAGTCGGGTCAACCTCACGCCGGTAGCGATTTATGAAGGGCATGCCTTTGCCGATACGGAGTTTGCCGGCAAAAACCGCCCGGTATCGCATGAATACATTCCTTCAGCGGTGTTTTCACAACCGCCGGTGGGCTCGGTGGGTTTCAGCGAACACGATGCCGGGACGCATTTTGGTGACCTGGATATTTACCGGTCTGAATTCAGGCCGATGAAACACACCATGACGGGCCGGGCTGAGAAGTCCATGATGAAGCTGATTGTGGCCCGGGATACACAACGGGTGGTGGGTTTGCATATGGTGGGAACGGATGCTCCTGAAATTGTTCAGGGCTTTGCGGTCGCGGTAAAATTCGGCCTGACCAAAGCACAGTTCGATGAGACCATTGGCATACACCCTACGGCGGCGGAAGAACTGGTGACCATGCGTCATCCGTTGGCAGCAGGTTAGAAGGGAAAAGGACTAAATGACACATACAGGAGTAGTTATGGCGCGGTTGTCGACATTGGCTTTGATTTGCTTAATGGTGCTCCCATCGTTGGTTAACGCCAATGACAATGGTCAAAAGCGCCAGCGCTATATCATTGAATTGCACAATCCTCCCATTGCCGCTTACCGCGGTGAAGAATTGAAGCGACCGGATGGTTCTCTCTCTGGTGAACGGTTGCGACCAGCGGCCGAATCCATATCGCCAGAAGGCAAACTGGACCTGACCACGGCGCGCGTTCAAGTTTATGCCGACTATTTGCTGGAAATGCGCGAATCTTTTTTACTGGAGGCGGCGGTATTACTCGGTCGCGTGGTGCAGCCCAGTCACGTTTATGCCAATGCCACTAACGGTTTGGCCTTGGAATTGACCGCAAAAGAAGCAGCGCAGCTCAAAGCATCGCCATTGATCAACTCCATACAAGCCGACCCGGTACTGAAAATGCAGACCGATGCAGGCCCGCCCTGGCTGGGAGCCGCAGATATCTGGAATGGCACGGTTGGCTTGCCTGCCAATCGCGGTGAAGGGGTGGTCATCGGTGTTATCGATTCGGGCATCAATTGGGAACATCCTTCGTTTGCAGACCCCTCGGATGGTTTCAACCATGTGAATCCTTTTGGTGTACAAAAAGGGCTATGCAGCCAACCTGAGGTACTGTGCAACAACAAACTGGTTGGGGTATTCGACTTTGTCCAGGATGATCCTCAAACCGATGAAATAGAAGAAAACAACAATGGCCGCGATAACGACGGCCATGGTAGCCATGTGGCTGGTATTGCCGCGGGTAATCGTCTGAATGTAACTCTGAACGGTGCAGCTCAGGCTTTCATTTCTGGCGTTGCCCCGCATGCCAACCTGGTGACTTATCGAGCCTGTTTTGCGGGCGATCCGGAAGATCCGGACGGTGGTGGATGCCAGGGCTCAGCCATTCTCTCGGCGATTGATCAGGCGATTACGGATGGCATTGATGTCATCAACTATTCAATCGGCACTTCGGCCTTCACCCCGTGGCAAAGTGGCGGTATTCCTTTGGCCTTCCTGAATGCGCGCAATGCCGGGATATTTGTGGTCACTTCAGCAGGTAATTCAGGCCCAAATGCAGGAACAGTAGGTTCACCTGCCAATGCCCCTTGGCTGGTAGCGGCCGGCAATGCCACACACAACCGGATATTTGGCAGCGAAGTGCAAAATCTCAGTGGTGGAGCAACTACTCCACCAGCCAATTTGGTTGGAGCTAGCCTGACCAGTGGTATCGGTGTACGCAAGATCGTACACGCCAAGGATTTCGGCAATGCCTTGTGTGGCACAGGCACTGCTGAATTGGCTGCAACCTGCGCTGGCAATACCGGGGCCAGCAACCCCTGGCAAGGCCAAACTCCTTTTAATGGTGAAATTGTGGTCTGCGACCGCGGCATTTATGGCCGGATTGAGAAAGGTAAAAACGTTTTGCTGGCGGGCGCGGGTGGCTACATCCTGGCAAATACCGATGAAACAGGCGATACGGTGGTATCCGATGACCACTGTCTGCCAGCCAGTCATTTGGGCGATACTGCCGGTGACAAATTGCGCACCTGGTTAAACAGTGGCACGAACCACCAGGGCTCATTGTCCGGTTTTGCCCTGATCAAGGACGATGTTTACGCAGACATACTCAGCAACAGCAGTTCGCGTGGACCGCTTACCGGAACAGTGCAGGAAGTACTGAAGCCCAATATGATCGCTCCGGGTACTTCGATACTTTCAGCTTCGAATGTAGGTGAAGAATTCCGGGTTCTATCCGGCACTTCGATGGCATCTCCGCATATTGCCGGCGCTGCAGCCTTGCTTCGTTCATTGCATCCCACATGGTCAGTGTCACAGGTTGCCTCGGCGCTGGAAACTACCTCAACAGCGGTATTGGCCAGAGATTTTGATGGCCCGGCTGCAACGCCGCATGAGCGTGGCGCAGGTCGGCCTCGTTTGGGCCTGGCAGCCAATGCCGGCCTGTTCCTGGATGTTACTGGTGCAGAGTTCAGTGCAGCGAATCCTGCGACCAGCGGCATCCCCAGGAATCTCAACTTGCCGGGCCTGGTAAACGTCGCGTGCAAAACCAAGTGCAGCTTTACACGCAAAGTGACGGATCAAAAAGGCGGCGGTAGCTGGACTACCAGTTCGGCGAATTTCCCTGCGGGTACGTTGGTTACGGTTAATCCAGCCAACTTCACCCTGGCTAACGGCGCATCGCGCACGCTAACGATAGAAGTAGACGTGACCAATGCCAACATGATCGGCACATGGGTTTACGGCAATGTGGTGTTTTCCAGCGCAGGTTCGCCTGATCAGTCCTTCACTGCCGCCGTATTGTCCAGCGGTGGAACGCTACCTGCTGGTTGGAACATCAGTGATGATCGTGATACCGGAACCCAGTCATTCAGCCTGAGTGGTTTGGTGGCGTTGCCTGATCTTACCTTTAAAAGCGGGGGCCTGGTTGCCCAGACACGCACCGTGCGAACCCTCAAGGAAGACCCTACCAGTAGCGGTCTCGAGAGTGACAAAGGGCGTCGCAATATCGTCCAGAATGAAGATCCGTTCGATGGCGGTGAAGGTGTGTTTACGGTTTGGCACAATCTGCCTGCTGGCGGCTTGTGGTTGCATGCAGAAACCCTGGCTTCGAGTGCTGAGGACCTGGATATGTTTGTAGGTCGTGACGACAACCTGAACGGTGTGGCTGATGAAGAAGAAGAGCTTTGCACCAGTACCACTCCCGAAGATATAGAAGAATGTAATCTCTATAATCTGCCCGCGGGCAACTACTGGATTGTTATTCAAAACTGGGCGGGCGTTAAAGTTCCAGGCGACGAAGTCACTTTGTTGAGTGCAGCAATTGCCCCTTCTGATCATTCACAGCTTATGGTCACTGGCCCAGGCATCGTTGCTGACAGTCAACAGTTTGATGTGCATGTGAACTGGCGAAACGTTGCCGCTGTGCCGGGTGATCAGTTACTGGGTGCTGTAGGCTTGGGCAGTGCCCGAAATCAGCCCAATAACCTGGGCGTGATACCGATTCGTTTTAATCGCAGTGCCGTGGTGTCTCCGCAGACTTTCCCTTTGTTCAGTGGTGACACTCAGGGCTTGGCGTTGGCTGCCAATTCAGCACATGAACGGATTTTTGTTGATGTGCCACCCGGCACCACATCCCTGAATGTTCAGGCCGCGGGCGCCAACGGCACTCAAAGCAATAACTTGCAAATGCAACTCTACCGGCAGGATTTCGACCTGGCAATGGCTTCGCAGCCCTTTGCCAGCTTGCCAGGCGGATTGGCTGTGGTTGCATCAGCCAACGGCGGCAGCAACCTTGGCCCCAGCGTTACGCTGAATAACAACCCGACGCCCGGGCGATATTTCGTGCGCCTCGCCAATGTTGCAGCGAACCCCGCAGCGGTCAGTATCAGTAGCAATGTGCAGAGTACCAAGGCGGGTATTACCCCATTCAAGGGTCTGTACCGTTTCGAGCGTTATAACTACCAGGGTGGCGAATACAACTCCATCGGCAGTTTTCATTACGTGCTGTGGTATTCCTACGATGCGATGGGGCTGCCTACTTTTTACAACGCCAGCGCGCCAGCCCCAACGGGCAACATTTGGGTTACTGATGTGCTGCGCTACACCAATGACGGTTCCCAGCAGCAGAGCCAGGTAGTGGGCAAACTGTCCATGACCTTTATCAGCAATACGGAAGTGATCTATTCCTATTCCTTACTGGGAATTGTGGGCTCTGACACCATGGTGCCACTGAGCCCGAATACCTGCCCCACTGTCAGTGGTTCAAAGAAGAGTTATCACGGCACCTGGGGTAAACAACTGGTAGGGCTGGGTGGTGCCACGGTCAGTTTGTTCAGCCAGGCGCAGTCACACATTCATTATCTTTTTGATGGCAGGGGCAATCCGAAATTCCTGTTGGCGGCCGATTCGACCAATAACATGTCCAACCAGACAAGCATGCCGATTCTGCACTACAAGGCTTATTGTGCCACCTGCCCTGAAGTGCCGGTAGATATCACCGAGGTAGGGACTTTTAAGCGCAATTTCAGCAGCGAAACGGCTGGCAGTTGGACGTTTGACTACACCGCGTTTTCACCTGCTCAGGTGGTCAAACGTACTGATCCGATTGTGAAAATATCTGACAAGCTTCTATGTGAGTAAACTGGGCTGCGAGTTGGTCCAGTAATTTCTTTAACTTGATTGAAGGGCCGGCTAATCCGGCCCTTTTTCATGGCAGGTATTCAATTGGATAAAGTACCGGGCAACTGGGCGTCGCATCGGCCGGGTACATGGTCATGCAAGGTCCTGCACGGTTAAAATGCGCATCCAGGAAATTTGAAGAACAATATTGAAACGCAGTGATTTCCATTTTGACTTGCCCGGCGAATTAATCGCCCAGCAACCGCTGGCAAGGCGATCGGATAGCCGACTGTTGCATCTGCACCGCGACAACACTTCAGTGCAGGATCAGCTCGTGCGCGATTTGCCATCGCTGTTACGCGCAGACGATCTATTGGTATTCAACAATACCCGAGTTCTGCCGGCACGGTTGTTTGCCAGCAAACTGACCGGTGGCAAGGTCGAGATTCTGGTCGAACGCATGCTGGATGACCATCGATGCCTGGCGCAGGTTAAGGCCAGCAAAACACCCCGATCAGGAAACAACTTGCTGTTGGAAGATGGCACAGAATTGGAAGTACAGGGACGGGAGGGCGAGTTTTTCTGTCTGCGGTCGGCTGGCGCACCGTTGGCGAGCCTGATGCAGCGCATGGGGCACATGCCCTTGCCGCCGTATATCGAACGGCCTGACGATGAAACAGATCTGGAGCGCTACCAGACCGTCTATGCCAGCAGGCCCGGAGCGGTTGCTGCGCCTACTGCCGGACTGCATTTTGATGAAGCTTTGTTGGACAGTCTGGAAAAACAAGGCGTGCGCCGAACCCATCTGACGCTGCATGTAGGTGCCGGGACTTTCCAACCCGTTCGTGCCGAGCAAATTGAAGATCATCAGATGCACGCTGAATACCTGGAAGTTCCGGAGTCGGTTTGCCAGGCGGTAGCTGAAACACGCGCCCGCGGTGGCCGGGTGATTGCAGTTGGAACCACCTCGGTACGAAGCCTGGAGACTGCGGCGGCCAGCGGTGAATTGAGACCCTTTACCGGAGACAGCCGTATTTTTATCTATCCGGGCTACGAGTTTCGGGTGGTAGACGCTATGCTGACCAACTTTCACCTGCCGGAATCAACTTTGCTAATGCTGGTCAGTGCTTTCGCGGGCATCGAGTCCATTCGAGCTGCTTATACCCATGCCGTGCAGAACCGCTATCGCTTTTTCAGTTATGGCGATGCCATGCTGATTACATAAAGGAAGCTCTGAATAAATCCATCCTGGATTTCTCAGAGCACGAATATTGAAAAACGTGGTTTTCAATATCCTTCATTTTCAATGAACGTGTTCATTGAAAATGGCGACACTTCCCTGTGTCGCAGGAACCTCTGAATAGGTCAGAGATTCCCGCAATCTATATCTGGCTCTTAATGATGAAATTTGAACTACTGAAAACCGACCATGCCGCCCGCAGAGGACGGTTGAAATTCGACCGTGGGGTGGTGGAAACACCCGCCTTTATGCCGGTGGGCACCTACGGCACGGTCAAGGCCATGAGCCCGGCTGAAGTCAGCCAAACCGGCGCACAGATTCTGCTGGGCAATACCTTTCACCTGCTGTTGCGGCCGGGTGTTGAAGTGATTGAAGCGCACGGTGATCTGCACGACTTCATGAACTGGCAAGGCCCCATCCTGACCGATTCGGGTGGCTTTCAGGTGTGGAGCCTGGCGGAGCGGCGCAAAATCACCGAGCAGGGCGTGACTTTTGCCTCACCGGTGAATGGGTCGAAGGTATTCATGGGGCCGGAAGAATCCATGTCGGTGCAGAAATCATTGGGCTCGGACGTCGTGATGATTTTTGATGAGTGCACGCCTTATCCGGCCACCGAGAAGGTGGCGTGCGAGTCCATGGAATTGTCCTTGCGCTGGGCTGAACGCTCAGCAAAAGCTCATGCGGGCAATCCTTCAGCCTTGTTTGGCATAGTGCAGGGTGGTGTCTATGAAGCGCTGCGCATTCGCTCGGCAACTGAGCTCACCCAGATTGGTTTTGCTGGTTATGCCATTGGTGGTTTGTCGGTAGGTGAGCCGGAAGACGAGCGCAACCGCGTGCTGGAGTTTACTGTGCCCGCACTGCCTGCTGATCGGCCGCGCTACTTGATGGGCGTAGGCCGTCCTGAGGACCTGATTGCCGGGGTTTTGCGTGGCATCGACATGTTTGATTGCGTGATGCCGACCAGAAACGCGCGAAATGGTCATATTTTTACCAGTCGCGGTGTTATCAAAATCCGTAACGCGCGCTATGAGCGTGACATCCGTCCGCTGGATCCGGAATGTGCTTGCCCAACCTGCCAGCAACATTCCCGCGCCTATTTGAAGCATCTGGATAAATGCAGCGAAATGCTCGGCCCACGCCTGATGACCATGCACAACTTGTGGTTTTACCAGCAACTGATGCAAGGCATGCGCACAGCGATCGAAGCGGGCCGTCTGCAGGATTTTGCCTTGGAGTTTCTGGCCAAGCTGGAGTTGGGGCCGGAATAGCTCTGGCTCAAGCTTAGACTTCGTTACCCCGGCCTCTGTCTCGTTTCACGTCCTCGAATTCCGATAGCCGCCGGCCTTCGGCTGCCCTCGCCAATACGGTGCTGCGGCGGTCGGCCATACTCACGTCCGTGATTCGGTCTGGCCTCTCGGGCACATCCCTGTGCCCTCGACCGCCGGTCACCGCATCAGCTCGGCGGCTACCACGGATTTCGATGACGTGAAACGAGCCTGAGTCCTCATCGCCTTGGGGCGTTCAATTGCTCTTTGGCTGTAAGGGTATCCGCTCCCGTAAACGCAGCCGAAGACCGACCGAGGGCTGAGGGTAGCCCGAAGGGCCAAGGCCCGGGATCGGATACCCTTACAGCCATCGGGTAACTTGCTGGCTTTATAGGCTAGTCAAAAAAGTCGCAAAAAAATAACTTCCAGCAGGTGAGGCGGCCCGGCCAGTATTCATTTATAATGCCCGGCTGCTAAAAAGCGGAAAGTCCGGAAGCGTTTGAAACAGCCCCTCCGGGCCCCATATCCGCTGTACAACGTGACAAACGAGGCCTTTTCATGGACTTTTTCATCGCCAGTGCATATGCCCAGGATGCAGCATCTTCACCAAACAGCATGCTGTCTTTCCTGCCCCTGATCGTAATTTTCATCGTTTTCTATTTCCTGCTGATCCGCCCCCAAACCAAGCGGGCCAAAGAACATCGTCAACTGGTTGAGAAGCTGGCGACCGGCGATGAAGTGGTAACCAATGGTGGCGTGCTGGGGAAAATTACCCATGTGGGCGATTCTTTCGTTACGCTAGAACTGGCCGAAAACGTCAAAATCAAATTACAAAAACAAGCCGTAGCGAGCGTCGTGCCCAAAGGCACCATGAAATCAGCCTGATCGCGGCACCCTTTACACTTTTTAAGTTTCAGCTTTTTGAGGCCGAATAATGAATCAATATCCTGGCTGGAAGTACGTGCTCATCCTGGCCGTGCTGGCAGTAGGCGTCCTCTATGCCTTGCCAAACCTTTATGGTGAAGATCCTGCACTGCAGATTACCTCTACCCGCGGCCTTGATTTGCCTCTGGGTTTGCCCGCAGCCATCGAAGATGCATTGGTTGTAGAAAAAATTGCGTTCAAAAGCAGTGAACAGATTGGCAACCGAATCCTTTATCGTTTTTCTTCTGCAGAAGACCAGTTGTTGGCAGCGGACGCGGTTAAAAAGGCGCTGGGTGAGAGTTTTGTCGTCGCACTGAATCTGGCACCGGCAACGCCTGACTGGTTGCGCAGTTTGGGTGGCAAGCCTATGACCCTGGGTCTGGATTTGCAGGGTGGTGTGCATTTCCTTCTGCAGGTGGATATGGATACTGCGCGTGGTCAGCAACTCGACCGATACGTAGATGATATCCGCGCGGTATTGCGCGATGAGAGCATTCGCTATGTCTCCGTGCGCCGTGAAGGAAATGGCTTGTTGGTGCTGTTGCGCAGTGAAGAAGATCGCAGTCGCACCGACAGCCTCATTCAAAGCGATCAGAGCCTGGTTGGATTACAGGTCAAGGAAACCAATGTTGGCGAAAATTTCGGGCTGTCTGCAACCGTGCAGGAGCAGCAGTTAGTCGAGTTACAGCAAACGGCTCTGAAACAGAACATCACTACCCTGCGTAATCGTGTGAACGAAATCGGTGTGGCTGAGCCCATCATTCAGCAGCAGGGTGCTGATCGCGTGGTGGTGCAACTGCCTGGTGTTCAGGATACCGTGCAGGCGAAGAAAATCATTGGCGCAACCGCTACGCTGGAATACCGCGCAGTGGATGAGCAGAACGACGCCTTTACTGCCGCACAGACCGGTCGTGTTCCGCCGGAATCACGTATGTACACTGACAATAATCAACAGCCCGTGTTGTTGAAGAAACGCCTGATTGTTTCTGGCGACCAGTTGATCGGTGCTTCCTCGGGTTTCGACCAGCAAACCGGTGAGCCGCAGGTTTCCGTAACATTGGATGGCGTAGGCGCCAAGCGCATGCTGGACTTCACCCGCGAAAACGTCGGTAACCGCATGGCGGTGGTTTACATCGAACAGAAACCTGGCGGTAAGATGCTGGAAGAAGTAATCAGCGTTGCTGTCGTCCGAGAGCCTTTTGGCAAGCGCTTTCAGACCACCGGATTGGATTCCATGCAGGAAGCCAGTCAATTGGCTTTGTTGTTGCGTGCCGGTGCGTTGGCTGCCCCCATGGAAATCGTCGAAGAGCGCACCGTAGGCCCCAGCCTGGGAGCGGATAACGTGGAGCAGGGGTTCAAATCCGTGTTGATCGGCTTTGTGCTGGTATTGATTTTGATGGCTGCCTATTACCGCGTTTTCGGTTTGATTGCCAACCTTGCTCTGTTTACCAACATCGTGATGCTGATATCGCTGTTGTCCCTGTTGGGCGCAACGCTGACCATGCCGGGTATTGCCGGTATCGTGTTGACGGTCGGTATGGCGGTGGATGCCAACGTGCTGATTTTCGAACGCATACGTGAAGAATTGCGCAACGGTAATACGCCTCAGGCCAGTATTCGGGCTGGTTATGACAAGGCTTTCTCAACCATTGCCGATGCCAATATCACCACACTGATCGCAGCTTTTGTGCTGTTCCTGTTCGGAACCGGGCCAATCAAAGGCTTCGCCGTCACCCTGTCGCTGGGTATTGTTACCTCCATGTTCACTGCGATCATGGGCACCCGCGCGGTGGTTAACCTGATTTATGGCCGGCGCAAACGCGTCTCCAAACTGCTCATCTGAGGTTTGTCATGAGATTTCTGAAACAGAAAACCAACATAGACTTCATGCGGCTGGGTAATGCTGCTGTTGTGATGTCGACTATATTGATCATTGCCAGCATCGCATCACTGTCGATTCGTGGCTTGAATTTTGGTCTCGATTTTACTGGCGGTACGCTGATTGAAGTGAGCTACCCCAATGCGCCACACATTGCAGACGTACGTGAGAATCTGGCCAGTTCCGGCCACGCGGACGCTGTGGTACAAACCTTTGGCGCCGCCAACGAAATTGTGGTCAGAATCCCGCCCCGTGATTCGGGAAGCAGTGATGCCGAATTGTCTACGGAAGTTCTGACTGCCCTGCAGCAGGGTGTTGAAGGCGAAGTTGTCATGCGCCGCGTGGAGTTTGTCGGCCCACAAGTGGGTGACGATTTGGCCGAGCAGGGCATTTTGGCAGTGGTGTATTCGTTGATCGGTATCTTTATTTACGTCATGTTCCGTTTTCAATGGCGCTTTTCTGTAGGTTCAGTTGCAGCTTTGATTCATGACATTATCATCTGCATGGGCTTGGTTTCCCTGTTCGGGGTGGAGTTCGACCTGACGGTGGTTGCTGCCTTGCTGGCCGTGATTGGTTATTCCTTGAATGACACCATCGTGTTGTTCGACCGTATTCGCGAAAACTTCCCACGCCTGCGTAAATCCCTGCCCAAGGAAGTGATCAATGTATCAATCAACCAGGTTCTTGCCAGAACCTTGATGATGTCCTTGACCACCTTATTGGTATTGATCGCCTTGTTCATATTTGGCGGGCAGATCATTCACGCCTTTGCCTTTACCTTGATTGCCGGTGTGGTGGTGGGTACCTATTCTTCCATCTACGTGGCCAGCACCGCGTTGTTGTACCTGGGTGTGAGCAAATATGACCTGCTGCAGGTAGAAAAAGAAGGTGCCGGGGAAGTCGTCGACACACGCCCCTGACGGCATTACAGCCAAAAGAATCAAGCTCGGCTACAATGGCGAGACACTAGTCACGTCATTTTTGGGTTCAACTTCATGAAACTTCCTCGCGAGTTCATACGTCTGCCTTTACTGTTTGATGCAGGACGTCTGGCCGATGAAGTCGAAGCTATGCCGGCGCATGCCTGGCAGGTACACCCCACCAACTACGCCGGCAATTCAGCTATTCCTCTCATCTCGGTAAATGGCGAAGCCAATGATTTCTTTGCCGGGCCTATGGACGAAACCAACTGGTTGCATCAAGCGCCCTATCTGCGCCAGGTGCTGGCAAAATTCCAGGTCGTGTTTGGTCGCTCCCGATTGATGGGATTGCGCGGCGGCAGTCAGGTTCCGCGTCACAGCGATATCAACTATCACTGGTTCCAACGGGTGCGGATTCATATTCCCATCATTACTTTTCCCGAAGTGATGTTTCATTGTCACGATCAGGCCATCCACATGGGGCGTGGTGAGGCGTGGATTTTCGATAACTGGAAACTGCACCATGTGATCAATCCGACTTCTGAGCTGCGGGTACACCTGGTAGCGGATACTTTAGGTTCAGCCGTTTTCTGGGACATGGTTGAGAGGTCTCTGGCTGAGCCGGTGACAGATGCGAGCATGATTCAGTTCGACCCAGATTTACGACCCGAACTGTCCTTGGAGCAGTTCAACACGCCCGATGTCATGCATCCGGCCGAAGTTGAGTTACTGAGCGAAGATCTGATTGCCGATTTAGTGGCCAGTGGTGAACGTAACCCGCCTGAACTGGTGCAGCGCTTCAACTCAGCCGTCCGGGCTTTCTGCCAGGATTGGAGAGCGCTATGGGCTTTGTATGGCGACGGGCAGAATGGCTGGGATCACTACCAACAAAAGCGTGATGGCTTGATGCAACAACTGCTGGCGATTCGTAAACCGTTGATGATCGCCAGTAATGAACGGGTTGCCCAGAAAGTGATGCTGTCCAGAGTGTTGGTCGCTTGTGTGCACAAGCCTATCGCCGGCATGAATGAAATTCAGTATGCAAGCTAGGCAGGAGGGGGCAGCGGGTCTGCCGGATTTTGAAAAACTGTTTGATCGGCCGGTCATCATTCTGGCAGCACCTCGTTCCGGAAGTACATTATTGTTTGAAACTCTGGCCGAGTGTGTCGATGTGTGGACCATAGGTGGCGAAAGTCATCAGATTATCGAAAGTATCCCGGCTCTGAATCCGGGTTCCGGATTGATAGATTCAAACCGGCTGTTAGCTGAGCACGCGGCGGGTCGGGTTACCGCTATGATGCGTCGGCGTTTTGCCCGCATGTTGCGTGATCGGGATGGTCGGGAATTTTTCAGGCTGGGCAACCTCAGTAAGTTACGCTTTCTGGAAAAGACTCCCAAAAATGCGTTGAGGGTGCCTTTTCTTCATCAGATATTTCCGGATGCCAGGTACATTTTCCTGTTTCGTGATGTGCGCGCCAACCTCAGTAGCATGATGGAGGCCTGGCGTTCTGCAAACTGGAAAACTTACCCCAGGCTTGCAGGCTGGCAAGGCCCGCCCTGGTCATTATTGTTGCCACCGGGGTGGCAAGCCTTGAATGGAAAATCCATAGCGGAGATTTGTGCTTTCCAATGGCAATCTGCCAACAACACCATATTGACTGATCTGAAAAAACTACCGAGGGAAAACTGGACCACGACCAGCTATGAGCGCTTTCTGAATGACCCAGTAAGTACCATTGAAGATTTGTGCCAGTTCGCAGAATTTGAAATTGATGCGCGCATGCGTGAGCGATTGAGTAAGCCTCTGCCATTATCGCGCTTCACGCAAACACAACCTGCGGCGGAAAAATGGCGCAATAACGAAGCAGAAATTTTACCGCTGCTGCCAAACCTGAAGTCGTTGGAAATTGAACTGTCTGCATTGGGCTATCAGAGGCAGGGATGATTCGATTGCATTTGCAAATGGGCAGGCTTGCGAGCATTGCGCATTAAGCTGACTGTAACTGGTTGAGTAGAAAATACTCGAAGGGACTTTCAGAAACTCTCCGCGCGGCAGTAGCCGCGCGGAGAAAGGTCTTTAGAACTATTTCTTTTTAGCTGCTTTCTTGGCTGGAGCCTTTTTAGCAGCGGCTTTCTTGGCCGGTGCTTTCTTGGCTGGAGCCTTTTTAGCAGGGGCTTTCTTGGCAGCAGCTTTCTTCGCTGGAGCTTTCTTGGCAGCTTTCTTCACCGGGGCCTTTTTGGCTGGTGCTTTCTTAGCTGCAGCTCGTTTAGCTGGGGCTTTCTTCTTGGCGGGTGCTTTCTTAGCAACAGCTTTTTTGGCTGGGGCTTTCTTGGCAACAGCTTTTTTGGCAACAACTTTCTTTGCTGGTGCTTTCTTAGCTGCAACTTTTTTGGCAGGCGCTTTCTTAGCGGCTGCTTTCTTTCCTGATGCTTTCTTCGTAGCCATTTTTCACTCCTTCTCCGGTCGGGTAGTTGTGGAGACCAGTTTCGATTACCTGTCGGTCATTTTCGATTCCTGATCTTTGTAGTCTTACTCCCAACTTTTTCTGGTCATGAACTACCACTACGAACGACCTGAAGAAGCGCAAGGAGCATGAACCACAGCGTGATTATAAACTTCGCAATGTTTAGCGCAACATTTCATGTCATTTTTTTGAAAAAATATTTTTCAAAGAAATGCTCAAACGAAAAAACGGCTTGAAAGAAAACTACAAAATGATCTGTGGATTTTTAATTCGAAGGAGTTTTGAAGCATGAAAAAATAGCACCGAAAAAAAATCAGCACCGAAAAAATATCAGCGCCGAAAAAATATCAGCGCCAATGTTTGTCGATGATCTGTCGGAAATGGGTCATCAGTTTGTAGGGTGCAGCGATGATGCTGGAAGAATTTTCCACATCATCATTGCCTTGGAAGTCGAGCACCACGCCGCCGGCTTCGCGCACGATCAAAGCGCCTGCAGCAACGTCCCA
The DNA here is from genome assembly GCA_034440115.1 of Lysobacterales bacterium. GTDB lineage: Bacteria > Pseudomonadota > Gammaproteobacteria > Xanthomonadales > SZUA-36 > JAWXBM01. Next base: position 18,422 of record JAWXBM010000089.1, on the reverse strand, counting down.
GGGTTTCAAACCGATTTCAAAAAAACCATCCAGCCTTCCTGCTGCAACCCAGGTCAGGTCGAGGCTGGCGGTCCCCGCACGGCGGAAGTCTTCACACTTTTCAAACACGGCCTGGAACACACGACCGAATGCTTGCATCTTGTTGCGTTGTCGAAAAGGAAATGCGGTAGCAAATACAGCGCCTTCGAGTTCGATACGAGGAGAAACTCGAATGCGGCGGTTATTCAGGTAAGCGCCACCTCCACGACTGGCGGTGAACAGTTCATCACGCATGGGGTCGTAGACTACGGCATGTTCGGTGCGACCTTTAACCTGCTGCGCAACGGACACAGCAAAATGGGGTAAGCCGCGCAGATAGTTGCTGGTGCCATCCAATGGGTCAATGATCCAGACTATGTCGCCACTGCCGGATTCTCCACTTTCTTCACACAGGAAGGCATGGTCGGGGAAGTATCGTTTGATTTCCCGTACAATTTCCGCCTCGCAGGCGTGATCAACTTCGCTGACATAGTCATGCCGAGCCTTGCGAGTGACCGGTATGGCTTCCACTTTCTGGAAATGTCGGCGCATGGTTTCGCCCGCAGCCTGGGCTGCGCTGATGGCAACGTTAACTACCGAATGAGTCATGGTGTTTGAATGATGAAGAAAAGGACGGCAGAGGATACCAGAAGCGGTGATGGCTTGCCGCAGAATGGCACTTCGAATATTGAAACGCTGCTATCAAGAATTCGGGTGGTGCTGATCAACACCACCCATCCCGGCAACATAGGCGCCGCGGCTCGAGCCATGAAGGTAATGGGCTTGAGCCAGTTGCATCTGGTCACACCTGGAAGGTTTCCTGACGCAGAAGCCACTGCACTGGCATCGGGCGCCGATGACCTGTTGCAACATGCCCAGGTTCACGATTCGCTGGAGTCTGCAGTGGAAAACTGCGGACTGGTATTGGGTACCAGCGCGCGTTTGCGCAGCCTGGCCATGCCGCAATTCGACGCACGCACTGCTGCGCAAAAGGCTTTGGCCGAAGTGCCACTGCATGAAGTGGCGTTGTTGTTTGGTCGTGAACGCTACGGTCTGACCAATGAGGAGATGCAGCGTTGCAACTGGCTGGTGCATATCGATGCCAACCCGGAATACTCATCCTTGAACCTGGCCCAGGCAGTGCAGGTGCTCAGTTATGAATTACGCATGGCTGCGATCAGTGGTGACAAGCAGGCAACGGATATGCCTGAAAGAAAACCGGTTGATGGCCTGCAAATGGAGCGCTTCTATCAGCACCTGGAGCAAACCTTGCTGGATGTTCAATTCCTGAATCCTGCCCAGCCGAAGAAGTTGCTGATGCGTTTGCGCCGTTTATTCAATCGCGCACGCCCCGATCAGAACGAGATCAACATCCTGCGTGGAATTCTCACTGCCAGTCAGGTAGCCAGCGGGAAAAGAGCGTGGGACAAAAATGGCCCGAATGTTTGAATGAAGAATAGTGAGCTGCCCACCAGCATACTGGCCTGGCGTGATGCCGGAGAGTTCTTGTCCGTTAGCGGTCTGCAGGTGTTTTTTCGCAGGCTGAATGAACAAAGAACTGATCTGCCCTGGCTGGTCTGCTTCCACGGTTTTCCCACCAGCAGTTGGGATTGGCACTTGTTGCTGCCAGGATTGCAACAGCACTGGCGGGTATTGGTATTCGATTTCCCCGGCTACGGTCTATCTGATAAACCCGCCAGGCATGATTACTCTTTGCTGTGCCAACTGGATGTTGCCGAAGGCCTGCTACGCTATTGTGGAATTACCCGGTTTGATTTGCTGGCCCACGACATGGGCAACAGCGTGGCCTGTGAATTGTTGTTTCGGCGTGAACAAGGAAACTATCCATTTGCACTGAATTCATTGGTCATGTTGAACGGCGGTGTGTATATGGATTTACATCAGCCGCTGTTAACCCAGCGACTGTTACGCACACCGATACTTGGCCCCATTACTGCGCGCCTGAGCAGTTGGCGGTTATTTCGCCTGCAGTATCCCAGAGTCTATGCCAACCCCGCTCAATTCAACCAGCAGCATTATCAGGAACAGTGGGCGTTGATTATTTACAAACAGGGGCGTAAGGCGCTGTCGGGTGTGGCGTCCTACATGAAGGAGCGGGTGCGCAGGGGCGAGCGCTGGACGGGCCCGCTGCACAGACTGGAGTTACCTTTCAGTTTGATCTGGGGCCAGCAAGATCCGGTGGCCGTGCCGGCCATTGCGGAACGCATTGCGGTCAACAACCCCCACGCTGTGCTGCACCAACTAGGGGGCGTTGGACATTATCCGCAGTTGGAAGCTCCGCACGCAGTTACAGAAGCACTGATAGCGCATGCGCAACACTCACAGGAACATGGTGACTGCTGATTGCTTTGATGGGCTCTAACGCAAGTGGCGCACGTTGGCTGGCACGGTGATGCCCTTCGCCAGGTCGGGGGCGGCTATTGGCTTGCCTGCTTTGAGTCGCAATGGCACTACGCCAGCCCAAGCGGTAGATTCCAGATCTTTCTGCGGGTCGTCCGGCGGCGCTTTGCTGACCTTTACGGTAAAAGTTTTCAGCGGCAATCTTAAAAACATAGTCGCATTGATTTCCTTGCGCGTAGATGGGCGAATGTCAGCCATACGTCCCGGCAGAAGATGTTCGGTAAGAAGCTTAAGGCCGTGTTCCTTGTCGGCAAACCCGGTTACCGCTGTGGCCACACCAAAAATCATCACACTGCGATAGTGCATGGATGAATTAAAGGCGGACCGCGCCAGCACCAGACCATCCAGGTGGGTAACGGTCACGCAGCAGTTGATTCCAGAGTCGAGACTTTTCATCACGCGGCTGGCGATGGAACCGTGCAACAATAAATGCTTGCCGTCACGAGCCATAGCCATGGGCAATACATAGGGTTGTTCATCAACGGTAATACCCACGTGGCAGATTTTTGCCGCATCAATAATTTCACAGGCGAGGGTAAAATCTTTGCTGCCTTTTTCGCGTAAACGCCGTAAACGGGTGTCGGGTTGAGTGCTCATGTGGGGTTGTCTCTTTCGGTTTGCTGCTGGAACTGAGTGATTGGTTAAGGCGATACTAACTTTAATGTCTGATTGTTGTCAGTAGTGCTGAAATTATGGAAACTGAGAAAACCGCTTTCAAAACCTGGGCACTCAGTGTTTGCCAGGTAATCCAGGGAATCCCGCGTGGTCATGTGCTTACTTATGGCGAGGTCGCACGGTTGGCTGGGCCGGGTGGCTCGGCACGCCGGGTAAGCATGGCCATGCGTTATGCGCCAAAGGGTGTGAAGCTGCCCTGGCACAGAGTAATTAATGCTCAGGGTAAAATTTCGTTTCCTCCCGACCATCCACATTACCTGCAGCAGAAGAACCGGTTGGAAGATGAAGGTGTGAAATTCAAAAACGACTTGATCGACCTGCAACGCTTTGGCTACCAGGGTGCCCTGGATGCATTGCTCTGGGGCAGCCCGCCTGCCGGTCAAGACTGATGCAAAATTGAAAATCTCCATTGCCTGTTGCAGCGTCTGATATGCCCAAGCTCATCTCCTTTTGGAAGAAATTCAGATCGCATTATTGGCTCGCGCTGGGTTTTGACCTTATCGCCCTGTTGCTGGTGATGTGGGGCATACATGCGTGGCAAACCCGCGACCTGCCATTTGGCGAAGCTGCTCCGTCGACGGTGTTGAAATTATTGGTGAGCAGCGAGTTGGCAACCGCCATCGAACCCGGTGAAGCCGGTGTGGTGTACTTTTTTGCACCCTGGTGTGGCATCTGCAAAAGCAGTATCGACAACCTCGATCAGCAGGTGCTGGCTGGAGACATTGAATGGGCTACAGCCATTGCGCTGGATTTTGCCAATCCATCTGAGGTAGCTGAGTTTGTCGCTGAAACGGAGATCGTTCTGCCGGTTTTGCTGGGCTCAGGTCAAACTGCAAAGGACTGGAATATTCGGGCCTTTCCAACTTACTTTGTGATTGATGACGCGGGCAACATTGCCAGCCGCTCAGTCGGCTATTCGACCTCCCTGGGCCTGCGACTGCGTAACTGGTTGGCGCAGTAGCGGAAAAAATTGCTGGGGCGAGCTGGGGCAGTGGGCTTACTCCGCGAGTAAGGTTTTTGCGTGGTGGCGCAGATGATCTTCAATAAAGCTGGCTATAAAGTAATAGCTATGGTCATATCCTTCCTGCATGCGCAAAGTCAACGGATAGTGGCTGGCGATACAGGCTTGCTCGAGGCAGCCCGGTTTTAACTGGTCGGTAAGGAATTCATCGTTCAGGCCCTGGTCGATCAACAGCGGTAGTTTCTTTTCAGCATCTCCGATCAGCAGAGCTGCGTCGTACTCCATCCAGGCATTGCGATCGTCACCGAGGTAAGCGTCAAAAGCTTTTTGCCCCCAGGCACAGTTGGAGGGGTGACAGATCGGTGCGAATGCCGACAATGAAAGGTAGCGTTCGGGATTGCGCAGGTAGCAGACCAGCGCGCCGTGCCCGCCCATGGAATGGCCGCTGATACCACGCCGGTCTGATACCGGAAAATTCTGTTCGACGAATGCTGGCAATTCCTGGGTCACGTAGTCGTACATGCGGTAGTGTTCGGCCCAGGGTTGCTCCGTCGCATTGACGTAGAAACCGGCTCCGGAGCCCAGATCATAACTTTCATGCTCACCCGGAAGATCGGTGCCGCGCGGGCTGGTGTCGGGGCAAACGATGGCAATACCCAATTCGGCCGCTACCCGTTGAGCGCCGGCTTTCTGCATGAAATTCTCATCGGTACAGGTCAGGCCGGACAACCAGTACAGCACCGGCACGGGCTGGGGAGCTGCCTGCGGCGGCAGGAAAATCCCGAACACCATGTCGCAGTCACAAGACTCTGAGCGGTGCTTTACGCGTTGTACTTCGCCGCCAAAGCTGCGGTAATGAGCAATAATTTCCATGCAGGCTGCCTTTGATTCCGGGTTAGTAAATGATTACTGAGCGAATGCTTTCGCCGTGATGCATCAGGTCAAAAGCCTTGTTGATGTCTTCCAGGCCCATGGTATGGGTAACCATTTCGTCGATTCGGATTTCACCCTGCATGTATTTATCTACATAACCAGGTAACTCGGTACGACCGCGTACGCCGCCAAATGCCGTACCGCGCCAGACGCGACCGGTAACCAGTTGGAAAGGGCGGGTCTTGATCTCCTGGCCGGCTCCAGCCACGCCGATGATGATCGATTCACCCCAGCCCTTGTGGCAGCATTCCAAAGCTGCGCGCATCAGTTCGACATTGCCGATGCATTCAAAAGAATAATCAGCGCCGCCATCAAACAGGTCAACAATGACTTCCTGTATGGGCTTGTCGTAATCCTTGGGATTGATAAAGTCGGTGGCACCCAGCTTGCGCGCCATGTCGAATTTGTCCGGGTTGATATCGATACAGGCAATGCGTCCGGCTTTGGCCATGACCGCGCCCTGTACCACGCTCAGGCCAATTCCGCCCAGCCCAAAAACAGCAACATTGGCTCCCGCTTCAACCTTGGCGGTATTGAGCACTGCACCGATGCCGGTGGTGATGCCACAACCCAGCAGGCAGACTTTATCCAGCGGTGCTTCTTTGCTGATATTGGCCAGCGAGATTTCCGGCATCACGCTGTACTGGGAAAAAGTCGAGGTGCCCATGTAGTGATAAATGGGTTTGCCGTTGATGGAGAAGCGGCTGGTGCCGTCTGGCATCAGGCCTTTGCCCTGGGTGGCGCGGATGGCCTGGCATAGATTGGTTTTGCCCGACAGGCAGTATTTGCACTTGCGACATTCAGGTGTGTACAGCGGAATCACATGGTCGCCGACTTTGACGCTGGTTACACCAGCGCCAATTTCCTCGACGATACCGCCGCCTTCATGCCCCAGTATGGAAGGAAAAATTCCCTCGGGATCCGCGCCCGATTGAGTGAACGCATCGGTATGACAAACTCCGGTAGCCACCATGCGCACCAGTACTTCACCTTCCTTCGGACCCTGTACGTCGACTTCTTCAATTTCCAGGGGTTTGCCTGCTTCCCAGGCGACTGCCGCTCTCGATTTCATGGTATGAATCCTGCTTGGTTTGGATTTAAATGTCGCTCAAGAATATAACAAGAATCCGGTCGCGCTGATGTGACCGGATCAACGACTTGTCACTGGTGAGCAATTTCCTCGGTGCTGAACAAATACTCTTTCAATTCCTTGTCGAACCGGGGGTCGCGGCGACGTATCCATTCCAGCACCATCGCGGCATGTTCTTTTTCCTCGTCGCGATTGTGCGCCAGGATGGCGGCCAGCTCTTTATCCTTGCAGGCATCGACGCGCTGGTTGTACCAGTCCACCGCTTCGAGTTCTTCCATCAGGGAGGTGATGGCGCGGTGCATGTCGCGGGTTGCATCGCTCAGTTCGGCGATGGGTTCATGATAGCCTTCGTTGGCCATAAATTACTCCTCTTTGTTTAAGATGATTCGCTAGCGTTGTGCAGATGTACTAACTCCATTGGTTTACTGCTGGTTTACTGCCTGCTCTAACTATAAATAAATCAGGCCAAAAATTTCAGGCCGGAAATTTCAGGCCCATGACTTCTGGCCCAAAATCGCAGACTCTGAAAAACTCAGGACAGGTCGTTACCGTGCTCCAATGATTGCTCCATCTGGTCGGCTGAACGGGCTACGTGACGGATCGCATAGTCCAGTTCCTGATCGCCAAGAAAGGCATAAGGCAGGTTTTCGCACATCTTGATATACGGCGTGCCATCCAGATCGCCTACTGCCAGGTAACCGACGCGCTGCATCTGGTTTATGCGCAGGCACTTTTCGGCATCAAAATCCTCCAGCGGCGCTACCGGTGTTTCCACCCGCAGCACGCGCCGACCGTCGCCGGTTTTCAGCTCCGCCAGAAAGATGCTCTGCAAGCGCCCTGAATCTTCTATGAGGTAATCAAAACTGATGATGAAGGGTTTGTCTATGGTCAGCTCATGATGCTCCATGACGTGATTGCGGACTTCGGCAAAAGTATCCATTTATGATCCTTGTATTTCCTGCTGTGTTATTTGGGCGCCAGTCGAACTGCGCCATCGAGTCGAATGGTACTGCCGTTCAAATAGCTGTTTTCAGTTATATGCTGCACCATGGCAGCAAATTCTTCAGGCTTGCCAAGGCGGGAAGGGAAGGGTATGGAAGCATTCAATGCTTCCTGCACCTGCACCGGCATGCCATCGACCATGGGCGTCCAGAATATTCCCGGCGCAATGGTCATCACCCGTATACCAAATCGTGCCAGTTCCCTGGCCATGGGCAGCGTCATGCTGACGATGCCGCCCTTGGACGCCGAGTAGGCCGCCTGGCCAATTTGTCCTTCAAAAGCGGCCACTGACGCTGTGTTGATGATAACACCGCGCTCACCCTGTTCATTGGGTTCGTTGTTCTGCATATGATTGGCGGCGGTTTTGGCGATGTTGAAACTGCCCACCAGGTTGATCATGATGGTATGGGTAAACATGGACAATTCCATCGGCGCTTCGCGACCGAGCACCCGGCCGGCACCGAGGACACCAGCGCAGTTCACCGCCAGATTCAGACCGCCGTTGGCCTCCACTACTTCTGCTACGGCCAGCTCAACTGCAGCCTCAGAGCTGACATCGGTATGGATGTAACAGGTGTCACAGCCCAGTTCATGGGCGGCGTCCAGCCCGGCTTTGTCGTTGACGTCCAGCAATACAACCTTGCCACCCTGTTCGACGATATGACGTGCCACCGCCAATCCCAGCCCGGAGGCACCGCCGGTTACCAATGCTTTGACTTCATTGAATTTCATTTAATAGCTCCTTGCTTGATTATCAGATTGTTCGCTGAATGTTGGTGTTAGTAATAAAATTCCTGGTGCGCAAAGCAGCGAACGAAGCAATGGAATATCACTTCCCTGGATCAGTGTTTGGCTAACGTCCGACCCGCGCGGCTGCTATTTCCCCGGCCCAGTGTGTTCGAAATCCATTGCCCCGTTGCCACCAGTGCAGCCAGGTCAACACCGGTTTCCATGCCCATTCCGGCCAGCATGTAGGTGACGTCTTCTGTGGCCACATTGCCGGTGGCGCCGCGCGCATAAGGGCAGCCGCCCAGCCCTGCAACCGACGCATCGACAATGCGTATGCCCAAATCCATGCAAGCCAGGATATTGGCCAATGCCTGACCGTAGGTATCGTGAAAATGCACAGCGAGTTTTTCGACGGGAATGGTTGTGGTCAGATCGCGAATCATAGCCCGTGCCTGGTTGGCAGTGCCCACACCGATGGTATCGCCCAGGGAGATTTCAAAACAGCCTGCTGCCAGCAGGTCTTCTGCCAGTTGTTGCACCGCTTTGATAGCGACTGCGCCTTCATAGGGGCAGCCCAGTACGCAGGAAATATAGCCTCTCACGGTTATGTCCTGGCTGCGTGCCTGCGCAATAATCGGCCGCAGTCGCTGCAGTGATTCGGCTATCGAGCAATTGATGTTTTTTTGACTGAAGCTTTCGGAGGCTGCGGCGAATACGGCGACTTCGCGGGCGCCGGATAGGATGGCTCGCTCCAGACCTTGCAGGTTCGGTACCAACACGGGATAGCGCGTGCTGCTGTTCAAATCCAAACCGGCCATCACTTCAGCAGCGTCGGCCAGTTGTGGAATCCACTTGGGGCTGACAAAGCTGCTGGCTTCAACTACCGGCAGGCCGCAATTCGCCAAACGTTTGATCAGCTCGATTTTGATCCCGGCCGGAATGATGGTCTTTTCATTCTGCAGTCCGTCACGCGGCCCGACTTCTACCAGTGTGACCCTGTCACTCATCGCTTGGCTTTTTATTGGCCTGGCGCCAGCTCGGTATGCGTTTATCGAGATAAGCCCGCAGCCCCTCCTGGCCTTCTTCGGAAACCCGCAAGCGGGCAATCAGGCGGGCATTGTCTTCATCAATCTGTCGTTGCCGGGTGTTGTCGTGGCCGGCCACGCTGTAAATCAATCGTTTGGCCTGCTTGAGGGCGTTGGGGCCGCCTTGCAGCAACAACTCCACCTGTGCGGCGATCGCAGTATCCAGCTCCTCGCCCGGAACAACCAATTGCACCAGGCCCATCTGTTGCGCCTGGGCTGCATTGAATTTTTCTGCGGTAAGGAAAAACCGCCGCGCCTGGCCTTCGCCGATGCGACGGAAAACAAAAGGTGAAATGACTGCGGGCGCCAGTCCAAGCCGTACTTCGGTCAATGCAAAAATCGCTGAGTCTGCGGCGATGGCGATATCGCAACAGGCCACCAGACCGACACCGCCACCCAAAGCGGCACCATGGATGCGCGCAACGGTCGGTTTGGGAAAGTAATTCAGCCGCCGTAACATGCGCGCCAAATGCTGCGCGTCCAGCTCATTTTCTTCGGCGCTGGCAGCGACCATGCTGTTCATCCAGTTGAGGTCGGCCCCAGCAGAAAAACTCTTGCCAGCGCCACTTAGCACAAGAATGCGAACCGCCGGGTCATCTGCTGCTGCCTGCAGCGCCTCGGTCAATTCACGAATCAGTTGTTCGCCAAAGGCGTTATGAACATCGGGCCGGTCCAGTTGCAGTGTGAGTACACCGTTCGGGTCCAGTTGCTGTTGTAAGTGTGAGCTCATAAGTTTGCTGCCAGTTTTTGCATGACCAGTTTTTGAATTACCAGTCTTTGCATCACATGCGGAATAAACCGAAGTTACCGGTTTCTGGAGGAGCATTCTGGGAAATGGACAAGGCTTGCGCCAACACTGCGCGGGTATCAATGGGGTCGATAATACCGTCATCCCACAAGCGCGCGGTGGCGTAATAAGGGTGCCCCTGGCGTTCGTATTGTTCCCGCACCGGAGCCTTGAACTGTTGCTCTTCTTTTTCCGACCAGGTTTTACCAGAGGCCTCAATGCCGTCGCGTTTAACGGTTGCCAGCACCGCTGCGGCCTGCTCGCCACCCATGACCGAGATGCGTGCATTGGGCCACATCCACATGAAACGCGGCTGGTAAGCGCGACCGGACATGGCATAGTTGCCAGCGCCATAGGAACCGCCAATTACAACGGTGAAGCGCGGCACTGTGGAGGTGGCCACTGCCGTAACCATTTTCGCTCCATCCTTTGCAATTCCGGAATTTTCAGCCTGCTTTCCAACCATGAATCCGGTGATATTCTGCAAGAATATCATTGGGATACTGCGTTGATTGCATAACTCAATGAAGTGCGTTGCTTTCAGTGCGGACTCGGAAAACAGGATGCCATTATTGGCGATAATACCCACCGGATAACCTTCCAGGTGAGCAAAGCCGCAGACCATGGTTTTGCCGTAGCGTGCTTTGAATTCATGCAATTCACTTCCATCAACAAGCCTTGCAATGATCTCGTGGACAGCGTAGCTGTAGCGCGTGTCCAGCGGAATGATGCCGTACAACTCATCCGCCGCGTAACGTGGCGAAACCGGCTGTTGCAGACGTAAATTCACCGGCTTGAGGCGGTTCAAATGCTGCACGATTTCGCGTGCCTGCAGCAGGGCATGCGCGTCGTTATCTGCCATGTGGTCGGTTACACCAGAACGGGTGCAATGCACCTTGGCGCCACCCAGTGATTCGGCATCGACAATCTCGCCCGTCGCTGCTTTTACCAGCGGCGGGCCACCCAGAAAAATGGTGCCCTGATCCTTGACGATGATGGACTCATCACACATGGCCGGAACATAGGCCCCACCCGCGGTGCAAGAGCCCATGACCACGGCGATTTGCGGAATGTTACGCGCAGACAAACGCGCCTGGTTATAGAAAATCCGGCCAAAATGATCGCGATCCGGAAAAACTTCATCCTGCAAAGGCAAAAATGCGCCACCAGAATCCACCAGGTAAACACAGGGCAGGTGATTTTCCAGGGCGATTTCCTGTGCCCGCAGATGCTTCTTGATGGTCATGGGGAAGTAAGTGCCACCTTTGACCGTGGCATCATTGGCTACAACCATGACTTCCTGACCGTGGACTTTGCCGATACCGGCGACCACTCCCGCTCCAGGTGCGCCGCCGTCGTACATGCCGTAGCCGGCAAGAGGAGATAGCTCCAGAAAAGCACTGCCTCTATCCAGCAGAGCAGCAACCCGTTCCCGCGCCAGCAATTTACCGCGCGCCTGGTGCTTGCTGCGTGCCGCTTCATCGCCACCCCGTGCGAACAAAGCGAGTTGTTGTTTCAGATCATCGACCAGGGCAAGCATATGCGCGCTGTTTTCAGCGAACTTGGGCGAACCGGAATCCAGTTGTGATTCAATCATGGTCATGAAACGAGGATCCTGTGTGTGTTTGAATTCTGCAACAGCCTGGATATTTTAGTCCACTAATTCCATGGCGATGGCCACCGCTTCACCGCCACCAAGGCACAGGCTGGCAACACCTTTTTTGCCGCCGCGCTGTCGCAGCGCATGGATTAATGTCACGATCAGGCGTGCACCAGTGGCACCGATAGGGTGGCCGAGCGCACACGAGCCGCCATTGACGTTGACTTTGGCGTGGTCAATTCCGAGTTCTTGCATAGCGCCCATAGTGACTGCTGCAAAAGCTTCGTTGATTTCGAACAAGTCAACCTCGGCAATGCTCCAGCCGGCTTTTTCAACCGCCAGCCTGATAGCCTGGGGTGGGGCCGTGGTAAACCATTCTGGCTCATGGGCATAGGTGGCATGAGAAACCACTCGTGCCAATGGAGTTGAGCCCAACTCTGCGGCATGTTTTGCAGTGGTCAGAACCAATGCGGCTGCACCGTCAGATATGGAGGATGAGCTTGCGGCCGTAATGGTCCCATCTGGCTTGAATGCGGGACGCAAGTCCGGAATTTTGGCGATATCGCAACGCGGCGGCTCTTCATCCTGGTCAACCGTGAATGCGCCTTTGCGGGTTTTGACTTCAATTGGAGTGATTTCTGCAGCGAAATCACCGGCTGCTGTGGCCCGGTTGGCCCGCTCTACCGAATCAATGGTAAATGCATCCTGCTGCGCGCGGCTGAACTTATACTTAGCGGCGCACATTTCACCGAATACGCCCATCATCTGATTATCAAACGGGCTTTGCAGGCCATCGAGAAACATATGATCCAGCACCTGGCCATGGCCCATACGCATGCCACCGCGTGCTTCTGGCAGCAGGTAAGGTGCATTGCTCATGGATTCCATGCCGCCCGCAACCACCACCTCAGAATTGCCCAGTTTGAGCATGTCATGGGCCAGCATCACGGCTTTCATGCCGGAGCCGCAGACTTTATTAACCGTAGTGGCACCCGCCGCAACCGGGATACCGGCTGCAATCGCTGCCTGGCGTGCCGGAGCCTGGCCCAAACCGGCAGGTAACACGCAACCCATAATGGATTCCGTAACATCGGTACCTTTAATACCGGCTTCAGCCAGTGCGGCCCGAATGGCTGCAGCGCCCAATTCGGTTGTAGAGAGGGATGAAAGCTGGCCCTGAAAGGAACCAATAGGTGTGCGCTTAGCGCCGATAATTACAACTTCTGACATGCGTGAAAATCCTTAAGCTGGAGAAGAATTCTGAATCCCGAAAACATGCGGGCATAAAGGCTCGATTACAACAATTTTATGGCGGAATCAGGTGTTGCCCAGTAACTCCCTGGCTATCAGCATCTTGCGGATTTCATTGGTGCCGGCACCAATCTCGTACAGCTTGGCATCGCGCAACAGACGGCCGGCGGAATAGTCATTGATGTAACCATTGCCGCCCAGGCACTGAATGGCCTCGAGCGCCACGATCACGGCCGAGCGCGATGCGTGCAGCAAACAGGCTGCAGGATCGATGCGCGAGCTGTGGCCGCGATCAAAGTCTTCCGCAATGCGATAGGCAAAAGCCCGCGATGACTGTAACGCCACGAACATGTCCGCAATCTTGGCCTGCATCTGGCCAAAGCTGCCCAATTGGCGGTTGAACTGTTTACGCTCATTAAGATAAGGAACGACCAGATTCAACCCAGCCTGCATCAAGCCGATGGGCCCACCGCTGAGCACCAGGCGCTCGGTGTCGAGGCCGCTCATCAATACCTTCACGCCCTGATTAACTTGCCCCAGAACGTTTTCGGCCGGAATGTGGCAGTTGTCGAAAATCAGTTCACAGGTGTTGGAGCCGCGCATGCCCAATTTATCCAGCTTTTGCCCGGTGGAGAAACCTGCAAAGCCTTTTTCGACAATAAAAGCCGTCATGCCACGCGAGCCTGCTTCTTTGCCCGCCGTGCGCATGTAAACCACCAGCACATTTGCTTCCGGGCCATTGGTAATCCACATCTTGGTGCCATTGGCTATCCAGCCTTCAGCCGCGTTGCCGTTGCTGGGCTCAGCGCGACAGGCCATGGAGCCAACCACGTCAGATCCTGCGCCGGCTTCCGACATGGCCAGTGCGCCCACCTTCTTGCCCGCACACAAATCGGGCAGATAGCGTCGGCGTTGATCTTCATTGGCATTCTTGTAGAGGTTGTCGATTAAAAGGTTGCTGCAGGCGCCGTAAGACAAGCCCACTGAACCGGAAGCGACGGATAGTTCTTCCAGCGCAACCAAATGCGCCAGGTAACCCATTGCGGAACCGCCATATTCGGCGGGTATGGTCATGCCCAGCAGGCCCAGTTCACCAAATTTGGGCCACAGGTCCTGTGGAAACTCGTTGTCGTGATCGATGGCCGCAGCCCGTGGAGCAATTTCCTGCTCGGCAAATCGACGCACGGTATCGCGCAGCAATTCGATATCTTCAGAAAGCCTGAAAGCAGTCATGTTGTTATTCCTCGGTTGCAACGACGGCAAAGCCATCCTGATCCAGCATTTTTATCGGAATTCCCAAAGCTTCCAGCTGTGGTCTCACAGTGGCCACGTCGGCAGCAACAACGATAGCCACATGCTCTGGCTTGAGCATGCGCGCAGCGACCTTATTGAGGGTCTCGCGATCGGTTTCCTGCAAAATAGCCTGCTGCTGACGACGGTAATCCAGAGGCAAATTGTAAGTCAGTACCTGGTCCAACAAACCCAGCTTGGCACCGGGTGTTTCGTAGCGCAGGGCATCGCGCTGGCCCAAGGCACTTTGCAGATACTGGAATTCTTCTTCATTCATGCCCTCAGACGCAAAACGCTCGATTTGCCGCAATGTTTCGCTGATGGATTCTGCCGTCGCATCTTTGTTGATTTCAGCCGCAAACTGGAAGTTACCGAATTCACGACCACCGCTGAAACCGGTGTAGGCGCCATAAGTCCAACCCTTGTCTTCACGCAGGCCCAGATTGATGCGGCTGTCAAAAGTGCCACCGAGGTTGAAGTTAATCAAACCGGCGAGGTAGAAGTCACCAGTGGCATCGTAGGGCACCGACGGATGGACGATGCGGACACTGCTTTGTGCCGCATCCGGGCGATCGATCAAATAGATCGTTGTTTGGTGGAATTCGTCGATACCTGCCAAAGGCATACGCTCGACAGGTTCTGCTGGCAACTCGCCCAGAGCTGCAATGGCGGTCATGGTCTCTTGTTGCGACAGGCTGCTGCTGACTACCACGCCCTCGATGCGAGCCGGCAAATTGACTGCGTAGAACGCTTTTACATCGTTCAGAGTAATTGCGGCCAAGGTCTCGGGTAAGCCCGCATCAGGAAAAGCCAATGGGCTACCCGGTACCTGCAGAATCGAATCGACCCCGCGCCCCGCCAGAGTGGGTCCGGATTTTCTGGCTTGCACCAGCCCTTCCATGTTGCGTGACTGGATGCGATCAAAGTCTTCCTGCAGGAAAGCCGGTTGCAGCAAACGTTCCATGGTCAATGCCATGGCTTCACCCACATGCTTGCTCAGCGTGTTCATGGACAAGGTGGTGTCATAACCACCACTGCTAATACCGACTTCTGCGCCGATGCGCTCCAGCGCTTCGGTGAATTCCGCTGCGGTGCGGGTCTCGGAGCCTTCATTCATCAGGCTGGTCATCAGGCCGGCTAAACCGGCTTTGCCGCTGGGTTCGTCGCGTTGCCCCAATTCAAACATAACGCTGAGGGAAACCGTCGGAGTTTCATGGTCGATCACGCCCAGCACAGGAACTCCATTGGCCAGTTGATCACGCCAGGCGGGCGGCAACTGCACGACCGGATTCACGCCGGGAACCGGTTGAATGCTGCGGTCAAAATCATCAGTCACTGTGCGCAACACCACGGCTTCTTCTTTAGTTCCGTTTGATTCTCTCACCTCAATTTGCGCAGTGGGGGGCATGTAATTGGGTGTATGCGCCGCCAATTCCGGTTGGCCTTCGGGTACTACGCTGAGTATCACGGCCGGCTGATCTACCAGGTACCGGGCAAAAGTCCGGGTCACGTCTTCCCGGGTTACGGCGGCATAGCGCTGCAAATCCAGGTGCACTGCCTTGGGATCACCTACGAACATTTCCGAGAACGCCAGGGCCGCCACTTTTCCGGCCACGCTTTGCATCCCAAAAACCTGGCCTGATTCCATTTGGGCTTTGAATTTTTGCAGGTCATCTTCGCTGACACCGGTTTCAGCGAATTCAGCCAGTGTTTCCCGAATGGCCTGTTCCATCTCTGCCAGTGTTTCGCCTGAGGCGGGATTCTGGACCACGATAAAAGCCATTTCGCAGGCCAGTTCGCGACAGGCATGACTGACAAAGGCATTCACTGCGCGGCCGCTTTGTACCAGCCTTTGGTATAACAATGATGCCTTGCCACCACCCAGCACTTTGGCGGCCGCATCGAGCGGCGCTTCATCGGGATGGTTGAAATAAACGGTGGGGAACAACATGGCGATAGCGGGAAGATGCACATTGTCTTCCAGCGTGACATAGCGGTCCTGGTCAAGCTGCCCTGCCTGCTTGGTCAGCGACTCCACATCAGGGCCGCGAGGTATGGAGCCGAAGTATTTGGCTACCCACTCAAGGGTTTGTTGGCGATCAATGTCACCACCGATCACCAGTTGGGCATTGTTGGGGCCATACCAACGCAGGAAAAAGCGCTCCAGATCTTCAAGCGTTGCGGCATTCAGATCTTCAGTCCAGCCAATAACCGGCCAGGAGTAAGGATGCTCCGGCGGGTAGAGGTTTTTCATCATGGTTTCGCTGACGCGGCCATAGGGAACGTTGTCAACGCGTTGGCCACGCTCGTTCTTGACCGTTTCGCGTTGTACTTCGAACTTCTTTTCATCCACCGCTTCGAGCAGAAAGCCCATGCGATCGGCTTCCAGCCACAAGGCAATTTCCAGTTGGTTGACCGGGATGGTTTCGTAATAGTTGGTGCGATCGGAATTGGTGGTGCCGTTCAGGTCGCCACCCGCATTGGAAATAATTTTGCCGTGCGCGCCTTCTGCGACATGGGCCGAACCCTCAAACATCATGTGTTCAAAGAAATGCGCAAAGCCGGAACGACCGGGCTCTTCGCGGTTGGAGCCAACGTGGTAGGCGACATCTACATTGACCAGTGGATCTGAATGATCTTCGTGCAGGATCACGGTCAAGCCGTTGTCCAGTTGATATTTGGCGTAAGGAACTGAAAGTTCTTCGCCCTCACCGCTGAATTCTTCAATCAGGCTGATACCTGGCGGTAAAGCTTTCGTAGTTGCTGCTTGAGCAGCGGTTTCGGCTTCCTGACGTTGGCAGGCAGACAGAGTAAGCAGCGCGGCCAGCAGGATGAGTGCGGGCGTTGGCTTGATTTGAATTTTAGTCATGCTATTCCTGGCTTCAAGGGAAACGAACTGAATGCGGCCGATCATTTTAGACCATGTGCTTATGGCTTGTAGGGTCTAATGAGCGAATCTGCACAGAAATGGCAGGAAATCCCCTGGCTTGGACGAAACGGCAAAATTGTTGATGGGTATTTCGGGCTGATCGGCAAAAATGGGAGGTGTTTTGGATTAAGGGCGGGTAGGGGACCGACCCGTCCCTTAACCGCAGATCCCGACACATGTTTGTCGGGTGGCGAGATATTCTTTTTCTGCTTGAAAACTTTCGGCCAATTTTAATCTGTAAGGCTGATTTTCAAGTAGCTACGTGACTTTCTGAAAACCTTGGTTGCTTGGCACTGTGCGCAAGCGTACGCTCAAATCCAAAAATGTGCAAATTTGGCTAAAACATCATGATTAGTGCCTAATCGTGTTGCTAAAACTGGCTTAATAGCCACTTTAGTTTCATTACTTTTCAATTGGGAACAAGTTGGTAGACCGATTCTGCCAAACCTGCCGATTTTGGCAATGACAACAGCAGCCACGTTGTTTAACGCATCCACCGATGCCAGCTTTCAGCCCGGCTGCGCTCTATTTCAGCCGGGTTTCAAACGAATCGATATAGCGTTTGTACAGGTCTTGCTGGTAGCTGGGCCGGGCAATACCGTGGTATTCACCAGGGTAAACAATGAGCTGTGTATCCACGCCCAGACGCTTGAGCGCCAGGTAAAGTTGTTCCGAATTGATAATCGGTACATTCCAGTCTTCTTCACCACCCAGAATGAGGGTAGGTGTAACTACTTTATCGACCTGGTTGAAGGGTGAAATACGCTCATAGTTCTGGCGTGCTTCCGGCTCCCAGGGCAGCCCCAGTTCCTGCTCCCACCAGCGTTGATACTGATCGTGGCCGTAATTGACCACGTATAACACTTCGCTGGCACCGGTGATGGCTGCATCAAACCGATTGGTTTTGGTAATCACGTGGTTAGTGAGTATGCCACCATAGGACCAGCCCGCAACCCCCAAGCGATCCGGATCACCCCAGCCGCGATTGATCGCATCATCCACCGCGGCCATCACATCGTAAAAATCCGGGCCGCCCCAGTCCAGCCAGATGCCCAGGCAAAATTCCTGGCCATAGCCGGTAGAGCCGCGCGGATTCGGGTGTACTACCATCCAGCCTTGAGCGGCATACAGTTGTGCCTCGTAATGAAAGCTCCAGTCGTATTGGGCTTGGGGCCCGCCGTGAATATCTAGAATTACCGGGTATTTTTTGCCTTTCACAAAGCCTGCCGGCTTGATGATAAAACCTTCGATAACGGTGCCGTCATCGCTCTTGTACTGGCTGTCGATGACTTCACCTAACTCCAATTCCTGTAACCACGGATTGCTGAAACTCAACTGAGAGATCTTTCGGCCCTGCAGCAGGAAAACTTCCGTTGGCAAATGCGGCTGACTGATCAGAGCTGCGGTTTTGCCGTCGGGACCAAAATGGTAGCCCCAACTGACGTTCTTGCCTTGCACCACACGCTCAATTTTTCCACCCTTGGGAGAGATGCTGGCCAGCGCCTGTTCGCCGCTGTCTTCCAGCAGAAACCAAATATGTTTTCCGTCCGGGGCGAATTCCGGCTGGAAAATCATGCGGTCAAGTTCAGTCGTTAGCACTTTGCTGCCGCTGCCATTCGCAGTTGAAACTGCCAGGTGCTGAGTGGCATAG
>JAWXBM010000088.1:0-24719 GCA_034440115.1 Lysobacterales bacterium | reverse complement strand
TTGCTCATGCCGGCTTCAACATAATATTGTGCTTCGCGAGCGGTTGCGGTTGTGCCATCGTTCGGTTCGCTGGGCAACTGGTCGGTTCCCAGCGCAATATTGACACCTTCTTCAACGGCTGTTTGCAACATTTTCCAGTGTTCCTTGCCGGCCGAGTCGCGTCTGTCGAGGTACCATTGAGGTGAGCCGATCTTTTCAAAGAACGGAGCGGTAGCGGGTTGGCTGACCACAATGGTGGGCACCAGCCAGGTACCTTTTTGCTGCATCTTTTTGAGTGTAGCTCGATCCAGGAAATATCCATGTTCGATACTATCGATGCCCGCATCAATGGCGATACTGGTAGCCTCGGATGAACCCGAGTGAGCTGCCACTTTGGCACCAAAGCGATGTGCGGCATCCACTACGGCATTGATTTCTTCGGGTGTCATCAGTGCTTTGGAAATATCACCGCCATCAGTGGCGATGCCGCCAGAGATCAGGATCTTGACCCACGAGGCACCCGCGCTGATTTCACGCCGGGCGGCTTTCATCAGCTCGTAAGGGCCATCGTTGTAGGTCTTGCCACGTTCAGAGCCGTGTCCACCAGTAATGATCAGCGATTCACCTGCACTGAAAATTCTTGGGCCATGTGCCTGCCCTTTATCAATAGCCTTTTTAAGGTCCAGATCGCCATGCCCTTCGTCACCCGGCAGGCGAATCGTGGTCACTCCAGCTTGCAGGACTTCGCCGGCGTTTTGGGCCATACGTAGGGTCAAAGCGCCAGCCGATTCATTGGCTAGTTCGGCTGTCATTTTGCCCGGTAGCTTCAAACCCAGATGCACATGCATGTTCATCATGCCGGGAATCAACCAGGCGCCTTTCATGTCGATGATTTCCGTGCCTTCGGGAATGCTGACGTCACTGGCTTTGCCAACCGCAGTGATGCGCTCACCGTCGATCAGAACCACAGCGTCTCTGATAGCTTTGCCGTTTTCGATATTTATTACGGAGCCACCCACCAGTGCTACTTGTTCTGCAGCCTGCGCTGAGGACAGGAGAAAAATGGTCATGAGAAGGCTAGTGAACAGCTGAACGCTGTGGCTCTTGAAACGATTGAGAATAATTGTGTTCATGGTTTCTCCGATGGTCTTTCGGTGGGTTAGGGTACTCAGTTCCTCACAGGACCCCATGAGGTGTTTTGTTATCAAGGTCAGTAACAGATACCGGCCCTGGACGAGTAGTCCAGGGCCGGTCTGCCATTAATTGCCGAACAGGTACGTAGCGCGGACACCGAAACGTTGGTAAGACGGTTCAATGAACAAGCCGCCCGCAAAAGCCTTCTGATAAGCATTGGTGAAGTACACCTTGTCAAACAGGTTTTCAGCGTATATGACCAGCTTCAAATTCTCACCGTATTGAAAGCCGGCGCGAAGATTGAAGTAATTATAGCTGGGTACTTCCCAGGGAAAGCCCTCATAAATCAATGCGGTGGTGGTAGACCGGATCTCGTCACGATAGGTCCACTCAAGGCGCACATAGCCATCCCAGTTGTCATTGAGGCGATAGTCATATTCAGCGTCGGCCGACACGGTCCATTCCGGCGAGTTGGGCATGGTTCTGCCGTCCAGCACACGATTGAAGCGATCGATAAGCGCGGTAAAACTCTCAAACTTGGCATCCAGATAGCCCACATTGAAATTCATGATGATGTTTTCGGTTAACAAAGCAGTGGCAGAGATCTCGGCACCTTTTGAGGTCGCTGACTCGGCATTGTCCACGCCGCCAAACAAAATAAAGTCGCCGTTACTGTTGATCAGGTTCTCCTGGAATGCGACCTGCAAGTCTGACCAATCCATATAAAACATCGCAGCATTCAAACGCAGGCGTCGATCGAGAAGATCGGTTTTCACACCCATTTCATAGTTCCACAGGGTTTCCGGATCATATGATTCGGCATCCGGATTCGGTGCAATCTGCACACCGCCGGATTTGAAACCCTTGGAGATGGTGCCGTACCAGGTGGTAGTGTCAGTGGCCAGATAGGTCAGCGAGACCTTAGGTGAAAAGTCCGTAAAGGTATCTTCTGCCGTTAGAACCTGCACGAAGCCACCGGAGAAGCCTGAAATATTCGACTGCTTGGTTTCTTCGCTATAGCGTCCACCGGCTGAAGCCACCCATTTGTCACTGATGTTGTAATCAAGCTGACCGAAAATAGCCCAGGTATCCGTGTTCGATGTGGAGTCTTCGCGGTCAATCAGGAAGCCTTCAGGCAGTCCGAAGCGCCTTTCAGCACCCACAATCGTGCGGTTGGTATCGATGCCATCGTCCTCGGCATAGAAAGCACCAATGTTCCATTGCCAGTCGCTGTCAGTGGTGTTCTGGATGCGGAATTCGGTGCTGACACTTTCCCTTTCCAGATTGCGGAATTCGTTGAAGAAGTCCCGACTGCTACCGTCAATGTCACCGTTCAGAAATAAATCTGAATTGATGTAGCCGGTAATACTGGTAAACAGTAAATTATTGGTGGCGTAATCCGCACGAATGACCCCATTACGCACGTTGGTGCCCACGCTTTGCGGATGGTTGAAATTGGTACGGTTTCGATTCAGTGGAAAGAAGCCGACCGTGTCGACGAAGGGATCAGATTGTCCATCGCCGTTACGATCCGGGAATACACCCCTATAGAGCACATTACCCGCAAAAAATGAAAATACACCGGAAGGCACACCTTCGCGCATTCCAACGTCCTCGGTACCCCAGGCAAGCATGGCATCGACGGTCAGTTGCTCATTGGGTGTCCAACGTAACGAACCTCTGGCGTATTCGTAATCTGAATCGTTGCCACCACCAATCGGGTGGATGTTTTTAATATGGCCATCTGAGTCCACTGACTTCAGGTTGAACCGCATAGCCAGCGTATCTGCAATGAGGGGTACATTGAGGATGCCTTCAAAATCGACGGTATTGAAGCTGGAGTAATCCAACATGGCTGAGCCGCCAAAGTCATTGTTCGGCTTCTTGGTAGTAACACTGATACCACCGCCTAAAGCGTTGCGGCCGAAATAAGTGGCTTGCGGGCCGCGCAGCACTTCAATCTGCTCAATGTCCATGATCGGTGGGTTGATGGTGCTGCCAGCGACACTGAAATCATCCACATAGAAGCCAGTGGTGGAGGTTCCCACAAAACCCAGAAAGTTGGTCACACCGCGAATACTGACTTGCCGGAGAGAGCGTGCGCCATTGCTGATCATACTTGCGTTAGGGGTAGTTGTAATATAGTCCCCTAAATCCTTGAACATGGCCTTTTCAATGGCTACTGCGCTAAAGGCCGTTATGGCAATCGGCACATCCTGCAGGTTTTCTTCACGACGTTGGGCCGTTACGATGACTTCCTCAATTGCGAGGGCTTTTTTCTCGGCAGCCTGCTCTTGTGCAAAAACGCTGCCGGATGACATGGCCAGCATGATACTGGCAGGCAAAACGGCCAAGGCCAGCCTGGTCGACGAAAACGCAGACAGCTTGCTTTGGGTGGGTCTCGAATGTTGACTGTATTTCATGGGTGTTTCCTCAGTTTCAAACTGGTTGCAAATTGACAGGTTAATGTTCACTTTCCTGCGCCAGCATCCCCGGCTGGCACGGGTGAATCTCTCCCTAGTAAAGACTCCCGGACAAGGACAGGGGGTAGGGATCCCACTGTCAACAAGGCGTCGTAAAACTGGCTGGGCGGATTAGGCTCGCCATTTCTTGCAATCCATTCTTCGCGGATTTTCATAATTTCCTGCATGCCGATCAGGTAGCCCAAAACATAGGTAGGCCTTTCGATATACATGCCGACTTCCAGTTCAGCTGCGTAGCGCTCGAAGCGAACTCGCTCGGCCAGAAAATCGACCGCTTCTTCAAAAGTCATGCGACCGGTATGCAGGCTGACATCCAGAATCACTCGGGCAGCGCGCCACAGGCGGTTCCGCAATTGGGTCAAACGCACGTCATCGCCTTGCAGAAAGCCCTGTTCAAACATCATTTCTTCGGTGAACAGGCCCCAGCCTTCGGAAAAAATGGGCTCTTGAACCACTTTCCGCAACACTCGTGGATTCTCGCGGGTTTTCAGCGCATCGACATGATGTCCCGGATAAGCCTCATGCACAGCGATGACCGGAATCCAGGCGTCGTGATGGGAGCGCAGGCGTTGTGCCTGCTGCTCCGGAGTCATCCAATCTTCGATGGGTGTTAAAACCAGCTTGCCTTCAAGGTCGGTACCAAAGCGATCTATGCCCTGGAAGGTTCCAAACGGCGAAGAACGACGCATGGCTGGCGGTGTGTCCACCGTGCTGACAAATTCACCGGCAGGCAGAGTGACGATCTGGTTTTCGATAACAAACTTTTGAGCCTTATCGATCCAGGCCTGATAAGCCTGTTTGATGCCATCCGCTGGAGGGTGTTCATCCTTTAGCGTTTCGTAGACCTCACTCCAGTGCTTACCTGGCTGGATGCGCTCACTGACTTCCTGGGCCAGCGCTTCGGTTTCCTCAAAAGCCTGCAAGCCGCGGGCGTAAATATCGTCAGCATCGAGATCGAACAGCCAGCGGTGCTGCAGGATGTAGTCGTAATGCTCTTTGCCAATAGCCCAGGAACCATTCGCATTGGGCAGCACATCCTCAGCCAGATATAGCTCAAAGGACTCGAGTGAAGCTATTGCTGAAGCCAAAGTCGTGTCGAATTCTTCAGTGCTAGCTGAGCCTTGACCGGACAGCACGCCAGCATCGCTCTTGAGACTCTTTATGGTTCCCTGGGCTTTGAAGATGGCCGCTTCGGTAAAACGTTGTGGCGGGTTGATCAAGTTATCCCTGCCATTTTGCACCTGCTGCGGTATGGCCGTCAGCAGTACCATCAGGGCGTCGGCACGTTCAACCGGGCTTTGTGTCGAAGCCGGTTCCAGCAGACGTCCCACTTGTCCTGCGGGTATGTAGATTGATGCGTCCTTCTCCCACATACGCCGGGTTTGGGCTGTGTAGGTATCGGATTCGAGCAAGCCAATCAGTAGTCTTTGGTCGATTTGCTCATCAAATGAAAGGCTGTCTGAATCGATTCCACGCACGCGCTCCAGCAACGCGGAATTGCGATCAATTTCTGCCAGGAAAGCAGCAGATGAAAGTTCCTGTACTTCAGTGTTTTGATCTTCATCCAGCTGTGCGTTGGCAAATTGCAGAATGACTTCATCCAGTTGTGCTGAAGCTGAAACCGCCTCAGCCAGGGAGGATTCTTCGGCAATGATGACTGCAGTTGTTTCCGGCGTTGCGGCGCCAGAGTCTGCCGTGGTTGATTCCGTGTCACCACAGCCGACCAGACTTAAACCCAGAGCCATGGTTACGAGTAAACTCAAGCCCAAAGACTTCCTTTGCTGCAAACGCAACGTTGGTAATTCAGCGTGTATGATCGGTGGCAGTGAGTTCATAGTCTTCCCAAGTCCTCAAGTGTGTTGCGCACAATGGCGATGTCCGAATCCCGCAGCGGCAGGATAGGCCGACGCGGCATGCCACCGGGTAAACCCTGCAAGTTCAATGCCGTTTTGAATATGGCCTGGGCGGAACCGAACTTTGCGGTGTAATCGGTATTGAACCAGTCGTTCATGATGCGGGCATCTTCTGCAGCAGCGGCGAGGCCGCGTTCACGGTCACCCGCCCACAGCGCATTGTAAAAATCCGGTTGTGTTTGCCCCAGCACACCACCAGCGCCCATGGTGCCGTCGGCTTCATTGTTGAGTACCAATTCGGCTCCAGCGTTGTTCATGGGAATGCCGAAAATCCGAACCTTCTGGTTCAAGGCGCGCATCACATCCAGAAAATGCTCCGGGTTTCCGGTTGAATTCTTGATAGCAACCACATTGTCGAGTTCGGCCAGGTGCAGCAGAGTTTGTTTGCTCAAATCAATGTTGGTGCCCGGCGGCCAGTTATAGATGCAAATCGGCAGCGGCGTTGCCTGGTCGATATCTTCGTAGAAGGCGATGACCTCCCGTTCACAAGG
Organism: Lysobacterales bacterium; assembly: GCA_034440115.1. Classification (GTDB taxonomy): domain Bacteria; phylum Pseudomonadota; class Gammaproteobacteria; order Xanthomonadales; family SZUA-36; genus JAWXBM01. The sequence goes on along the minus strand of JAWXBM010000088.1, from coordinate 18,719 downwards.
ACGCACGTACGGTGGTGGGGTTACCAAAATGCCGTCAAAACCGCTTTTTGCTGCTGTCTGAGCATTTCTGACTACTTCTGCTGCAGTGAATGCGTTGCAACCGGCAATCAGAGGGATCTGGCCCTTGAGCACTTCACCCACGGTGCCAAACAGCTTGGCTTTTTCATCGGCGTTCATGCTGAACCATTCACCCGTGGTGCCAGCAACGATCAGGCCATGCATGCCTTTTTCTGCCAGCCATTCCACCAAATTCCGCAGTGCGGCCAAGTCGAGTTGATCATGCTCGTCGAAAGGCGTTGTAATGGCCGGCATATAGCCGCGCCAGGTAATTGAGTCTCGATTCACTGCGTGTTTATGCCTCTTTTTGGTGCATGAAATCGTGAAAATTGTGCGTAAATATCGACGCTAACAAATATTTAGCATTTATTTGCCGACCAACACTACGAGCACTTGAATGCTGTATCAATAACAAGATATATTCGAATCTGTTGCGAATAGCGCAACATGAAGTTTTAATCGCTCTTACATCGACAAAGGCTGGCAATGGCCTTGTCAATTTCATCACAAAGGCGCCAGACCACGTGTCCAGATTTCATGACAACCGATTGCGTTATCTCGCTGAGGCCATACGTGGGGGCACCATGCGTGCCGCCAGCGAGAACCTGAACGTCGCTCCATCGTCGATCAGTCGGCAAATTGCCCAGCTTGAAGAAGAACTGGGAGTGCCGCTGATTGAGCGCAATCGCAGTCCGTTGAAACTGACTGAAGCTGGCAAGATGGCCTTGAGCTATTACCGTGAATTCACCACGCAACAGGAGGCCTTCATTTCCCAGGTTCGGGATTTGAAAGGGCTTAAGGCAGGGGAAGTTTCCCTTGCGGTGGGCGAAGCCATGATTGGTGATTTGCTGTTGAATGTGCTCGAGCGTTTTATGGCGCAGTACCCGGATATCCGTATCCATATCCGTTCCGGTGGCACCCTGGACGTGGTCGGCATGGTGCTGGAAGACGAGGCGCATATGGGCATGGTTTTTCAGCCCCAGCCGGAAGCGAAAATCCGCGTGCGGGCTTCATCAGATCAACCCCTAAAAGCGATCGTTTCGCCCGCTCATCCTTTCAGTAAACGCAGTGGTGTCACCTTTCAAGACATCGCCAATGAGCGATTGGCGCTGCCAGAGGAGCAATTCAGGATTTGCCAGGTGATCTATGCGGCATCTTCTTCAGAACATGTGTTCCTGAAGCCGGTTTTGGTGAGCAATTCATTGCGTGTGCTCAAGGAATTTGCCCGTTCGGGTTCCGGCATCGCCATACTACCCGGTATCGCAGCGCACACGGAAGTCGCGGCGGGAATCCTTAATGCAGTGCCGATTGATCATCCGGTCATGTTGCACACCAGCGCCAGTGTGATCACTCGACTTGGGCGGCAGTTGCCGGTGAGTGCCGTGCGGTTGTTACAGAAAATCGAAGCGACCATGCCATTTTTTCCGGCAACCTGATTTTCTCGAACGCCTTGCCGATTAGCTGTTGCCATCTTTCGCGCGCAGAGCGCGCTCCCACAAAAAAACGCTCCTACACATTTGGTAATTGCTTGTCGATTGTAGGAGCGCGCCTTGCGCGCGAAAGGACAGCAGGAAGCAGGCTCGCAATTCAGCCTTTTAGTTCGGTCAAATGGCCGATTGACAGAGGTTTGGCGGGAAAACGCGAGGTAAACCCAACCACTTCCTGTTCTTCTAATCCACGTGTTTGTGCCACAACCCGCGTTACAGCGTGGTGACAATAGCGACCCTGACACAAGCCCATCCCCGCGCGCGATAGAAGTTTCGCCGAGCTCGCAGTGCTGATTTCCGGATTGTCTTGCAGCATTTGGCGCAGTTCCCCTGCGCTCAGCTCTTCACATTTGCAGACGATGCTGCTGTCGCTGATGAGCTGATCAAAAAATGCGTCGTTTGGCCAGGATAGTTGGCTCAGCAGTTCGGCAAACACATTCAAGCGTCGCAAATCGCGGCGCATCGACAGGGCCTGTTGCTCTGCACTCGAAAGCTGCAGTTGGCCCAAGTCCAGCGCACAGCCCAGCGCGGCCAATTTGCCTTCCACCATCGCCGTATCAGAACCCGCGACGCCGGTAGTTTCTCCCGCCACATAAATGCCGGCAATGCTGCTGCGCATCCAGTGATCATGCTGCGCAATCCAGCCGCCACGCCGGGCATTCCATATGCAGTTTGCATTGACTTGCCGAACCAATTCGGCAGAGCTGAGAAAGCTGTAACAAATACCCAGGCGATCGCATTCGATTTCCTCGCTGGCGCCTTTCAGTATTTCGCCTTGCCGGTTGACGGAAGCAACCGATACGCTTTGCAACTGTTCAGCGCCATTGGCTTGTACCACTGCCTGATTGAACCTGACCGGCACACCGGCTTTGCGCAATCGAATGAGAATGCTGGCCATCTGAATGAATTTATTGGCATGACGCCACAAAGTTAAGGGCTGCCGAACCAGACTCAATGCACGCGATTGACTTTGGGCAAAAAGTACTGCAGCCACTTCGCCGCCTGCCTGAATGATCTGATCAGCAATGACCAGTTGCAGTGGGTGGCTGCCAGCCAGCACGAAGCGCTGCCCGGGCACCAGTTGCTGGCTTTTGATAAAAGCCTGAATGCCGCCAGCCGCCATGACGCCGGGAATGGTCCAGCCTGGAAAAGTGACCGGCAGGTCGTAGCATCCGCCGGCAATCAAAACAGATCGTGCCTGCCAATCCTGAGTGCCATCTTGCGTGTCGATAATGATGCGGAATCTGGCTTCGCCTGGTTGAGCATTATTGACGGGAAAGATGCCCGCTACCGTTGCTCGCAGCAGCCACTTTACGTCGCTGAGTTCTGCGGACCTGGCGAGAAGTGTTTTGGCTTTGGAGTAGGTTTTTCCCGGGAGCCAGTCAGTCAGTTTGAAACTGGCCGGTGGTTGGCGCAGAAATTGCCCGCCTCTGGCAGCTTGCTCATCCACGACGACCACGTCAATTCCCAAGCCATGGGCTGCTTCCGCCGCCGCCATGCCAGCCGGACCAGCACCGATGATCAGTAGCTCGGCCTTCATTGTCTCTGGCTGGCGGGTCCCTGGATTAATGCTCATGGCCGCTTTCCTGCTATGGAACCGCCAGGGGTGGCAGTCGTGAGTTCAGCGGTCGTTGGTTTACCGGGCTGGGCGGAAAGGGTTGCGCCGGTAACGATCTTCATTCCGGCATCAGCGGTAACCATGCAGGCACGAACCCAGTTGAAAGTATCTGCACCCGGGTAAGCCATTGGCACCTGGCATTCAAAACAGCCGCCCATATTGCAATACGGCCCGCGTGGCCGGCCCTTGAGTGTTCGGTTAAATACCGTGATGCCTTGTGCGAGCAACACGGTTGCCAGTGTTTCGCCGGCGTAGGCGCTGACTTCACGCTCGTCAACCATCAGGCTTATGCCTTCGCCACGTTGAATGCGAGTGGAATTATCACGTGGCATAAGCGTCAAGCCATAAACGCGTTCAAACCGCCGAATCGGGCAGGGCTGAACGGTTCCAATGAGTAAGATGACTGGCCGGTGAGCATCCTCTCGCTCATCAGTCGGGCGTAAGTGGGTCCATAAGTAAAGCCCGAGCCGCCGGCGGCCACAAAAAAGCCGGGCGCCTGTGCAACTTCGCCCAGCACGGGCAGTTGGTCAGCCGTGATGCAGGTGGTGCCCGTCCAGGTTCGAATCAGGCGCAATGACTTAACCAGCGGCACTACCTCAGCAGCGGTTCGCAGGTTGCCCATGACGGAATCCAGCAGCAGTTGAGGTGATTCATCAGCAGACCACCGCCCGTGCTTTTGACGCAATTGCGCACTCCAGCCGCCGCCGATCAGCAGGTTGCCGTCGTCGGTTTGTTTAAGGGAAAGTTTGCGGCCCACGTGTTGTATCAGATGAGCTACTACCGGTGCGGCTTTTTCAGTGGCGTTCATGGTTAAGCCGACAGCGAATAAAGGCAAGTGCAGGTTCGCCATGACGGCAATTGCTGGCGCTCCTGCACCCGCCGCGTTAAGAACCATGTCACAGTTAATGTTGTGCACGGTAGCTGCATCGGAACCGGGCTTTGATCCGCTTTGCTGGAAACTCACACGCCAGCCTGAATCCTTGCGTTCGATGGTTTTGACTTCTGCTCCGGCCTTGATTATTGCGCCACAAGCGCTGGCGCGACGAGCATATGCTGGTGTGAGCAAACGCGGGTTGCAATGGCCTTCGTCTGGGCAATGCAGCGCGGCGACCACAGATTCTGCAAGATAGGGGGCCAGATTGCGGGCCTGGGTTCCATCCAGCAGGTTGACCGACAATCCCTGGCTTTGCTCAATCCGGGATTTGCGTTCCAGCAAGGCGGTCTGCTCGGAAGTTTCGGCCACCATTAAGCCGCCATGCATGGCCAGTTGGGGGTCACAACCCAAGTCGACTTCGATATTTTTCCAGTCCTCGATGGACAGCTTGGCCAGGCCGACATAGAACTCCAGCTCGCGCTGTTGCACATCCAGATTCTGGATCAGTCGATGTTCCAGTTGAAAATGCAGGGAACCGGCATTCTGACCCGAGGCACCCTGGTTGATCTGGCCGCGCTCCAGCAGGATAACGCGGGCACCGGCCTTGGCCAGATAGCTCGCGGTTGCACAGCCAATCAGGCCTCCGCCGATTATGCCGACATCAAATTTGACTGCGGCAAAATTGACCGAGGCACAATCGGTAGTGGCAAAGTTGATGACGTCAACATCTGCCATCAATCGCGTGCCTCGGCTGATTCTCTTGCGTATGAGCTCATGTGAGCGATGCTATCACGCACCGCATCTGTAGAGTTTGTTCAGAGGTTGGTGCGAAAAAAACTCAGTCGATGACTGCAGTGACCTCGATTTCAACCAGGAAGCCCGGTAATGCCAGACTCTGCACACCGATCCAGGTATTGGCTGCTGGCATCACATCACCCCAGAACTCAGCCATTGCGCCACCGATGGGATCAAGCATTTCCGGTGAATGGTTCACCACATAGGTGCGCATCCGCACCACGTCGGCAACCGATGCACCGGCAGCGGCCAGAACTTGCTTGAGATTTTTCAGAGCCTGCCGGGCCTGTGCGCCTACATCGCCCTCTCCGACCAGATTGTAGTCCTTATCCCACGCCACTTGGCCGGCACAGTGAATGGTGGTTCTGCCAGTGGATTTGATGGCTTGGGAAAAGCCATACTGAACGCTGCCGTAAAGTTCTGCTGGATTGATGGGTTCGCGTGACATGAAAGTCTCCCTGATTATGAGAAGCGGTTTTTAGTGGTATTCGACCAGTTCGAGTTGATGGCCAAAAGGGTCAATTACATACCATGAACGGTTGGCAGGGCAGGGCCCATCCAGCATATCGATGGAACCGGCCATGGCAGTGCAGCCTTTGGCTACCAGAAAGGCCACGGTTTCATCCAGATTCTCAACCTCGATACACAAATGCCGACAACCCACATCGCAATTGCGAGGTGGTGATTGGCGCGCGTCTGCGGGCTTCTCGTACTGGAATAGTTCCATGCCAAAGCCGTCACTGAATTTGAGCATGGCAATTTCCAGCCGGGCTCCGGGTACATTGATGTGTGCTGCTGTCCAGTCGCGACCGTCTTCCATTAATGGTATTTCGGCGGCATCAAAAGGCCCCATTCGATAAGCCAGCTCGGCACCGAAAACTTTGGTATAGAACTCAACAACCGGCTCGATTTCCTGAACGGTCAGGGAGACATGGTCCAAACGTTTGAAGGCCACTTTGTTCATATGATTTCCTGTCTGTTCTGAATGCTGAAAGACTATAACCCATTAGACTAACGCCAGTGGCTGTCGCCTGCATAACGCTGCTTGCATCAATTTGTTGCTTTCTGCGCAACCCCGAACATGCATGCTGTGCATGGTTGTAGAATCCTTTGCAGCTTCAGGTCACACAGTGTAACGGCCGCGATTAACGACAAAGCAGGCAGGGTAAATGAATTTTATTATCAAGCTGTTTAACGAATTGGTTGGCCCTGCCGCAGTCATTGCTGCAGGCACCATGGGTGCCGGCGCCGTTGCCTCCTTGATATTGGCTGGGGCCTGGTTTCGCTATGACTTGCTCTGGGTGGTGCTCTTCATGTTGCCACTTTTTGTTATTGCGGTGGATTCGTCCTCGCGTATCGGCAGTGTGAATCACGGCGTGGGCATGCTGTCGATTGTGCGACGGCACATCCATCCTTCGGTAGCATGGTTTTTTCTGGCCATTAATGTGCCCATCCATATTCTGGTGGCCATGGGCCAGTTCTCGGTTATGACATCGGCATTTCTGTCGCTGTTTGGTATGCATCCCCCAGGAGTTGCTGCCTCGCCGGAACAATTGGCCAGCTACCTCAAATTCGAAATGGGCACCTCTGTGGCCCTGGGTGTGCTGATGCTATGGCTGGTTTTGTCGCAAGGCTACGACCGCATGCAAAAAGCCATGACTGTGATGATGGTGGTGATGTTTTTCTGCTTTTTGTTGATTGCCCTGCGAAGCTTCGGCGAAGCAGGTGCCATTCTGGCGGGCTTCGTGCCAAGCATTCCGCCCGACCTTCCCGTGCCTGGCACTGATACGGTGCGTATGAGCACCGGTTCGATCATTGCCATTGTAGGGGCGGCCATCGCTCCCGGCGCCTTGTTGGCGATCCCTTATCTCAGTTCGGATGCGGGCAGTGATGCCAGCAGTTTGCAGCGGGATTTACGCAAATCGGTGTTGAATCTGGGCATCATTTTCGGTGCTTATGCCATGTTCATACTCATTGCCGGAGGTTTTGCGCTTTATCCGCTGCAAAATCACGCCAGCATTCAAACCGTGCACGCGGCCGGGCAGGTGCTGACTTTTGCTTTTCCCCCGGCGATGGCTTTTATGGGCCCACCGATTTTTACTTTTGGCCTGTTTATAGCCGCGTTGACCACCCTCGTCATCAGCGTGCAGGTGGTGATTTATCTGTCGTTGGACATGCTGGGCAAGAACTGGACTTACTCCAGCGACAATACCTTGTTCCGACGCTTGCTGATTGTCGTTACTTTAATATCTGCGGTGTTGGCGCCGGTATGGACCTTCCCGGCCATGTTGAAAGTCATTTTGCTGATGGGCGTGAATGTGCTGATTATTCCCATGGTGCTTATCGCCATGATTTATCTGCTGAACAAAAAAACCGTGATGGGCGAGCATACAGCGGGTTTTTGGCGCAACCTCACTTTGGTGGTGTGTCTGATGGTTGCGATCGCGTTGGGGATAGACAAGCTACCCGACTACCTGGCGATGTTTTAATGGAGTTGTTGCTGTGAACAATGTGAAGCTCCAATCCATGGCATTTTTGCTTTCTGCGCTGCTGGCCACGCCGATACTTGCAGCTGATGAATCCACGTCGGCTCAATCTGCAACGAAGGAAGCAACGAAGGCAGCAACCATGGCCGCAAGCAAGGCAGCACCCAAACTCGCTGGAGTTCCTGAACTGCTGGCCCAACCCGAGCCACCGGCAGATCAGCGCTACTTTTACGGCGAAGATGAGTTTCAGTTTGCTGACCTGCGCGTGCCCCCCGGCGATGGTCCCTTTCCGGTGGTAGTTTTGGTACACGGTGGTTGCTGGCTGGCGCAATACGGCATCGGCCACATCGGCGCCATGGCTCAGGCCCTGACGGATGCAGGTGTAGCGACCTGGGCATTGGAGTTTCGCCGAATAGGTAACGAGGGTGGCGCCTGGCCCGGTACTTTTCTCGATGTGGCCAACGGCACAGATTTTTTGCGCCAAATTGCGCCTGCTCACAATCTCGATTTGAATCGCGTGGTGTTAGTTGGACATTCTGCCGGAGGCCACCTGGTGCTGTGGCTCGCCGCACGCCACAAATTATCAGTGGCGAGCGAACTGTATTCGGAAAATCCGTTACCTGTCGCAGGGGTCGTGGCACTGGCACCGGCAGCCGATCTGGAGCTGACCTATCGCAACCAGACTTGCGGTGACGCAGCACAAAAACTGGTCGGTGGCACAGCCGAGGAATACCCGCAACGGTTTATCGATGGCTCAGCGTCAGCCATGTTGCCGCTGGGTGTTCCTCAGGTGATAGTAAACGGCGATCATGATGAAGGCTGGTTGACGGTATCACGCGCTTACCAGAAGAAAGCGGCCAACGCCGGTGAAGCCGTGGAAATCATTATTCCTCCCGATGCCGGTCATTTTGAGTTGGTCATGCCCGGTAATCCTGCCTTTGATCTGGTGCGGGAAACCATTTTGACCATGCTGCCGCCAGCAACATCTAACGTGAATTGACCGAAGGACTGCAACAGCAAAGAGCTATGAACAAAAAGTATCCTGACTACGTGCCCAATCCGATTTTCACCGATGTGTTTCCGGAAATCTCTGGCAACACCGTTAATGGCTTAGGCGAAACTGAAGTTCGTCGGCCTTCGCCTTTCTTCTGGCATCCGCCTGAGCGTCAGACGCATGGTTTATTGCAGGAAACCGTCGTCAATTACCATCGCCGCTCACCCGAAATGCGCGAGGTTTTTACTCCGAGCGCAGATCGTGGCCCCAAGCCAGTGGAACTGGCCAATGTTCAGGCGCATAAATCGGCCGAAGAATGGACCGGGCTGATCAAGCAGTTTGTGCTGGAAAACGAAGGCGATCTGGTGGGCGTCACGCCCATGAAATTGGATTATGTCTATGAAGGCTACGAGGTCAACGATGCGAACGTCATTATCATTGGCGTCTCGATGGACCATGACGAGTTAAGCAAAGCACCGGCTTCTTTTGAGCAGCCCAATGCAGGGGTTGAAGTGGGTCGGCAGTATAACCGCGCTTCGCGGGTGGCCCGCCGCCTCACCAACTACATCAGGGAACGGGGACACCAGGCCAAGGCCTGGCCAGGGCCTTACGCTTCGGGCCTGAGCATGATGCCAGCAGCCATCCAGGCCGGGCTTGGTGAGCTGGGTAAGCATGGCTCATTGATCAATCGCGAATACGGTTCGTCTTTCAGGCTTTCAGCCGTGACCACAGACATGCCGCTGACTTACGATCAGCCCGCTGATTTCGCCGCTGATGATTTTTGCACGCGCTGCCAGGTTTGTGCCAATGCCTGTCCGCCCGGAGCCATTCTGGATGTCAAACAAATGGTCCGCGGGGTAGAGAAATGGTATGTGGACTTTGATGCCTGCATTCCTTACTTCGGAGAAACGTTGGCCTGTGGCATTTGCCTGGCGGTGTGCCCCTGGAGCAAGCCAGGTTCCGCCCCCAAGCTGGCTGAGAAAATGTTGAAATGGCGCGCCAAAAGAGCGGAAAAAGCGGCTGCCAATGCCAATCAGGAGATGTCGGACAGCCACGAAATCTGAGATCAAAGAAGCTCTGGATATCCATCCTGGATTTCTCGCCGCGACATGCCTGTGTCGCAGGACCCTCTGAATTTAATCAGAATTTCCCAACTCTTTTAGCGGATCAGCAAGACCCGCTCGTTAACCGGATACAACCATTCCACTCCACGTTCCGTGACGATGGCATCGTCTTCCAAAGGAATACGTAACTTCTTTCCGCCCCATTCGGGGATGGCGGTGTAGGCGAACAATTCAATCGAGAACAGATTGCTCGGATGAATCATGTACTTCATGCGTTCCGGGTTGAACCAGGCGATGGAGGGACCGATGCCATGGCCCAGGTTACCCACGGAATGACAGCCTATGATCACATCGACAATGGCAGGATCGGTGGTGGGCTTATTGAACTCCTTCATCACGACAAAACCCGCGTCGTTGATTTTTCCATTCACCAGATCAAAAATCTCGCCAGCGGTTTTCCCTGCATGGATATGTTTTTTCAATAGATTGCGAACTTCACGGCCATTATCGAAGGCTTTTTGGAAACTGGCCGGCAATTCGGTTTCGCCGTCTTTGAGAACATATGCCAGACGTTTTATGTCGGTATAAAAGTTCAGATAACCGATGCCGAAGTCCAGTGCCAGAAAATCACCCGGCTGAATGATGCGATCATTGGACAGTGCTACAAAACCATCGGGCCCGGTGATGTAAACCGAAGGCATGCCGAACGATGTGCCCAGACCCTGGGTAAATTGCTGCTCGCGTATCCACCAGGCAACTTCTGCCAGCGTGGTTTTGCCGGCAGTAATCACCTCATTGGATAAAGCACGTTCCGCAATGATGCGCGATTTCTCACCCGCTTCAGCAAAACCGGCAATTTCACTGGCTACGCGACGCGAGCGGAAATCAGAGGCCAGCTTCTGAGCCGAAACGAAACGGGAGGCGTATTTTTCGCCCAATTCTTCGGTCAGCCTGGCCAGTGCCGTGGTGGTTAAGCCATCGGCGGCACCGATGTGCTCGGCAAAGTTCAGGGCGATGGTTTTGGGGTCCCGCTCGGCCACAAACTCAGCCAGGTCAAACTCCATGCGGTAAATATCATAAGCACCGTTTTCCTCAATCAAATAGGTTCCGACTCCAAGCGCAGCGCGTTCGATGCGATCTCCGCCACGGTCGGTGAAAATGTAATAGCCCCATTCCGTGACATAACCGCGGCCGAAGTCCTCGGTCAAAGGGTCTTCAAAGCCTTCGCGATTCACCGTGATCCACATATCGACCTTGTTTTCACGCATGACTTGCGGCAAAACCAGGTCGAACTTGTCCATGCGGATCTGGTTCATGCGCTCCCAGCGCAATTGCGCTTCACCTTTTAGCGCGGTATCCGCAGCGATCGTGCCGCTCAACAGGAACAGGCTGAATACGGTCAGTATGGTTTTCATGGAAATCTGCCTTGGCGTGGATTGGGGCAATCGGCTCTGCTGAATTCTGCTCAGGGTAAAAGCAGTTTTGGGGCCGCCACCCCAAAAACTATTTCATATATATAACATTATCGGATAGAGTGATAGCCCTCACCGCAAGGCCATTCGAACAGGAGAACGACATCATGCCCGGTACACTGCACAGTCTCGTCGCAGAAATTGCTTCCCGAAAAATCAAGGTTGTTGACCTCACCACTACCCTGCATAACGACACGCCCGTGCTGCAACTGCCGCCGCAGTGGAATTTGCACTGGCCTTTCAGCATGGAAGAAATTTCCAACTATGATGATCGCGGCCCCGCCTGGTACTGGAACAACTTCAAGTGCAGTGAGCACACCGGCACACATTTCGATGCGCCGATTCACTGGGTTAGTGGCAAGGATTATGAGAAAAATGCGACCGACACCATTTCCGTAGACCGCTTTATCGCACCTGCCTGCGTCGTCGACGTGGTGGCGGAAGTGGCGAAGAACCCGGATTTCCTGCTCACCGTGGATCATGTGCTGGCCTGGGAAAAGCAGCACGGAAGAATTGAAGCCGGTAGCTGGTTTTTGCTGCGCACGGGTTGGTCAAAGCGCACTGAAAATGACCATTATCTGAATATTGATGAAACCGGCGCACACACACCCGGTCCTGACGGCGCTGTGGTTCAGTTCCTGGCCAATGAGCGCGATGTGCTGGGCTTTGGCACCGAAACGGTAGGCACCGATGCCGGCCAGGCTTACGCCTTTGATCCACCATTTCCTTGCCATGGTGGCATGCACGGTGCCAATCGCTTTGGCCTGGCCAGTCTGACCAACCTGGATCAACTGCCACCAAAAGGCGCGGTGATCATTTCACCGCCGCTGAAAATCAAGCGGGGCTCAGGCAGCCCCTTGCGCGTTTTGGCCTTGGTTGAGGAGTCATAAGCCCACATGCAAAAGCCTGATCAACTGGTTGGCAGAGTTTTGAAGCACTTATCAAGTGCAACTTTCTTGGGGTTGTTCAGCTTGTCTGTGCAGGCTGACCTGTTGATCAGCAACGTTACTCTGATTGATGGCACGGGCAGGCCGGTGGTACCGGGTGCATCCGTTCTGGTCGAAGGTGACCGAATCAGTCGGATCTCGCGTCAAGCCTTGCAGGCACCCAAAGGCACGCAGGTCATTGATGGTACCGGCAAGTTCCTGATCCCGGGCTTGATGGATGTGCATATTCATCTGCGCGGCGGGGTTAATGTCACCAAAGACGGGCTGACCGCGGGTTCCCAGGACTTTGCAGAAGGCATACAGGCGCTGCAAGGCTATTTGTACTCCGGTGTTACGGCGATTTTTGATGCAGGCAATCTGCCGGATTACATTTTTGGCCTGCGTGATATGGAAAGAAGCGGTGAGACTGTTCTGCCGCGGGTTTATACCACCGGGGGAATCGTCACCTATCCCGGCAGCCATGGCTCGGGGCCCGGGGCCTACCTGGTCGATGCCTGGCCTGATGCCATACCTGTCATTGATGAGCATATTGCGCGCAAGCCCGATATGGTGAAATTCACCCTGGAAGAGAGAGGTTGGGGCGCGCGACCCATGATCACGCTCCTGCCGGTGGATTTGCTGCAGACCATGATTGAGTACTACAACAACCAGGGTATTCGTTCCACGGTGCATGCTTCCAGCGAACTGAGAGCGCGTGAAGCCATCTTTGCCGGCGTAGATGCGCTGGCCCATCCGGTCATTCAGGGGCCGATCAGTGACAGTTTCGCGCCGTTGATGGCAGCCAAAAAGATTCCCATGGCCACCACCCTGACCATCGGTGAAAACTACAGCCGACTGGCGGAGCATCCTGAATTCCTGGATGAGGCGCTTTACCAGGCAGTGCTGGACGCCGATGAGATCGAAGATTTGCAAACCGCAGGAACTGCCAAATGGCAGGGCGAAACATGGACCTGGTGGATGAAGTTGATGACCCCTGTGGCACAGGAGAATATCCGTAAAATTCATGAGGCGGGTGGCGTGGTGGCCCTGGGTACAGACCAGTCGTCGGGCCCGGCAGTACATCGTGAAATGGAACTGCTGGCGGCCGCCGGAATTCAGCCAATGGATATCATCAAGATTGCAACACTCAATGCTGCGCTTTATCTGGGTGTGGCCGACCAATTAGGCTCAATCGAGGAAGGCAAACTGGCAGACATCGTATTGCTGGACGCAGATCCCACCGCCGACATCAATGGCGCCAAACAGATCAACATCGTGATAAAAGCAGGTCAAATCATCGAGCGGGACAAGTTGGATTTGCCGGTGAATCGATAACTGTTTGCTCGAACTGAGGTAACCAATTTGAGAATTATTCAACCGGCAAGCGTATTTCTGCTGATGTTGCTGATGGCGACAGCCAACGGCAATAGTGACCAGTCAATTGAATCCAATTCCCCAGCACAAAAGCTCCCACTTACCATCGTGCATGCAGGCCAGGTTTTGGCAGTGCCGGGCGAAGCACCACTCAAAGAACAGAGTATCTACATTCGAAACGGCCGAATCGCAGAGATTCGCAGCGGCTATTTGGAAGCGGAAGGTGCAAAGCTGATTGACCTCAAGTCGTTATTTTTGCTGCCCGGTTTGATCGACCTCCACGTACACCTGACTTCAGCGCCCGAGCCCGGTGGCGAATTGGATGATGTTACTGATGGCCCGGCAGATCTAGCACTGATTGGCGCAGTTCATGCCGAGCGCTTGCTGCATGCGGGTTTCACTTCCGTTCTGGACATGGGTACCGGTCGCCGCAGTCATGAGGATGCCGTTTTTGCACTGCGTACAGCGATTGATGAAGGCCTGATTGCGGGTCCGCGCTTGTTTGCCGTTGGTAGTCCGCTGTCGATTCCTGGTCAGTCCAGAGCCATGCGCTTTAATTCAGCAGTTGATGCAGTTGTAGGGCCGCAAAACGTTTGTGTTGGTGTGGACGACTGCCGCCGGGTCGTCAGAGAGCAGGTCAAGCGTGGTGCGGATGTGATTAATGTCTACAACACCGGCAGCCTGCTTTCCATTCCTTCGGTGCCGATCACTTTCACTGAGGCAGAACTCAAGGCCATTGCGGACACAGCTCATGCCTTGGGCAGATCCGTTATTGCCGATGGCGGTAACACGCCAGGAGACGCGTCGGGCATCAATGCTGCTTTGCGAGCGGGTTTTGACGCCATTGACACCGCCACTTATCCGGATGCCGAGACCTGGCGCTTGTTGAAAGAGTACAACGCCTATTTCGTACCGCATTTATATGCGGTACAGGCAGCGGTAGGGGATAGCCCGGACACACTTCAATCGGGCTCCATGGGATGGTTGCCGCAGCCGATTCTGGAATTTCTGTATGAGTTAAAGCAGGAAGCCCCATCTGCAATCGCAGCAAAAAAGGCCGGTGTCCGTTTCGCTTTTGGATCAGACCCGGGCGTGTTTCCGCATGGCGAGAACGCGCGTGAATTTGCTGAACTGGTACGCGCGGGCTTGTCTGCCGAGGAAGCCGTTATCACAGCAACTTCTGCGGCCGCGAAAGTTTTACGACGAAATGCTGATCTAGGGAGTATCGAAGTCGGTAAATTGGCCGACATGATCGCTGTCGCAAATGATCCGCTGATCAATGTGCAGGAATTGGAGCAGGTTCGTTGGGTTATGAAGGGCGGCACAGTTTATTTGAGCCCATAGTTTATTTAGGGATGCTGACCTCTTGTCAGCGGCGCAACATTATTTAAGGAGCTGGTCATGAGTTGGGAGTATCGCATTTCGAAAAAGTTTGCAGTGGTAAGTGCAGGATTGTTGCTGCTCCTCGCTGCAGCCACAACCCCTCTTCACGCTCAGGAAGATGGGTCGAAAAAAGCTGCTTCAGGATTGTTGGAAGAGGTGATAGTGACTGCAACCAAGCGTGGCGCCATTTCGATCCAAGACATCCCACTGAGCATTCGGGCGATTGGAGCACGCGAAATGCTGGACAAGGGTGTTGAGGACTTTGCCGACTGGGCCAGGCTGGTGCCTGGTTTGAGTGCAGAGGATCAAGGGCCGGGTGAGAAGCGGATCATTATTCGTGGTATTCGCTCTGTTGGACCCGCTACTGTCGGGGTTTACTTTGATGATGCGGTGATTACAGGATTCAACCCGGAAGATGATGGTGGTGGACGTAATGCAGATGTGCGCCTGTATGACATGGAACGCATTGAAGTTCTCCGCGGACCACAAGGCACCCTGTATGGCGAAGGCTCCATGAGCGGAACCATAAGGATAATCACAAACAAGCCTGATGCGACTGATTCCTACGGTTCTTTGGCTGTCGAGGGTGCATCAACGGAAAAGGGCGGCGAAAGCTACAAGTTCAACGGCTTTGCCAATATCGCGACGTCCGACACATTTGCCATAAGGGCGGTGGGTTGGTACGAAGACGAAGCCGGGTTTGTTGATAACGTTCGCCTGAACCTGAAAGACATCAATCAGGAAGAAACTGCTGGCGGCAGAATTGCCGCGCGTTGGACACCCAATGATAAATTAACTTTTGATGCTTCTTATCTGGTGCAAAACACTGACCTGAGTGGCAAACAGCGTTACTTTCCTTCGATAGGCGATCTCCAGACTGACGAATACACCCTGGATGTCTACAAAGATGACATGGATATTTTCCAATTGTCGATGGACTACGAGTTGGATTCGGGCAACATTCACGCCAGCACGGCACTGCTGAACAGAGATGTGTTTTTCCGTTTCGACTCCACCCCCCTGCTGATCTTTTTTGGTGTGCCTTTGCCTTTTGCGCTGGCAGTAACCGACCAGCCTGATGAACGTGAAATCTGGACCAATGAATTGCGTTTCTCGTCTGATCTCGGCGGTCGTTTCGAATATGTAATTGGCGGCTTTTATCAGACTTCAAAACGTGATTTTGAAAGCAATGTGATCAGCACTAATGAAGACGGTATTCCCAACGGCACAGTGGCAGATATTTTTGGACGTACTTCCAGCTTCGATATCAATCAGTATGCATTTTTTGGTGAGGTAACCTGGGATTTCACAGATAAACTCCAGGGCTTGCTGGGTCTTCGGTATTTTGACTATCAGCAGGATTCGACATCTGTTGAGACCCTGCCTTTTGGTGGATTTGATCCGGGTGAAGCCCCAACACCTGATCCGGACCGATCAGCAGGCGGCAATGATGTCACCATGAAAGCGAGTCTTTCCTATGCATTTAATGATGACGTCAATATGTATGGATTGTATTCGGAAGGTTTTCGCCAGGGAGGCACCAACTCCACAGGTTTCGGTAACCTGATCATCATCCCAGAAGAGTTTGAGCCCGATACGCTCAAAAACTATGAGTTGGGTGTCAAGTCAACTCTGGCAGACGGCCGGGTCATTTTGAACGCCTCTTTGTACCGGATTGACTGGGACAACATTCAAACCCAGGAGCAGGAACCGGTACAGGGCTTCAACTTTATTGGTAACGCCGGAACCGCAAGCGTTGATGGCATCGAAGTTGAACTTTTTGCCCAACTGACACCGCAATTGCAACTGGGCGTCGGCTTGGGCTATCAGGATGCCCGTCTCACCGAAGATCAGCCCATTCTCGAGGTTGAGACTCCTGTGGGCAGAGACGGCGATCCGATTCCATATGTGCCTGATTTCACCGGCAGTGTTTCACTGCAATACGACTTCAATTGGGCTTCCTGGGATCACTTCCTGCGTGGAGATTATTCCTATACCGGGTCCTCACAAACCCAGTTTAATAACAACGGCCTGTTCAATAATCAACAGGCTGCTTACAGCATTCTTGACCTGAGGTGGGGAATGGAGGTAGATAATTGGGTTATGGCGCTCTTTCTGGACAACGCTTTCGATGAGCGAGCGGACCTCACTATCGTGGAAAACTTTGCTGTGCCCTTGTCTATTTTCACCAACAGACCAAGGACTCTGGGTTTCAGCGTGAGACGCAATTTCTGATCAAAGTATGAGAATGCGTAATTTTGTAGCGGTTTGTCTCTGCCTTTTTTTAGCTGTGACCGCAGAGGCAGAGACAAACCGTGTGGTGATCCACGCGGGCGAAGTGCTGTTTGATACAGAAAAGGCCACGCGCAAGGCGGTCAGCCTGGTGGCTGAAAATGGCACACTGATCAGCATAGAAGACGGTTATTTTATGCCCGAAGACTTGGGTTGGAGCGCTGAAACCACCTTGGTCGTCGATCTAAAATCGGCATTTGTGCTGCCTGGGTTGATCGACTTTCATGTTCACCTGACTTCCCCGGTGGATCCAGGTGGTGCGCTACGTGCGGTAACCGAGAACCCGGCGGACCTCGCTTTCACCGCATTGACTTTGGGTTGGAAAAACCTGGCGGCAGGATTCACCACGGTGGTGGACTTGGGTACCGGTAGACTCGATCATGAAATGGCAATCTATGCGCTGAGAGACGCGGTGGCCGCCGGCAAGGTCATGGGGCCGAGAATCATCGCAGCCGGCAGCCCAATTTCGCCTACGGGTGCTTCCCGAACCGGACACTATTTAGCTGCAGTGGAACAGGCCATTCCGCCCCAGGGTGAATGTGATGGCGCAGACCACTGTCGCAGAGTGGTTTTAGATCAAATCGCCCGTGGCGCCGATATCATCAACGTCTACAACAGCGGCAGTCTCAATGATGAATTCATAACCCAACAGACTTTTACCGCAGAGGAATTCGAAGCGATTACCACAACGGCCCACTCCATGGGCAAGCTGGTGATTGCTGATGGGCACACTGCTGCGGGTATTAATGCTGCTTTAAGGGCGGGCGCAGATATCGTTGATACCGCGCCCTGGCCCGACGAGGAAAGCTGGAAGTTGTTGCGCCAGACAGGGGCAGCTTTTGTACCACATCTGTTCGCTTTCGAAAGTGCAGTAGGCGATGAACCAAATGAACTGGATTCTGGCACGATGTACTGGATTCCAAGCCCCATCAAAAGGCGTTTACTGGAAATCAAGAGTAAGCCCTACTCAGCTGAGCGAGCTTACCGTGAGGGAGTGACGCTGGTATTTGGCTCAGATACGGGCGTCATCGAACATGGCGACAACGCCGGGGAGTTTGCAGAGCTCACAAAGATTGGACTGAGCAACGTGGAAGCGATAGGCACCGCTACTGGTATTGCTGCCAAGATATTGGGATTGGATCAAATAATTGGCAGTCTGGAGCCGGGAAAGACAATGGACTTGATTGCAGTCCGCGAGAGTCCGCTGGAGGATATTCGTGCTCTCGAAGAGGTTTCCTTTGTCATGAAAAGCGGGAAAATATTTCGAAACGAGTTCGCGAACACTTCATCACATTGACCTGTTGAACGGTCAGGGTGTGAACTCACAATTTCTGGCTATAACTCAAAACTGAAACTTCACGATGAGACGCCATCAACCAGAATGAGCCTGACGCTCATCCTGCAGACGCGCCACCATGGTTCTGATCGTCTGGTGAGAGGTCTCTGTGAGCGCGCCAAAGTCGACTTTAATGTAAGGCCCCAACACGTGCAGGATCATGTCGTAGCCTTGGCAAATTGCTTCCGCGCCCAGTTCTTCGCCCTGAAACTCGACGAAATTGGGCCAATTATCTGAAATGATCCAGGTGGCAATAACCAGCGATCTGCGTATAAGTAGTTTAAACGCTGTATTGCCAGGTAGCTGAAAGTACTGAACGGCTATTCGTATCAGGTTTTTAGCCAGACTACCGCGTAATTTGAGCCTGTTTGAGCAGCCAAGCCTGGCCAAGACTGAATTGTAAGCAGATTCATATGCGTTTTAGCCCAATGCTCACGCTTGGGGCAATAGAAAACTTACCGCTCCCTTCTCGGGATCAGTAAGCAGGTAGTTTTTCCGGACGTGTTCTTTCAGTCAAACAACCCCGTTGCTGGTGGAGCCCGACATTCAGCTAACAAGCTC
>JAWXBM010000087.1:0-18500 GCA_034440115.1 Lysobacterales bacterium | reverse complement strand
GGTATGCGCTTTGAACCACTGATGACACTCTATCTCACCGAGACGACGTCAGCTGCGGATATTGCCGAGGCCAAGGCCAGCAGTTTCGTCCATGCCGTGAAATACTACCCGGCCGGTGCGACAACCCACTCGAATGCGGGCGTCAGGGATCTGGCGCGCTGCAAAGAAAGCCTCGCCGCAATGGAGGCGCACGACCTGCCATTGCTGATGCATGGTGAAGTTACTGACCCCAGCATCGACATATTTGACCGGGAACAGGTATTCATCGAAACACAACTGGAACCGCTGGTCCGCGAATTTCCGCAGCTGCGGGTAGTGCTTGAGCACATCACTACGTGCGAAGCGGTAGATTTTGTTGAACGAAGCTCAGCCCGGGTGGCGGCAACGATCACGGCCCATCACTTGCTGCTCAATCGCAATCATCTGTTCGTTGGGGGCATTCGACCGCACCACTACTGCCTGCCGGTACTGAAGCGGGAGACTCATCGGCAAGCCCTGCTGGCAGCGGCAACGGGTGGCAACCCCAAGTTCTTTCTTGGCACGGACAGTGCCCCGCATGCGCGCCACAGCAAGGAATCGGCCTGTGGTTGCGCCGGCATTTACACTGCGCATGCCGCCATCGAGTTGTATGCCGAGGCCTTTGACTCGGCAGGCCGGCTTGATCGGCTGGAAGCATTCGCGAGCCACCATGGCCCGGACTTTTACGAGCTTCCGCGAAACTCTGATCGCATCACCCTGCAACGACGTGCGCAGCGCGTTCCGCTGGATATACCGTTTGGCGATGACCGTCTCGTGCCGCTGCGCGCTGGCGAGGAAATTGCCTTCACGATTGCGGATTGATACTTCCGAGTTGAGACTACCATGCCAGCTTCGCGAATAGTCGACCCCACAGCCGCCAACATCAATGTCGCCGCAGACATGCTGCGACGCGGTGAACTGGTCGCGTTTTCAACCGAGACGGTTTATGGGCTTGGCGCCGATGCACTCTCAGCGGCTGCAGTTGGGCGAATCTTTGCCGCCAAGGGTAGGCCAGCGAATCACCCCCTGATCGTTCACATCAGTGACGCGTCCGAACTCACGCATTGGGCCACTGACGTACCGAATGGCGCAATAAAGTTGGCCGAAGCGTTCTGGCCAGGGCCACTGACCATGATTCTGAGGCGCGGCAGAAACGTGCTTGATGAGCTTACCGGTGCTCAGGCTACCATTGGTCTGCGCATTCCGGCCCATCCTGTTGCATTAAAGTTATTGCGCCGGTTCGGCAGTGGCATCGCGGCGCCCTCCGCTAACCGCTTCGGCCAGGTGAGCCCGACCACAGCGGCTCATGTTGCGGAAGGATTAGGCGACCGCGTAGGGCTGATTCTTGATGGCGGGCCCTGCGCCATCGGGATTGAATCCTCCATTGTCGATCTTACCGGCACACTGCCCCGCTTGTTGCGGCCCGGAATGCTGAGCCGTGCTGCCATCGAGGAAGTGCTTGGCACCGCGCTTGATCGCGACAACAGCAGCGCACCCCGAGTATCGGGCTCACTTGAGAGCCATTACGCTCCGCGTACACCGGTTCGCTGGCTATCAGCGGATGCCATTCTTAAGGCACTGAAGCATGAAGCCGGCCGATTAGCGACCGGCGTAATTGCGCTGGAGGATCAGCCTGTTGACGCAATGGCCGCTGCCCAGTGGCGCAATCTCTCAGCCGATCCAGACGCTTACGCGCATGAACTCTATGCGCAGTTACGTGAGCTGGATGCGCTCAAGCTTGATCTCATCCTGCTGGAGATTCCGCCCGATACGGCTGAATGGGAAGCCGTGCGAGATCGATTGCAACGCGCCGCGGGAGGGCACAATGCGGGTAAGCCGTGACCCAATGGCAAGAACGATTTTATGAGCCAGGCCTATCAGGATGCTTGCATCATCATCCCCACCAAACATGCGAAGTCGGTGGCGATTGCTCCGCCATTCCGGGAAAAGCTGGGGGCGAGTGTGCTCGAGCACGTGGTGGATACCGACACGCTTGGTACCTTTTCCGGAGAGGTAGAGCGTAAAGGTAATGCGCTCGAGTGCGCCCGCCGCAAATGCGCGTGGGCGCTGGAATTGCTGGGCAGCAAAACGGACTACGTGTTGGCGAGCGAGGGCAGTTTTGGGCCACACCCCCATATTCCGTTTCTGCCCTGTGATCAGGAAACCCTCTATTTCATGGACCGCGAAAGAGGCTTTCATCTGCATCTTTCGCTCACCAGCGAAAAAACCAACTACCAAATGAAGTTGTTGGGCTCGCTGGAAGAGTTACAAACCTTTGCGAAAGCAGCACAGTTTCCATCGCATGCGCTGATCCTGCGTCCAAATGGCAGTGAAACCAGGTCGCCCATTTTCAAAGGCCTGAATACGGAAGCGGCGCTTGCAGACGCTTTCAGTGATGCACTGAAACTTTCAAGCGCCGGTAAGGTTTGGGTGGAGACCGATATGCGGGCGCAGATGAATCCATCGCGCATGGCCGTGATCGGTGAGCTTGCTTCGCAGCTGGCAATCAGACTGGCAACAGCATGTCCCCAGTGCAGCGCTCCTGGCTGGGGCCGTGTCCGCGCAGAAAAGGGTCTGGAATGTGAGTACTGCGATCAGACTACGGAAATGATTGCCAATGAGATTTATGGCTGTGTGCTGTGTGACCACAGCGAAAAGATACCCCGCACTGATGGTCTCAAGGCTGCGCCACAACAGCATTGCGGCTGGTGCAATCCTTAAGCAACTGATAGTCCTGCAAAAGGGAGTCCGAGCCGGGAGCCGGACCGCTATTGACGTTTGCGGAACAACATCAATACTGCAAACGAGGCACAGAACGGCGCCAGGCGCTCGAGGATATCTCCGGTAGTGTTAGGCAGCAGGTAGAAAACCACCGCCAAACCAAAGCCCGTCAGGATGGAAAGCAATACACCGATGGGATTGAGCGGCACATTCGCCAGCCGCAGGAACAAGGTCGGTCCAAATGCCGCACCCAATGCTACCCAGGCAAACAGCACACGACTGAATATTTTTTCGGGCAAATACAAAGCCACCAACACCGCGAAAATCACCAGGCCAACAATCGTCAGGCGCGAGACCAGCAGACTGCGCTGAGCATGTTTCTTACCCAAACCCAGATCATGCGCAATCGCCGACGCTGCAACCAGCAACTGACTGTCTGCCGTTGACATGATGGCGGATAGAACCGCGGCCAGCAGAATAGCCCCCAGCACGGGTGTAAACAGACTATCGGTAAGAGTGAAGAATATGGTTTCCGGATTGTCGATGCCCGGATACAGCACGTGCCCGATCAAGCCAACCAATACCATGCCGCCAAACACCACGCCGTACCAAACGATGGTAATGACCCGTGCCTGTCGCAACGCCTTGTGATCGCGCAAGGCCATAAAGCGCACCAGCAAATGTGGCTGGCCAAAAGTACCAAAACCTATGCTCAAACCGCCCACGATCATGCCCATCGCCAGCAGCCCGGCATTGCCCCCCGTCAAACTCAATTGCGCCGGTGTACTCACCGCCTGCAGTGCGGCCATGAAACCACCCCAGCCGCCTGCTTCGAACAAGGCAACGATGGGCAACAACAGTGCCGCTGCAGCCATCAAGGTGCCCTGCACCGTGTCCGTCACACTGACGGCCCAAAAACCACCCAGCAGAGTGTAGATCGTGATGATCAGCGCGCCCAGGATAATACTGGTGCTCATCGACAAGCCAAAACTGCTGGAAAAGGTATTACCCGCGCCCTGAAACTGCGCCGCCACGTAGAAGGTAAAGGAGAAAATGATAATGACCGATGCTGCCAACACAATGGCCTGGCGCTGGCCGCCGCTGCTGTCGTCGGCGAGAAACTCCGTCACGGTGAGCTGGTTTTTGCGCCGGCTGTAATCCATCAGGCGCGGCCCTACCCAAAACCAGGCCACCAGCATGCCAATGCAGGAACCGCCCGCAACCCACAGCACCGACAGGCCCATCACGTAGGCGGCACCACTCAAGCCCAGTAGTGTCCAGGCCGAGGAGGCGCTGGCAGAATAGGAAATGGCCGCAACCACGGGGCCCAGGGCCCTGCCACCGAGGAAGAAGTCTTCCTCGTTCTTGTTACGCGAACTGGCCCAGAACCCAATCGCAATCAAAACCAGTTTGTAAATCAGCAGCGTGATGGCAACTATCGTGGTTTTTTCCATCGCTTGATTTCCTCTGCTTACACTCTGGGACCGGGCTCAGGACTATCGGGCATTGGTGGGCAACTTTTCCGCCTTTTTTATGTTTCACTTTTATTGTACCTGTTCGATACTGGATCATTCGGCTATCGTTACAACATTGAGCAGCAAAAACAGAGGAGGAATTCATGCGCCAGATTATTGCGAGTATTTTCATCTTTGGGGTCACTGTTTGCGGCTTCCAGGCAGTGGCACAGGCCGCAAATGCTGATGCCGGGATAAGCCCCAGTGCAAATATGGAGCAGCGAGCGGTGGATTTGCTGCAGCAATATGTGCGCATTGACACGATAAACCCGCCAGGTAACGAAATCGCCGCTGCGCAATTCTTTGCTGCTATTTTTGACGAGGCAGGCATCCCTTATGAAATTGCCGAGTCAGCTCCCGGCCGGGCGAATATCTGGGCCAGGATTGAAGGCGGTGACGAACCCGGTTTGCTGCTGCTGCATCACATGGATGTGGTTCCGGCCAACGAGGAATTCTGGACGGTCGACCCGCTGGGTGGTGAAATCCATGATGGTTATCTTTATGGCCGAGGTGTGGTTGATGACAAAGCCATGGGCATATCTCATCTGCTGGCTTTTCTTGAAATAGCCAGGCGCGGCCAGCCACTCAATCGCGACCTGGTATTCATGGCCACCGCTGATGAAGAAGCGGGCGGATTGTTCGGCGCCGGATGGTTGATTGAGAATCGTCCTGAACTGTTTGAGGGCATCGGTATGGTCCTCAATGAAGGCGGCGGGGGCGTGCCTTCCAGCAGGGATGGGGTTGAGAGTTTATTGTTCAATGTCGAGGTCACACAGAAAATTCCGCTGTGGCTGAAGCTGGTTGCCGAAGATACGCCCGGACATGGTTCCATGCCGCGCAGCAGCTCATCGGTAACGCGACTGGTGAAGGCCCTGGCGCGTTTGCTGGCGCCAGATCTACTAGACGGCCCCTTTGCGCCTGAAATAGGTCCAGCCGTGGATAGCTATTTCAAAGCCATCGCTGCGGGGTTTGATGAACCCCTCAAATCAGGCCTGGCCGATATCGAAGCAGCATCCAGGGACGATGCCTTCATGCAGTTATTGCAACAGCAGGATCCCATGCTGCATTCGCTCACCCGCAATACCTGCTCGATCACGATGCTTGAAGGCAGCAACAAGATCAACGTGGTGCCGCCAGTTGCTTCCGCGCAGCTGGATTGCCGCCTGGTTCCGCAACAGGACCCAAATGAGTTTCAGGCCGAACTGACCTCCATGATCGATGATGAAGCCATCCGCGTTGAGCGCATTATGGGGTTCACATCGGCCAGCTCATCAGCGGATTCCGAGTTGTTCCGAGTGATCGAGCGCCTGACCGCAGAATATTATCCAGGTGCGCTGGTGATTCCATCGGTGGTGTCAGGCTTCACCGACAGCCATTTCTTTCGGGATGCTGGCATCCTGGCATACGGCTATGACCCGGCGATACTGCCGGTGGAAGAAATGGGTCGAATTCACGGCAACGATGAAAGGCTTAGCCTGGAGAACATTCAGACCAGCACGCGCATGACGCTGAATCTGGTAGCAGAAATGGTTTATGACCATTAGCAGCCTGTTTACCCGCTCAGGCCACTACGCCAAAAAGCCGCCCCACCGCAGCAGTAGCCGCCATGGCCAGCGCACCCCAGAATGCGACCCTGACCGCGGCAACTTTCATCGAGGCACCACCCGCACGGGCAGAGATGACACCGAGCAAAACCAGGAATACCAGTGAGGCCAGGGCAACGGTCATGGTAAGGCGGGAGCCCGGCATCAGCCACGCGGCCGTTAAGGGCAATGCCGCGCCCAGGGTGAAGGACCCGGCAGAAAATAGCGCCGCCTGGATTGGGCGGGCACTGGCCACATCAGTGATGCCAATCTCATCACGGGCATGGGCACCCAGTGCATCATGATCCATCAACTGCGACGCAACTTTGTGCGACAGACCTTTCTCCAATCCACGACGTTGATAAATTTTTGCCAACTCCCGTTGCTCGGCATCGAAATCATCTTCCAGCGCCTGTTTTTCCTGTGCTAGGTCGGCTTTTTCGGTATCGGCTTGGGAACTGACCGAAACATATTCACCGGCAGCCATCGACATGGCTCCAGCCACCAGGCCGGCTACACCAGCCAGCAGAATGTTCGCGTGGGTCGCGCTGGCCTCGGCTACACCGATGATCAGGCTGGCAGTGGAAACAATCCCGTCATTTGCGCCCAGCACCGCTGCCCGCAACCAGCCGGTACGATGTGAGCGGTGGGTTTCATGAATGGTCATTTGATTCTTCCTACTTGAACTGCAGCGGAAACATATTTCATTATTGCCAATACTGTACTCCACAAGCAAAGGAATCCGACCATGCCCTCCACCTGTTCTTTCCAGCGATCGTTTTATGCCCTGGTTTTGCTTTTCGGGCTGCAACCAATGACATCGACCATCGCAGCGCAGGAAGCCAGGATTTCGCCTTCGTGGAACAGCGTGACCGTGGGTGTAGCCGATCTCGACAAAGCCCTGGAACTTTGGGTGGGCGTTTTCGGTTTCAGTAAACTCGCGACGCGCGACGGCGGAGATGCCGAACTGGCGGCGCTGTGGCGGATACTGCCCCTTGATATCAAGCGCCAGGCTCTGCTCGGCATGCCCGAATCAAAATACGGCAGGCTGCACCTGGTAGAGTTTACCGAGCCCGGACCGGCCGTACGGGAAGGCGCTCAAACCTTTGACCTTGGCCCCAAGAACCTGGACATCTACGCGCGGGACTTACCCGCCCGCGTAAAAGCGATGCAGGCTGATGGCTATACCTTCCGCAACGCCGAACCTGCTGAGCTAACCGCACGCGATGGCACGCGCATCCTCGAAATACATCTGTCGGCACACGATGAACTCGATATCGTGTTGCTGGAGCTGCTGGACAAGAAATTTGAGCTGGAAATGGACTTCACTGAACCAGGCTTTGCCGGTATCGGTGCGCTGACCACCACCATCGGCCATGCCCCCACGGAACGAGACTTCTACGCCAATGTGATGGGCTTACGCATCCTCCACGACAACCTGCTGGAAGGCCCGGAAATCGAACGAGTGATGGGTCTGCCACCCGGCTCGGGGCTGGATGTCAGCAATTGGGGCGATGACAGCGAGCCACTGGGTCAGATTGAATTGATTGATTACCGTGGCGTGCCGGGCAATGATCTCTATCCCATTTCCGTTCCTACCCAATTGGGCATTTTGCATGTCAGTTATGAAGTAGGCGATCTGGAAGCCTTTAAACAGAGACTGCATGACGCAGGAATCAACCAGCAGAATCGGGAATACCGCGAAGTGATTTTCGGCAGCGGTACGTTCATACGTTTTCGCACGCCCGGCGGAATGAATCTCGAGGCCTTTGAGCCATTGCTCAGCATTGTGCCAGCCAGCGAAGTTGTGCCAACCGGTGAAGTTGTGCCAACCGGTGAAGTTATGCCAACCAGCGAAGTTATGCCAACCGCTGAGCCTGGCGCTTCAGACTAACCCCATTCCGCCGGGGCGGAAAAATTCCCCAACACGCCTTTTTTGAAGTTCCTGAGTATACTCAGACGGATGCAGTACATCCTTGCCATAGACCAGGGCACCACCGGTTCAACCGCCTTGTTGATTGACCACAAAGGCGCCGTCATCAACCGGGCATACGAAGAACTGACGCAACGCTTTCCGAGGCCAGGTTGGGTCGAACATGACCCCGAAGAAATCTGGCAAAGCAGCCAGAATGTCATGTCCGAAATCTTGCTGAAGTCCCGTGATGCCCGTGGGCTGGATGCTCAGGACATCGCTGCTATCGGTATCACCAATCAACGTGAAACCACCATTATCTGGGACCAGCAGAGCGGCCAGCCCGTGCACCATGCCATCGTCTGGCAAAGCCGCCAAAGTATTGCGATCTGTGATCGCCTGAAAGCAGCGGGTCACGAAGCTTTGTTCCGTGAGCGTACCGGCTTAAGGCTTGATGCTTATTTTTCCGCCAGCAAGATTCGCTGGATCCTCGATCAGGACGAATCATTCCAGGCAAGAGCAGAAGGTGGTGAACTGCTGTTTGGAACCGTGGACAGTTGGCTGCTGTGGCAATTTACTGGCGGCAAAGTACATGCAACCGACCCCACCAATGCTTCCCGCAGCCTGCTGTTCGATATTCACCAACAGGCCTGGGATCCGGAACTCTGTGCTTTGTTGAATATCCCGCTGCAAATGCTGCCCGAGGTGAAGCCCAGCTCCGGTATTTTCGGCCATACGGCTGAAGGCCTGAAAATACCCGCAGGTATACCCATTGCGGGAATCGCCGGAGATCAGCAGGCTGCCTTATTTGGCCAGGCATGCTGGCAAGCCGGTCAGGCCAAGAACACCTATGGCACCGGATGCTTTATGTTGATGAACATGGGCCAGCAACACCCGGTGAGCCAACATGGCCTGTTGACGACCTTGTGTTGTGATGAGAACGGCCAGCCCGCTTACGCGCTGGAAGGCTCGGTATTTTTTGCGGGTTCTACCGTCCAATGGTTGCGCGATCAGCTCGGCATCATTACTGATGCGGCTGCATCGGAAGCTCTTGCAGCCCGTATTGATGACAACGAAGGTGTCTACCTGGTACCGGCTTTTGCGGGGCTGGGCGCACCCTACTGGGACTCTTCCGCGCGCGGAGCCATCGTCGGCTTGACCCGTGGCTCCGGGCGCCCCGAGATCGCACGTGCTGCACTGGAGTCGATCGCCTATCAAACCCGCGATATTGTGACTGCTATGACAGCGGATTCTGGGGTCGAGCTTACTGAGCTGCGTGTAGATGGCGGTGCTTGCAGCAATGATCTGCTGATGCAGTTCCAGGCTGATATTCTGAATGTGCCGGTGGAGCGACCGCAAATGCTGGAGACCACCGCGGTTGGCTGCGCCTGGTTGGCTGGCCTTGCGGTTGGATTTTGGAATAGCCCCAAAGCGCTCCGTAATGTTGCCCGCACAGATCGCCGTTTCGAACCAGACATGTCCGGAATAAAACGGCATGATCTTTATTCGGGCTGGCAGGAGGCGATATCCCGAGTGGCTACTTCAGGATGGAACAAGCAAGTGGAGAATATTCAGGTGTTGCATACCAATGGGGTTTTTTACGTTACCGATCACCTTGCACTGTTTTGGCAAAGCTGGCAACCAGACGAATCACCGCGCTGCGTAATTCTGCTGATTCACGGATTGTGCGAGCACAGTAGCCGCTACGCGCATGTTGGCAAAAGCCTGGCGGAAGCCGGGCATGCGGTTTATGCCTGTGATTTAAGGGGCCATGGCTGGAGCCCTGATGGCAAAAAGCCCGGCAGGGTTCATATCGACCGATTTGCCGACTATTCGGCCGATGTCGATGGCTTGTATGATCTTGCCAGAGCCCGTCACGCTGGAAAGCCGGTCTTTATACTCGGCCACTCCATGGGTGGCCTGATTTCAATGACCTATGTGCTGGATCATTCTGCAAAACTTTCGGGAGCGATCATTTCATCACCGGCCATTGCACCCAGTCCGGAAGCCCCCATTCCCAAGGCCTGGTTGATATTGGTGGGCCTGTTGTCGAAGCTCGCTCCCCGTTTGAGATTCAAGAGCGAACTCGACACCAGCAGAGTATCTCGCGACCCGGCAGTAGTTGAAGCCTACAATAATGACCCATTGATCTCTTCTGCCGTTTCGGCCCGCTGGTTTGCGGAAGTGAGCAACGCCATGGAAGCCCTGCAGAAACGTGCCCCGGAACTGCAAATACCCATGTTGCTGATGCAATCAGGCGACGATGGCCTGGTCAATTCTGCGGTTACAGCCCAATGGGCGTCGGCTGCGCCTGCCGATAAGCTTGAGTTTGTGGCCTGGCCAGACTTGTATCATGAGATGTTCAATGAGCCTGAAAAGGAAGAGGTGCTGGCTCGAGTACACGCTTGGTTAAACCGGCAACTTACTGGCTCTGCATAATTGACTCATCGGCGGGCATTACCGATGATGGGTACATGCACTTCCTGAACGAACAAGAAGTTTTCTGTCCCTACTGCGGTGAAGCCATTACCTTACTGGTGGATGACTCAGTGGCAAGCAGCAGCTATACCGAAGACTGCTCGGTATGCTGCCAACCGATGCTGGTGCATGCCAGCATGGATGAAAATGGCGAGGTGCAGTCCGTGCAGGTGAGGCGCGAAGACGAAACCGGCTGATTGAGTTCGCAGCCAGACTAAACTGAATTTAATCGAGCCGTAATTTCGATTTCCAGTTTCATGCGTTCATCCAGCAAGCCTGCAACCATCATCGTCGCTGCCGCCCGCACGGATTCCAGGTACTTCCGGATCACTGGCCAGCAAAGAACGATCTGCTGACACTGGAGGATTGTAGTAGTGCGCCTGTTGCTTTTCACCCTGCCGTTGCTTTTCATTCTGATGGTGTTAAACCCTCGGGTCTCTGCAGCTTTGGACCACTACGATGTCCGCGTAGAGGAAGACCTGTCTGCGGTGGAGGTGAATGCCTGCTTCGCCGGCCAGCCACCGCAACGCCTGTATCGCCATCATGATGCCGCCGAATTTACCGAGTGGTTAACACTGGCAGGCCAGAAAGTCGACGCGACAGACCGGCGCGTGTCTTTGCGGGGATTAGGCAAATACAATTGCGCATCCTGGCGAGTGAACCTGGCAGCAGCAAGCGCAGCCGGTGATTACCGCACGGCGCTGCGTATCCAAAAGACCATACTCACCGCGGGCAATTTATGGTTCTGGCGTGATGGTGACAAACGCCAGATTGAAGTAAGTGTGCACTTTCCTGCAGGCATTCAATTCTCCACGCCCTGGCCCCGCAGCGAAAACCGGGATGGCCGCCAGAGATACTTGCCTGCTGCCACTTCGGCCAATTGGACTTCCCGATTGGCCTTCGGACATTTTACTACGCAACAAATCGAACTGGATGGAGCGGCCATCAGCATAGCCATGCTGGGAGACTTTGATGAAAAGCAGCAGGCTGAAATACGGCAATGGCTGGCCGAGCCTGCCATGGGTGTGGCCCGCGTAACAGGATACTTCCCCCAGCAGCAGCTGCAGATACTGGTGCTCGGCATAGGCTCGCGCAGCAGCTCTGTGCCTTGGGCTCGTGTGCTGCGAGGTGGAGGTGTGGCGATAGAGTTCTTTGTCGATGAAACCCGCTCGTTGGAAGTGTTGCGGGCTGACTGGACCGCAACCCATGAGTTCAGTCACTTGTTGTTGCCTTATGTAGCTTCGCAGGATCGCTGGTTATCCGAAGGTCTGGCTTCGTATTACCAGAATGTGCTGCGAGCCCGCGATGGGCGATTAAGCGAGATCCAGGCCTGGGAAAAGCTCAGCTCCGGCTTCCGTCGTGGTCAGACTGACAGCCGCCGTGGAGGCACCATGGATACCTATTGGCGTGGCGCCTCCCTCTTGTTACAGGCCGACAGCGAATTGCGTGCCCGGTCCAATGGGCAACAGTCACTGGACAGCGCTCTGACTCAACTGATTGCATGTTGCGCTGACCCTGGCCGACGCTGGCTCGCTTTGGAACTGTTCGAAAAGCTGGATCAGCTCACAGGCTATGGAGTGTTCAGCAACATCTACGCGCAGCATGCCTGGGACAAGGAATTCCCTGATCCACAAGCCACTCTCGAAAAGCTGGGTGTAGAAAGGCGAGATGAAAACCTGACACTGAATGATGCCGCACTCTGGAGTGCTATTCGCCAGCAGATCATGCAGCCTTCAACCAAGGAACTGCCGGGGTCAGAACTGCCGGGGTCAGAGTAAAGGGACAGAGTAAAACCTTCCTGATTGCGGCGTGTTGAGCCTTTTTTACTCTGTCCCTTTACTCTGACCCCATAACTCTCTTCAGCGCTCAATCAGCATCGCTGCGCCACCACCCGCTGCCCCGCTGGCAGCAACAATTCCGCGCTTCAGGTCGCGTCGTTCCATCTCATCCAGCAGGGTGCCCAGCATGATAGCGCCGGTGGCGCCCAAAGGGTGTCCCAATGCAATCACGCCACCATTAACGTTTAACTTCTCATTTGGAATGTTCAGATCGCGTTGCGCCTTGATCACGGTGGCGGCAAAGGCTTCATGAATTTCAAACAGGTCGATATCGTCAGCCGTGAGTTTCTGCTGCTGCAGCAATTTACCGGTGGCCGCAACGGCACCCGAAAGCACCATCAGCGGATCATCACCGATGTTGGCAGACGCAACGATACGCGCTCTGGGCGAGCCGGCCAGGTGTGCTGCTGCAGCCGCATTGCCCACCAGTACCATGGCAGCCGCATCGGCCATGGCGGGTGAATTGCCCGCAGTGTGTACATGGCGGATTTCTTTGAGTTGCGGAAAGGCCTTTAGCTGCATGGCATCCACACCCTGCGCGCCGAGTGCAGCAAAGGAAGGCTCCATGGCAGCCAACGATTCCGGCGTCACATTGGCGCGAATGCATTCATCGGCATCACAGGCCACACCTTTCTCGGCATCGTGAATCGGCACGATGGAGCTGAACCAACCCTGCGAGCGTGCCCGGTCGGCGCGTTGCTGGCTCTGGTAGGCGACCATGTCCACTTCTTCTCGGCTGACATCGTACAGCGAGGCGATCAAATCTGCCCCGCTGCCCATCATCAGGATGCGAGCCTTGATGGCAGTGGGAATGTCCATAAAGGTCACCGGCTTGTCCGACAGCATCGGCACGCGCGACATCATTTCTACGCCGCCGCCAATCGCCAGCATTTCCTGGCCCGCCAGCACCTTGAGCGCGGCAAAATTAACCGCATCGAGGCCGGAAGAGCAGAAACGGTTAACCGTGATGCCGGAAAGCGACGAAGGCCAGCCCGCATACAGGCTGGAGGTTTTGGCGATGTTGCCAGCCTGCTCGCCATATTGGGTGACACAGCCCAGCACCACTTCACCTACCGCGCTGACATCCAGACTGTTGCGTGTCTCCATCGCAGCATAGAGTTTTTTTAACAGGTCCAGCGGTGTGAGCGCATGCAAACCGCCGTTTTCCCTGGCTCGGGCCCGGGGCGTACGGATGGCATCATAAATATAAACTTCATTCAATATGCCTGACATCAAGCCACTCCCACGACGAAACTGGCGCAGGTAGTGGCGCTGCCGCCCAGATTGAAGGTGATCATGTTTTCCACTCCATCGACTTGGTAATCACCGGCCTGGCCGCTAACCTGCTTGGCACAATCCAGTACCATGCGTACGCCAGTAGCGCCCACCGGATGACCCAGGCCGATCAACCCGCCGCTGGGGTTGATGGGAAAATCACCATCACGGGTAATGCGGCCCGTTTCGATGGCCTGCCAGCTTTTGCCAGGCGGTGTCAGCCCACTGTGGTCGATGGCCATGTACTCGGTCACGGTAAAACAATCGTGTGTTTCCAGTCCGCCGACATCGGTGATCTGTTCCATGCCAGCCCGGTGCAGGGCATCCGTAAGCGTGGCAGCGGCGTGCGGGAATATCAGTGGCTGGCCGGCACTCAGTTCAAACTTGCGCTGCAACAACAACGTGGAAGAACGATGGCCCCAACCCTTGATGCGCGGCACATCTGACAAGCTCATGCCGTTTGCCTTGGCATATGCTTCGGCCGCCGTTTCGCTGGCCAGAATGACGCTGGCCGCACCATCGGTGATTTGCCCACAATCCATTTTGCGAATGCGCCCTTCAATCGAGGGGTTGGCTGCATCGTCATCGCTGTAATTTTCCTCGTTGAATTGCCAATTACGTGCCTGCGCATTGGGATTGCGTTTGGCATTAGCGAAATTGATGCGGGCGATGTCCTTGAGGTAATCGGTGTTTACGCCATGGCGCCGGTCGTACTCATCGAGGATAAGGTCAAACATATGCGGCCAGGGATACTGGCAATCGGTAGCTTCTGCGCCATACCAGGTGGCCGCGCCAAGATAATCCGCACCGGTAGCACCGGGCACATTGCGCATCAGCTCCAGACCCACCACAGCGGATACATCCACATGACCCACCAAAATCTCGTTCATGGCCGCAATAATGGCCATGGAACCGGAAGCGCATGCCGCTTCATGTCGCGCCGTGGGAATACCATTCAGTTCCGGGAACACATGGCCAAAGAAGCCACCCAATAAGCCTTGGTGCGCAAACATGTCCCCAACAAAGTTGCCCACGTGGCCAGACTGGATCTGTTCCGGGGCAATGCCCGAGTTGGTCACAGCGCCTTCCAGCGCTTCGGCAAACATGTCATAAATGCCTTTGCCCTCGCGCGCCCAATTGCGGGAAAAATCGGTTTGGGCACCGCCCAGTATGTAAACATTAGCCATGATCTTTTACCTGCTCCTGCAATAAATGGCGCTGTACTTTGCCCACCGGGTTCCTGGGCAGGTGCTGCAAAACCAACAATCGCTCCGGCAGTTTGAATTTAGCCAGGCCCTGCTGCAGCAAAAATTCGTTGAGACTCTCGAGACTGGGCGCTTCGCTGCCAGCGGCTGCAACCACACAGGCGCAGATCTTCTCTCCCAGATTTTCGTCGGGGTAGGCGCACACAGCGGCTTCAGCAATCGCCGCATGTGCTTCCAGCAACACATCAATTTCAGATGGGGAAATTTTCATGCCGCCACGATTGATGATGTCCTTGCAGCGCCCGACGATGCGGTAGTAATTGGGCGGCTCACCGCAGATTTCCACCAGATCGCCGGTGCGGAACCAGCCATCGCTGGTAAATACTTCCTCATTGCTGGTACCCAGATAGCCATCAAAGACGGTGGGGCCGGCAAACAGTAATTCCCCGGGCACGCCAGGCTCGGTGATTTCCTCTTCAGTGCCTACCCGCACTACGCGATTACGCACCATGTCATGCGCCACCCCGGACCAGGGCATATCGGGCCAACCGGAGCGCGGAAACATGCTGGCCCGTACTTCTGGATCGGCTGCAACTTCGGGTGTGGAGCACAGGCTGATGCCTTCGTTGGAGCCATAAAAATTGACGATGGCCTTGCCGTACTGATTGTCGAACACGTCGATCATCCATGGAGACAGCGGCGCGGATCCCGAGCCAATGCGGCGCAACTCGGAGAAATCGAAGCGGCTCCACATCTCTGCTGACTTGGCCATTTGATTCAGTAAGGCGGGCGGCACGATGGTGAACGTAATCCGCTCATCCTGCATTTGTCCGAGAAACACCGCCGGGTCAAATGGATGATGCAGAATTAATGAACAGCCGTTGAGGACGAACGTAACCAGAAAGCCAGCCAATGCTGCCATGTTGACCAGCGGGAAGGGATTCAGCAAACGATCACCGCGCCGGAGTTGACCTGCCTCTGAACTGGTTCTGCCAATGGCTAACCATAAGTTGTGCGAACGCGGCACACCTTTCGGCGTTCCGGTAGTGCCGGAAGTCCAGCACACGCTAAAGGTGTGGTTGGCATCGGACGTGAACGTCTGCAGGTAAGTCGCCAATCGCTGCTGGCGCACCGCATCGGGCTCTGTGCGAATGTGCAGTGCATCCTGCTCTGGCACATCACCTGCCCGGTCAAATTGCCACACTGCTACCTCAGCCGGGAGCGCTTTGCGAGCAATTTCCGCCAACTGAGTGGCTTTCATGGCCGGCAGAGTGATCATGGCCTTGGGTGACAGTTGCGCGGCGATCTTGGCGATTTCATGCGCGCCGTATTGCACCGGCATGGGCGAAGTGATCGCACCAATCATGCTGTTGGCAAAATAAGTAACAACCAGTTCGGCGATATTGGGCAACTGCACCAACACCACATCGCCACTACCCACCCCTTTTTCCAGCAGGTCGGCAGCCAGGTTTTGCGCCGCTGTATGTAATTGTCTGAAATTCAGCCTTAGCGGCTCACCGCCAAGGGCAGCCTGCCGGTTAGGTTGGTCTGCAACTGCGAGCATGTCTGGCAAATCGGCATGCCGCTCGGCCAGAAGCCCATGCAGTGTCTGCTGTCCCCACCAGCCCTCACGGGTCAGTGTTTCGATGCGATGCTTGGGGCTGGTGATATGTAAGCTGTTCATGGGCTCCTGCTACAGGGCAGCATTTTTGCATGTACCGGCATCTTGATTTGTATTGGCTGGCAAGAGGATGTCGATGAGCAAGTTCAATTATAAAAGTGTCTCTACCAAGATTAAACATGCACTCGATCAGGTTCAAGTCTTTTTATGAAAGAAGAAATCCCGTTTTTTTGCTATGGTGGGCAAATGACAAAAACCAATAAGACGACTGAAAGCAACCGTTCCAAAGTAGCGTCCTTCATGGAAACCCGCGCCAGCTCTATCAACCGGGCGCTGGATCAGATCGGCGACCGCTGGTCATTGCTCATTATCGGCGATGTTTTGTGGGGCATGCATTCCTATGGCGAGTTGCTTGCAGCCACCGGAATTTCGCGTGGTGTACTGGCCGATCGCCTCAAGTGGCTGGAATCGGTTGATTGCCTGCAACGTCGCTTTCCGGATGGCAATCCTCGTCGTCCGTCTTATCACATGACGCGCAAATCAATTGATATGTACGACGTCGCCCTGACCTCTTTGTACTGGGAAAGGAAATTTTTCCAGCAACCCGAGATGGACGCCATCGACTTGGTGCACGAGGACTGCGGCCAGATTTTTCAGCCCCTGATGGCGTGCCGGCATTGCAACAAGGAAATCCTGGCTTCAGAAGTGGAGTTTCATGATGGTCCCGGGACCTGTCGTGATTTGCGGCAGAAAAAGGTTCGCCGCCGTTCGTCTAAATCCATCAAGGATGTGCCAACCCAAAGGCCGGTTTACAAAAACCTGATCCACCTGATTGGCGACCGCTGGACGGCCAACGTGATCGCCCTTGCCTACCACGACATCAAGCGTTTTGATGGCTTCCACACCGAACTTCCGATTGCCACCAATGTGTTGGCTGACCGGCTCAAATTTCTCACAGCAGAGGGTATATTCCTCGCCGTACCCTATTCCGAACGGCCTTTGCGTTTTGACTACCACCTGTCAGAGAAAGGCCTGGCCTTGTTCCCATTTTTTGTGGCACTGCTGCAATGGGGTGACAAGTGGTGTGGCGACAGTTCCGGGCCACCCATGATCATGACCCACACGGCCTGCAATCATCGATTGGTAGGTGAGGTTCGCTGTGACCATTGCCATCAGCATGTAACCGCACACACGGTTAGGTTACAGCGACGTAACAAGCGCCAAAAAGCACCCAACTGATGCCGGGCGAAACGACAACGAAAGAGCAATTGATCGGCGCCTGGCAATTGATCAGTTGGCAAATACACGGCGATGACACTATGCCGGCAAACGAACCCTTTGGCCCGCAACCGAAGGGGTTATTGCAATACACCACTGATGGCTGGATGAGCGCCGCCGTTTGTAGTGCGCAACGACCATCGCATCCTGCCGGCATCAGCCCCAGGCGGATGGATCCGGATGTACTGGTGAGTTCTTACCGCAGCTATTTTCATTACGCCGGCCGCTGGCGGGTTGAGGGTGATCACGTGATTCATAGTGTTCTGCTCAGCCTGAACCCCGCTATAGTCGGCAGTGAGCAAGTCCGCCATATGGCCTTTACCGGCCCAGTATCGACACCGGTATCGACACTGGCAGCGAGACAAACGCTGACGCTCACCGGCATTGAAGCGCTGGGTCAACAACAACGCCGTCACGTGCTGCTGTGGCAACGTGCCAGTAATCCCGACCTGAATCCTGCCAGCAAACCCGAAATAACCATGGAGTGACGAATGCTTTCTCATAGTGAAACCCTGCAACGTGCCACGGATGCCTGCCGCACCCGCCAGCACTGGTCGGCGTTCGCCGAAACACCCAGCAGCAAATTGCATGGCGAGCAGGCACCGATAGATGGCCAGCAGGCTTTCGAGCGGCAACTGGGTAAGCCATTTGAACTGGATCAGCCGGGTGAAACAGGCCGCCTGGGTAAGGAAATTTCTCCCTACACACAGCAGGCCTTGGGCATTGATTACCCGGCTGTTGATGTCGAGGTCTTGTGCCAGGCCGCCCTCAAAGCCATGCGTCAATGGCAGACGGTTGATCCGAATAAGCGCGCCCTGATCGGCGTTGAAATGTTGCGCGCTCTGGAGGCACAACTGTTCGAGAACTCGCATGCCACCATGCACACAGCCGGTCAGTCTTTCATGATGGGCTTTGTCGGCAGTGGCGCCAACTCGCTGGATCGTGGCCTGGAAGCGCTGGTCTATGGGCACAAAGCCATGACGGACCTGCCGGCAACAGCGCTCTGGCACAAGCCATTCGGTGCGCACACCGTGGCACTTGAGAAGCGTTATCATTT
>JAWXBM010000086.1:0-22755 GCA_034440115.1 Lysobacterales bacterium | reverse complement strand
TCTCCGTCATCCCGGCCCCCGAGCCGGGATCCACACGAGCTTTCCGAGCTGGATACCGGATCAAGCCCGGCATGACGGTTACAACGGTCAAGCCCGGCATGACGTGTTCTCTCCGTCATCCCGGACAGCGCGAAGCGCGTGATCCGGGATCCGGCAATCAACCCATTCCGTTGAGCCATCGGCATAATGCTCGCGCTTCCAGATAGGTAAACGACTTTTGACTTCGTCGATGATGTAGCGGCAAGCGTCAAAGGCCGCACCGCGATGGGCGGCTGAAACACCTACTAACACGGCGGGTTCAGTTAAAGCGAGTAAGCCCTGTCTGTGCACCGCGGCTGCCTGGCCGATGTCGAAGCGATCTTTGGCTTCCTGCAGGATGGCATTGCCTTCGGTGATTGCCAGCGGCTCATACACTTCGTATTCCAGTTGCAGGACTTTACGACCTTCGTTGTGGTCGCGCACCCAGCCTTCGAACAACACGAACGCTCCGCAGGAAACATCCTGTAATGAGGCTCTCAAGGCCTTGCGGTTAAGGCTTTCGGCGGAGATGGCGAAATAGCCGGAGCTGAAGGGAGGAGTATTCATGTCAGTTTGATGCGTCTAATTGAAGTGGCGCGATAGCCGGATTGAAAGGGGGTGTATTCATCCCGGAATAAGGCCTTCTTGGGAGATGGCGAGATAGCCGATAGTAAGGAGCGGGGTACTCATTTCAACTGGCGGTCACAGGCCTAACCGCCGGCAACGGGCGGGAAAAACAGCACCTGCTCGTCGCCATTCAAAACCGTATCCCAACTGGCCATTTGATCATTGATGGCCACCAGGGCACGGCTGTATTGGCCCAGTTCTGCGTGCTGTTCGGTCATTTGTGCAAACAATTCGGCTGGTGAGTTTGCAGCTGACTGCACCTGCTCTTCGTCAACGCCGGTTGCATCGCGATAGGCGGCGAACCACTTGACGGTAAATTGCTTCATCCACCGATCCGGTACATTTCGACTTTTTCTCGAGGGGCACCCAAAGAGCTGCGCTCCTCGCTATAGCGATCGGTTCTTTTCTGCCAACTCTGTGCGATCAGCTCGGCCAGTTGTTCGCTGGATGCAGATTGCCGCAATAAAGG
Organism: Lysobacterales bacterium; assembly: GCA_034440115.1. Lineage (GTDB taxonomy): Bacteria > Pseudomonadota > Gammaproteobacteria > Xanthomonadales > SZUA-36 > JAWXBM01. Next base: position 21,641 of record JAWXBM010000086.1, on the reverse strand, counting down.
CATCATGTTTTTGCCTTCCGTACCGAACAAGCAGGTATAGAACATCCCATCAGCAGTCAGCCGCGCGCGCGTGCAGCCGCCGCAGAAAGGTTGTGAAATTGAACTGATCAGGCCGATTTCTCCGGCACCATCCTGGTAGCGATAGCGCCGTGCGGTTTCGGCTGCGCGTTGGGCACCCACCGGCTCTATTGGCCAGCGCTCGCCGATGCGTTGTACCCATTCGGCCGACGGCACCACCTGGTCAAGCTGCCAGTGGTTGCTGTTGCCCACATCCATGTATTCGATCAGGCGCACGCTGTGGCCGGAACCACGGAAATAATCCAGCAGGTCCAGCACGGTATGATCGTTCACGCCGCGCTGTACCACGCAATTGATTTTCAATCGTTCGAAACCAGCAGCTACAGCCGCATCGATTCCCGCGATGATGTCCGGCAGTTTGCCCTTGCCGCCGCTCATCTCATGCAGCACGGCCTCATCCAGCGAATCCAGACTGACGGTGATACGACCCATCCCGGCGTTGCGCAAATCCACCGCATGCCGCGGTAAAAGTACACCGTTGGTGGTCATGGCGATGTCGTCCAGACCATCAATGATGGCCAGGCGTTCGATCAGGGCCGTCAGCCCGGGCCGGACCAGCGGTTCACCACCGGTGATGCGCAATTTCTTTACACCGTTGGCCACAAAAGCCCGCACCAGGGTTTCGATTTCGCGATCGGTGAGCAGGTTGGCAAGAGGAAGGAAAACTCCGCGGCCCTGTAATGAATCGGCCGGCATGCAATAGGTACAGCGAAAGTTGCATCTATCGATCACCGACAGCCGCAACTCCCGCAAGGGACGTTGCAACTGATCCCTGACCTGGGCTGATTGGGCTGAGGTCGGGTCAGTCAACTTTATTGGTACTTGCATGTCCATGGCTGGTAACTTCGTTTGCTTGGTTCGATGGGTCGCTGAGAATCGGCTCAGTTGATCTTGGCTACAATTTCGGAGCGCTTCAGATCCTGGTGGTGTTCCAGTGTGCGTTTGTAAATCTCAGTGACTTTGTCTACGCCGGACGGCTCCAGGGCGCCTTCGTTACCCGCCGCAACAAAGGTTGCATAGATGGCGGAAGCGGTCATCAAAGCGCCGGATACCAGCGTAGAGTCGATTTCTTCGTTCCTGAGTTCGTTGGCTAACTCGATGAATTTGTTAGTGCAATGTTTATGCTGGTCGGCTTCGCTCACCGTTCAATCTCCATTAAAGTTCAGAATGCGGCATTATAACGCGCACTCTGCTCACAAGCCCAAATCAGACGAGGAATCAGGGGCAGGCAAAGCTGTCCAGCAGCGTCACCCGTTTTAGATTCTGGGTACCTGCGGCGAAACCCGCTTCCACGGAAGAATAGGACGCTGTGCCGGTCAGGCAGTTCAATTGCAGCTCCAGTTCACCCCAATGCGTTTGTTGCAGGCTTTCCTGGGCATTTTTTTCCCCGAAAATGGGGCCACTGGTGGTCAGCAGGTTGTCGAATACCAATTTGTTGCCGACCATTTCACCAATGTTGTAAAACCACCTGCGCTCGCTGTTGGGGCCAAAGCTGAACCAGTAAACCAATGCCTGGCCATTGCTGAGGATTTCCAGACTATAGCCTTCTGAGGCCCGACTCGGGTCTGCCCAGGTGCCACTCAACCAGCCTTCGGGTGGCCCATCGGGTGGTGATTGCTGGCCACAGCCCAGACCCATTAAGCTGGTGAGACGTTCCAGATTCATTCGGCCTTTGCGATGTTGGCCTTGGCCGTCAAGGACCCAGTCCATCACGCCTTGTTCGCAGGATGACCAGCTAAAAGTGGCGCTGCCCACGACGATACTTTCTGCCAGCACCGGATCGAATCCGGGGCCGAAATGGCCACCAACCACTTGCAACAAATCCGTAAACAGTATGCGATTGCCACGAATTTCACCGACCGAGTAATACCAGTCCTGCTGGCCTTCCTGGTCGTAGGTATACCAGTACACCAGAGCCCGGTTATCAGCCAGGATTTCCAGCATGAAACCTTCGCCATTGCGCTCGCGATCCACCCAGATGGAGGATGTGCCCGGCTCAACCACAAAGGGATCTTCGGCAGCAGCAGAGCTGAGCGGGATTGAAATATTTGGGTCGCTGCCACCGCTGTCCGTCAGATCGTTGCCGCTGCTGTCTTCATAGCCTGACCAGCCACCATTTTGCCAATGCGCTACCGTTGCCGGATTGGTATCGGTGCGCTGTCCGCTCATATCGAAGGCGCTGATTTCCAGCGTGCCGCTGACATTGCCATTCACGACCGATTGATTGGTGCCGTTAGCGGGCAGCTTGAAGTCAAAAGCCAGCGCGTCAAAAACATAGCGCTGATAACCCGCCGGACTTTCACCCGGGCTGCCCAGCCAGCGCTGATTGCTGACATTCATATTCAGTGCTGTGCCATTGACCCGCAAATTGGTGATCACCACATCCGTGCCTGCCGGAGCGCCGGGCAGATCGACCGCCTGACCATAAACCCGCCAACGCATGGGTTTATCGAAGGCGATCCAGGCCTGGTAATCGCGATCCAGCCGCAGGGCTTGAACCACATGCGTATTCAACTGGCGTAATCCGGCTGCGGAAAAATCCCACTCCGCATCAAATACCACTGCACCGGTTTGTGCATCGGTTATTCGGACAGCGGCCACGCTGGGTGGTCCGGCTTGCCGGTAGAAGGCCACAGCAAAGCTCTCAGCCAGTTGCGTACGCACCCGTCTGATCTGCGACTCTGGCAAGATAAAACCGTCATGGCTGTTACGCGCCAATCCACCGTAGTCGGCGCCGGCGTTGTCGCCGGGTTCCACTTCCAGTGTCCAGGCCGGTACCTGGTAAATATGTGTGAAGTACTCATCGGTGGAGCCAATGCCGGCATTCATCACGGTTTGGAAGACGGAGCTGAAGCCATACCATTTCTGCGCAGGAAAACCAAAGTGATGGCCGCTGAACGTTGACAGAACTTTTGCCGTTTGCTCCGCCAGACGGGCATTGCTGTTACGTACCCAGAAGTGGACCTGTGAGTAGGAGTGCACATCGGTGTAGATAGCCAGTTGCTCTATCGGCCCCAACTGCGCCGCAGCATCGAGGGCCGGGATTTCCGGCTCCGAAGCCGGCGCCTGGCCATGATGGATCAGGCTGCGATTGTCAGCGGAGGAACGATTCGGGTTGGTGCTCCAGTAAGGCGCGTTGTTGCGGTTCAGATCCACACCCTGCAGATGATCGGCTTGTGTATCCAGTTTCTCATCCGCCGCCAGCATATTTTTACGCCGCATACGGCCATCGCGCGGCGAGTAAACCGGGTCGTTGATATCGGTGCCCAACCAACTGTGCGCCGGGTAGCGTTGGGTTTGCATAAAGCCGTCAACATTCAGCACCGGAATGACGATCACATTGACGTTATCGCGCAGATAGCTGAACAGATAATTATCCGTTTGCTCGTCGTGCAGCAACTCCATGATGCCGGTAACCACTTCCGGACTCTGCCATTCGCGGGCGTGGATGCCGCCGTTGGTCAGCATGGCGGCTTCCGCCTGACCATCGCGCGTCAGCTTGTCAGCGTCTCCGAGCAGGTACGCCCAGATATTCCGGCCATTACGCGTTTGGCCGATGATCTCACCGCGCACCCATTCCGAGTTGGCCACCAGGTCCTGGTGGCGGGTGTGCAATCCGGCATAGCTGCGAAAGCCGTCAAAGGGTATGGGTGTGTCCACCGGAATCGGTACCGGGTAACCCAGGGCGATGCGATTGCTGTCGTTGGCCGGGGCGCTTTGCACCCACTCTATGATGCGCGCCCCTTGGGCCAACAACGGCGCCGATACCAGCAACAACAAGCATGCGGCGCTGCGGAGCCCATTGCACAACCCATTCCGCCAGGTGGGGCGGCTCATGGCTCAATTACCGTTGCATGGTTTGGTCCATTCTCATCCAGCGCCAGCGCAGCGCGTCGCCCCTTCAGCCCGCCCGCTTGCAGCATGCGTTGCAGGCTGGCCTGAATTTTTGGGTCCGGATGCCCGGCCAAAGCAAGTGCCGCTGCTGCGCCCAGTTCCGGATCATCCAGCAGCGTCAGCAACATGCTGCTGACATTCGGGTTGGATTGCAGGCCGGGGGCGAGCATGGAAATACCCAGTGCGGTTTTGTCCGCTGCGGGCAGTTCCATCACGCCAGCAAACATTTGAGCGCGCTGCGCAGCATTCAATCGCCAGCCCGCTTCGCGCAGCAGTGCGGCTGAATCGGCGCCAGAACTGTAGGCATAAGCAGCGAGGAATAGTTGCGCAGCGGACAGACGGCTCGCGACGACCCCGGCGGGGGCGGCCAATTCCGGCTGGGCTGGTATCTGTGCTTGCAGTTGATCAGCCAAGGCCAAAAGCGCATCAGCCGAGGCTCCAGACAGGCTTTGAATAAAGCCTTGCCGCTGGATCGCGCTGGCTGCCAAATAGTGCTGCGTCCATTGCGAAGGATCAGTAGCGGCCCATTCCTCGGCCCATTCCTCGGCATGGCGCTGTGCCATTCGCCGTTGGCGCTCCAGTTGGGAGCCTTTCGCAGCGGCCGCGATCGGGAACAGTGGTACGCCATAGGCCGCGGATTCTTCATGCGCCACCAATACCTGTGAGGGGTAGTTGGCCAGCCATGCCAGTAAATCATCAGCCGAATCATCCAAAGGTGCTTCTGCCAGAGCAATAGCCAGCTTGTGCAGTTGCGCTTCAAAGGCCGGGCTACCGGCTTGATCTGAGTTTTCCAATTCCTGGTGCAGTGCGGTCACAGCAACGTTTTCGATCTGCTGCAACCAGCGCGACAAGGCGGTTGAGTCGGGTGGATATGCTGCTGCCCGCAGCGCAACCGCGCGATTCCAGTTTGGCTTGGCCAACTGCGCCAGGTTGGCGGGCTGCGCCTGAGCCACGACGCTGGCGGTAAACATTAAAGCGGCAACCAGCCAAGTGATGCGAGGTGAAATACCAGTCGGGAATGATTTCATGCGCAGATAATACGAAATATTTCGTTGATTTTCGCGTGAAGAGTCTGCCGGGGCATTTACTGCTCTATGGTATAGCTGATGTCCACGCCGGCTTCACGCTGGCCCGAGGTTGCCTTCACGCCAAAGCCTTTGCCCAGATCATAGCGGGCAGTGATCACGTTCTGGTCTTCAAACAAGCCAATGCCGTAACTGACATACAGCCTGGGTGCGATATACCTACCCACTTCCACTGCACCCACACCTTGTTCATAGTCAAAATCGCTGCCGGTGATCAGCATGGCCAGGGCCCGTTCACGGGTGGTCATCGGATCGGTGTAGGGATCCAGGCTGGGGCGTTTCAGCGTACCGCTGACCTGTACTCCAGCGCGTTTTATTTGCGAATTGCCGAAAATCTCGCGCTCGGCCTTGATGTTCAGGTTCGGGTTGTCGGCGGGAACGCGGGGGAAACTGACGCGTCCTTCGCTGATAGTCAGCAGTTGCCCGTAAGCGTAAATTTCACCGCTCACCAGGAAGTTGCCGTCGCCCACAGGTACCAGACTGTTTTTCCAGATGAAGTTGCTCTTGCCATAAATATTGGCCGTGGCCTTGTCCAGAGTCAAATTCACATTTGGCCCCAGCTCAACCTCCACCTGGCCGGTGATTTTCAGCGGAGGCGCTTTGGCAACCGGCTTTTGCTCGACTTCTGCTTGGGCAGAAACTATCACCAGGTCGGGGCTTTCCGCGGCGGTACTGGCAGGCAGGTAGCGGGGTGAAAGCTGGGCTTTGGGTACCTGTAAGCGGCCATGGAGAAGTAATTTGCCAGGAGTCCAGTTGATATCCAGGTCGGGATTGACCAGCAGGTTCATGTCCGGCACATTCACTAGCAACAGCTTTTCGCCCTTGAGCTGCAGGTTGAATTCCGGATGCAGGAAGTCTTCGAAACGCAGGTCGGCCTTGATTTGCCCGCGACCCTCACCCACCCGGAATGAGCCATTCAGCTCAGTATGGTCGTATTGGTAAACCGCGCCGGCCAGCGTTATCTCGGAAATAACCAGCCCGACTGATTGATCTTCGATATGACCACGCACCAGTGTGGCGTGGCCGGTGAATTCAGGTTTCTGCAGACTGCCGGAAATGCGTATATCGGCTTCGAGCTCGCCCTTGATCACATCAAGACAGGGTACCACCAGTTGTAGCGGTGTCAGATCCCGCAGGTTGAGTTTCAGCACGGCCTGCAATTCTGCCGCATCATCACCCAGCAGTCGGGCAACCTGAAAATCCATGTTTATTCCGCCGGAACCGGGAATGGGCAATTTCAGCTTGCCGGAATGCAGGTCACCGCCCGAGATCTGGAATTGAAAAATTCCTGGTCCGGTTTTGAACTGGGTGCTTTCCTCATCAAGCAGAAACTCGCCGGGCGACAAAGTGAAATTTGCCTGGGCTGAGGCGGGTTGATTGGCCTCTTTTTTCCAGTTGAAATTGCCATTGAGCTGGTGCGTAAAAGCCCAGTCCATATCAACAAACAAGCGCACGATATCCAGTGAGACCTGCTGCACTTCGGTTTGCAACAAGGACTGGCCGCCTTCAATCCATTGCCCATGCAGGCAGATTTGGCCGTCCTTGCTGCCCCGTAAGCAGGTGTCACCGAGCTCCAGCTGTTGACCTGACAGGTTCAGCAGGGCGGGGTTTTGCAGGGTCAAAAAGCCTTTGTCAGGCTGGCTCAGGCTCAGTTTGTTGATATAACCCTTCCAGCCGGAAACCTGTTTTTGGCTATTGCCCTGCAGTTGGCCACGCAGGCTGGCTTCTATTTCTGTTTTGTCCAGCATGGCACGCAGTTGCACCGACTTTAGTTGCTTGTCCGCCAGGGTCAGCTGCAGGTCGCGCAGCTCTCTACCTGCGATCGTGGCCTCGCCGATTTCAAATACCCGTGAGCCGTTCTTACCTTCATGGCTGCGGATAGAGGTAATGGTGTTTTCACCCCACTGCAAACGATCGGCTTCCAGTTCAATATCCACCATGGGCGATTGCGCGTCAGCGGAAATGATCCCGTTAGCATGCAAGCTGCCAGTGACTTGCGGAAACAGATCGGCCAGTTCATCGGCATCAGCGAGAAATTTGAGGCTTTGACCTGAGCCCAGTCCACCATCCAACTCCAGTCGGGCGGAGTTGGAATTCAGCTCCAAACCCTGTGCGGTAAAAATCGAATCCTGCAGTGAAAATTTACCCTTGGCGGTCAGGTCCAGGCCACGAATGTTGCCGCGTACCTGGCGCAATTCGACTTGCAGATTGTTTGGAGCGATTTCGCCCTGGGCCAGCACCGTTCCACTCAACACGCCCGGGTAAGCGGGCAGCAGGGGGCCGATGCTGATCTTGTTTGCCGTAATGTTGGCAGCCCAATTGGCCGGTTCAGCCCATTGGTAATCGGCGCTGCCGGAAAATTGGCCGCCCAACACATTGCCTTGGTCGATGACGAGGTGCGCCGCATCGCTGTTGCCCGTGGCACTGAGTTGCAGCCGACCTTCGGGAAAACCGCTGACCAACAGCTGTAACTCTCCTTTTGCATTCCAGTCGGCCAAGGTTCCCTGCAGGCTGAGCTGGCCGTTTTCACTGGACCAGGTGAAGTTTTCAGCGCCTATGGGCCAGGCCAGGGATTGCCAATTCAGTTCGCCGGCCAGTTGTTCGTCGTTGAATTGATAACGGAAATTGCCCTGGACCTTTGTAGCCAGCCCAACAATATCCAACTGAATGTCGCTGAATTCGACTTGCTCATCCGACAGGTTCAGCTGCAGATTGCCGGTGAAAGGATGATCCTCTGGCCAACCGGGAAACCAGCGTGCGGGATACGAGCGTTCGATTGCGGCATCGGCTGTGACGGCGAAAGACTGCTGCCAGCCCAGCTGAACTTTGCCGGATAGCTTCAGTTCATCGCCAGCGAATCTGAAGTGGTCGAAGTGAATGCCGTTGCGGTCGCCCGTGCCTATCCATTCAGAGTCACCAGCTGGTATCTGTTCCCCACTCAATTGGGTTGCCAGTTGCAGGTCGTAGGAGTCCAGTGTGCCCTGGCTGCTGAGGTGTATGTCGTGCAAAGCCAGTTGTGGGCCATTGCTGTTTGGGTCGACAGCTGGTGTTGCGATCAAAGGCCAGCTGAGTGCCTTGGAGCTCAGTTCCAAATCCCAAACCGGAATTGCCAGCAATTCACGCAATTCGCCTTCGATATACAGGCTGGAATGAGGAGCAGGCAGCTGGACTTGCGCCTTTACCGCAAGCTGGCCCAGGTCGCCGCTAAACTGGCCTTGCAGTTGCAGTGGTACACTTTGCTCTGGCGTTATTTCCGCTACGGTTGTGGTATTTACTTTGCCATCCAGATTGAATGGTGGCCGTAGTTGCAGGTTGGCAGCTACATTCCAGTCTGAGTCCAAGGCATGCAGGCGTGCCTGGCGTATTTCCAGCTTATGATGCCAAACCGCCTCCAGTGCGATATCGCTGGCGGCAAACAGCTCCGTGCTGTCGTAATCAAGGATTTGCAACTGGCCCAAGCTCACGGCACTGAAGCGTAAGGGGTAGGGTAGTTGCAGACCTGCCAGGATTTCGGACCATGAACTTTCTGGTTTATTCACAGCGGAATCCACCAATTGAATCTGTAGCGAGCTGCTGTTCAGCCTGGACACGTGCAGTGCCGGTGGGAACAGGTCTATATCCAGGCTCAGGCTGATATCCGGCGAATCGACTCGCACGCCGTCATCGCCGTAGTGCAGCCCTTGCAGATTCAACACCGAGGATAAACTGCCACTCAAGTGCTGCACGCTGAGCTGGCCATCGATTTGCTGGTGCGCTTGTTGGAAAATAAATCGCACACCACTTTCGCTACGTAGCAGCCAGGTCATAGCGACGGCCAGCAATAACAACAGCGCAGCGGGTAAAAAAATCAGGAATTTACTGCGTCTGGTCACAGCAGCGGTGTCCCGATAGTGAAATGCAAACGCCAGGGATCACCCTCTATGTCCAACGGGTGGGCGATATCCAGGCGGATGGAGCCGATGATGGTGTACCAACGCAGGCCCAGGCCCAGGCCGGTTTTCAGTTCTATGTTGTTCCAGTCATTGAAGGCATTGCCGGTGTCGACAAAGGCCGCCGCTGCCCAGTTCGGTCGAACCAGCATCTCAAGCTCGGCGCTGGCTGTGATGATGTTATTGGAGCCTATGCCATTGTTGCTCAGGGATTCAAAGGAATAACCGCGCACGCTGCGGCTGCCACCGGCCTTGAATCGGTAGCTGTCCGGCAAGCGGGTGACCGACAATTCTGCAGTCAGCTCATCCAGCGGCAAATTCACCTCGACCACACGCGCATTCGAATAGCCGGTCTCGCCACGTAATAACAACTTGAAGCGATCGCCCAGCAAAAGATTCCAGTTGCTGGAGATATAGGCCTGGGAAAAATCCGCATCGGAGCCCCAAATTTCATTGGCGGTGAAGATCCAGAGTCTTTCATGGTGGCCCACCGTTTCAAACCCACTGCCGCGTACGGCCGGCCAGTCCCAGTTGACACCGAAAGACATGGAACTGCCGGTGCCTCGCAGCAGGGCCAGACTTTCCTCAGACATGGACCCCGGTAACTGCTGTTCTATGTCATCGAGTAATTGATAATTGTTATTTTCAAGCACGTACTGGCCGTACCAGTTTTCATTAATCTGCTCATAGCCGCCTTCGAAATCACGCAATACCAGCAAACCACCTTTCAATGAGTAGCTGGTTACATCGCCATTGGCCAGTTTGATGAGCTCCTGATCGCCTTGGTCGATCTGGATTTCAAGGTCCTGATTGACTTTGCGAATGCCGAAATCGCCGGTCCAGAACTGCCGGGCATTGTGCCGCCGGGGCAGGCGGTAATTACTGCGGAAAGAGAATTCGTTATTGGTCTCCTGCCAGCCCAGGCCCATGTCCAGGCTGTCGCCGCGATCGGACAGCAAGCGGCGTGTCCACAACACCTGGGCGCGTATTCCGGTATCGGTGCCAAAGCCCAGTGTGCCTTGGTAGGTATTGGGTTTGCGGGCGCTGGCTTTGACCACCAGGTTGACCACCGGCGGTGACTCCTCCAGGCGCCGTTCTTCGATCACCTCGATGTTCTCGAAGTAACCGGTATGCCAAAGATCGAGACGGAACTTCTCCAGTAACCAGCTATCGTAGGCTTGGCCAGCTTTGAACCGCGGTAAAGCCTGGAGTATCTCAGGATTCACTACGTCCTGTTCATAGCTGACGTTGCCCATGACCGCCTGTGGCCCGGTATCTAACTCCAGCTCCAGCTCAGCCGTGTTGCTGTCAAGGTCGGCACGAATTTGTTGGCGAACAAATTGTGCTGTGAGGTAGCCGTGACCTTCAGCTAATTCCAATGCACGATTTTTTTGTACTTCCCAGCTCACCTGGTTAACGCGTTTACCCACTGGCATGGGCCAGTCTTGCCGCCATTCACGCAGTTCTTCCAGCTCGGCTCCAGGCCCGGATAACTGGATGTCTGAAGCGCTGACACGTAAGGGTGGACCTGGCTTTATCACGAGTTCCAGTAGCCAGTTACCTTCGTCCTGTTGTTTTAGCGCACTGACCACCGTGGCGTGGTAATAACCAAAAGGACGCAGGCCCTTGATGGCCTCAGCTTCAATTTTTTCGGTAGCCCGCTGCAGGCGATTCTTGCTGAGTTTCAGAGGGTCATTGATGGCCAGCGTGTTAAGCCGGTTCTGCACATCCAGCAGCATGCTTTTGGACGATATGCCAGCAACACGGATGGTGAGGGTGTCGGCCAGGCAAGGAGCAGCAGCCAGGTATAGTAAAGCCAGCAAGCCCAGCAGCAAGGCTGGCCTGAGTTCTGACCTTGGTTCATGGCAGATGGCACTCATTACGGTATAGTTTGGGTCGTTCCAATGTGGAGCCCACATTATAGAGGGTTGTGGCTTTTTACCGCTGTTTGGCTGCAATTCAGGAGATTTCTGATGAATTACAAGGCACATTTGTTCATTCGCCACATTGTGGTTGCCTTTCTGACCCTGTCAGGACAGTTCGCCCTGGCGCAGCAGGACGATGGCGTTACCCGCATTGCGCAGCCCCGCATGATCCTGAATCCGCCCAATCTGGCTCCGCGTGCGCAAGCGCAGCTGGCTACTGCAGCAGAATTCAAGGTATTCAACCAGTTCGGCTTTACTGACCGTATCCATGAGAGTGGTATCCGCTTTCAGCACCGTGCGGTTGAAGATGCGGCCAAGACTTACAAAGCCGTGCATTACGATCACGGCAACGGCCTGGCGGTCGCCGATGTGGATGGCGATGGTCTGCTGGATGTGCTGTTTGTAACCCAGGCCGGTGGCAACGAACTGTGGCGCAACCTTGGCAAAGGTAAGTTTGAAAACATCACCGAAAAGGCCGGAATCGCTATGGCTGACCGGATTTCGGTGGGCGCCTCCTTTGCCGACATCGACAATGATGGCGATGCCGATCTGTACATTACCGCCGTGCGCAGCGGCAACCTGCTGTTCGAAAACCTCGGCAAGGGTGAATTCCGCAACATCACCGAAGCCTCGGGTACCGGCCTCAGAGCGCATTCTTCGGGCGTGGTGTTCTTTGACTACGATCGGGATGGCCTGCTGGATATGTTTGTCTGCAATGTGGGCCAGTACACCTCCGAACTCATTCGCCAGGCCAGCAACGAGGGTGTGGATTACACCTTTTATGACGGTTTCAGCGATGCATTCAGCGGCCATCTGTTTCCGCAGCGCACCGAGAACAGCGTGCTTTATCACAACCTGGGCAATAACCGTTTTGAGGATGTCACGGCAGCCATGGGTATCACCGACGGCTCCTGGTCAGGTGATGCCAGTGCTGCTGATCTGAATGGCGATGGCTGGCCCGATCTTTATCTGCTCAATATGCAGGGCCATGACCAGTACTTTGAAAACCAACAAGGCGAGGGCTTTATCAATAAGCGCAGTGAGGTTTTTCCAAAAACCTCCTGGGGTGCCATGGGTATTCGCATCTTTGACTGGAACAACGATGGCCTGATGGACGTGTTCGTCACCGACATGCACTCAGATATGAGTGAGCATATCGGGCCGGACAAGGAACAGCATAAATCCGTCATCCAATGGGACGAATCGCATTTGCAAAGTGGCGGCATGAGTATTTATGGCAACAGCTTTTTTCAGCAGCAGGCCGATGGCAGCTTTACAGAAATTTCCGGCCAGATCGGCGCCGAGAATTACTGGCCCTGGGGTTTGAGTACGGGTGATCTGAACGCTGACGGATATCAGGATGCTTTTCTCACCTCCAGCATGAATTATCCTTTCCGTTATGGTGTGAATTCCTTGTTGCTCAACGAGCAGGGCCAGCGATTCCGCGATGCTGAATTCATCCTTGGCGTGGAGCCACGCAAGAATAATGAAACAGCGAAAGCCTGGTTCCGGCTGGATTGTGATGGTATCGACCAGGCCAACAGCTTCTGCGAAAACCGCTCCGGCACGGTGGAAGTCTGGGGCGCTCTGGGCTCACGTTCATCTGCCCTGTTCGATCTGGATGATGATGGTGACCTGGATATCGTCACCAATGAATTCAATGCCGAGCCCATGGTGCTGATCAGCGATCTGGCCGAGAAAAAGCCGGATCTGAAGTATCTGAAAGTCAGCCTGCAGGGCAGCAAATCCAATCGTGCTGGAATCGGCGCCAGGGTGGAAGTCAAAACCGACCAGGGTAGCTATGTGCAGGTGAACGATGGCAAGTCGGGCTATCTGTCACAAAGCCAGATGCCCTTGTACTTCGGTTTGGGCAGCGCCAGCCGGGTCGAAGAAGTCAGGGTGATTTGGCCGGCAGGCACCAGGCAGATAACGAATTCGGATCTTCACTTCAATCAACTGCGGCGTATAGTTGAACCATAAACATCGCAGGGAGCTCCAAGGTTCTCTGCTGCAGAACGTTGCAAGGACGATGACATGAGCAATCAAGGCGAAACAGAAAACACACCACATCAGTGCTGCGCAAAGCCAGCGGATCAGCAAAGCTCTGGGTCAACTGATGACAGTGATCATGGGAGTCCGGCCGGGCACGACGAAGAACTTATCTACAGTTGCCCCATGCATCCGGAGATCAGACAAGCCGGGCCTGGCATTTGCCCCAAGTGCGGCATGGCACTGGAGCCGGAAATGCCCTCGGGTGATGAAGAAGAAAACCCCGAGCTGAGGGATTTCCGTCATCGCTTCTGGTGGACATTGCCATTAACCGTAGTGGTATTCGTGATTGCCATGTCAGGTAGTGCGCTTGAAGGCCTGCTGGGTAGCTGGAAACCCTGGATTGAGCTGGTACTGGCCACGCCCGTTGTGCTGTGGGCCGGTTGGCCATTCTTTCAGCGCTGGGCGATCTCCATCCGCACCTGGCAACCCAATATGTGGACCCTGATTGGTACCGGTACCGGCGCCGCCTTTTTATACAGCGTGGTGGCAACGGCGGCGCCTGGCGTCTTTCCTGAATCCTTCAGGATGGATGGCCAGGTCGCCGTTTACTTCGAAGCGGCGGTGGTGATTATCTCGCTCACCCTGCTCGGTCAGATGCTGGAATTGAAAGCGCGGTCTGAAACCGGTGCCGCCATGCGTGCTTTGCTCAATCTGGCGCCCAAAACCGCGCGCCGCATAGGCGATGATGGCCAGGAAGAAGATATTCCGGTGTCGCATGTGCACACCGGTGATCGCTTGCGGGTGCGTCCGGGTGAGGCCGTGCCGGTTGATGGCACCATTATTGAAGGCAGCAGCTCGGTGGATGAATCCATGCTCACCGGTGAATCCATGCCGGTCAGCAAAAAGCCCGGTGATGAACTGATCGGTGCTTCTCTCAATACCAGTGGTTCGCTGGTGATGCGCGCCGATAAAGTGGGTTCGGCCACGGTGCTGTCGCAGATCGTTCAGATGGTGGCCAAAGCGCAACGTTCCCGCGCGCCCATGCAAGGTCTGGCGGATCGCGTCGCCGGTGTATTCGTGGTGGTGGTGCTGGCCATCGCCCTGCTCACTTTCCTTGTTTGGGGAATGTTCGGTCCTGAACCCAGTTGGGCCCACGGGCTGATCAACGCGGTTGCCGTACTGATCATCGCCTGTCCTTGTGCGCTGGGCCTGGCCACACCCATGTCGATTATGGTTGCAACCGGCCGGGCGGCCACCATGGGCGTGTTGTTCAAGGATGCCAGCGCCATCGAAAAGCTGCGCGAAGTGGATACCCTGGTGGTGGACAAAACCGGCACCCTGACCTTGGGCAAGCCAAGCTTTCATTCGGTGGTGCCGATAGCGGGCGGCGATGCGGACGAGGTGTTGCGCCTGGCTGCCAGCCTGGACCAGGGCAGCGAACATCCACTGGCTGACGCTATTGTGGCGCAAGCGCGCGAGCGCGGTCTTGAACTGGCAAAAGCAGGGGATTTTGAATCTGCATCAGGCATAGGCGTGCGTGGCCGGGTTGAGGGTCATGTCCTGGCGCTGGGCAATACCACGCTGATGGAAGAAGTTGGTGTGGAGTGGCAGGAACTGCGTGAGCCCGCAGAGCAATTGCGGCAGCAGGGCGCCAGCGTCATGTTCCTGGCTGTGGATGAAAAACTGGCCGGCTTACTGGCGGTTTCCGACCCGATTAAAGAGTCGACTCCTGAAGCCATTCAACAGCTCAAAGACAGCGGCCTGCGGCTGGTGATGGCCAGCGGCGATGGTGTGACCACAGTCAAGGCAGTGGCAGCAGAGCTGGGCATGGATGAAGTGCACGGCGAAGTGCGTCCGGCCGACAAGGAAAAGCTGATCAAAGAGCTGCATGATCAGGGCCACGTGGTGGCCATGGCCGGTGATGGCATCAACGATGCGCCCGCACTGGCCCGCGCCGATGTGGGCATCGCCATGGGTACCGGTACGGATGTAGCCATGAGCACCGCCCAGGTAACCCTGGTGAAAGGTGATTTGCGCGGCATCGCAACTGCCCGGCTGATTTCCGTTGCCACGGTGAAAAACATGCGCCAGAACCTGGGCTTTGCTTTTCTGTACAACGCTTTGGGCATACCGATTGCTGCGGGTGTGTTGTATCCCTTTATCGGGCTGTTGTTGTCGCCCACGATTGCGGCATTGGCGATGAGCCTCAGTTCGGTCTCGGTGGTGGCCAATGCCTTGCGACTCAGGCACTCTAAACTTTAATTTCAGATATCAGCCAACAGGGAACAGCCAACAGGCAACAGCCAACAGGGAACAGCCAACAGGGATCAGCATGTCATCCACCTGCATCAAAGTTCGTGAATACCCCGGCGGGGTGCTGGCCATAGACAGTGGCCAGGTACGCGATGAAATGGCCGCTTGCTACTTGCTGGAGGCGGGCGACCATGTTGCCGTGATCGAAGTCGGCAGCAATTACAGCGCCGATCGCATACTCGAGGTATTGGAAAAACGCGGTTGGGCTAAAACAGCGGTCAGCCACGTGATCGTTACCCACGTGCACCTGGATCATGCCGGTGGTGCAGGCAAGCTGATGCAGGCATTACCCAATGCTTCGCTGGTGGTGCATCCCTACGGTGCGCGGCATATGATCGACCCGTCCAAACTCGAAGCCGGAACCCGTGCGGTTTATGGCGATAAGCTTTATGAGGAAATGTACGGCACCCTGATCCCGGTGCCCGAAGAGCGCGTGATCATCATGCACGATGGGGATGAGTTAAGTGTGGGCGAACGGCGTTTGCGCTTTATGGATTCACCCGGCCATGCACGCCATCATTTTTGTATTTGGGACGAGCAAACCCGTGGCTGGTTTACCGGCGACACCTTTGGCATTTCCTACCGCGATCTCGACACCGCCAACGGCGCCATGGTGTTTCCCACCACCACTCCCATTCAGTTTGATCCGCCGGTGCTGCGTGCATCGGTGCGGCGTTTGATGGAATCAGCACCAGATTGCATGTACCTGACGCATTTCGGTCGCGTAACGGACACTGAGCGGTTGGCTGAACAGATGATCGCTGGTGTTCAGAAGTTTGAAGAAATTGCCCTGGCCAATGAAACAACAAGTGCCCGCACTGACAAGATCCAACAGGAAGTAAAAAGCTGGTTATGGGCTCAGTGCCGCGAACATGGCGTTACACATCCGGATGAAGAATTGCAGTGCATCTTGTGGGATGACGTGGTGCTCAACACCCAAGGTATTGAGTTCTGGTTGGACGTCGGTCGGGTTTGACCGATGAGTGGTGCAGCGTTTCATGCCTGACTAACGTCATCCCGGCCCCCGAGCCGGGATCCATTTGCACTATGTGACTGGATTCCGGATCAAAGCTTCCGCTCCCGCTCACGCCCCTTACTTGCATCCCTGCAGGCAAGTCCGGAATGACGGAAAAAATCCCGGATTGACAAGGGAATAAGCAAAATGCGGCTTCAGGAAAAGTACTTCAGCTTGTCTTTGTAAGTGCGCGAAAGTTTGATGGTGTGCCCGCTTTGCAGGGTCAGAAAGTATTCACCATTGATGTGTGACTGCATCTGCTTGACGCGATTGATGCTCACTATGGTGGAGCGGTGCACCCGCTGCAGGATATCCTGATCCAGTTCCTGCTCCAGTTGTTTCATGGTTTTGCGCATGATGTGGGTCGTGGTGTGGTTTTGGTCATTCACATGTACGCACATGTAATCGCCGGCAGCATCAATCCATTCAATATCTGCCTGATTGACCCAGGTGGTTTTGCCGGCGTCCTTGATGGCCAGTCGGGAAGGCTCTTTAAAAATCTTTCCCAACTTTTTTACGCCCAGCTCCTCCACGCTGTTGATCGCTTCACCAGCCAACTCGCTGACCAGGCTGAGCAATGATTTGCGATCCTTGCTGGCGCGCTTGTCCTGGTGCCGCTTGCGTACCCGGTCAAGGGCACTTTTAAGGCGCTCATCTTCGATGGGCTTGAGTATGTAGTCCACCGCATTGGCCTCAAATGCTTTGATGGCGAATTCATCGAAAGCCGTTACAAAAACGATGGCGGGAAGCTCTTCTGCTGACAGTGCTCGCACCACGTCGAAGCCATCCATACCAGGCATCTGGATATCCAGGAACACCAGATCGGGCATATGTTTACGGATCATTTCCACGGCTTCACGACCATTGCGCGCCTCGCCGATCACATGCACATCGGCGGCCGAATGCAAGCGGTGCTTCAGGCCCCTGCGGGCCAGGGCTTCATCATCAACGATCAGAGTATTCAGCATGGTTCAGGGTCGGTTAGGATTCTGCTCGGGAATTTCCTTTGAAGTCGGCGGAAAGTGCCAGCCGATTAAGCTAGTTGAAAAATCTATTCTCGCAAGAAGCATAGCATTACTTGGCAGAGCATCAACGGGTCGGAGTACACCAGGCATAAGTTTTCCAGCGTGAAAGAATAATCTGAAAGGCCCGGTCTGCTGTGGTCAGGAGGATTTGGCGCTATTTTTGGTGGAGCTGCATCATGAACGGAATCCTGATCTTAACCGGCAAGTTGGCAATCGTTTTGTTGCTGCTCATGCCCTTGACATCCCTGGCACAAACTACTCATACCGTGACTGTAGGCGATAACTTCTTTTCTCCCTCACAGTTGACCATCCAGGTGGGTGACACCGTACGGTGGGTAAATGCTGCGGGCGGCAACCAGCATAATGTCACTTCCAATACGAGTGCATGGACGGCTTCGCAAACGGCATCCAGTTTTACATTCCAGGTGACTTTTAATCAGCCAGGTGCATTCGGATATTTTTGTACAGTGCATCCGTCCAGCATGCAGGGGACGATTACGGTACAAGCCGCGGCCACTGCGGCTGAAGTAGAGTTGGTCGACCTGACGGTACTTAACCAGGGCTCTGCATTGCAGCAAAATCAATTGCAGGCATCTGCTGTTACTGGCACTGCCAAGCCGAATGCATTTGCCCCCGGCGACAGCATCAGTGTTGAAGCGGTCATTCGTAATAACGGTAATGCCAGCGCAGGCGAATTCAGCATCACTTACTACGCTTCTGCCAACACGGTAATCAATACCAATGACATAGCACTGGGCACCTTTCCAGTGGCCATCCTGGCGGCCGGAGTCACGCGCAGCCAGCAGAATCAGCCAACTGTGCCCGACAATATTCCTGCCGGGCAGTATTTCATCGGCGGCATTCTATCGTTTAGCGACAGTAATAACGACAACAATACTGCGGTAGATAATGTCAGCGTCAGCTTTGTTGGCTTGTTCCTGGTAAATGCCGGGCTGAACGATGTCTGGGCTTCGCCGGGCAAAGATGGTCAGGGCATATTGATCGCTGTTTTCCCGGATGCCGGCGTGTTCTTTTCCGCCTGGTTTACTTTCGACAGTGAACGGCCGCCGCCCAGCGCAACGGCGATACTGGGTGAGCCTGGGCAACGCTGGATTACCATGCAGGGCGGCTGGGCAGGCAATACTGCCAATTTAGAGATTTTTTCATCTAATGGGGGTGTGTTCGATTCGGCAAGCCCTCCGACTATCAATGTGGCGATAGGCACCATGACCATAGTCTTTCATGACTGCGGCAACGCCACAGCCAGTTACTCCATACCCAGCCTGGGCTTGATGAATACCATTCCGCTGATACGGATCGTCGCTGACAATATTCCCCTGTGCGAGGAAATCAACAGTGCCTTGCAGCCTTAAGGCCTGTATAGGTTTCGTCATCGCCTGTATGGCATTGCTGACAACCACGGCAAGCCTTGCCCTGGAGCCAGGGGACAAGGCGCCGGATTTTACTCTGCCGGTTCTCCAGCAAGGGAACCTGAAGAGTTTGTCTGATTATCGCGCGGAAATCGTCTATGTGGATTTCTGGGCTTCCTGGTGTGGTCCTTGCCGTCAGTCCCTGCCCTTGTACGAATCACTTTTCCAGGAATTTGCCGGACAAGGAGTAAAGTTTCTGGCCATAAACCTGGATGAGCACGAGCAGGATGCCGTTAACTTTCTTGCCGAGCACCCAGTGAGTTACACGGTTTTGCGGGATGCTGCCGCCCATACACCGGAAGCCTGGCAGATCAAAGCCATGCCCACATCCTTTTTGCTTGATGAATCCAGCCGGGTAGTCAAACTATGGGCTGGATTTGAACCTTCGCACCTGCAGGAGATACGCAATGCGATCCTGGAATTGCAGACTCCCTGAAAGAGTTATTTCCGGATGGCTGGGTCTGGCCTTGCTGTGCCTGTTGTCGGCCTGTGCACCGGTGCAACCCTGGGAGCGAGGGCGATTGGCGCAGGAGCGCATGTCGCTGGAAGGCGATCCATTGCTCCAAGCCATGGATGAGCATGTTTACTCCAGCAAGGAAGCCGCTTCCGGTGGAATTGAAGCAGCCGGGGGTGGCTGTGGCTGTAATTGAACCTGAAACTACAATGATGTCATGAAGGCGCCATCAGCCCGCATCCGTGCGTTGTTCGCTTCGAGTCTTGGGTTACCCGGCATGCAGGAATTATTGGCCGCAGAGCTGCCCGAAGAAAACGTCGCTTACCGCTTTACCCATTACGATGAAGAGCCAGTGCCCAAGGAAAAGCTGCTGGCCGGTGACCCCAGTCGATATTCAATTGATTCGCAGCAACTGCGCTGGGTCAAAAACCTGGATGAAAACTACACGCTAACCGTGGGCTATTTGCACGAAGCCATGAGTGGGTCATCACCCTGGTATGTGATTCCGGGCTCTGATGGCCAGGCATTGCAGGTGATGAGCGGCGCGACCATACGAGAAAAACGCGACCAACTCGATATTTCACTGGGTTTGAGTGCGGACAACAGCAGCCACGAATTTGGCCTGGGTTACTCCACTGAAGATGACTACCGTGCTGTCTATGGCAGCTACTCAGGCAGCCGGGAAACGGCAGATTCTTTGGAAGAGTACAGCTGGGGTTTCAGCTATTCAGATGATGAAATTCATCCCAGCGATGCAACTGAGTTCGGCCGGGTTTTATCTGCTGCCCGCGATGCCTGGTCTGCGTCATTGGGGTTCAGCCAGGTGGTGAATCGCAATGCAGTTATACAGACCGGAGCAACAGTTACCCGGCAAACGGGTTTTCTTTCTGACCCTTACAAGTTAGTGCTGGTGGAACAATCCATACTTTCCGACCAACGGCCTGATGAAAGGACCATGTTTTCCTGGACCACCCGCTTGCGGCAATACCTGCAGCGCAGCCGCGCGGCACTGCAACTGGACTATCGTTATTTTCTGGACAGTTGGGACATACAGGCACACACGCTGGATGCAGCATGGGTACAGCCGTTAAACGAAGGCTGGGAGTTGACCTCGGGAGTTCGTTACTACACGCAAAAAGCGCCCGATTTCTACGCGCCTTATTTTGAGGCCACACCGAGCGACCCTTACTGGAGCAGCGATTATCGGCTGGCCACTTATGGTGCCTTGAGCTATCGGCTGAATTTGCAGTGGCAGCAGCACCGTTACCAGGCCCTGGCTGGTGTGGAGTATTACGACAGTGACAGCAGCCTGGCTTTAGCGGGCAAACCACAGGATACGCCTGGCCTGGTCGATTTCTGGCGCCTGAGCGTGGCCTTCACGGTGTCCTTATGAACCGCCCCGTTAAGTTGGTCCGCAAGCGCTTCAACAGCATGGGTTGCCCGGCTGAAATCTGCGTTTACAGTCACTCTGAACAATCAGCCAATCGGGCATGGGCTATTGCCCGTGCCGAAGCACAGCGTTTGGACCTGAAGTATTCAAGTTACCGGACCAATAACTACTTTGTTTTATTGCAGCAACGCGCCGCACAACCGGGTGGTGCAAGCCCAGACGCCGAAACGTCCGCGCTGCTCAATTTCGCTAGCTGCCAGTATCGGCAGAGCGACGGCTGTTTTGACATTACAACAGGCCAATTGAGTCGGCTCTGGGAGCGCTCTGCTTCGATACCGGCGTCGCACGAAATTGACCAGGCCATGGGCCGGACCGGCTGGCATAAAGTGGCATGGGATGGCCACAGGCTTGGTTTGCCAGGCGGGATGCGCCTGGACCTCGGTGGTATCGTCAAGGAATATGCAGCGGATCGGGTGGCGCTGTTGCTACGAAAAGCGGGATTCAACTCCGGCTACATTGACCTAGGCGGTGATCTGCACATTATCGGGCCGCATCCTGACAGCCGCCCCTGGCGCGTTGGCATTCGTCATCCTCGTAACGGGGGTGTGTTGGCAGGCATTGATATCAGCCATGGTGGGCTGGCGAGCAGTGGCGACTATGAGCGTTTTCGAATGATTGATGGTCAGCGCTACAGCCACTTGATTGATGCCCGCAGTGGCTGGCCGGTGCAGGGTTTGGCCAGCGTTTCAGTATGGGCAAGCAGTTGCCTGATTGCCGGGGCAGTAACTACTCTGGCCATGTTATTGGGCCGACAACAAGGGCTGGATCTGCTGGCTGAATCGGGTCTGGGATGGCTGGCGCACGATGGCCACGGCAGGATAACTGATCAATCATCCACGGCAAGTTATTGCTGATTTGATCAGCGATGTCAGGCTTTTTCCGCATCGATTCAGGTAACCCGGTTAAAGGGTTTTGATTGGTTCCTGCCCTGTTGGCGAGAGCAATGAGGTATTTACGACTGAAATAATTGGAATAATTGGGGGGCGCGCTCAAATTCCAAGTGCAACATTATCGGGAGAGAATGTTGCATGGGAAGAAACTACAAGCAGTT
>JAWXBM010000085.1:0-15913 GCA_034440115.1 Lysobacterales bacterium | reverse complement strand
AGGTTTTGCGTGCGTGGTGGCTAATGTCCCGGCCGCCCTCCGGTCACCACTGCATCCGCTGGCTTGGTGAAAAAGAACGGCGGCTCTTTATGCGGATCTCCGCCCATTTCCAGCACATGATCGGCATAATTGCGTCCCACGCAATAAATACGCCGCACAGGAAAACGGTGATCACTGCCGTGGATGGAAAGGGCAGCGATTGGCTGAGGCGCAAATACGAATGTCATGATAAGGATCAGTCCCAGTAGCGGCTGCTAACGGATTTGAGGAAATTGCGCAGCAGGTCATGGCCGCAGCGCGTCAAGATGGATTCAGGATGAAACTGAACACCCTGGATTGGGTACTTCAGATGCTTGATTCCCATGATCTCATGATCCTCCTGCATTTCCGTCCAGGCCATAACCGCCAGTTCTTCGGGCATGGACTCGCGGTCAATGACCAGGGAATGATAGCGCGTTGCATCGAAAGGCTGCGGCAAGCCCTGAAAGACCCCCTGGCTGCGATGGTAAATCTTCGAAGTCTTGCCGTGCATGATGCGTTGCGCACGAATAATCTTGCCACCAAAAGCCTGGCCGATGCATTGATGGCCCAGGCAAACGCCCAGAATCGGAATACGTTCGCCCAAACGCTGCACCAGTTCCACGCAAATTCCGGCCTCGTTGGGCGTACAAGGCCCAGGCGAAATCACGATGCCTTCGGGATTCATGCGTGAAATATCATCAACTGACATAGCGTCATTGCGTACGGTTTGCACTTCCGCACCCAATTCCCCCAGATACTGCACCAGGTTGTAGGTGAAGGAGTCGTAGTTGTCGATCATCAGAATCATTTTGAATTTCTCTGCATCGTCACGGGCTTACAGCCCGGCCGCCGCGCTGTTGACTGCCGCAATCAATGCCTTGCCCTTGCTCAGGGTTTCCTGCCATTCGGCCTCCGGATCGGAATCCGCCACGATACCTGCGCCAGCCTGCACATGCAGCATGCCGTTATGAATAACGGCAGTACGAATGGCGATGGCCAGATCAGTGTCATCCTGCCAGTTGATGTAGCCTACTGCCCCGGCATACACATTACGCCGTATGGGCTCCAGCTCGTTGATGATTTCCATGGCGCGAATCTTGGGTGCGCCGGATAAGGTGCCCGCCGGAAACGCTGAACGTATGGCATCTACCGCCGTCAGGCCATCAGCCAACTCGCCTTCGACTTGCGAGACGATGTGCATCACGTGCGAATAGCGCTCGATCACCATCTGGTCGGTAACTTTCACCGTACCGGTCCTGGCCACCCGGCCAACGTCATTCCGACCCAGGTCGATCAACATCAGGTGCTCGGCCAATTCTTTCGGATCGGCCAGCAAATCCGCCTCCAGCCGTTTGTCTTCCGCTGGAGTCGCGCCACGTGGACGGGTACCTGCAATGGGCCGCAGCGTGACCTTGCGTTGCTGCACCCGCACCAGTACTTCCGGTGAAGAGCCTACTACCTGAGTGTCTCCCAGGTCGATGAAAAACATGTAGGGCGAAGGATTGAGTACCCGCAAAGCCCGATACACATCCAGCGGCCGTGATTTGAACGGCACGCTCATGCGCTGCGACAACACCACCTGAAAGATATCGCCGGAGAGGATGTATTCCTTGCTTTTATGCACGGCAGCAATAAAATCAGCACGCTCAAAGCCGAGGCGAAATTCTTCCGGACTGGCTGGTTTGCTTTCCGGCACGGCACCATAACCGGCACCGGATTGACGCAGCTTTTGGGTCAACTCATCCAGTCGTTGTTGCGCTGCCTGCCAGCCGTTGGGCTGCCGCGGGTCGACGTTGATGATCAGAAAAAGCCGACCGGCCAGGTTATCGAATACCGCAACTTCATCCGATTCCAGCAGCACCATATCGGGCGTACCCAGCTCGTCGGGCTTGGCTTCATCAGCCAGGCGTGACTCAAACCGGTGCACGATCTCGTAGCCGAAATACCCCACCAACCCACCCGTAAACAAAGGCAGATCGGGCAAGCGTGGCGAACGGAATTCCTGTTGCAGCTCTGCGACGAAATCCAGTGGATCCTCGATTTCCCGCCGATTGACCACCTCGCCGTCTTCCCACCAGGTAAGACTCGTGCCACTGAGTGCATAGCGATTGCGGCAGGGCAAACCAATGATGGAATAGCGACCCCAGGTTTCACCGCCTTCAACCGACTCAAGCAAATAAGCGCCGGGTGCATCGGCGAGTTTGAGATAGACCGACAGCGGTGTATCCAGATCAGCCAATATGGAGCGATAGACCGGAATACGGTTATAGCCCTGATTTTTTAATGTTTCGAACGATTCCCTGTCCACTTGAATCCCTGCTGGTTCGTGGAGGCCTGCCGTCATTCTAACAAGCAGGGATAGAATGAACTATGCCCGTTTAAGCGGCAGTTTCAAAGTAAATTCCACGCCCGATTTTTTTGCCAGATTCGCCGCGCTGGCATGGCCACCATGTGCCTGTGC
Source organism: Lysobacterales bacterium (assembly GCA_034440115.1). Lineage (GTDB taxonomy): Bacteria > Pseudomonadota > Gammaproteobacteria > Xanthomonadales > SZUA-36 > JAWXBM01. Next base: position 13,431 of record JAWXBM010000085.1, on the reverse strand, counting down.
AACCAGACGCACAATATAAAGGCCCAGGCCCAGGTGAGGCGAGGAGCCCGGAGTTTCGCGCAGGGACACCAGCGAATTGAATAAGCGGCCCTGAAATTCTTCCGGCAAACGCGTGCCAGTGTTTCGTACCGCCAGCACGATATGCTCGGCATCATGCTGCAGCAACAGGCTAACGCTGTCGCTTGGCCCGCTGAGCGAAATGGCGTTGTCGACCAGTTTGTCCAGCGCCTGGGCCAGCAACTCGGGGGAGCAGCGATAACGCACCGGCCCAACTGGCAGATGGACTTCAATTCGCCGTTCCGAATGCACACTGCGATAGCCTTCGGCGCAACCTTTGAGCCATTCCACCAAATCGATGGTCTCCCATTCAGCCACGCTGATGGAAGCTTCCAGACGGCTGGCCTCACTCATGGCGCGCACAATAGCGGCCTGCCGGTCCACGCCTTCCTGGGCACGTTGCAGAAAGCGACGTGAGTCCTCATCCAATGGCTGGCTGGACAGGTTATCCAGCGAGGAACGGGTGATGGCCAGCGGGGTTTTCAATTCATGCGACAACTTACCGGCCAGGGTTTGCAGATACTGGTTGTAATCAGCCACGGCCCGCAGCAGTTTTTCATTATTGCGTGCCAACTCGCCCAGTTCGTCGGCATCGTGGGTAAGTGGCAATGCAACGGCGACACTGCCTTCGTCCATGGCCACATTGACGGCAGCTGCCAGGCGCCGCACACGTTGCGACAAGCGCGTGGCGAAATACCACAATCCTGCGGTCAGTCCAAAAGTGATGACCAGGGTGGTGAGCAACAAACGACCCAGAGCCCGATTGGTTAACAATAACAAGCCATCAGAACTGGATTGCAGGGCGATCGCGCCTAGCACACGCCCTGCACTTTTGACCGGTACCGCCACGGTGTTGCTTAAAACGGCAGTCTCCGGATCCTGGCTCCACAAACTGGTTTCCTCGCCCAACAGCGCCAGGCTGACCGGTGGCTGCCGCATCCGCAGCGGCGCTTCTTCCGGCAAGCTGCGCTGTTCGGTACGTCCGCCCGCTACCCAGCGATAGGGCAAACGCTGCAACCAGGTGGAGTCGCTGCTGCCGGGAGTGCTGGCTTCGCCGGAATCAGCCAGCACCCAGCCTTGCCTGTCCAGCAGCCAGGCTTGGGTGGCTTGCGGCGTGGTGTCGGCCAGGCTGCGCGATACCTCTGTCCAGGCCGGGATCAGCGGTAACCAGGCGGAACGGGCGGATCCGGAGCCTGAGCGTAACCATCCGGTACCCCCTTCGGTATTTGGGTATTGAATCGCGAACTGGAAATCGGCCAGGCGTGATTGACCGGGCAAGGACAACTCCAGACGATAGCCTTGTTCGACTTCCAGCCAGAATCCTTCAGCCTGCCCCTCGGTCTGCCCTTGCACGCCTTCTCCGCGCAACTGGATGGGCCCGGGTGCCTCGGGCCGGATATCGAAACGCTGCAAGCCGCGCGGTGAGCGCAACAGGATTTCAATTCCATGTTTGCTCAGGTCACCGGGGCGATTCAGCGGCTGCGTGGAGTTGACCTCAAACAACAGGTTCAAGGCCGAACCTGAAGTGCCGGCCAATAATCGTAGCGTCAGCAAGCCATCGGTACTGACCATTTCCAGGCCGTGCTCGGCCTGTGGCCAGTCATCGGCATAACCATCCAGTTCAGGCTGGCGCTGCAGTTGCCGCAAGAAGGCATATTGCTGCGGCAAGTATTGCAACTGACTGAGCTGCTCGAACGGCAGGGTGGCAGCCAGTGTGCGCGCGGTGGCCAGCAAGGAGGTTTCCTGTGCATCGCGCAAAAAGCGCTCCAGTTCCTGCAACAGCTTCCAGCCCGACCAGGGCAGCAGCAAGGTCAATAAAGACAGGGCCAGCAGGCGGTTGCGTAAGCTCATTCGCTCGCGTTGTGAGTTGATTGGCTGTCTGGCGTGCCATGCTGTGGCTTCCAGCGATATCCGGCGCCATAGATCGTTTCCAGCTGGTCAAAATCCTTATCCAACGCAATGAACTTGCGGCGTATGCGTTTTACGTGGCTGGTGATGGTCTGATCATCGACCAGCACATTGGCATCATCCATCAGTTGCTGGCGCGTGCGCACATGGCCCGGATGGCGTATCACCGAGTGAATGATCCAGAACTCGGTAACGGTGAGATCCACCGGCTGCCCCTGCCAACTCACTTCCATGCGCTCCACCGAGAATCTCAACTCACCGCGTTCCAGGACCTTGGCTTCAGAGGCTTTACCCGACAGTGCTTCAACCCGGCGGAACAGGGCTACCACGCGGGCAATCAAATGCTGCAGGCTGATGTCCTTGGTGAGGTAATCATCGGCACCCAGGCGCAGGCCGGATATCACATCCAGATCGGTATCACGCGCGGTGAGAAAAATGATTGGCAGGCTCTTGGACAGGCCGCGTAAATCCCGGCATAACTCGAAACCGCCTTCCGGCTCGTTACCCAGCCCTACATCGATAATCACCAGCTCCGGCAGGCGGCGCGAGAACGCCGCAAAGGCCGAGCTTCGATCGCTGTAACCACTGACGTGATAGCCGTAACGCCGCAGCGCTTCTTCGTAGTTTTGCCGAATGGCTGCTTCGTCTTCGACGATTGCGACATGCCGTTGCATTTTATGCTTGCCCCTGATTGATGCGGATTTCTTATGCGCATCATATGACCCCGCGTAGCGCTTTTATATCCTCCGGCCATGCAAACCGTGGTGTTGCCACCACTCTGCCTTAATTCAGCCCCCGAAAAGGCCGCTGCTGCCATGGCATGGACAGCGCCAACGGTTTCAATAGCCCCATGAAATCTCGCCACCTCGCCAGGAGCCAGCGCCCCATGTCCAGCTATCCCGAAAATGCCACATCTTCATCGCAGCCCCAGGCTCGCGGCTCCATTCGCCAACGCCTGGAGCAGGACGTATGGCGGCGCTATCCGGAATTTGCCCGCATGTTGCAGCAGCGTAAACAAGCCCGGCGGGATGGCTTTGCCGCACCGGCAATTTATCGTTGGCAAAACCGCAGCCTGATAGCTCTGTGCCTGGTACTGACCAGTTTGTTCCTGATCCGCACCGTCCAGGCCCAAGACCTGTCTGAGGATGATTGGGGCCTGCAATTTCTGGGCGATGGCCAACAGCAGCATGTCGTGGCGCTGGACACCCTGATCGAGGCGGACATCAATGGACTGGTGGCGCGGGTGGATGTGCAGCAGCAGTTTCGTAATACCGGTCGCGGCTGGTCTGAAGCCATCTATCGCTTTCCTCTGCCACCCGGCGCCGCCGTTGACCGGCTGCGGGTGCAAGTCGGAGATCGCATCATCGAAGGCGAAATCAAGGAAAAGGCAGAAGCCCGGCGCCAATATCAAAAGGCTAAGGCCGATGGCGTGATCGCCGCATTGCTGGATCAACAACGGCCCAATCAGTTTGAAACCCGGCTGGCCAATATTGGCCCGAATGAAGCCATCACCGTGAGCATCAGCTTTTTGCAGCGGGTGGACTTCAGCCAGGGCGAATACAGTCTGCAGCTGCCCCTGACCTTTACGCCGCGGCGGGATTCATCGGTCACAACAGCACTGTCCCAACCCACAACGACTGAAAACTTTGTCGTCAACCCTCCCTTGAATGACCACCAGCTGGAATTGCGGCTGAAGCTACGCAGCGCTCTGGAGCTAACCAGCCTTTACAGCCGCTTTCATGACATGGACATCCACCCCACACTGGGTGGCTACCAACTGGCCCTGGTAAACCCCGACACCCGCACCGATCGCCTGTTCGAACTCAACTGGGCACCCGCTCTGGGCACCGCACCACAAGCGGCCCTGTCTAGCTGGGATGGTGGCGATGCCGTCTATGCCCTGTTGATGCTGGCGCCGCCGCTGATCGAGGCCACCGTGCCGCAGGAGCGCGAGGTGGTATTCATTATCGATACCTCCGGCTCCATGCAGGGCATGGCTATGCGGCAAGCCAAGGCCGCCTTGTACCAGGGGCTGTCGTGGCTTAAAACCGATGACCGCTTCAACCTGATCGAATTCAACTCCGACAGCTATACGTTATTTCCCGGTTCCGTGGCACCGGATGGTAATTACCTCCAAGAAGCGCTGAATTTCATTGATGACCTGAAAGCCGATGGCGGCACCAATATGGCCCCCGCGCTGCAGGACGCCATGCTGCTGCCCACCCAGCCCAGCCTGTTGCGGCAGATCGTGTTTGTTACCGACGGCGCCGTTGGCAATGAAGCAGAACTGCTGCAACAGATTGCACTTGAACTGGGCGACAGCCGCTTGTTTACGGTTTCCATTGGTTCGGCACCCAACACCGGTTTTATGCGCAAGGCTGCGGAAATCGGTCGCGGCAGTCACACACACATTGGTCAGCTGGATGATGTGGAACAGCGTATGAATGAGTTGTGGCAGCGCATCGAACGTCCGGCCCTGCAAAACATAGAAGTGGACTGGGGCATGGCGGCCGACTATTACCCGGAGATCATTCCCGACCTGTATGCCGGCGAACCCCTTTGGCTGGTCGCACGCCTGCCATCGCAGCCCGGCCAGATTGTGCTGCGGGGTAATTTGAACGGCAGCGAGTGGCAGCAGGAAACCGGCCCACACCCCGGCGCTGGCAACGAAAGCCTGGCAACGCTATGGGCGCGGGGCCGGGTGGAAGCGCTGCAGGACAGCCGCCTATTCATGAAGAGGAACATGGACATGGCAATGAATGGGGATGAGTTACGCCAATCCATCGTCGATGTAGCGCTGGAATTCGGCCTGCTCACGCCCTATACCAGCCTGGTGGCGGTAGACCGCACACCGGCGCGCGCCGCTGCCGAAGGCCTGTCACAGGACCCTATTGCCAATTTGTTGCCAGCAGGCAGTTCCATGCAGAGCAATGGCTTTTCCAACACGGCGACCGGATGGCAGCTACAGTTGCTGGGCGCTGCACTGCTGTTGGCGCTGTCGGTTGCCATGATGCTTTACACCCCTCCCTCGCGCCGCAACTCCGGTGTGCACTGCCGAAAAAAATATGTTGAACAATGCGCTTAGGATCTGCCCGGCCCCTGGCGGCGGCACCGCAAGCTTTATTCAGCACTGCCGTCTTTTTTTGCTCCGTCTGGGCAGTGCAAGCAGCGTGGATTCCGCTTAAAGCAGAACTCGCTCAAGTGCTGTTGCAACATAGCTGGGATATGCAGAAGAAAGGCACAGATAAAAAGCCGTGGCCCTGGGCTGATACTCATGCGCTGGCGAAGTTAAAGGTGCCACGTTTACAAGTGGAACAGATTGTGCTGGCAGGCAGCTCGGACCGAAACCTGGCATTTGGGCCCACCCTGTCGGAAAGCAGCCTGCGCCTGCAGGACTGGGTCATCAACGGCCATCGCGATACACACTTTCGCTTCCTGCAGGATTTGCAGCACGGCGACCAGCTCCGGCTGGAAACCGCTGAGGGCATCAAAACCTTCGAGGTGGATACGCTGGAAATCATCGACAGTCGCGAATATGACCTGGTGCTGGAACCCGGTCTGAATCGGCTCAGCCTGGTGACCTGCTACCCGTTTGATGCCGTCACGGCGGGCGGTCCGCTGCGTTACGTGGTCACTGCCCTGCCTTCGGGCGAACCTGACTGGTCAAAGACCTCATCTGGCTGATGGTATCGCGGTAATCGGCCGAGCCGAATATGGCCGAACCGGCCACAAAGGTGTCGGCCCCTGCTGCGGCAATCTCGGCAATGTTATTCACCTTCACACCGCCGTCGACTTCCAGCCGGATTTCTCGTCCTGTATTTTTCGTGGTTTGGTCTATCAAGGAACGAAGCTTACGCAGCTTGTGGAGGATGTAGGGTATGAATGACTGACCACCAAAACCCGGATTCACCGACATCAGCAACACCAGGTCCAACTGGTCCAGCACCCAACTGAGCTGTTCAATGGGTGTTGAAGGATTCAGCACCAGACCGGCTTTGCAGCCCTGCTCATGAATCAACTGTATGGTGCGATCCACATGCCGGCTGGCTTCGGGATGGAAGCTGATCAACGTGGCGCCGGCGGCAGCAAATTGCGGAATGATTGCGTCGACCGGCTCAACCATCAGATGTACATCAATGGGTGCAGTGATGCCGTAATCGCGCAGAGCCTGGCAAACCATCGGGCCTATGGTCAGGTTGGGCACGTAATGATTGTCCATTACATCAAAATGCACCCAGTCGGCGCCAGCATCCAACACGGCAGTGACATTTTCGCCCAGGCGGGCAAAATCGGCTGACAAGATCGATGGTGCGATTACGGTTGATTGTTTCATTCGTTGATCTCGTGTGTTTGCGGCCAGTGTAACCAATACGCGTGCTCAACAATTCCAGAATTCTACTTGATACCCTTGGCCTGCTTGATCTGCTCATACGCCGTGTTGATATCACGCACACGCGTTTTGGCCATTTCCATCATTTCTTCCGGCAGCCCACGTGATACCAGCTTGTCCGGATGATACTGACTGACCAGCTTGCGATAGGCTTTTTTCACTTCCGCATCGCTGGCGCTGCTGGTCAGGCCCAGCTGGGCATAGGCCTGCGGCAGAGTGCCACGTTGCACGCCGGTGCCAGCATTTCTGCCATTGCCGCCCTGGCCACCTGCGGAGCCAGAATATGAGTAGGGGCCACCGAACTGCCGCGCCTGCAACATGGCCATCAACATGCTGGCCGGGATGTGCAGTTCACGGGCCACCTGTTCCAACACCGCTTGTTCCGGCGCGGTGAGTCCATCACTGGAAAAAGCCGCCTCCACCATGATTTGCATGAACATCTGCCGCAGATCGCGACGCGCCAGCGACAGGCGGGCAAAGTTGTCCAGCGCAGTCTTCAGCTCGAAGCCGGGCTGTTTACCCTGATTGAAGAAACGGATGGCCTTCTGCCGGTCCTCACCGCCGATCTGCATGCGCTGCATCAGGTTTTCCACCATGCGGATTTCGGATGGTGAAACATGGCCGTCAGCCTTGCTCAGATAACCCAAAGAGCAGAATAAACCCTGGAAAAACGCTTCCTGGGTACCCTGAACGCCCTTTATCCCCTGAAAAAACCGGTCGATAAAATGCCCGAACAACAAGCCAATCACCGCACCTGTGATGCCGCCGCGTAACAGGCCCAACACGCCACCGATGAGTTTGCCCCAGAAAAATCGCCCTACATTGAAATTTGTACGCGTCATGCTGACAATTGAAACGCCCAAAGATTACAGGTTGGGTGGATTATCCCTGATCGTCTCTCGCGGGTCGAAGGGTATAATGCCGACTGCATAAAATTTATCCAGTAGGACAACACAGGCCATCCTGCGTGGCCGCCATGGAGGAGCAAGGAATTGACCACAGTTCTCAGCGGTTATCACGCCAGCATGATTTCCAGTTTGCCCCTGATCCACCAGGGCAAGGTGCGTGACAGCTTCGCCATCGATGATGAGCTGATGCTGATTGTGGCGTCAGACCGATTGTCGGCCTTCGACGTGGTTTTGCCCGACCTTATTCCCGGCAAAGGCGAGATACTGACCCAGCTGTCTAATTTCTGGTTTGGCCGTACCGATCACATCATCGACAACCACCTGACTGAAATTCGGGTGACCGAGGTGGTGAAAAGCCCGGCGGAGCGCTACGCCCTGCGTGACCGGGCGGTGGTGGTGAAGCGCCTCAAACCCTTACCGGTTGAAGCCGTCGCCCGGGGTTTCCTGATCGGTTCGGGCTGGAAAGACTATCAGCAGACCGGCAGTGTCAGTGGTATGGAGTTGCCAAAAGGACTGAAACTGGCCGATAAGCTGCCGCGAGTGATATTTACCCCCTCCAGCAAGGCGCCGGCCGGCCAGCATGATGAGAACATCACTTATGCCGACATGGAGAACCTGATCGGCAAGGAAATGGCCATCAAAGTCAAAGATGCCACCATCGATCTGTTTCGTTTTGGTGTGGGCCACGGCCTGCAGCGTGGCATCATCATTGCCGACACCAAGTTTGAATTTGGCCTGGACAAGCAAGGCAAACTGTACCTGATGGACGAAATGCTGACCCCGGATTCGTCACGTTTCTGGCCAGTGGAAAAGTACGACCCTGGCACCAGCCCACCGAGTTATGACAAGCAATTTATTCGTGACTACCTGGAATCGGTGGGCTGGAACAAGCAGCCACCAGCTCCGCATTTGCCCGATGAAGTTATAGCCGCCACCATTGTGAACTACGAAAAAGCCTACCGAAAGCTCAGCCAGGGCCCAACTGAAGGAGGAACCGATGGCTTCCATCTACCACCTGCTCGATGAATACGGCGACAGCCACCGCAACCCCAACAACAAGCTGATTCACTGGATTTGCGTTCCCGTTATCGTCTGGACCGTGGTCGCGCTGTTGTGGGCCATACCATTCCCGGCAGCCTTGCAATCGAGCGTGATTCCAGTGAATTGGGCCACCGTTGCGTTGGGGTTGGCGATGGTTTACTACATTGCCCTGTCACCAAAGTTGTCGGTGGGAATCGTGCTGTTGCTGGTGCTGTTGCTGTGGATTACAGCTATCGTTGACCAGGCTGCGCCGTGGCCGTTGTGGTTGATCGCTGTAGTTTTGTTCGTGCTGGCCTGGATAGGCCAGTTCATTGGTCATGTGCTGGAAGGCAAGCGCCCATCGTTCTTCAAGGATGTACAGTTCCTGCTGATAGGCCCGGCGTGGCTGATGTCGTGGCTATACAAGCGCCTCGGGATTGCTTATTAATCCATTTGTCGCGAGCAAAGCTCGCTCCTACATGTGGGAGGCAGCCTTGCGGGCGACCTAGCCGCGGATAGCTCTCGGGCATCCTGCCCTCCGCTATCTAAGTGCATCCCTGCACAAAAAAGCTCGCTCCTACATCAACCTCAGCCGTCGATGGATTCGATGTATGCCTTCTTGTCCATCAACTGATCAATTTCATCCGGGTCAGATGGCGTCATGCTGAACAGCCAGCCGTCGCCATAGGGATCAGAATTGACCAGACTGGGATCATCTTCCAGCGCCGGATTGAACTCGATGACTTCACCGCTGATGGGGGCGTAAATATCCGATGCTGCCTTGACCGACTCAACTACCGCACAAGCATCGCCTTGCGTATAGCTTTGGCCAGACTCCGGCAATTCAACAAAAACGATATCCCCCAAAGCCGCCTGGGCATGATCGGAAATCCCTACCACCACGCTGCCATCATCTTCCAGCCGCACCCACTCATGGGACTCGCGATAACGTAAATCGGACGGCACATCACTCATGGTCTGAAATCCTCTTGGAATTGTTGTAGCCGCAGTTTAGTGGGCTGTATAAGCCAATTCAACATTTCTTCCTTTACAAAACCCCCGCGCAAGCCTGGCCATTGCGGGCGAATGGCGGCTTCACAATTCGCGCTTTCAATTGCTTGCCGCGCACATCAACAGTGCATTCGGTAGCGCTGCCAACCGGAATCCGCGCAAAGGCGATGGCCCGTTCCAGCGTGGGTGAGAATCCACCGCTGGTGGTGATGCCGCTACCATCAGCGGTGGTTACGGTTTGACCCAGGCGCAAAATACCTTTGTCTTCCAGCACCAAACCCACCAATCGGACTTGTAAACCGGCATTTTTCTGAGCCTCTAATGCCGGGCGACCAATAAAATCGCGGCCATCTTTCATAGCCACTGTCCAGCCCAACGCTGACTCCAGCGGGCTGACGCTTTCGTCCATATCCTGCCCGTACAGATTCATCCCGGCTTCCAACCGCAGCGTATCGCGCGCACCCAGGCCGCAAGGCTTTACACCGGCGTCCTGCAATTGTTGCCAAAGCTCTGTCGCTGCATCCGCTGGCAAAGTGATTTCAAAGCCATCTTCACCGGTATAGCCGGTTCGGGCCACAAACCACTCGCCCGATTCGGTGGCAAAAAATGCCGCCAGTTCTGCAGCCGCAGCCGACAATTCCGCTGGCAAAACGCCCAGAGCTTTGTCTCGCGCCGCCGGACCCTGCACTGCAATCATGGCCAGATTCCGCCGCTCCAGTACCTCAATGGAAAAACCCTGCGCCTGGCGTTGCAACCAGGCCAGGTCTTTGTCACGCGTGGCAGCATTGACCACCAGGCGAAAGCGATCATCTTCAAGGAAATAAACGATCAGGTCATCAATCACACCACCCTGCTCATTCAGCATGCAGCTATACAAGGCCTTGCCGGGCTCGACCAGGCGGCTGATATCATTGGCCAGCAAACACGCAAGAAAGGTTCGCGTGTTGGCGCCGAGCACATCCACCACCGTCATATGTGACACATCGAACATGCCGGCGTCGCGCCGCACCTGGTGGTGCTCTTCGATTTGCGAGCCGTAATTGATGGGCATTTCCCAACCGGAAAAATCGACCATGCGGCCAGCGGCAGCCAGGTGAGCTTTATACAGGGGCGTGCGTTGCATTTTCTCTCTCCCGGCCTACATGTTTATCATCTGAGGCTCACTATAACGGTAAGCCCAGAAACTGCAATCGCTGGAAAGTCTGGCCAATAGCTTCTGTTTTTTAACTGCCGGCGTTATGCTGCTATGCGAGTTTGCATACCAATAAGTTCCAGCCATAAGGAGTAATCCCATGTTTCGATTTCTATTCTGTTTGCTCAGCGTCTTTCTGCTGTCCATTGCCTTCACCGCTACCACCTTGGCCGCTGATGTGGTTCACCCCATCAAGATGAGCGGCGAGCAAATCGCCGGAAAGCTGTTCGAAGACTATGAACCCATCGTGGTTGAACGCAATGGCAACACCACCCATGATGTGGAAGTTTTTCTCAGCTCCAACCAGCAATTCGATGCGGGCATGTACAAATCCGGCAAGGTTCGTGCGGAAATTACCGAGCCTTATGGCGTGCATGAATACATGCATTTTATTGAAGGCGGAGTCACGCTGACTTCCAGCGATGGAACCATTACCGAAATAAATGCAGGCGATTCCGTGGTTATTCCCGCCGACTTCACCGGCGTTTGGGATACCGAGGGCTATACCAAGATTTATGTCATCTACAATCCCGATGGCCCGATCGAATAACATCAGACTGCCGAAAACAAAGGACCCTCTGAGCAATTCAGAGGGTCCCTGACAACAACCAGCTAATCAGGTTCTTATGGAATTCGGAATTTATGGACTGATCCCGACTGCGGTCGTGATCGTGCTGGCTCTGTGGACCCACCGCACGATTGAGTGCCTGCTGGCCGGCGTCATCGTCGGCCTGTTCATGGTTGCGCCTTCGCAGCCCTTGGCCCTGATGGCGGAAATTTCGCTGGAAGTAATGATGAACGAAACCGTTGGCTGGGTGATCCTGGTCTGCGGTTTTATGGGCAGCCTGATCGCCTTGTTCATCCGTACCGGTGCAGTTTCGGCCTTCACTGAAAGCGTGATTACCCGGGTGCACAGCAAGAAAGGCGGTCTGTTAACGGCCTGGGTGCTGGGCCTGTTCCTGTTTGTTGATGACTATCTCAATTCCATCGCAGTTGGCGCAGCCATGCGCAAGGTCACCGACTCCTTCGGCACCTCGCGCGAGATGCTGGCTTACGTGGTGGATTCCACTGCAGCTCCAGTCAGCGTGGTTGTCCCCATTTCCACCTGGGCAGTATTCTTTGGCGCGCTGCTGGTGGAAAACGGAGTGGCCGCTGAAGGCCAGGGCGTGCAGTTTTATATCACGGCCATTCCCTATATGTTTTACGCCTGGATCGCGATTGCCATCGTGCCATTGGTCATCGTCGGATGGATTCCAGCCATGGGCCCCATGCGCAAGGCTGAAGAGCGTGCCACTACGGGGCTTACCGTTCCGCCGGGCGCAGAGCATATCGAGGCGGCCAATCAGTCGATTATTCCCAAAGAAGGTGTGCGCGGGAGCAGTGCTGAGTTCATCCTGCCCATGGTCTTGCTGGCGGTATCCACCTGGTATTTCGACTACGACTTCCTGATGGGTATATACCTCACCCTGACGGCATATATCCTGATGATCGTGATACGTCGCACATTGACGGTAGATGAAACTTATACGGCCGTACTGGATGGCTTTAAATCCATGCTCGAGCCATTGGCAGCCCTGGTCGCAGCTTACTTGCTGGATGCCATCAACGGCCGCATGGGATTGTCCGAGTATGTGATCGAAGTGTTGGCCCCGCACATGACAGCCGATTTGTTGCCAGTCACCATTTTTCTGACCATGGGTGCGCTGTCCTTTGCCACCGGTTCCAACTGGGGTGTATTTGTTATCGTACTGCCGATTGTTGTGACTCTGGCCAATGCACTGAATGCCGACATGGCCGTGGTGATTGGCGCATCGCTTTCCGCTTCAACCTTCGGCAGCCATGCCTGTTTCTACACCGATGCCACCGTGCTCACGGCACAGGCCTGCGGGACCACTCCGTTCCAACACGCCTGGACCCAGTTCCCCTATGCGCTGATTGCCGCTGCGCTGGCAACGGTGGGGTATTTGTTATTGCTGATTTGAGGGCCTATTATTAACGCCCTCCAGGCTCACGCGCGTGCCCGCTCAACTCGGTTGGTGAACTGGAAGGCCGTCTATACCAAACAGGCTCAAAAGGATTCGAAAAAGATAGCAAATCATTAAACATGGACGCCAGCAAAGCTGGCGCCGGTTAATTCGAACGTTAGACGTCACAGGAGAGATCAATGCATCCGTACAGAAACTTCATCCTCATGGTCGCGGTTTCTTCCGTGCTCATGTTCTGCTTGATGTACCTGAATACTTATCAGTTTAGCCACGTGTGGTTTAGCCAAACCCGCATGTTCATGACCTTCATCATGGCCGGCTGCATGGCGCTAGTAATGCTTTTCTTCATGCGCCATATGTATAAAGACAAGAAGGCCAACTTGTTCATTGTCATTGGCAGCGTTGCTCTAATGGGCCTGGGTCTTTGGCTGGTTCGTAGCCAAGCTACCGTAGGTGATATCGCTTGGCTGAAGGCTATGATTCCGCATCACTCAATTGCTATTCTCACAAGCGAGCGCGCCGGTATCACCGACCCGCGCGTCAGAAAGCTGGCGGATGAAATCATCGAGGCGCAGCGGCGGGAGATTGGCGAGATGGAATTTCTGATCAAAGACATCGATGGACAGTCAATGGAGGCGTCGCGCAAGTGACGTCTGACAATTCATTCAAGCCGAAGCCGCTTCGCGGCTCGGCTTAGTTCGGGCGTTAAGCAAAATGCCGAGCCGGATTGAGCGTCTCTATGGACAAATCTATTCATCTCAGCCAGCGTACCATTCATACTAGGGGCTTACGAATTGGCTAAGACTGTGGCTGTTTTCGGAGCCGGCATTGCTGGGCTCAGTGCGGCACACGAATTCGCCCGGCTTGGGTTTGAAGTGTCGGTGTACGAGGCCAACAGCGAAGCCGGAGGTTTTTTTCGGAGTGCCCGGGCACCGGATGATAGGAACATGCCCTCCGAGT
>JAWXBM010000084.1:0-6607 GCA_034440115.1 Lysobacterales bacterium | reverse complement strand
CTTTGAAAGTCATTAGACTCATCAATTATTTCCCACTGCCTCTTTGTGGCTTTGGGTTTTCACATACGCTACGCGGGAACGTCAGCGCTCCCTAAAAATAACTCCGGAAATAACTCCGGACACCCATATCTTTTCGAAAATAACAAACTCCGAGTCCGGACACCCATGTCTTTTCCCCCATGTCTTTTCCCAATGGAAAAGTAAAGACACCCATCACCTAGCGAATATCCTACAGATGCATGGTCGGATGGCCACTGTGACCGCGACCGCTTGCTGCATATCATTGAGCCCATGAAAATCTTTCGCTTTCGGCTCGTGTCTCCGGAAGGTGCCCCCTGTTGTTATTGCACTTCGCGAAGTGTAGTGCAGATTGATTAGCTATATCACTAAGTGTTACGCTTTGGGTCTCAAGGATACGCCTGGTGGCGGCGCTGGTGGCGGGGCTGGTGGCGGGGTCGGACCTGCATAACTCACTGTAATACATAGAATGTACGAGTCAGAATCGACGAGGATTGCGTCTTAAACCATCCATTTTGAGGTTATTTTGGCGTTTCTAACCCGAGAGCCAAACAAAAGCCCGGACATATATGGACGCCGCCCCTGAATCAAGCGTTTTCTTGAGCGTTTTGGTCTTGTACCGACTTTTTCAGGGCCAGTGAGTTCCTCCTTACCCTGAAGGCCTTTTGATGTTGATTTGCACCCAAAAGTGAACCACTAACCCCCGGTATTTGCATCCAATATTGCCCCACGTGTAACCCTACTTCCTGCTGAAGCTAAAGCAGGAGCGCAGAAGGAGTGATAGACGGAATATTTGGGGTCAGAGTAAAAATCCGCCCATTTCTCTATTGGTTTTTACTCTGGATTGACCCCAATTATCTTGGTGGGTGTCTCTGCTTTTGTTAGTCGGCGAATTGTTTTTTCATGATGGGGCTTCTGAGAATCTGCCACACGAATTTCGGCCACATTGACCAGCTTCCTGCTGCACGTTCGACGTCTGCCAGCATTCGATCCAGCGCTGAGCGATCGTAGTAGGCTCCTGCCAGAACGACGGCGTCAACATCGCGTACCGCGCTAATGTCTGCCAGCGGATTGGCCTTAAGCAGCACGATATCAGCTCGCGCGCCAGCCTGGATCACACCGGCTTTTTCCTGAAGCCCCAAAAACCGAGCAGGGGCCAGGGTCGTCGCACGGAGGCTATCAAGCGGGGAGAGGCCAGCTTGCGCCAGGTGTTCCAGTTCGTCGTGCAGGCCCGTGCCAGGAAAAGCAAAGCTGTCCGGAGCATCCGTGCCCGCCAGGATGCTTACACCGGCCTCATGCGCTATGCCGGTCTGCCTGATTCCAAATTCATAGAACTCACGGTAACTTTCGGCTCCACCATCACCGGCACGTTGTGTCATGTTGGCGGCGTCCTCCAGCCAGAGCATGCGCAAAGGTGCGGGAATGAACTTCAGGCGTTCGTCAGAGGTGAACTCCTCGTCGGCCGCGTATGCGTCTAGTTTTCGCGTGGTATGGGTGGGCACAAAGGCAACCTCCGCAGCGACCATGGCCTGGTGCAGTTCGGCGCACCGCGCTGGATCATGTTCAGCCATCATCTTGGAACGCATCTCATTGGTATACAGCATGCGGACATTGCTGCTGCCACGCAGCGACTCCATGCCCGGGTAGCACTCCCAGATGAACAGTAAAGCATGCTCGAAGCTGCGCTGGCCCGCATTCACGGCCTCAAGTGCGCTGACCGACAAGGGTAGATGTCCCGCCAGGTACATGCTTTCCTTCTGCGCCGCCTCGGCCAAGGCAAAGTAGCCCTCGCGCGGCAGCAGGGTGTAAGTCTTCAGGAAGTCGATTCCGCGCGCCTTGTCGAACTGGACGCGTTGCCTTGCACTTTCTTTGGAGGCAGCACCGAGGTTCTTGTCGCTGCCATCCGGGATTTCGCTGCCACCATTAATCGCCAGGCTGGTGACCTGGTCATAACGCGGCCCCACCATTCGGCCATCCTGGACCATTTCGTTCCAGCGCCGTTTGTCTTCAACGCAGGCCACCCAGGCGTCTGTTTCGCCAATGCAGCCTCCCATGTCGCGGATTGCAGTGACACCGGCTGCCACGAACAGAGGATGTGTCAGTGAAGGCGCCATCTTGATACTGTGCGCATGCATATCAAACATTCCAGGAATGGCAAACCGGCCATGCCCGTTCACCTGCGCTATGCCTTCTGCAGGAATGTTCGCCCCAACTTCGGCAATCTGGCCATTCTCAATCAGTATCGATTGGCCACTGCTGATATTCCCCGACTCGACATCAACCACCGCCACATTGGTGAGCAGCAACCGCGCCGGTGCAGTAACAGCTTCGGGCGTGGTTAACGGCCAAATAACCCCGGTAAAAAACACCCCTGTGGCCAGCGCCAGAAGTATCCCCAAAACCTTCAGGTAACGCACAAAACGGTTGGTTTTCTTTTTCATTGCGCAATTCTTTAAAGCAATGGGGTCAGAGTCAAGTGCCAGACGTCGGCAAAAAGCCCGGCAAATATCCGGACATATATGGACGCCGCCCCTGGATCAAGCGTTTTCTTGAGGAATTTTCAGGGTCGGACCTGAATGGCACTTACTTAAGCTTCCTCGGCTGACCATATTGTCTCACTCTTTCGCGTGCTGCGTCTCTGCGTTCGGTTAACAGTGGAAACGCTTTGGGTCTTCGCTTAACCGCACGTGGTTCGATGCGACCAGGGCGTTTGCCAACCCGTTGCTGTGACATTAACACAGGAGCGCCGTCCCCTGTTCCGGCTCCTATATATCGAACTTTTGCACGCACACCAACCACAACTGCAAACAGTGTTTGAAGCTAATGCATCGCGGCGCGATGTCAACCAATAGCGCCGATTACGCCATCATCAAGCGGATCAGGTTATAGGCTAACAGGTAGACCCAGATCTCCTTGATGGCCATATCAGGCGTCTTACAACTGAGGATGTTCATGCCCATGGTTTCTTTGATGTGGCGGATATCCAGTTCGACATTCCACCGGCTTTTATAGAGGGCTTTCAAGGCGGCTTTGGGTGCGGTTTTCGGGCATTGCAGGGTGGTGACCATGATTTTGCCAGCCACCTGGCATTCCCGCACCACGATGGAGGTTGGCGCTGCGGCATAGTGTGCTTCACTCATCCAATGCGGACGAATTTTGGGTTTGTCTATACTCAGCGCATGGTCCCGGTGACCCAGCTGCTGGCCACGCCTAAAGTCCGTACTGCGGCGTCGCGAGCCGTGCTGCTCCATCAAGATATCAACCCCTTTAGCCTGCATCTCGGCAATGAAGAAATAGGTGGCAAAAAACGCATCCCCCAGGACCACATCACCGGCTTGAAAGGTATCCTGCAAAGTGCGCAACAGCGTCTGTTCATCACCCCCCTTGCCATTGAAACGCCCGATCGCCGCATCCAATAGCGCGCCACTGGACAGGCAGGTTATCCCGACCACGCGACAGATCGGAAAGCCCAGTCGGGGCGTCTGACCGCGCTGCTGCGGAAAGGCAGCTTGATTGGCCGGCGTATCGGGCATGGTCACGGTGGTGCCATCAACGATACGCACGGGCCGTCCCTGCCAGCGCCATTGCTCGGGTATCTGCTGGTCAATCAATTCGCCGAGGTAGTGCGTGAGACTCGAAACCAGGTTCAATGGCAAGCGTTGCCGGGCTCGACACTAGCCCCCCGTCAACAGGCTGCCGGTACGCAGACCTGTGGCCAACCGGTGCATCGCGGCTTGATTGACACTGTTCTGGCACGAGCGATCGGCGCTCATGGCTTGGGCGAGAAACATCGACAGCGTTTCCGTGGGTGGATAAAGGCGCTCCCGGTGCTTGCGTAGCAAACCCTCGACGGCGTCCAGCAGTGCATCACTGGTTAATAGATTGAAACAACTATAACTATCGCTGCTGGCTCGATAGGCGTTGACACGATGATGTTGCTGACGCAGCAGGTAAGGCCCGCAAAAAAATCGGCAGCGAAGTGGCGGTCTGCACCAGCGCAACCATCATCGGAGTCGGTGACAACGTGGTCATCAGCTAACCGGCACCGATGTCGTGCATTGCCGTGCCGATGAAGGAAGCCACGGTGGCGATCCAAAGCATTCGGAACACCAGAATTCCCAGCGGCGACCAGGAGGAGGTCGATGCAGGCTTGGCCTGATTGGCTGCAGCTTGCTGGTTCAAGCTTGCTGCTTCATGGGTGGGTCAGAAAACACTGCAGACACAACGAAGGGACTCCCAAAACAGACAGTGAGCAGAAATATTCCCGCAAGGACAGCCGGACTGCAAGCCATCATTGCATGACTTTGCTGAAAGCCGCTTATCGGGGCCTTTTATGGCTGAACAACCTGGCAATGACCAGGAACGCCAGTGACATCGCCAGCGCATACCACCATTCGATGACGTTTTCGATCTGATCGATCAGCAGCGGATCTTCGAAGATCAGCTTTTTGAATGCAGAGAACACGCCCAGCGCCCACTGCAAGCTGACCAGCAGGGTGAGCAGAGTGACAGGCCGGAGCAACAGGCCGTCCAGCAATGCCCGGCGCAGCGGCCACAGGATCCAGACGAGCAACAATTGGGCCAGCGCCGTGCCGCCGAAATACAGGGTCACACCGTAGCGGCGCTGCCAGCCATACCAGTCGCCTTCATTCCCCAATGCGGTGATGTAGATCACCAGGAACACCGCGCCGATCATGCCCAGTGCGGCCATTGCCGAGGCGCGGTGGTCTTTGCCGCAGTCCTTGCCAATGCGCAAACTCCCCAGCCAGTCGCGCAAGTGCCACCAGGTCAACAGCAACAACGGCACCGTTGCCAGCGTCACCCAGCGGAAGGGTAGCAGACCAGGCCCAGATCGGGCGGCGCGGCTGATCGAAACGCAGCCTTCCAGGTAGGGCATGCAGACGAATTCGGCTGTCAGTTCGCTGCTGCTGTAGATATTCAGCAGGTAAGCGCCGTGGGCTGCGGCAATCGGCAGCAGACCGGCCAGCAGTGCCGCCAGCCCAGCAGCCGAATATGGGTCTGATTTGCTACTGCTCATGCGATCAGGGAAAACCGTAAACGCTTTCCATACTCCCAAATTGTGTAGTCAAGTGATGTTAAGGTACCACGACAACCAGCTGATCTGGACACCTGATCTGGGCAGCTGACAGCACGTTTCTACTTAAGAAATCGCTGATTTATTCAGAGTTTCTTTAATGAGTCCCGCCAGCCGACTTCGTTGCCACTTCCTCCAGCATACGATCCAGTTCTAGGCGATCGTACCAAATGCCCTCGGTCATCACACCAAAGATATGGCCCAGGGCGTTGAGGTCCTGCAAGGGGTTGCCACCGATCAGAATCAGATCGGCTACTGCCCCCTCCCTAAGCTCGCCGAGTTCGCCGCTGCGACCGAGATAATTTGCCAATTCCATGGTGGCGGCCCGCAAAACGTCCGCATTGCTCATTCCCACGTCACGAAGTGCTTTCATTTCGCCTACCGTGGCCAACCCAACCATGGTCTGCTGATCAGTGCCCACCATGATTTTCGCTCCAGCCTCGTAAAATGCCCGAAGTACTTCCGATCTCACTGTGTACAGCATGGATTCGCCCTTTTTCTGATCGGCTGTGAGGCCGAAGAATTCACTTATGGCGCCGTCCTTCAAAATCAGCCTTTCCTCCTGGGTCAGGAAGCGCACGCCATCTTCAAACGGCGGCAGTGGCTTATCGGTGAAGTTCCGCATGATCTGGTGCGTGGGAACGAACCAGTGGTCTTGATCGGCCGCGTAGGCGGCAAGTACCGCAACTTTTTCCGGATCAACCAAAGTCGTGACATCAATTGCGCCGCTACCAATGCTGCGCAGGAATTCAGCCGTTTCCGGAAACATTGGAGACACGTCCGGGTTCGGCAGGTTCGGGTCGGCGAACACCGACCAAAGCACACTTATGAAATGCTCCGAAGTCTTGAGGCCGGCATCCATTGCCTGGCGGAGGTGAATTGCCTGTGGAACATGCCCCGATACTTCAATGCCGTGCTTTTTCCCGGCCACAGCAATCGCGGAGAACACTTCCGGGGTGAGGCGACTATAGACTTTCACGAAATCGTAGCCGTCGCGCCTCTGCTCCGCCACCAAGGCATCTGCGGCGGCCGGACCCGTCATCGCCAGCGATCCTGGCCAATACGGTGGTTCACCGTCAATCAACATGCCGGCGGCAATGATCCGCGGACCAGGAATGCGTTTCGCCTGAACCGCTGCTCGCAACTCCAGGGTTTCCGGATTGCCC
This sequence comes from Lysobacterales bacterium, assembly GCA_034440115.1. Lineage (GTDB taxonomy): Bacteria > Pseudomonadota > Gammaproteobacteria > Xanthomonadales > SZUA-36 > JAWXBM01. Next base: position 328 of record JAWXBM010000084.1, on the reverse strand, counting down.
CACATCACCCGTATCGTCGTCACTCCGTAAGCCATGTTGACAACCAGTTGCTCGGGCTTCGATACATGCGTATGCATGTCCATCAACCCCGGAGCCAAAAACTTGCCCTTGCCATCGATGACCACCACTTCGGGCGCGAGCGACAGACTGTCGGCGGAGGCTATTTTGCTAATCTTTCCATCACTAATCAGTACAGTCTGTCCATCCAGGATGGTGCCGGAGCGAACATCAGAAGTGGACCCCGTTTATTGGACAGCCCGCTAAGTGCATCCTCGGGTTATGCTGCCACTGCTGTGACAGCTTGATAGTAAACGCCGTCCGGCGTCTG
>JAWXBM010000083.1:0-20641 GCA_034440115.1 Lysobacterales bacterium | reverse complement strand
TTCTCACCGTCATGCCGGGCTTGATCTTTCTCACCGTCATGCCGGGCTTGATCTTTCTCACCGTCATGCCGGGCTTGATCTTTCTCACCGTCATGCCGGACTTGATCCGGCATCCACAATTCATTGTGAGATGGATCCCGGCGCGGAGCCGGGATGACGAATTAAAAGGGACAGGCTTTAGTATTCCAAACCCAGCTTCTGCAATTTTTCAGTAGCGCCGAGTTGCCCGTAATAAGCCTGCAACGCCGCGCGTAATTCCGGATCGCCCGGTTGTCGTTGCCAGGCGGCTTCCAACACCTGGATAGCCAACTTCTGCTGACCGCTTTCCCACAAAGCCACGCCATATACATAGCTATAGCGCGCATCGGCCGGGCGGAGCTCGGCTGCTTGCTTCAGATAGGGCAGGGCATCCTGCAAGCGCTTCTGCCGCACCAGCAACAAGCCCATGGCATGCTGCGCTGGGGCGCTGTCGGGCGCCATGCTTAGCGCTTGTTTTAACAAACTGGCGGCTGGATCATCCATGCCGCTCTGACGGTACAGATCAGCGAGATTCAATAGCGCTGGAATAAATCCCGGAGAAATTCGCAAGGCCTGGCGATAAGCGCGTTCGGCATTTTCCACCTGGTTCTGGCCACGCAGGAAGATACCCAGGTTGAGCAGGCTTTCCGGGCTATCCCCGTTCAGTTTCAGCCAATCCAGGTATTCCTGCTGCAGCGCACGCAATTCATCCTGGCCATTGGCCGAAAGCTGTTGCGGGCTGATATCAGCCAGCCGCGAGGCCACATTCATGCGCACCAGCTTGCTGGCATCAGTGATCAAGGGTTGCAGCATGGCATAGCGATTGGCACCGGGCAGGAACTCCAAAGCAAATACCGCTGCAGCTCTTATCAACGGGCTTTCTGCTTCCAACTGCGCCTGCAGGAAAGGTATGGCCTCCTCGCTGGGAAAGCGGCCACTCTCCTGTATTGCAGTAGCACGCAGTATGTCCGGTATTGCAGCGTCGTTGGCAATAGCAGCCAGCGCTGTAACGGCTGCGGGTTGATTGGCTCTGGCGGCTGCAAACACTTGAGCATGTGGGTAGCGGGCTGCGGCGTTTGGATACCATTCATGCACGGCCGCGCTAGCCCAGGCGGCGTCTTTGTCGTTGTGGCAACTGTTGCAGGCGTTGGGAATTCCAAGCTGTGTGGTCAATTCCGGCTGCGGCACTCGGAAACTGTGATCGCGGCGCGAGTCCACCCCCATGTATGTGGTGGCTGGCATATGACAACTGGCACAGGCAGCACCCTCGCTACCCGTTTCGTGGTGATGGTGACTGGGCTGGTCAAAAACGGCCGGCATATGACACTGCGCGCAAACGGCATTACCCTCAGCCACCAGTTTGCCTGTATGCGGCTGGTGACAATTGCTGCAAGCCACGCCCGCCTGGTTCATTTTGCTTTGCAGGAAGGAGCCGTATACATAAACCTCGTCCAGCACCTGGCCGTCGGGGTAATACAAAGGCTCGTCAATCAAGCGCAGCTGAAACAGGTCGGAGTAGGCTTTGCCGGCGTGGTCTTCGTCCATTTCGGCGCGGCGCGAATGACACGCGGCACAGGTGCCAGCCTGATTCGTTGTCTGGCCGTGCAAGTTTCCTTCTCCCTGGTAACGGAAGGTGGTCTTGTCTCCATTTGGTAGCCAGGGGCTGAGTTTGCTTAAGTCATTAAGGAAGCCGGGATTGGGAAGCGATTTGTCACTGCCAGCCCAGCCCCCGGCCCAATCCGAATGTGCCTTGCCCGGGCCATGGCAGGACTCACAGCCCACGGTCATTTCGGTCCAGGTGGTGTTGTAGGTATTCTTGCCGGCCGCGTAATTCTTCTCCAGCCGGGTAGAGTGACAGTTGGCGCAACGGCTGTTCCAGTTCTGGAAACTGCCGGTCCAGTGCAACGCATCCTGGCTGGTAATGGCCCCGCCTTCATCTGCCTCCGGATACAGGTGATACCAGCGCTGGCCACCTTCGTCCTTGGGCCGGGTGTCCCAGACGATATTCAGTGCCTGGTAACGACCATCCGGAAAACCAATCAGATACTGCTGCAGGGGCTCAAAGCCGAAGGTATAGCTGATTGCAAACTTCTCCAGCTCGCCTTTGGCATTGTCGGTTTCCACCATGAATTTTTCGCCGTCGCGGAAAAATCGGTGTTTGAGACCGCCGTATTCAAAAACTGTGTTGTTGAAGTCGCCCAGCACGTTTTCTGGCGTGGCTGCTTGCATGGCGCGATAGTGGTGTGACTGGGTCCAGTCGCGGTATTCGGCCTGGTGGCAGGACTGGCAAACTTCGCTGCCTACGTAACGTATATCGGCTTTGGGCTTAGCGGTTTTGGGTTGATCCGCTTTGGAATTATTGGCTTTGGAATAATCTGCCTGGCCCAATGCAGGCAGCAAAGCCAACAACAGCAGCAGTCGTCGAGCGGTGCTCAAATTTATATTCCTGCGACGATTTCACACAAGCGCTCGGTACCTTCCGCACTGCCGCAATGGGAGAAAACAAAGCGGGCCATATCATCATGCCCCGGCCAGATCAGAAATTGCACTCCAGCAGCTTCCAACTGCTCGAAACCCGCTTTGCTCCAGCGTACAAAGACTTCGTTGGCTTCGACCGGAAACTCCAGGCTGGCCTTGGGATGCTGTTCAATTGCAGCCGCAAATCGGGCGGCTTGAGCATTGGCATGTCCGGCCAGACGTAACCACAAGCCGTCTTCAATATAGGCCAGCAACTGGGCCGAAACAAAACGCATCTTGCTGAGCAAATGACCGGAGCGTTTGCGCATGCGCTCGGCATGGTCCATCAATGCGCTATCACCAAACATCAATAGGGCTTCGGCGGCAAAGCAACCGTTTTTGCTGGCACCAAAAGACAGCATGCGCACTCCGGCCTGCCAGGTGCTTTCGCCGGGACTGCAACCCAAAGCAGCGATGGCGTTGGCGAAACGTGCACCGTCCATATGCACCGGCAGGCCAAACTCGGCTGCAGCACCGCACAGTTCCGCGACTTCTGCTGGCTGGTAAATTGTACCCGCCTCGGTGCTTTGGGTCAGGCTCAAAGCAGAAGGTAAGTAGCTGTGCACACCGTGTCCGCCGTTCGACGCAATGCTGCGGCGCAACGGGTCGGCCTGCAGTTTGCCTTGCTCGCCGACAACACCCACCAGTCTTATGCCATGGCCAAAAAATTCGGGTGCGCCACCTTCATCTTGCACGATATGTGCACCCGTGTGGCAGTAAACCGAACCCCAGGCTGGCGCCAAACAGGACAGCGCGATGCTGTTCGCTGCCGTGCCGGTGCTGACTGGTAAGACCGCGACATCCGTGCCGAACAATTCGCTGAAGGCACTATCCAGCCGATTACTCCAGTCATCCTCGGCATAGGACCAGACATAACCCTGGTTGGCTGCGCTAAGGGCTGCCAGTATTTCGGCCGCGGCAGGAGATTCGTTATCGCTGCGAAAATTCAGATCCATAGATACCGGACTCTTGGTTTGTGGTTTCATTGGCGCGTTGTCGAACGGGAGCGTAAAGCATAGGGATTATAGGCAAGCACATGGGACTTGTCCTCACTTTGCTCGCGTCGGGCTTTATCTGCGTCGTTCCAGAATCGAGCGAAGCGAGACTTCTGGAATCCAGAGAACTTTCCACCAACGCTGGATTCCAGAGCTTGCTGCGCATCTCTGGAAGGACGGTGAAAAAAATTTCACCCTGGAGAGACGGAGCTTAGAGGTGCTTTTCTGGCGGCTGGCGCCTTGCACTGGGATAATGCGCCTCGATGAAGGCACAGCAACCTAAAGATCTCCGGAAAGACGCACGAACCGAGCAACGTTTAAAGGCGCGACCGCCGATAAATTATGATGATGCCTTGCCAATCACCGCCGCTCGCGATGAAATCCTGGCGGCATTGCAGCGGCATCAGGTACTGATCGTAGCGGGTGAAACCGGCTCGGGAAAAACCACCCAGTTGCCCAAGATGTTGCTGCAAGCAGGTTTTGGCTGCCACCGCCTGATCGGCTGCACCCAACCCAGGCGTATTGCTGCCACGGCCATGGCTAGCCGGGTGGCGGAGGAATTGCAAACCGAGTTGGGCTCAGTCGTCGGTTTTCAGGTGCGGTTTCGCGAGAAACTGAGTGCAGAAACGTACATCAAGTTTATGACTGATGGTGTGCTGCTGGCTGAAACCATACGCGATCCGCTGCTGTTGAAATATGACGCCATACTGATCGACGAAGCCCATGAACGCAGTCTCAATATCGATTTTCTGCTGGGCTATCTGAAAACCCTGCTGCCGCGGCGGCGCGATCTGAAGCTGGTTATCACCTCGGCCACCATCGATACCGAAAAATTCAGCGCGCATTTTGCCAAGGCTCCGGTGATTACCGTGTCCGGGCGCGGCTTTCCGGTGGATATCGAATACCAGCCGCTGGCAAGCGATGGCGAAGACAGCAGTGGTAAAGACAGCGAGCCCGGCGACCAGGATTTGTACCGCGGTATTGCCGATGCCGTGCGGCGCGTGAGCCGCATTGATCCGCGCGGCGATATCCTGGTATTTTTGTCGGGCGAACGGGAGATACGCGAGGCGGGTGAATACCTGCTGCGCCAGTCATTGCCACATACCGAGGTTCTGCCGCTGTATGCGCGTTTGTCGTCAGCAGAACAACAGCGTGTGTTTCACCCCGGGCCGCAGCGGCGCATTATTTTGAGCACCAACGTGGCAGAGACTTCGTTAACGGTGCCGCGTATCCGCTTTGTAATCGACAGTGGCCTTGCTCGCATCAGCCGTTATGCGCACCGCAGCCGCATTCAGCGTTTGCCCATCGAAGCCATCTCACAAGCCAGTGCCAATCAACGCGCCGGGCGTTGCGGCCGGGTGGGCCCAGGTACCTGCATCCGGCTTTACGATAAAGACGAATTCAGCCTGCGCCCGGAATTTACCGAACCAGAAATCCTGCGCACCTCCTTGGGGTCGGTGATTCTGCGCATGCTGGTAATGGGTCTGGGTGAGGTTGAGGATTTTCCTTTTATCGACTCCCCTGCGCCGCGCATGATCAACGAGGCCTATGACCTGTTGCTTGAGCTGCAGGCCATGACGCGCGATCGTCAGCCCACGGACCTCGGACGGCAACTGGATCGCTGGCCATTGGATCCGCGCCTCGGGCGCATGGTGGCCGAAGGCGCTCGTCTGTCTTGCCTGGAAGATGTATTGGTGCTGGTCGCCGCACTGAGTATTCAGGACCCGCGTGAACGACCGCTGGACCGCCAGCAAGCCGCCGACCAGGCGCACCAGCCTTATCAGGATGAGAAAAGTGATTTTGCTGGCTTGCTGAAATTGTGGTTGCACCTGAAGGAACAAAGACGATCCTTGTCGGGCAACCAGTTCCGCAAGGTTTGCAAACGTGAGTTTCTCAACTGGCAGCGGGTGCTGGAATGGTTTGATCTTTACCAGCAGTTGCGCGACCAGGCACGCGAAGAAAAGCTCCGGCTGGGTGGCGGCCATGGCAATTATGAACAAGTCCACCAGGCTTTGCTGAGTGGCATGCTCAGTCACGTTGGGCTGCGCCATCCGGAAGACGGTAGTTACACTGGGGCCCGACAACGCAGTTTCAGGGTTTTTCCAGGCTCGGGCCTGTATGGCAAAACACCGAAGTGGATTATGGCGGCGGAGGTGGTGGAAACCACGCGCGCCTGGGGCCGCATCAATGCCCAGATCGAGCCATCCTGGATAGAACAACAGGGTGCGCACCTGCTCAAGCAGCACTATTTCGATCCGCATTGGTCGCGTAAATCAGGTCGGGTGCAGGCCTGGGAACAGGTCAGCATGTTTGGTCTGGTGATCGTTGAAAAACGCCGGGTGGATTACGGTCGCATTGCGCCGGCCGAAGCACGTGAAATTTTCCTGCTGGAAGCGCTGGTTCGCGGCGAGCTGGATTTGCGCTCCGGCTTCATGCGCCACAATGCTGAGATTCGAGCCGAAGTGGCCGCTCTGGAAGACAAGCGCCGCCGCCATGATTTGTTGGCCGACGAGCACACGGTGTTCGATTTCTTTGCCGCTCGAGTACCTGAGGATGTGTGTGATGCGCGTACCTTTGCCAAGTGGCTGGAGCGCATCGGGCCCAGAGGACGCGAGCAACTCTATTTGGGCCATGATGTTTTGCTGCGCGAAGATGCAGCGGCCGTGTCCGAAGAGCAGTTTCCTGACCAGCTTAAATGGGCAGGCCATGACTTCGCACTTAAGTATCGTTTTGAGCCGGGACACGAAGCCGATGGCGTGACCCTGGTGGTGCCGCTGGACCGTTTGAATACGCTGCAGGCAGGCCGCTTGCAATGGCTGGTGCCGGGCTTGCTGCGCGACAAACTGGAGGCCTTGATCCGCGCCTTGCCCAAGCCTGTGCGTCGTGCACTCACACCGGTGCCGCAGTTTGCTGATGCCTTGCAGCAGATTTTGAGCGGGCGGCAGTCTGAATCCTTGTTGGCAGCCTGTGCCAAAGAGTTGAGCCGTATGACCGGTTTGGAATTGCAGGCCAGCAGTTTTAATGAGCAGGCGTTGGAAGCACACTTGTGCTTTCGTATCGAGGTGGTCGATGAAAATGGCCAGGAGATTGCAGCCGGTCGTGATTTGGAGGCATTGCAATTGGAGCTGGGCAAGACTGCGCAGCGTGAATTCATGGACAGGCAGGGCCAGGGTGTAAACCGGGATGGTGCCACTGCCTGGGAGTTTGGATCTCTGCAGCAAGAGACCAAAACAGCCAGCGGAGCCACCGCCTGGCCGGCGCTGGTGGATCAGGAAAATGCCGTGGGCTTGCGCCTGTTCGATACCTTTGACGGTGCCTGGCTGTCACATCAGGCCGGAGTGCTGCGATTGTTGCGTTTGCAACTGGCTGACAAGCTGGTCTGGTTATATAAACATCCTGGCCTGAGTCGCGAATGCCAGATCGCCTGGTCAGCCCTGACCAGCGTAGAGTCGCTCATGCAGGATCTGGTGGAAAGCAGCCTGGTTTTGGCGGCGAGTGATGTTTGGGCCATCCGCGATGCGACCGCGTTTGAGGATTTGAGCAGCCGGGTACGCAGCCGCATCGGTGGCGTGAGCCGCCAGCAGGCCGATGTGCTGAATAGCGTGATTCCGCAACTGATTTCTTTGCGCTCTGAAATTGCCAAAGGCCGCAGGCGAGCGCCGCTTGAAACGCTGGAAGATATTCAGGGGCAGATGGCTGATCTGCTATACCCGGGTTTTCTGACTGAACTGGAAGCGGGAAATTTGCAGCATTTCCCACGCTATGTGGCGGCGATTGAAGAACGATTGCAGCAAGCGGCTGACAATCCGCAGCGGGATTTGCAGCGCCTGCAGGACATTAAGCCGTTCCAACAAAACTACCAGCAAAGGCTGGAATCCGGTGCGGATTACGATGCCGCGCTGGATGAGTATCGCTGGTTGCTGGCTGAATACCGCGTTTCGGTGTTTGCCCAACGTCTGGGTACGGCAACCAAGGTATCGGCCAAACGCCTGCAGCAGGCCTGGCGGGAAGTCGTGAAGTAAGATTTCCATGGGCTGGCTGCCGCATTTGGCAGCAGCAATCAGACAAATGCTGTCGCGCTTTCCTATAATAGCGGTGATGTTGGATTTTCTCAGGAGATTTTCTCAGGGTATTTTTTCAGGGTATTTTTTCAGGGTATTTTTTCAGGGCACGGCATGAATCATGTCTGATCAAAAAGCCAATCAAACTCAGAGTAACCGGCCCAGGCCTATTACCAGGCTGAAAGCTGCCTCTGTGTCTGAGTGGCTGGATGGCTACCAGGCCTCGGTGGGTGCGGCGGCAGCCGTCTGCCAGGAACTGTTCCATAAATTCCCCGAGCACGGCTGGAAGGAAAGCAGTGGCGCCAGTGACAATGCCAAGAGCAGTGACGGCCTGGCGCTGGAACTGCTCAGTGTCTTGCAGATTTTGTCACCGGATCCTGACACGGTCTGTTGTGCCATGATGCTGGCGGCTCGGGCCGGCGGATTGAATGCAGACAGCATGGCTTCCAGCCTGCCTGAATCGGTTGCCAGACAGTTAAAACAGCTGGACACGCTGAAGCTGTATGAGTCGAATCAGCAAAGCAGCGTCAGCAGCAAGAATGCTGAAGGGCTGCGCCGCTTGTTATTGGCGCTGGTGCAGGACGTTCGCGTGGTGTTGATCGATCTGGCCTGGCAGTTGGTGCTGCTGCGCCGGTGCAAGGATGATACGGAAGCAGCGCGAGCGCTGGCACAGGAGACCATGCTGATCCATGCACCTCTGGCCAATCGGCTGGGCGTGGGGCAGTTGAAGTGGGAACTGGAAGACCTGGCATTTCGTATCGAGCATTCGGCGCAATACCAGAAAATCGCCGACCTGGTGGCTGAGCGACGCCCCGAACGGGAACAGTTCATCAATGGCTTCATGCAACGCCTGGTGGCGGAACTGGACGAAGCGGGAATCGCCTCACGGGTAAAAGGCCGACCCAAACACATCTACAGCATCTGGCGGAAAATGCAGCGCAAAGGTCTGGATTTTCACGAGCTGTTTGATGTGCGCGCTGTGCGCGTGCTGGTGGACGATGTGCCGGCCTGTTATAGCGTGCTGGGGCTGGTGCATACGCTGTGGCAGCCCATACCCGGCGAATTTGACGATTACATCACCACCCCCAAGGGCAACAATTACCAGTCCCTGCATACCGCGGTTTCGGATGAGGAAGGCCGTGCGGTTGAAGTGCAGATACGCACCCAGGCCATGCATGAACACGCCGAGCTCGGCGTAGCTGCGCACTGGCGTTATAAGGAAGGTGGTCCATCTGATCCGGGCTTTGAAAAGAAAATTGCCGTGATGCGGCAACTGCTGGAAGCCTCGGAAGATGAGTTGGATGATGAGAGCCTGCTGGAAAGTTTCCACTCGGCAACTTCCGAAGAGCGCATCTATGTGCTCACGCCCAAAGGCCAGGTAGTTGACCTGGTGGCGGGTGCAACCGTGCTGGATTTTGCTTACCACGTGCACACCGAAGTAGGCCATCGCTGCCGCGGTGCCAAGGTCAACGGCCGCATTGTTACGCTCAAGCAGGTGGTTAACACCGGCGACCGGGTGGAGATTCTGACCGGCAAGCACCCCAGCCCCAGCCGTGACTGGCTGAATCCGCGGTTGGGTTATATCAAGGCCGCGCGTGCGCGCAGCAAAGTGCGGCAATGGTTCAAGAAAGAAAGCCGCGACGATAACCTGCAGGCCGGGCGTGAGTCGGTAGAAGCTGAAGCCAAACGAATGGGCCTGGACAGCCGGAATCTGCTGCCGGTGGCGCAGCGTTTCGGCCATACCAGTGTGGAAGAGTTGTTTGTAGCGGTGGGTAGCGGCGATCTGACGGTGGGGCAGGTAGTGGGCACCATGGAGCGATTGCGCGGCGAGCAGACTGCCCCGGTTGGGTTGGATTCGTTAACGCGCACGCCGATGCGGCAACGCAATGCAGCGCCGCAAAGCCCGGATGATTTGACCATCGAAGGTGTCGGCAACCTGGTGACCAGCATGGCCAAATGTTGCCAACCTGTGCCGGGTGATCCGGTGGTGGGCTATATCACCCGCGGGCGTGGTGTCACTGTCCATCGGGAAGATTGCCGTCAGGCGGTGCGTTGGAACGAGGAAAACAATCCGCGTTTGTTGCGGGTAAATTGGGGTAGTAAACCCGCTATGCGTTATCCGGTGCAGGTGCTGATCCGTGCCTTCAGCCGCCGCGAACTATTGCGCGATGTGTCAAATGTGTTTGCCAGCTCGGATGCAGTGGTAACCGATACGTCCAGCAGGCTGGATGAAGCCACCGATGAGGTCACCATTCGGCTGAGTTTGCGGGTCAGGGATTACGAACAGCTCAGCGATTTATTGAACCGCATCAACAGTGTGCCCAATGTGCTGGAGGCTCGGCGATTAGCCGAGGTGTAGCGCGCTTTGCGCGCGATAGGGCAATTGATAATTGATTGTCCCGTTGTAGGAGGCCGCTTTGCGGCCGATTGAATTAGCCGTTAATCGCGCGCAGAGCGCGCTCCTACAATGAGTCCAACAGCCTCGCCAACTGCCTTCTGGCGGTATCTGGAGAGAAATATTGCTGCACGTTTTGCAGTCCGCCCACAGATAACTTTTCCCATAGCGCCTGATCCTGGTACAGCCGTACCACGGCTGCAGCAAAATCTTCAGCGCTTTCTGCTACCAGCACATCTTCGCCCACGCGGGCATGCAAACCCTCTACGGCAGTCGGTGTAGCCACTACCGGTTGGCCGCGGCTCATGCTGATATTCACCTTGCCCTTGACGCCCGCCCCATAGCGCAAGGGTGCAACCGCCAGCCGACAGCCATCAATCCAGGGATTCAGGTCATTTACAAAGCCATGGAAAATGACACCATTGCCGTGCAGGCTCTTGATCCACTCCGGTGCCTTGCTGCCAATCAAATGGAACTGCACACCGGGTAGTTGTTGTTGCACCAGCGGCCAGATACTGCTGACAAACCACACCGCAGCATCGATATTGGGCGGGTGCTGGTAGCCGCCGACGAAGAACAGATCCTTGCGCTCGGCAAAACCCGCCTGGCAGCCGTCCACGCGGTGAATATTCGACAGGATTTCAATGCGGGATTGCGGCAATTCCTGCTGGAGCACTTGTTGTTCCACCGGACTGACTACCATCGTGGCATCGGACTGGCGTATCACCGACAACTCGGAACGCTTGGTCTGCGCCGCTACCCGCCGCAGCGGCAAGCTGTCTTCCAGCTCAGCCAGCCGTTCCTCACGCAGATAGTGCAGATCCACCGTGTCAAAAATGAACCTGGCCTGCGGGCAATATTTCCGCACCAGGGTTAAATAGTTGGCTGCTACGTAGTGTCGGCTCACGACCACGAAAGCAAATTCTGCTCCGCGCTCGCGGAAGAAGTCCTGCAATGAAGCAATCCAGGGGTTGAACAATACTTCCACGCCGGCTGCCTGCAGTGCTGTGGAATATTTCCCGGCAAAACCGCGGTTATCGGCGAAAAAGCTCACGCCATAGCCCAGTTGTTGTAAACACTCGAACAGATAGGTCATACGCAAACTGCCCGAATCCTGATCGGGCTCGGGCGTATAGGCGTCAATGATCAACACCCGGCCTTTTAAACGGTGGTCGCGAGCCTTGCGTATTTGTCGCTGGTCGTCCGGGTTAACGATGGGTGAGGGATAAGCTGCGAGTTCATCCTGCCAGCGCTGCAGAAATTTGCTGCGATTCACACCCTGATAACGTTTGGCGCCGCTGTTCAGATCGGTTCCGGACGTGATGCCTTCATGATGAATGATGCGCGCCGCCGGCTGATAACGCACTTTCAGCCCGGCCTCGCGCACGCGAAAGGCCAGGTCGGTATCTTCGTAATACGCCGGTGCGTAACGTGCATCGAAGCCATTCAATTCGCGGAACAGATGGGTGCGCAACATGATGCAGGCGCCGGAGCAATAATCCACTTCGCGCAGGTACTGGTATTCCGGCTTATCGGCATCATCGTGCTTGCCATAGTTCCAGCCAGAACCATCATTGAATATGATGCCGCCGGCTTCCTGCAGACTGCCATCGGGATAAAGCAATTGTGCACCCACCAGGCCGGTGTCGGGAAACTGATCAAAAGTATCCAACAAGGCATCCAGCCAGCCGTCCAGAACCTGGGTGTCGTTGTTCAGCAATACTGTGTATTCACCTTTGGCAGCTTGCAGGCCGCGATTGCAACTGCCGACAAAGCCGAGGTTCTTGGCGTTGCGTAAATACTGCAGTCCGGCAACGGCTGCAGCCAGTTCGGCAGTCTCATCACTCGAGTGATCATCTACCAGGATGACTTCAAAGTTTGCCCGGTTTTTCGTGCCAGCCAGAGAGCGCAGGCAGGCGGCGGTGTAAGTCCATTTGTTGAACACCGGGATGATGATCGACACCCGCGGTTGATCGTGCTGCGGCAGGCTGGCCGGTGCTTGTGGATCACCGATGACCTCCAGCGAATAATCCAGGGCAGAGCTGGGTTCGCTGTTTTGCTGCGGCGAGAGTTGCGCTCTCACCAGAGCACCGCGCAGCCCGGCGGTGCTGATGGTGCGCACGGCTTGCGATAACAACAAAGGCCAGCGCAAAGGATTCCAGGCCCGCGCCCGCTGCAAGTTGGCCAGCAAGCGCCGACCGGCGCGCAGGGGTTTGGTCAGCTGCCATGATGAACTGGCCAGTACCGTGTCAAACTGCTGGCGCAGATGAGCGTAAAGTACTTGTAGCGTGTCAAATTGCTGGCGCAGTTCAGTGTAAAGTTCTTGCTGGGCTTCTTGCTCCGCTTGTAGCTGAACAATTCGTTGCTGTTCTTTGCTTATGGTATCGGTCAGGGTTTCGATTTCCAGTTTGACGCTGGCGGCCCAAAGATCGCGATTGCGTTGTTCAGCCTGCAAGGCCGCTTCACGCTCACGCGCCCAGTCGGTGCGCTTGTCGACTTCAGCCTGAAGTTCAGTAACCTGTTGTTCCAGTCGGTGTTTGTGAATGCTGAGCGTAGCGGCGTGCAATTGCGCGGCACCCGATTGCAACTCTTCCAGGCTGGACGGTTCCGGCGCGATCTCTGACGGCTCTGTTACGGGACATAGCTGTTGATATTGCTGCAGCATTTCAGTGGTGCTGAATCCGGGCTCGCGGCTTAAGGCTGTTCGCATGGCAGCCAGCTTGTCTGGCTGCTGCGCCAACTGCTGAAGCTTGCTCACCAACGCGGCGGCATCCGTATCGATCAGCCAGCCGCTTTTGTCATTCTCAATACGTTCGGCCAGGCTGCCCACCCGCGTGGCCAGCAGCGGAATATTCAGTTGGCGCATTTCCGACAAGGTATAGCTGAAAGTCTCCGGCACAACGGATAGCAGGGCAGCCATATGAGGACCTATTTCACGCAATATGCCGGGCAAATCTTCACGCTGGTATTTGAGGATGACATTTACGCCTGCGTGGCCAAAGAAGGCTTCGCCTTCCTTGCCAGTACCCAACAGGTAAACCTGGGCGACCTTGGTAAGTTCGGGTAGCGCTTTGAGTAACAAAGCCTGGCCCTTGCCCTGCTGCATGCTGCCGGGAATAACCAGTCGCAAGCGTCCATCGTGCCGCTCTTTCGGCACCACGGGTGCGGTGTCGGCAAATGCTGCCAAGCCGTGGGGAATAACCTGAATATCCGCAGCGTTCCAGTTACTGTCCAGGCGGTGCAGTAAATTCACCACGGATTGGCTGGGTGCTGCCAGGCGTACCTGTTGTTCACTCAGGGTCTGCCGCCAGCGCTGGGCTAATTGTTGCCAGGCTGCGGCATCGCGGACACCAAAATCTGCCAGCAAGCTGTGTTCGTTCATCGCCCGTGCCAGTGGCGACTGGTTTGGCTCGACCGTGTCCAGATAGGGTAGTGGGTTCACTCCCAGCAACGGCCACAGCGGGAAGTAGTCGTGCAAAACCTGCACGGTGGGCAAGCCGCTGCGCAAAGCATCCAGGCTGTGGCCAACCAGTGAGGAAACCATCACCCGACCGATCCGGTAGCGCTGCAGAATGTATTGCAGAATCTGCGGGTAAAAGGGGTGCTGGTCGAGGCTGGATCGAATGGCGGGCTGCAGCCACCAACTGGCGATCGGAGTGGTCAGGTCGTTGCCGGCATAAAGTGCCAGCATCTGTCCGGCCCCCTGGCCGGATTCGGCACTTTCCGAGCGTAACTGCAGATGCCGGCCAATTGCATCGGCTTCGATCAGATTATCTACCCAACGGGCCACCCCTCCGCCCCAACTGTGGGTGATATGCAATGTGGCAGGCTGCTCAGGATTTTGAGCCAGGGATATGGGTGCTGACTGGTGCAGCCAGTCGGCCAGCCTGGCACTCAGGGCGCTCCAGGCTGGAGCCTGGGCCTGCTCATGATGTTCCAGTTTGGCCTGAGTGAATAAATCGCGTTTGCTGTCGTGAATGAATAAGTTGTCACAAAGCAGTAACTGGCCGCCGTTGTCTTGCAGACAAGCCAGAGCGGTATCGTTGGAGGTGTCAGTGCTGGCCAGTAAATCCAGCGCTGCAGGGTTCAGGTAAACCAGATGTTGTGGCCAGCTGTCAGCGGGATACAGCCTGCCGGTGGCCAGGGTGCTGACCAACTCAGCAGGCTCAGTGACGGTATTTTCAAGCCCATCCGCCGCCAGATTGTGGAATGGGTTGAAGCGAGGTTGGCTGTTGCTCAAGGCGGTCAGCGCAACAGCGCCATCTTGTTGTTCCAGCCAAATTCGCAGATTTTCGAACTGCTGCGGCAGCAGCGGACAATCACGGCTGAGCAGTAACAGGCCCTTATCCGGTTGTTGACGGTTGAATTCGGCCAGAATCGGGCCAATTCGGGCAGAACTCTGTCCTGCTTGTGGAATCCATGCCTCAGCACCTAACGCCGTCACGCGTTTTTCAATATTTGCAGTCAAGTCGGCAATCGGGCTGTCCCATAGCCAGATCAAGGGCTTTGAGGCTTTCCCTGTGCCTGATTGAGCGGGTGATTTTGCGGCAGTACTGGGTGTCATGAGCAGGGTCTTGTCGCCGAATTAGTGGCATATTATGCAGCCAGGGTCGATAGAATGTGCCCAGCATTTTGGGCGAATTTTCAGGCCTAGGCACGCCATTATGGTCAAAGGCCGGAGTGATGTCACCCGGCGAGCGGATTACAATGAAACATGGAAAAACTGACGGCACAGCGACGCAACATCGCGAAAAAACCTGCGAAAGCGTCCAAAGAGAAATCCGGGCGTCGCTGGTTCGGGTTTTTCTGGCGATTGTTTCTGCTGCTGACCGGTGTAGGCCTGGGCTTGTTGACGCCCTGGACCCTGTACCTCAACCACCAGGTGACCACCGAATTCGAAGGCCGAAAATGGGATCTGCCCAGCCGAGTTTATGCCCGTTCGCTGGAGTTGTATCCGGGTTTGACTATCTCCCCGGTAGACCTCGAAACAGAACTCAAAGCTGCCGGTTACCGCAAAACCGACCAGACGCCCAAACCGGGCAGTTACCAAGTCTCCGGTCGCCAGTTTGAAATTCACCGCCGCGCCTTTCGTTTTGCTGAAGGTGAGGAGTCTGCCCGGCACCTGAAATTGCGGCTGGATTCCGGAGTGATCGGCGCGCTCAGCGATGCTGACAGCGGCAACAGTATCGATCTGCTGCGCATGGAGCCGGCTGAAATTGCTTCGATTTACCCATTACACCAGGAGGATCGCAGCCTGGTGCGGCTGGAAGATGCGCCGCCTTTGTTAGTGATGGGCCTGCAGGCGGTGGAAGACCGTAACTTCAAGACTCACCCCGGGCTGGATTTCCGTGGCATTGCGCGGGCGGCCTTTGCCAATCTGCGGGCCGGCAAGACGGTGCAAGGTGGCAGCACTCTGACCCAGCAACTGGTGAAGAACTATTTTCTCAATGATGACCGCACCCTGATCCGCAAGCTCAACGAAGCCATCATGGCGGTGTCGCTGGAGTGGCATTACGATAAGGCGGAAATCCTTGAAGCCTATCTCAACGAAGTCTACCTGGGGCAGCAGGGCTCTTTGTCGATTCACGGCTTTGGCCGTGCCAGCACGTTTTATTTTGGCCAGCCCCTGGAGCGGCTGGAGCCGCAGCATATTGCCCTGCTGGTGGGCATGGTGCGCGGGGCGTCCATGTATAACCCCAGGCGTAACCCAGAACGAGCGCTGCAACGCCGCAACCTGGTACTGGGCATGTTTGCCGAGACCGGCATATTGACCGAAGCAGAAGCTGAACAGGCCGCCAGCCAGCCACTGGATGTCACCGCTGAGCCGCAATCCGGCCATGCGCGCTATAACGCCTTTATCGAACTGGTGCGCGACCACCTGGCGCAGGTTTACCGTGAAGAAGACCTGAAAACCGAAGGTCTGCGTATCTTCACCACGTTGTCACCGTCGGAACAGGAAAAAGCCCAGCGGGCTGTGACGGATGGTCTGAAACAGTTGCAAGAAGCGGGCTTGCCGCCGGAACTACAGGGCGCCATGGTGCTGGCCGATGTGTCCAGTGGCGAGATCCGCGCCCTGGTAGGTGATCGTTATCCGGGCCGGGAAGGCTTCAATCGGGCCCTGCGTGCACGGCGTCAAATCGGCTCGGTGATCAAGCCCTTGGTTTATCTGCTGGCGCTGGAATATCCGGCCAGCTTTAACCTGTTGACCCTGATCGAGGATGAGCCGGTGGTGTTGCGCCAGGCGGATGGTAGCAACTGGAGTCCGCAGAATTATGACAATCGCTCGCACGGCACCATCAGCCTGCTGGATGCATTAGCCAACTCTTACAACCAGGCCACGGTGCAACTGGGACTGAAAGTCGGAGTGAAACAATTGCTGCTGAAACTGGAGCAGTTGGGGATATCCACCGATGTTATGCCAGTGCCATCCGTTTTTCTGGGAGCCGTTGAGCTGACACCGCTGGAAGTGACGCAGATTTATCAGTCATTGGCAGCCGGTGGCTACAGTGTGCCACTGCGCGCTGTGACCGCTGTACAGACCCAGCAAGGTGGTGAACTGGTGCGCTATCCTTTACGCCTGATGCCGCAACCCAATCGTGAAGCCATAGGTGTGTTGAACTATGCGCTGACGCAGGTCGTCGAACGCGGCACCGCCAAGGCCTTACCGGGTTTGCTGGGCAGCGAAATCGCGATTGCTGGCAAGACTGGTACCACCAATGACAAACGGGATAGCTGGTTCGTCGGCTATACTCGCGACCGCATCGGTGTGGCTTGGGTTGGGCGGGATGACAATCAACCGGCCCGTGTGACCGGTAGCAATGCGGCGATGCGGGTATGGGCCCGATTGTTCCGTGAATTACCGCTGGAACCGGTAGACCTGCGTATGCCGGATGGGGCCTACTGGTTATGGGTAGATGCCGTGGAGTCCGCGGTCACCGATGAGAATTGCCCGGGAGCTGGGCAAGTACCTTTTGTCAGCGGTTCGGAACCGGAACGGGTCAGTACCTGTCTGGCGGCGTTGAATGAGAAAGATGATAAATCCTTCTGGAAAAAATGGGCAGGAAGAAAAGATTGAAAAACTCAATTGCATGTATAAGCCTCAAGCTGCTGCGTTTGTCAGCACTGCTCAGCCTGTTGTTTCTGGCCGCCTGTGCTGCCCGGCAACCGCCACCACCGCCTCCCGGGGCCACCCAGTCTCCGGCAGAGCAAGACCGGACAGTGCAGGAAAAAGTCCGCGAGCCAGCACAACAACAACGCGGTGGAGTGCAGGTGTTTCCCTTACAGAATCCTGCTGTGAAAGCATTGCTGAAACAGGCGGAGGAGGCTGAAACGGCCGGTGATTACAATGCCGCGGCCGTTTCCATTGAGCGCGCTTTGCGCATTCAGCCACGCGATCCGGAGTTGTTGCAACGTATGGCGGAAATACAGTTGCACAACAAGGATTACCAGCAGGCTTTGAATTTTGCTTCGCGCTCTTACGATTCCGGTCCGCGCGTGGGCGAATTGTGCAATCGCAATTGGCGCACCATGAGCGTGGCGCAGGCAGCACTGGGCGACTCGCGCAGCGCCAACAAAGCCGAGGTGCGTGCCAATGATTGTAATAATCAGCCGCCGCAAAGCTATTGAACTCACCGCTTCCAGGTTCGTAGTTTTTGAACTCACTACTACTGAGCCGCCAAAATTTTGAACTCCGATAACTTGCCAGCCACCGACAGTCGCAGCGCTCAGGTGCTGGGGATGGAAGGTCCATTCGCCAATCTGTTGCCGGGCTTTGCGCCACGCCAGGAGCAGATTCGCATGGCTGCAGCGGTAGAGCGCTTGCTGGCGCAGGAAACTTCAAGTTCTGGAGAGTTGGTGGTCGAAGCGGGTACCGGTATCGGAAAAACGCTGGCGTATTTAGTGCCGGCAATACAAAGCGGCCAGCGTTGCATTGTTTCCACCGGTACCAAGACTCTGCAGGATCAGTTGTACTTCCGTGATCTGCCGTTGGTGGTGCAGGCCTTGGGTTTGAAAGTCAAAACCGCTTTGTTGAAAGGCCGGGCCAATTATCTTTGCCTGCACCGCATGGACCTGGCGGTCACTGATGGTCGCCTGCCCAGTCGCGAAGCCGTTACCGAGTTGGCAGCAGTGCGCAACTGGTCCCATCGAACCAAAGACGGTGACCTGACCATCACCCCAGTGATTTCAGATGCTAGTGGCTTGCTGCCGCTGGTGACTTCAACGCCGGATAATTGCCTGGGTGCAGAATGCCCGCGTTTTGATGAGTGTTTTGTCGTCAGGGCACGCCGCGAAGCACAGGATGCGGATGTGGTGGTGGTGAATCATCATTTGTTATTCGCCGACATGGCCATCAAGCAGAGCGGCTTTGGCGAAGTGTTGCCGGGAGCATCTGCTTTTATCATCGATGAAGCGCATCTGGCGCCGGAAACCGCTGCGCAATTTTTCAGCCAGACGCTTTCCAGCCGTGCGGTGGAAGATCTGTGCCGCGATTTCCTGGCGGAGTGTGGTGAAATTACCGGTGCGCTGGGCGTGATCAAGGACCCGCTGGATGAGTGCCAGCAAAAACTGAAAGAGTTGTCTCTGGCTATGGCCGTGCGGCCGGAAGAGCGGGGTTCCTGGCAAGAGTTGCTGGGTGATGATTCCGTACGCCTGGCTTTGCAAGGGCTGGATAGCGCCGTTGCCGAACTCGCTGCTGCCACCGCAGCGCTGGAGGGTAGTTCGCGTGGTATGGACAACAACATCGAACGCCTGCATCAAACCCAGGCTTGCCTGGACCGCTTCGATGCCGATGCGAGTAAATCCGAAGTGCGCTGGTTTGAACGTCGCGGCCGTGGTTTCGCGCTGCACATCACACCGCTGGATGTGGCCAATGAGTTCGGTGCCTATCGCGCCAACAATGATGCTACCTGGCTGTTTACTTCGGCTACGCTGGCAGTAGGGGGTGATTTCAGCCATTTCACGCGGCAACTGGGCTTGCAGGATGCCGAGACCTTGCTGCTGGATTCGCCGTTTGATTATCCCAATCACGCTTTGTTGTGGTTACCCAGTGAATTGCCCGAACCGCGCGACCCACAGTTTGTGCCGCGCTTGCTGGATATCGCCGTGCCCTTGCTGGAAGCCAGCCAGGGCCGGGCATTTTTGCTGTTCACCTCGCACCGTGCGTTGCGCGAAGCGGCTGCGTTGCTGGCTGATCGAGTGGATTTCCCCTTGTTTGTGCAGGGTGAGAAGCCGCGCAGCTTATTGCTGGAAGAATTCCGCAATTCAGGCAATGGTGTGTTGCTGGGTTCCGCCAGTTTCTGGGAAGGCGTGGACGTGATTGGTGAAGCGCTCTCTCTGGTTATGATCGACAAGCTACCCTTTGCTGCGCCGGACGACCCGGTGATGCAAGCGCGCAGCGAGCAAATGCGCCGCAGTGGCGGCAACCCGTTTATGCAGCTGTATTTGCCAGCGGCGGTGATTGCGCTGAAGCAGGGTGCGGGTCGATTGATCCGCGATGTGAATGACAAGGGTGTGTTGGTGATTTGTGATGTCCGGCTGAGCACGAAATCATACGGCTCAGTTTTTCGTTCCAGTCTGCCGCCCATGCGCGAGGCTGGTGACCAGGATGAAGTGGAGGCTTTTCTGCGTGACACGACCACTAAATCAATTGGCAAATCAATTGGCTGAACAATTACCAAAGAGATCGCCAACACGATTACTGGCGCTTGAAACCTCCAGCGAAGCCTGTTCGGTTGCGCTGCAATGGGATGAAGTGGTGTATACGCGCCATCAGCAAGCACCGCTGCAACATGCCGAGCTGTTACTGCCCTGGGTGCGCGAATTGCTGAGCGAAGCAGAGGGCAAGTTGAAGGATCTGGACGCCATTGTGTTTGGTCGCGGCCCCGGCAGTTTTACCAGCCTGCGCATTGGTATTGGTGCGGTGCAAGGCCTGGCCTGGGGCGTTGAAATGCCGGTGATACCGCTGTCGTCTTTGGCAGCCGTGGCAGAACAGGTTGAAGCCGCAGCGGGCCAAACCATATTGGTCGCCATGGATGCGCGCATGGGTGAAGTATTTCATGGCCAGTTCAAGCGCAATGATGCGGGTGAGTTGCTGCCCATTTGCGAGGAAGCCGTGACGGCGCCGGAGCAGGTGAGGGTGGCTGATACCATTAACACGGTAATGGCAGGTTCGGCTTTTGGTCGGTTTGCGGAGCTTGACGCACTGGCTGAAAAAGCCCTGGCGGTGTACGAGGGTTTGCTGCCTTCAGCTGAAGCCCTGTTATCGCTGGCGCAGCAATGGTTGCAACATCATCAACCTTTGCCCGCAGCCATGGCGCAGGCGGTTTACCTGCGCGACAACGTGGCGGACAAGCCCAAAAACAACTCCTGAAAAAGCGCAACAGGCTGAGTGCCAGCCCCTCCGTCACCCCGGCCCCCGCTTGTCCCGGGCTCAATTCGGACTCAATCCGGGGAGCCGGGGCCCATTCGTACTCATTCGTCATTCCGGCCTTTATTCGTCATCCCGGCCCCCGCTTGCCCCGGGCTCGATCCGGGGAGCCGGGATCCAGTCGTACTACTTCGTCATCCCGGACGGAGCGTAGCGGAGATCCGGGATCCAGCCACCCAACGGCAGTTGGGTGCCGGATCAAGTCCGGCATGACGGACTAACTTCGTCA
>JAWXBM010000082.1:0-12272 GCA_034440115.1 Lysobacterales bacterium | reverse complement strand
TCCGAGGTGGAAGACCCTGGTCACAGTCACTCCGGCCACGTTTCCGCGGAAACTTCCAGGCGCCTGAGTTGCGATTGCTCGGTGGTGCACTGGCATGAGAAGGAAAATGGCTATCCTCTGAACGTAGGCCGCAAAACCCGCAGCATTCCACCCGCCATTCGCCGCGCTCTGCAGCGTCGCGACGGGGGTTGCCGCTTCCCCGGTTGTTCCTGCACGCGGTTTGTCGATGCCCATCACGTGGTGCACTGGGCGGATGGGGGTGAAACTTCGATGGAAAACCTCGTGTTGCTCTGCCGCCGCCACCATCGGCTGGTTCATGAAGAAGGTTTCGGATTGAAAACAGACGACCAGGGCAACTTCAATTTCTCCCTGCCCAACGGTGCACCCATACCGGATTGCCCGGAGTCACGTTTCCGCGGCAACGCGATGGAGATCAAAACCCGCAATCAACAAAGGGCTGTCAGCATCACCTCGAAAACACCCATTCCGCAGTGGTATGGCGAATCGATGGATAGCCATATTGTGGTGGAGGCGCTGTTATGGCGGGAGTAAGCTGCCACCAGCCAGAAAGTCCGGTATCTGGCTGTAAAGCTGTGTAGCTCTCATAGCCCAGCAGGCTGATTAATCTCTCGATTTATGGAAGGCCGAAATTTTTAACCAGGGTAAATTGACCTTCTATGCAATCAGTTGCTGCAGCAAAGTTTGCAGACTTCCGCACCAAGGAAACAAACTATCTGCGACCTGCTGACTCACCTCATTCATCAAGAACAGGCAAGGTAGTAGCTGCATTAGTGAAAGAGTAGAATCTCACCATGAAAAAGCAATCGGAAAGTTTGTCAAAGTCTGATGCGTCGACCTTGGTGAATGTGTGGCAACGCGCCAATGCGGAATTGGACATCATTCGGCTGAAGGCACTCAGGGAAATGACTGAGCAGCAATCAGCACTAATATTTTCTAAGATTTCCAAAAATGCCTTGGCAAGCAAACTGTGCGTGAGTAGCGGGCTGGTCGAACAGCAATTGGCTTTTGATCGTTTACGTAAAGAACCGTTGTGAGCCGAACTTCGTGGAATTAAAAATCTCAGGATTATGAGCCTTGGACCCATCTTCGAGGCTGCACTGGAAGCGCAGAGCGTCTGCCTGGCAATCAAGCTGCCGCATTGTGCTATTGGGGGATTGGCCGTTCAGCGCTGGGGGGAGCCCCGCTTTACCGCAGACGCAGATTTCTCGGTATTGGTGCAACAAGGCGCAGAATCTGCTGCCATTCAAGGCTTGCTTAAACAATTATCGGCACGCATCGAAGATGCAGAAGAGTT
Source organism: Lysobacterales bacterium (assembly GCA_034440115.1). Classification (GTDB taxonomy): domain Bacteria; phylum Pseudomonadota; class Gammaproteobacteria; order Xanthomonadales; family SZUA-36; genus JAWXBM01. Next base: position 10,957 of record JAWXBM010000082.1, on the reverse strand, counting down.
TGCCATTCGCACCCGCGTCGTGTTGCTCAAGTCTGGAGATGACATAGGCATCGATGTTGTACTGGCTGGCCTGCCCTACGAGGCTCGCGTAATAGAACGATCCAGCCTGTGGGCGATGGATGAAGCCCATAGTTTGCGGACATGCTCGGCCGAAGACCTTGTGATCATGAAGGTATTTGCTGCACGCGACAAAGATTGGGCTGACGTTACCAGCATCCTTGAGCGCCAGGGGGGCAACCTTGACCTTGATTTGATCAGAGAAGAATTAAAGCCACTGCTGGCCGCCAAGGAAGCCGATCATCTCGGTCAACAACTTGAAGCACGCATTCAAAAACACATCCCCAAACCTGGCCCCAGACTTGAATGATTTAGTGAATACCCCGTATTAATGAGCGCAAAACCGAACAGTGCATCACCGGCTCGTTTCGGCTTTCTGCTGCTCGATGAATTCACGCTGATTTCGCTTTCCTCTGCCATCGAACCTCTGCGTATGGCCAATCGAGTTTGCCAGCAGGAACATTATACCTGGAAAATATTCTCAGAAACCGGGGCCGCAATGGTGGCCAGTGATGGCCTGTCCATCAATGTGGATGGCGCGATTGAGCACAAGACGGCGCTGGACGAACTTGATGCCATCATTGTCTGTGGCGGGCTTAATGTCGAGGACCATGTCAGCTCGGCGGTGGTGAACTGGCTCAAACTGGCTGCCCGAAAAAAGCTGGCCCTGGGCGCATTGTGCACCGGCAGTTATGCGCTGGCCAAAGCGGGGCTGCTGGATGGCTATCGCTGCACCACACACTGGGAGAATATGGCTGCACTGAACAACGAGTTCCCACATCTGGTGGTAAGCCGCAGCGTGTTTTCCATTGATCGCGATCGCTACACCTGCTCTGGCGGTACCACGCCGGTGGACATGATGCTGCACTTCATTGCGAATCGTTGCGGCAGCCCGGTCAGTGCAGCCGTCGCTGAGCAGTTCATGTATGAACGCATACGCCGTGCCGATGACCGGCAAAAGGTGCCGCTCAGGCATGTAGCGGGGCAACACTCCGGTAAGCTGGTGTTGGCGGTGGAATTCATGGAAGCGAATATTCGCGAACCCATCAGCCAGGAAGAGCTGGCGCAATTTGTTGGGCTGTCCAGCCGCCAGTTGCAACGCTTGTTCCAACGCTATTTACTGTGTACACCCAGCCGACATTATCTGCAGATCAGGCTGCAACGCGCACGCGAGCTGATGCAACAAACCCGCACGAGCCTGGCGGATATTGCCGAACTGACTGGCTTCGCTTCGGGGGCGCAATTGAACAGAAACTACAAGGATATCTATGGCACTACACCCGGCAAAGCACACTTGCAGGCCTCCAGAGCCATCAGCGCATGAGTGCTGAGCTTACCGACACCTTCGATTACGTGATTATCGGAGCTGGCTCTGCTGGCTGTGTGCTGGCCAACCGCTTAAGCGCGGTTGGCAAACACTCGGTGTTGTTGCTGGAAGCGGGCGGCAGCGACAACAACCTGATGATACGCATGCCCTCGGCTTTGTCGTACCCGATGAACAACCCGCGCTTCAACTGGTTTTTCGAAACTGAACCCGAAGCTCACGCAAACAATCGGGTACTGCATTGTCCGCGTGGCAAGGTACTGGGCGGCTCATCTTCTATCAACGGCATGGTTTATGTGCGTGGCCATGCCTGCGACTTTGATGAATGGGAAGCGCTGGGAGCAGCCAATTGGGGCTATGCGGATTGCCTGCCCTATTTCCGCCGTGCTGAAAGCTGGTCAGGCGGCACCGATGAGTACCGCGGTGGCGAAGGGCCATTGGCCACCTGCGGCGGTAACGACATGAAGCTGAACCCGCTGTATCAGGCCTTTATCCAGGCCGGACTGGATGCGGGTTATCCGACCACTGCGGATTACAACGGTTATCAGCAGGAAGGCTTTGGGCCCATGCAAATGACAGTCAAAGACGGTGTCCGGTGTTCCACTTCACTGGCCTATCTGCGGCCCGCGCGCAAGCGCAAGAATCTGCGAGTGATTACTCAGGCGCTGACTCAAAAGATAGTTCTGCAGGGCAAGCAGGCAACTGCGGTTGAATATTTACACAAAGGTAGGCTGCAACGGGCGAACTGCCGCAAGGAAATCATTTGTTGTGCGGGGTCGATTGGTTCGCCAACCGTATTGCAGCGCTCTGGCATTGGGCCCAAAGCCGTGCTGCAGAATGCCGGGGTTACGCCCAGGCATGAGTTGGCAGGAGTGGGTGAAAACCTGCAGGATCACCTGGAGGTCTATTTTCAGTATGAGTGCACGCAGCCCATCAGCCTGAACGGCAAGTTGGACCTGTTCAGCAAAGCCTTGATCGGAGCGCGCTGGCTGCTACGCAAGGATGGACTGGGTAGTACCAACCATTTTGAGTCCTGCGCCTTCATTCGCTCCGCTGCCGGACAGAAATGGCCGGATATCCAGTATCACTTTCTGCCTGCCGCCATGCGTTATGACGGGCAATCAGCGGTCAAAGGCCACGGCTTTCAGGTGCATGTGGGGCCTAACAAACCCAAAAGTCGGGGTACGGTGCGGATACGCGATGATGATCCGGCGTCCAAGCCGGCCATTCGTTTTAATTATCTGCAGCATCCTGAGGACATCGAAAAGTGGCGACAGTGCATTCGGCTGACCCGCGAAATCCTCGCCCAGGCGGGCCTGGATGCGTATCGAGGCGCTGAGATTCAGCCCGGCAGCGGCATTGAAACCGATGAGCAGATCGACGCCTGGGTGCGCGGTCAGGTTGAAAGTGCTTATCACCCGGCAGGGACCTGCAAAATGGGTGCGAAGGATGACGCCCTGGCGGTGGTTGATCCGCAGTGTCGGGTACGGGGAATTGGCCAATTGCGTGTGGTTGATTCGTCCATTCTGCCTACTCTGACCAATGGCAACCTGAATGCGCCCACCATCATGTTGGCTGAGAAAGCGGCGGACCTGATTCTTGGCAGGCAGCCATTGCCGCAGGCCACAGCAGCTGTCTGGATTGATGAGCAATGGCAAACCCGGCAACGACCGGGCCGGGCACAGCGGCCTTTAGGAGGTGAATTGTGACTCGACTGCGCAATCTGACGCTGCTCTGCTGCATGCTGACCTGGAACTCCATACAGGCGGAAACTGCTGGCGAAGTTCGTGTGGTGATTAGCCCCTCGCCCATACCCGAAGGCACCGGCCAGGGCGCACATGACATCACGCTGATCAACAGCAAAATGGCGGTGGCATTTGCGGTGAACACCACACCGCCCTGGGGCGTGCCGCGCGGCGGCATTATCGACATCGATGTCGACAGTTCCGAGGTGCAGGTGATTTTTGGCGAAGCGCGCCGCATAGGTGCTGATGTGGTGCAGATCAATCATCCGTATATGGCCTACGGCTATTTTCATTCCGACGAGCAGGGTGGCGTTCGGGGTGGTTACAGCAATGCCTTTGACCTGGTGGAAATCACCGCGGCCGATCTGGCTGTCAACGGCCTGCGCCGCGTAACACTGGTGGAGCGTGGGCTGCATATGCAAACTCAGGATTTTGCGAATGTAGCCGAGCTCACTGACGTCATGTTCAAGGTACAACCTGGTGAAAACACCTGGTACAGCCTGCTGGCTGAAGACGCCTTGGTGAAATTTCTGCTGAGCAATCCGGTCTGGGTAAAGTCCTCTGTAACTCCCGAATCGACTGTTGATGTCAGCCCGAAGGGAAACCCCCACTGATGCAAATCATTCTCAGCATCGCCATCGTGATCACCCTGCTCACCTCGCTGGTGATTGTTGTGGTGTGGCGCAAACAGCGCATCAGCGGTGCCATGCCGACCTCCCTGTTTGCGTTCCTGGCCATTCTGTTCACCTCCGGCCTGGACGTGGGGCTGATCATGTTTCCGCTCACCGAGTTCCCGGTTTATGCCAGCGAAGCGCCTTACCAGTTTGCCAGTCCGCTGGCCATCGAGTTTGGTTTCTGGGGTTTTCTGGTGTGGGTTTTTTACTTCCTCACCACTTTCTATTTCTGTGTGATTGAGCCGAAAGTAAAACTGTTTCAGATTCCGCTCATTCGCTTTGTAAACAATTGCGTGGTTATCGGCACCTGTGCATTCACCGGCTTTCTGTTTTTAAGCTATCTGCCCAATTATGTGCAGGGCATCAGCGAGCCGGTGCGCTATGGCCTGGTGGCAGTGGTGGTGTTGTGCGCCGTTATTTCCAGTACGGATATCAGTTTCGTAAAATTGCTCAGCCTGGCATCCACCTGGCTGTTCTTTTTACTGATTGCGCTGATGTGGCTGAATTCAGGCATGGGTATGAGCGGATTTTTTGACCTCTATGCGGAAATCGGCAGTTATTTCACCAACATTCGGCAGTTCGTCATGCCGATCACCGATTACCATGCCTTCTATCTGTTCTGGTGGTTTTCCTGGAGCATCATGATCGGCCAATTTGTTTCGCGGTTCGTGGGCGATCTTAAGACCTGGCAACTGCTGCTGGCACTGCTGATTCTTCCTTCGATACCCATATCCATCTGGTTCTCGGTGCTGTATTACTACTACCTCAACTCCGTTGCCATTTCACCACTGTTCAATGCGGCCATGGTATTGGTGGGGGTCATTTTTGTGATCAACTCACTGGATTCGCTGATGCGTCTGTATTCCGACAATCTGGACGTTACCGTAGAGCGCTTTGGCCGACGCAACTACATCATCGGTAACTGGCTGCTGATGTATGGATTGATTCTGCTGTATCAGTTCACGCCGCTGAAAATCGAGTGGATAGGCCTGCTGGTGATCGCCATCTACCTGGTCATTTACATTCTGCTGTACAACCGGCATCGCCAGGGGCATTTTTCAAAGGAGCAATTTTCCCAATAGTTGTCAGCCGAATTATTAGCCAGCCGAATAGGGGTTTTCGACTTTACCCCTCTCCACCTACACCGATTTGAACTGCGTGTAGTGCTCCATGGCATGACGCGTGTTTTCCCGTCCCAGGTCTGAAAGCTTCATGCCGCCAAAGGGCATTTCCACCGGCGTAATGTTGTAGGTATTGATCCAGCAAGTCCCGGCTTTGAGGCGGGCAATCACCCCATGCGCCGTTTGCAGATCGCGGGTAAAAACCGCAGCAGCCAATCCAAATGGCGTCCTGTAGGAGCGCGCCTTGCGCGCGAATGTCGGCTGTAGGAGCGCGCCTTGCGCGCGACCAAAGCAAAGGGAGATGCAGCCAGCCAGCGAATTCAGTATGCTGCAAGACCGGTTAATTGTTTCTTTCAGGAAGCCCATATGCCCATCCGTAAATTTTCCAAACAAACACTCGCGCGCTTACTGCCTTTTCTGTTGCCCATTCTGTTCATTGGGCTGACAACCTGCACCCAGGCTGCAACCGAGGCAACCGAACCCAGCGATGGCCTTGAAGGCCTGGAGTATCGCCTGGTCGGACCCTGGCGCGGCGGTCGTGTTACTGCAGTAAGTGGCGTTCCCGGCCAGCCCAATCTGTATTACATGGGCGCAACCGGCGGCGGTGTATGGAAGACCACCAACGCGGGCACTACCTGGGACAACATCTCGGATGAATTCTTCAAGGTCGGCACCATCGGTGCGGTAGCGGTTGCCAACTCCGATCCAAATGTGCTTTATGTGGGCACCGGTGAAGCACCCATACGAGGAGTGACTACCTCGCACGGTGATGGCATGTGGAAATCCACCGACGCGGGTGCCAGTTGGAAACACATTGGGCTGGAGAAAGCCGGGCAGATTGCCAAAATCCAGATTCATCCGACTAACCCGGATATCGCGCTGGTGGCGGTACAAGGGCAGATCTGGGGGCCCAGTGACGAGCGTGGCGTGTATCGTACAACCGATGGCGGCTTGAGCTGGCAGCAAGTGTTGCCCGTGGGGCCGGAAACCGGTGCCACCGATCTGGTGATGGATCCATCCAACCCACGCACGCTCTACGCCGCCATGTGGCAGCACGGCCGCACGCCCTGGTTTATCAAATCCGGCGGCACCGAAGGCGGCATTTTCAAAAGCACTGATGGAGGTGATAGCTGGAAAAAACTTGAAGGTGGATTACCTGGCACCATAGGAAAAATTGGTATTGCGATTTCAGCGGCACAACCGGAGCGCGTTTACGCCATCATCGAGGCCGAACATGAGAAAGGTGGCTTGTGGCGCAGTGAAGATAGCGGCAAGAGCTGGGCTTTGATCAATGGCCATCGTGCTCTGCACACGCGCGCCTGGTATTACATCCACATGGCGGCCGATCCGATTAATCCTAATACGATCTATGTTTTGAACACGGGCTTTTATAAATCCATTGATGCCGGCAAAACCTGGACCATGATATCCACGCCGCACGGCGATCATCACGATCACTGGATCAACCCGGCGGATTCCGACAACATGATCAACGGCAACGATGGCGGTGCTACGGTCACGTTTGATGGCGGCAAAACCTGGTCATCCATCATGAACCAACCTACCGCGCAGTTTTATCGTGTTGCCACAGATAACCTGGTGCCCTTCCGCATTTATGGCGGGCAGCAGGATAACACCACGGTGGCCATTGCCAGCCGCAGCCTGTATGGCGGCATCGGCACTCAAGATTATTACGATGTGGGCGGTGGTGAAAGCGCGCATGTGGCATTCGATCCGGATAACCCCCGATTGGTATATGCGGGCTCCATCAACGGCACACTGACCGAATATGACCGCGACACCGAACTGACCCGCATCATCATTCCCTACCCGGAAATGATGTTTGGCAAAGACGCCAAAGACTTGCGCTATCGGACCAATTGGAACACGCCAGTCGCGGCCTCACCGCATGACTGGTCAACCATTTACTATGGCACCCAGTACGTTCTCAAAAGCGGCGACCGTGGCACGACCTGGACTGCCATCAGCCCCGACCTCACCCGCAATGACCCGGAAAAGCAGGGTCGTAACGGCGGCCCTTTAACGCCGGAGAATGTCGGTGCTGAGTACTACAACACGCTGTTCTATATCGTTGAATCACCGCATGAAGCGGGTACCATTTGGGCCGGTGCGGACGATGGTTATCTGCACGTCACGCGCAATGGCGGTGAGAGCTGGCAGAACGTATCACCACCGCACAAGGGCAAATACAGCAACGAGGCTTACATCAACGCCATCGAAGTCAGCCCGCACGATCCCGCCACCGCCTATGTTGCTGTGGCCGGTTTCAAACTGAACGATTTCAGCCCTTACATCTATAAAACCAGCGATTACGGCAAGAGCTGGAAGCGGCTGGACCAGGGCCTGCCCACCGATACCTTTGTGCGCGTGGTTCGCGAGGATCCCAGCATGCAGGGTCTGCTCTACGCCGGCACCGAAGCGGGCATGTTTGTGTCCTACGATGATGGTGCCAATTGGCGCTCGCTGAAACTGAATCTGCCACCGGTTCCCATTACCGATCTGACCATTCGCCAGGATTCGCTGGTGGTTGCCACCCAGGGCCGCGCCTACTGGGTGCTGGATGACCTGTTTGTGGTGCGTCAGGGCAAAAACGCCACCAGCGACAAGCTGCGCGTGTTCCAGCCAGACACGATAACCATGCTGCAGGGATCTGGCGGCTATAGCAGCGACGACTTTGAGGGTAGTAATCCGCCCAACAGCCTGCCGGTTTACTACCAGTTGCCCGAAGATGCCGACAGCCTGCAGATCGAAATACTCGACAACCGTGGCAAAGTCATTCGCACCTACTCCAGCGAAGAAGGTGATTTTGAACGTTGCCGAATCGCCAATGTAGATCCACGCATGCCCTACGAGCCCAAATATCCGGAAAAAACCAAGGGCCTGCACAAGTGGGACTGGAATTTCCGCAGCGAAAACCTGCACTGCATTGAAGACGTAAAGCTTTTCGCCGGCTTCGGTGGCCCCAGCGTGCTGCCGGGTGATTACCGCTTACGCGTCAGCGCCGCAGGTGAGACGGCAGAGGGTGCATTCAGTCTGGTGTCCGATCCACGCCTGACCGCCACTGCTGGCGAAACACAGGAATGGTCAGCACGCGCCAATGAAACCGCCCAGTTGTTGGATGAAGTGCTGCGTCGCCTGAGTGAAGTGCGCAAGGCCCGCGGGCAGATTGAAACCTTGATGGCCGACTATCCTGATCAATCGGATCTGCAAAGCCAGGGTAAACAAGCCGTTGCGGCCATTAATGCCTGGGATGAAGAAATCATACAGCCTCTGCATCAGACTTACGAAGACGAGGACGCTTGGGAAACCATGCTGGGTGGACAGATTCGCTATCTGTTGGATGTAATCGAAGACTCGGGAGCACCGGTGACTGGTGGTCAGCTGGAGCGCCTGGCGGATGTCAAAACCGAATGGGCCAAACAGCAGACTGAACTGGTCAACATCAACAGCAACTTGATTGCTCCGATCAACGCCTGGGCGGCGGATAACAAGCTGCCGTTTGTTGTTCCGACTGGCGACTGAGGTGTCTTGGAGGAGCGGGCCTTGCCCGCGAATGGCAAAGGAAAGGTCGTCCGCAACGCGGACTCCTACAGCAATGAAGCCAATTGTAGGAGGCCGCTCCCGGGCTCCTGCCGTGCGCGGCACCGGTGCATCCCTGCACCATGCGCACTCTGCGCGCGAAGGTCGGCCGCAAAGCGACCTCCTACAGGGGTATTTGCAATGCTTTGATTACAAGCTTCTGCTTTTGCCATTGCTCTTTACATTGACATTGCTTGGCACACATACCGTGTTTGCTGCAGAACCCCCCTCTGCCGCGCAGTACAGCATGCGAGTGGAAACCGTCAAAATCAGCATGCCGGATGGAGTGAAGCTCGAAGCTGACCTGTTTATGCCAACCGGCGGGGCCAGCGGTGAAAAATTCCCGGTGCTGCTGGAATACCTGCCGTATCGCAAGGACGAAGGCCTGGACCGTAACTCCAGCATGAATGCCTATTTCGTCGAGCGCGGCTATGTGGTGGCACGAGTGGATATCCGCGGCACCGGCAACAGCGAAGGCAAGCTGATTCCTTACGAGTATTCCGACCAGGAATGGGCCGATGGTGATGCTGTTCTGGATTGGCTGGCAGAACAAGCCTGGTCCACCGGCAAGGTAGCCATGTTTGGGATTTCCTGGGGCGGCTTCAATGCCATCCAGATGGCCGGTCGCGGCCATCCAGCACTGAAAACCATCATCGCGGTAGACGCCACCGAAGACCTGTACCAGGAAGATGTGCATTACATCGATGGCATCATGCACCTGGATTCATGGGAAATGTCGGCCGAGCTCTACAACGCCATGCCGGGTGCACCCAACTATGTGTTGGACCAGGACTGGATGGACAATCGCTTTGATTCCGAGCCCTGGGTTTTGTCGCACAAGCGCCAGCAGCGCGATGGGCCTTATTGGGATCGCGGCTCGTGGCGCGACCGGCACGACAGCATAAATATTCCCACCTTCCACATCGGCGGTTGGTATGACGGCTATCGTAATTCGCTGCCGCGCATGCTGGAGCTGGTGAAAAACGCTCCGGTGAAAGCCCTGATCGGGCCGTGGTCACATGCCTTTCCGCATGACCCTTATCCCAACCCCGGCATGGAGTGGCGCCACGAAGCCGTGCGCTGGTTTGACTATTGGTTAAAGGACATCGATACCGGCATTATGGATGAACCGGCCTTCGCGGTATTCATGCGTGATTATCATCAACCCGGGCCATACCTCGAAACCGTGCCGGGATACTGGCGCTGGGAGAACAGTTGGCCACCCAAGGAGCTTGCCAACACCCCGCTCTACCCGCAGCCCAACCATGGCCTGGCCAAGCAACAACCGTCAGCCACGCAACACCAGTTGCTCAATGTGCCGACGATTGGTTTTGAAGCCGGTGGGCCGGTGATGTGGTGGGGTGATGTGGCACATGATCAACGCGGCACCGATGCCTTCAGTCTGGTTTATGATTCCGCACCGCTGGATGCAGAGCTGGCCATACTGGGCATGCCTGAAGCCCAGCTGCAGGTTGCAGCCGACGCCATTCGCGCCAACTGGTTTGCACGCCTGTCGGACGTAGCACCCGATGGCCGGGTCACACTGATTACCGGCAAAGGGTTTAATGGCACACATCGCAATTCAGCGCGCGAACCGGAAGATATTGTGCCGGGTGAATTCTTCCCATTGGATATCAAGATGCTATTCACCTCCTGGGTATTTCCCAAGGGGCACCGCATTCGCCTGTCGGTCAGCAATGCGCAGTATCCGATGTTCTGGCCCACTCCTTATGCCGTGACCAGCACACTGCAACTGGGTGGTGACAGCGGTTCCAGCCTGGTGTTACCGGTGGTACCGGTTAATCGTGCTGCGCCCGGGCCGCAATTCCTGCCACCCGTTGCGTATCCCTCCGCCGAAGGCTTTGCTTCGTTAGCCACCGGAACATCGTCCGGCTATGGGGAGATCAGCTCGGTAGACCGTAACCCGCAAACGGGAGAAGTGGTGATCAAGGCCACCAACAGCGGCGGCACGCAGTATCCCTGGGGCAAGGAAACCTATACCGAAACCATTGAACACCAGACCTCGGATGATCATCCGGAGAAGACCGCCATGATCGGAACTCACGTGCTCAAGATCGAACTGAAAGATCGCACTTTGCTGTTTGAGGGCGGCCTGGATTTCCGCAGCGATACCGAGAATTTCTATTACGAGTATTTCCGCAAGCTCACCGTGAACGGCGAATTGTTGCGCGAGAAAAACTGGAAAGAAACCATTCCCAGGGATTACCAATAGCTCTGACGGGAAGGTTATGGGCGCGCGATTTGTGACATGGGTTGTGGGCGCCCCCCTATGCAGCTTTCTTTATTGCGAATAATTTTCAGGGTCGGACCTGCACAACTAATTGAAACTACATCAGAATGCGTCATAAATTGCGGGCTTCCAAGCCTTAGATGGGCGTTTCAGGGGCAGGAATGCCACACCTAACAATGACTTTT
>JAWXBM010000081.1:0-4535 GCA_034440115.1 Lysobacterales bacterium | reverse complement strand
GTTCAACAGGATCCCATGCTGAGTCAGGCCCTTGTGGGTTTCGCACCACGCCCTCGTTCTGTGTGGCTAGTTGTGCGTAATAGTCTGCGCGATACCAGTCGCTGCACCATTCCCAAACATTGCCTGCAGTGTCATACAGACCATACCTATTGGCCGGAAACTGAGCCACTGGTGCAACGCCGACGAAGCCGTCAGCGCCGGTATCTTTGACCGGAAATTTCCCCTCGTAGATGTTTGCCATCCACTTGCCGACAGGTTTGAGATCGTTTCCCCATGAGTAAATCTCTCCGGCCCGCCCACCTCGCGCAGCGAATTCCCATTCGGCCTCCGTCGGCAGGCGCTTGCCGGCCCACTTGGCATAAGCCATCGCATCGGGGTACGCGACCTGTACGACCGGATACTTTTCACGGCCGTTCAGGCTGCTTTTGGGGCCCTCTGGATGCCGCCAGTTTGCGCCGTGTTGGTAGCGCCACCACTGATACATATTTTGCAGTGCCACAGGCCTTGCCGTCGGCGTGAAAACCGTAGAACCGGCGACAAGATTCTCTTTGGGCGCGGTGGGAAATTCTTCTTTTGTCGGTGCGATTTCTGCAATGGTTCGATACCCGGTCGCTTTCACGAATTTTTCGAACTGCTCGTTGGTAACCTCAGTTTTGTCGATCCAGAAGCCGTCGACATAGGTGCGGTGAACTGGCCGCGCATCGCGCATGGGCTCGTGCCCACCGCAAACTGTGCCAGTAGTTGGATCTTCGCTGCCCATGGAAAATTCGCCGCCGGGGATCCAGACCATGCCTTTGGGCGCGGCCGCCGGTGCTTTCGTCTTGTTAGAAATCGTCGGTGCGAAATGTGAAGCACCGGCGGCTAGAGCCGGCGGGAACACCGCTGCGTTCATTAAGAGTAGGCTGAGGCACGAGAAGATTGTTTTGTGCACGCATTCGTTCATTATCAAGCCAATAACCTTACCAAGAAAAGATGCGTTTCCAATTATCTTTCATGCTGATCACTACCCAGACGCGCTTATTCGCTTCCTGCAGCAAGGCATCGGGAAATGTGCCGATTTGGGAATTGGCTCCGTACCCATATTCGCGCACGGCAGAACCGCGGCAATTGCCGCGGTTCTGCCGATTATCTGCCATCGATGACAACACATCAATTGTTGCCCTTTTTAATTGATTTTGCCCTGCGCATTCATCTGCTCTTCAAGTTTCTGCTTGATAGCTTCCATGTTGAAACTTGCACCTTTTTGCATCGGTGGAAAATCCAGGAAGGTTTGGGCAGTTTTGGCTATTTCCTTTTGCACGAAAACGAAGCGCCAGAATTGGTAAACAAACCAGTTGTAGTAGGCAAGCGAACCTGTTCGACCGTTGGACATTCCAGTTCGCTCAAAAGGATCGAGGCGAAGATTCGTCAGAATAGGCCAATCCACTTTCTGGGTGGCACCAAGCCAGCCGTTTGGCTGATCGGTGAAGCGGTATTTGTAATCATCAATACGTGCGGCTCCGAGTGTGCTTTCGGTGAAATACAAGATTTCGTGACGCTTAGAAGGACCCTTTCCGGTGATTAGATCCAATTGGTTGTAGCCATCTAAATGGACCCTGTAATTGGTACCGCTAAGTTGTGTGCCAGCCTTCAGCTCGTCTACGATGTTTGGATTTCCAGCTGCAGCTACAAATGTCGGAAACCAGTCAAGCCCGGACACGATGCTGTTTTCCACTTTGCCTGCCGGTACTTTTCCTGGCCAGCGCACCATGCATGGAACTCGGAAACCGCCTTCAAGCGCAGTACCTTTGGCGCCAGCAAACGGCGTTTGCCCGCCATCTGGCCAAGTGAAGTTTTCGGTGCCATTATCGGTGCTGAATACAACAATTGTGTTGTCATCGATGCCATTTTTCTTGAGGTAGCTCATTACTGAACCAACGATGTCATCGAGCTGCGCCATTCCGGCTTCTTCTTCACTCCAGCTGTTTTCCGCGTTGCGCATGTCCTGATACTTGTCGGAAAGATGCGTAACGATGTGCATGCGTGTGGGGTTAAGCCAGGTGAAAAAAGGCTTGCCTTGGGCTCGTGCTTTGTCCATGAACTTAATGGTGTTGTCGAGAATCTCGTCATCCACTGTTTCCATGCGTTTGGGATAAAGCGTTCCGGCGTCTTCGATTTTTTGTTTGCCGACTTTGCCCCAGCGTGGTTGCACTGTGGCATCATCAGCATCGGTAGCCCAGGTGTGCAACATGTTCCGCGGGCCAACAGTGTCTTTCAGATTTTGCGGATAATTTGCGTGAGCCGGATCTTCCATGGCATCTAAGTGATACAGATAGCCAAAGAATTCGTCGAAGCCATGAACTGTTGGTAGGAATTTGTTCAAGTCGCCAAGGTGATTTTTGCCAAACTGCCCGGTTGCATAGCCATTGGATTTCAGGGCCGTGGCAATTGTCACGGCTTGTTCCGGAAGCCCCGTTGACGAGCCGGCTTGGCCAACGGTCGTCATCCCCGTGCGAATTGGCAGTTCACCGGTAATGAAGTTTGCGCGTCCAGCTGTGCAACTTGCTTCTGCATAGTAATCAGTAAAACGCATTCCTTCTGACGCCAGCCTATCCAAATTTGGCGTCCTGCCGGACATCATTCCTTGGTGATAGGCACCGATGTTAAACCAGCCGATATCGTCGCCCATAATGAAGATGATGTTGGGCCGCTTTGCGTCTGCGCATATTCCTGCCGTCGGCACCAGCGATGCGGCTGCTGCCAAAAATACTGCGCACACCTTGATTGCGTAGTGATTCACGCTACTTCGCTCCTGACAATAGATGGGTTTATCACGCTCTTCAAAACGGTTAGGTACGTGGCATAAAAGAGTATGCACACGATATCAGAATAAAGACATCTGCGTCAGCGCCTTGGAAGTCAGTCTGCGCCTGATGAATCCAACCCATTTGCGACAGGATCCGGCCGAGGCTTAAGGCGGTGATGTCGGCATGATGCGAACATACGTTTGCTCTTGTCCCGCAGGAGTTACGGCAAGAACCATATCTTGCTTCATCTCATCTTTACGGATCGTCTTGCGGAATTTTGTCAGCCACTGACCATCGCGCAAGTGTCCTTTGAGGCGCGTGAGTCCCTTCACATCGTCTTGTGGGGCTTCGCGAGCGGGATACCAGGTGAATCGGGTGGAGATGTAGCTTTTGCCTACTGACTTCGGATCGTTTTTGACGATCATTCCTTTTGTTGGTTGGTATTGATCCTCCATGCGGATCAGGTCCTGCTTTGCATACTCCGGCATTTTTTGTTTGTTGCTCTTGAGGGCATCGGCCTTCATTTGTTGAAGGAAGTCGGCCAGTGATATGACTTTAGCTCCTGGTGGCAAACCGCCTGTCCCCATTTGTCCATATTTTTTTAGCGGATCTTCAAGGACGCTGAGTTCATTAGGAGTTAACTTCTTTGCCCATTCCAATTTCGTTGTTTCGAACTGATTGTCTTTCTGATGCTTGGATTCAAGCCATTGTGTGCGCGCTTGCAGCTCTTTCTGTTGCTGTTGGTCAGCGGAGCAACCAAGCATGTAAGTGAGGTACATTGATCGATAGGAAGGCATCCACGACCAGTCTCCTGCAAGATCCATCTGCTGGGGCGCTTGCACATAGAACAATGCATCCGTCTTGTCTTTAACAGACAGCTGAGTGATTTTCAGAGGATAGATACATTCGTTTGATGAAAACGAAAACCGCGTCGGTGTAACTTCGCCGCTGTATGATCCGCCGCTAGCCTTTTTCATTTGCTTTGGATCGATTTTCATGACGGTGAAAAACCATTTCTTTTTGATATAAAACTGAAGGGTTGATTCATCGCCTGAATAGCTGTAGCGATTCTGCTTGAGCCATTCGAACAGTCCTGATGCATCATCAGCAACGATAATTTTGTAGTCGAGGGATCCGACCACGCCGGCTTCCAGAACGCGAACTGACTTTCGTTGTACTGCTCCTTCTTGTAGGACCATGCCACCCATGCCTCCCGGGGCTGCTGAGCATGGCATCATCGGCATATCGGTCGCGGTGTAAATGGGCTCAGGCAATGGCATTAGAATCGTGTAGATCGCCAAGTCTTTGAAGAAATCGCGAGGCATCTCATCTAGTTTGGGGCGAGACGGCGTAGGTATGACCATTCCGAAATCGGAGGCGTTCCCCTCGAACTTAGGCTGAACTGTGAATGCCTCGCTTTTCTGCGCCGGATTCCACGTAATGAAAGCTTTTTGTCCCGGCTGGTTGATGTCTTTTTCCTTAGCTGCGAAGTAGCAGCATGCCGCGTCTACAGGTGATTGCATTGCCTGTCGTCCGTAGCCGGCGAGCACCATAAGTAGTGCCAGACCTGACACTGAAGCAAGCTTTATTGATTTCATTATTTGCACCTATGATCAGTGAAGTGGCGTCGGCTTTCGATCCTGGGAGAGCGCCGGCGTCCCCGCCGGCTGTTTTTCTTGTAGGGGCTGCTCGTGAGCCGCCCGCGGGCGCGTTGCGCCCTTACAGCGAGCCGGCGGGACGCCGGCGCTC
>JAWXBM010000080.1:0-69823 GCA_034440115.1 Lysobacterales bacterium | reverse complement strand
GCGGGAACGTCGACAGCCTGTTAGGACTGAATCAGAATCGGGGCATTCGAATCACCTCGAAATCACCACAAAGCCAGTGGATGGGCGAAAAGATGGATGATCAGTTGGCGGTTGAGGGGCTTTTGTTCAGGGAGTAGCACTTTCTGGAATCGTACCCACAAAATAATTCGGTTTCAACCAAGATGCAGGATTCTAAGCAAAATTAACAATGCAAAAAATCTCACAAGTCCAAGACAATTGAGAAGGCATGCTGCACCCTGCCAACGCGATGCGAGCGATACTTTGCCAACTTCAGGTTCTTTCAGTGCTCTATGTGAGCGCCGAAGGCGCGTGGGATATGAAAATAGAATCACCTGCGCACAGGGATAGCATGGCTCACCAGTTCGATGTGGATGACCGAACGCCCGCCAAGCCCGATCCACTTTCCGGATCGTCCGGGGTGATCCCACAGGTCCGGGTCCGGACCAAAGGAATTTCAGGGTGACCAGAGTACGCCATCGCACAGAGCTGGGCGCGCCTTCGGCGTATAAACAGCCTGATGAGGAAGCGCCTCGAAGACCTCAAATCGGACTCGCTCAAGTAATGCAAGATCAGCCTGATCGACGATCAGGAGCACAATCCCATCAAGGAGGCAGCATGACCCCGACGAATGACGCTGTGTTTTTGCTCGACGTGGACAACACACTGCTCGATAACGATCGCATAGTGGCTGATCTCAACGATCACTTGCTGAGAAATTTTGGCGGTGAAAGCCGCGACCGGTATTGGAAAGTCTTCGAAGCGTTGCGCGTTGAGCTCGGCTATGCGGATTACCTCGGCGCCTTGCAACGCTATCGGCTCGGAGACCTGAACGATCCGCGCTTGCTGTTGATGTCCTCGTTCCTGGTGGATTATCCGTTTGCCGACCGGCTGTACGCCGGCGCGCTCGAGGTGATTGCACATCTTGGTGCCTGGGGGCCTACCGTCATCTTGACCGATGGCGACGTGGTGTTCCAGCCGCGCAAGACGCAGCGCTCCGGATTGTGGGAAGCGGTCGAGGGCCGTGTGCTGATTTATCTGCATAAGGAGCAAATGCTGAAGGAAATCGAAAGCCGCTATCCAGCACGCCATTACGTCATGGTGGATGACAAGCTGCGCATTCTGGCGGCGATGAAAAAGACTTGGGGAGATCGTCTGACAACCGTCTTCCCGCGCCAGGGACACTACGCATTCGATTCAGAAAACATCGCCAAGTATCCACCGGCGGATATTACCGTCGAGCACATCGGTGAACTGGTTAATTGTGACATATCTACTTTGCTCGGCGCTGTTGACGCGAAGCGCTGTTCCACCAGCTCGCCCTGAAGGACTTGGCGCCAGCGGCGGACCTTTTCCGCCCTGTTCACGAGGCGACAGGCTGGGTGTTGCTGGAAGTATCGCCCTTGCTCGCCGACGACAATGCCGGCACGGTGGAGTTCGCGCCGGAGTCATCACAGGAAGATGACGTTGCAGAATCTGGCCATCTCTCAACCATGACTGCGGCGCGCGGAATTCAGGAATGGCTGGTTATGACCGGCCATCTTCAGCCAGCTCCTGATCGCCGCAAGAGAGAGCGGTGAAACAGCACTAGGTATGGCTCATCTTGGATACCCTGCGTGTCGCGGGTATAGAACTCGGGAATCACCTCGCTTTCGAGCAGGCCGCCTCGAAGGAAGCAAACCGTGGATCTAAGTGCGCAGCGACGGTCGTGTATTCAAACCGTGGCTGCTTGGCGATGTGTTTCCATGCAGCGGTAATTGACGTAGATCAATGCCTGCCCGGTGAGTTATGTGGATACTTCAAGCTGGTCGAGTCCCATTCGGAGTTCGCATATATGGATGCCCCGCAGAGCCCCAATCGAAACCAGATTCTCGCCGCCCTGCCGACGGCTGGGTTCGAGCGCATCGCCCCTCATCTGGAGTCTGTCGCGATGCCGCTGGGCGAAGTTCTTTATGAAAACAGCGGCCAGTTGCAGCACGTCTATTTTCCGACGACCGCCATCGTGTCCATGCACTACGTGATGGAGAACGGCGCATCGTCCGAAATCGCGGGGGTGGGCAATGAGGGTGTGGTCGGCGTTTCGCTTTTCATGGGCGGGAATACCACACCTAACCGGGCGGTCGTGCAGACCGCGGGCCACGGCTATCAATTGAAGGCGCGGTCGCTGATGGAGGAATTCAATCGCGGCGGGGTGATGCAGCGATTGTTGCTGCGCTATACTCAGGCGCTGCTTACACAGATATCCCAAACGGCGGCATGCAATCGCCACCATGAGGTGGAACAGCAACTGTGCCGCTGGCTGTTGCAGACCCTTGATCGCTTGCCCTCGAACGAGTTGACCATGACGCAGGAACTGATTGCCAGCACGCTCGGTGTGCGGCGTGAAGGCATTACCGAGGCCGCCGGGCATTTGCAAAAAGCGGGGCTTATTCGCTACCACCGTGGCCACATCACCGTGCTTGACCGGTCGGGCCTGGCGTCGCGCGCCTGTGAATGCTATGCGGTGGTCAAAAAAGAACATAATCGTTTGTTCGCTGAGGGGCAGAACCGCCAGACTATTCTCTCAACCCGTCACACCAGTCCTTGGCGCCTGGCTCGCGTTGTGAACGCAGAACGCATCACAGCGTAAAGCAAGCCGGAAGTCACACCAGTCCTTCGCCCCTGGTTCACGTTGTGAAGGCCAGAAAGGCAGGGGAGGAAGGAACGGCTGCTTATGACCGGCCATCTTCAGCCAGCTTCTGATCGCCGCAAGAAAGAGCGGTGAAACAGCACTAGGTATGGCTCGCCGAATCCGACGTACTCGCGGGCAGCAGCCAGGCCCTTTCAATCCATGGAGTCCAGATATGACTGATCCTTTGATCCCCCTCTCGACGACAACGGTTGCCGCCGCGTTCGGTTCCCAATCTATCGAAGTGCTGAACCGCGAGTGCTTTTGCGTGAGCCTCGACAGCGGGGCGCTGCGCCAGGCATTGGAGTCCGAAATCGGCCAGCCCGGTCTGTTCGATCTGCTGCAGCAGCGCTGTCCGCATCTGTTCGCAGAGCGCCCGGTGTTTCTGTCACATGCCCACATCGCACGCATGACCGAGCTGGTACGGGCGGTCGAATCGGTTGTGGCGATGCCGGCATACCGCGAAGAGGTGCTGCGTCATTCGCCCGCCATCGCGCGTCACGACCCGGGCGGAGCCAAGGGCGTCTTCTTCGGCTATGACTTTCATGTAACCGAAGGCGGATTCGGGCTCATCGAGATCAACACCAATGCCGGCGGCGCAATGCTCAACGCCGTGCTGGCGCGGGCGCAACGCGCGTGTTGCCCGGCGATCGATGCTCTGCTGCCTCTGCCGGTCACGGCGAGCGAGTTCGAAGACAGGATCGTGTCGATGTTTCGCGCGGAGTGGTCGCTGTCCGGGTATGCTCGGTCCGGGCATGCTCGCCCGTTGCGCAGTATCGCCATCATCGACGAGAACCCTGAGCAACAGTACCTGTATCCGGAGTTTTTATTGTTTCAGCAACTGTTTCGACGCCACGGGCTGCAAGCCGTGATCGCCGGTCCGACTGAGTTCAAGCTTCGTGACGGCACGCTCTGGCACGACAAACTGGCCATCGACCTGGTCTACAACCGCCTGACGGACTTCGCGCTCGACGCACCGGCAAGCAGCACGCTGCGAGAGGCCTACCTGCAGAACGCGGTGGTGCTCACGCCGCACCCGCAGGCGCACGCCCTGTACGCTGACAAGCGCAACCTGACTTTGCTCAGCGATGCGACCCGACTCGATGCGCTGGGTGTGCCGCAAGCCACACAAGACGTTTTGCTGGCCGGCATTCCTTCCACCGAAGTGGTCGATCCGGCCCATGCCGAGCGTCTCTGGCGAGAGCGCAAAAAGCTGTTTTTCAAACCTTTCGCCGGGTTCGGTGGGCGTGCCGCCTACCGCGGCGACAAGCTGACCCAGCGGGTCTGGCAAGAGATCCTCGCCGGCGGTTATGTGGCACAGGCGCTGGTGACCCCCGGCGGTCGGGTGGTCTCCGACGCGGAACCGATGCAGGTGCTCAAGTTCGACCTTCGCGACTATGTGTATGGCGGCAGCGTGCAATGGATTGCGGCGCGTTTGTACCAAGGCCAGACGACGAACTTCCGCACCCCCGGTGGCGGCTTTGCGCCGGTGTACGAAGGACCGGCCGACGGGCTGGCCGGATGGGCGGAAAAAGACTGCGTGCAATGAGGCAGCATGGCTTGTACCGTCCGTGCGATTGAGCACAGGTTGCCGACGACCAGCAGTTCCCCACCCGAAGCGGCACGATATCTGTCGCCCCGGGTGCATAAATTCGCTAAATGAACGCTGCTACGGATAGAATTTGCCAACAATGTCGCCAACATCGCAGAATCAGAAAGCCACCATCCGGATCTATACATCACCCGGGGCCAATACCGATTGCCTGAATCTGCCCGATTTCGCCAGTAGCCCTTATGACTGCCACCGCCTTGCGGGCGCCGCCGGGCGATTCCCGCGACAATGAATGAAGATGCATGGCATTGCTCATTCGGCGCCGTCGCTGCAACCAAGCTGACCTCAGCTCGTGCCCAGCGGCGACGCGAAAACGGTCTGCCTCTTTCAACGCCATACTGTGCCTAATTTGCGCAAGCAGTTGCCGCTTTCTCGCTTGCCGTGCCGCAGCACCTCGTGGCGCTCTTGGAACTGGCCTTGGCTTCGTCCAGCTTGCGTCTGTGCGGTAAGTAAGCTGCCGACTTTCTTGGGGCCACTGAAGGGTGGCATGCAGGATTGAAAATCGGCTGCCGTGAGCCCGAAGGCGATCGGCCAAAATACGGTTACAGAAAATTGCTCAGGCAGCAAACTACCAACTCAACTCATCTTCAATTCACAATCTTCAATTCACAATCTTCAATTCACAATCTTCAATTCACAATCTTCAATTCACAATCTTCAATTCACAATCTTCAGTTCACAGGCCCAGTCAATGTGCGCTTACGTACAGTACCGGGTATCTATTCGGCGTATAAACAGCCTCCTAGCCCGGACTATTCATGAATGTACTCACGCCCCAGCTTGTTGCTTGCCCACACAAGAAATAGTCCGGGCTCGTGCACCCGATTTTTCTTAAATCTCTAATTCCAAGGAGCAGGACACATGTTACGCAGCATGAAGGATCTTGAGGACTACGCCATCCGCGCCACCGACGGCAATATCGGTCACGTGAAGGATTTCTATTTCGATGACGAAGCGTGGGTCATCCGCTATTTCGTTGTCGACACCGGCAGTTGGCTTTCGAGCCGCAAAGTGCTGATCTCGCCGATTGCGATCGGCGACCCGGACTGGACGGATAAGGTGCTGCCCGTATCGATCACGAAAGAGCAGGTGAAAAGCAGTCCCGACATCGACACCGACAAGCCGGTCTCGCGCCAGCACGAAATGCGCTATCTCGGCTACTACGGCTATCCCTCCTACTGGGGCGGTGCCGGGCTGTGGGGCGGCGGTGCCTATCCGGGCATGATGATGACGAGCGACGGCGTCTTGGGTTCGACCGCGTATGTCGCAGATCCAGAAGTACAGGAGGCCTACGCCCGCGCCGATGAGGAGCGGCACCGGGACGACGACCCTCATCTGCGCAGTTGCAAGGCGGTCATCGATTATCACATCCATGCGAGCGATGGCGACATCGGCCATGTACAGGGCCTGCTCGTCGATGAGCAGAGCTGGGCCATTCGATACCTGATTGTGAACACCAGCAACTGGTGGCTCGGTCACCAGGTGCTGATTGCGCCGCAGTGGATCAAGAACGTCGGCTGGTCCGAGACCACCGTCTCGGTCGATCTGACCCGGCAAGCAGTAAAAGACGCTCCGCCCTACGACTCGACGGCGCAATTGGATCGAACGCAGGAAATGGGCATCCATGAACACTACGGTCGTTCCGGCTATTGGGCGGACGAGGTGGAGAGCGAAGCCGAAATATCACACCACTAACCAAGTCCACCTAAACAATACGGTTTTTGAAACCTTTCAGGTTGCATGATGTTTGTTGACCTGAGTCAAGGTGACAGCGTCAGGAAGTTGCAGAGTAGCGAGGCGAGCCGTTTACTAATTGTTCGCGTAAGAAAATACAACTTTCTCAGAAATAAATTGGGTGCAGCAATGAAAACCAGCGTTATTGAAGTAGCCGGGATGCTCTCAGCGCTGAGCGCGCGGGGCGTCGAGAAACAGCTTCTGAAACTGCCGGGCATCGACAAGGCCGAGGTCAACTACGTCGGCGGCAGCGCAACCGTGGTCTATGACGAGAAGGTCGTCGGCCTCAAGGAAATCAAGGCCAGGGAGCTCAAGAAACCGATGAACATGGTTGAAAGTTTACGCTGACCAACTTCAGGCCTTTCGGCGTGTTGGACTGCCAAAATCCGGGTTGGCACTGACGCGCGCAGCCACGGTCCCCGCAGGAGCAGCGTACCAACCCGGGTCCTTATAGTCACCCGGCTGCAAATCATCCCGAACTTTCACCGTGGTAAACATGCCGCCCATTTCGATATTCCCATAGGGGCCAATGCCCATCATCATGGGTAATGTATTGACTGGCCCTTTAGCATGACCCATATTCGTGTGCTCCTGATGTTCTGCCATACCGTTCTCCCCCATGGCCACAAAACCCGGCAACAGTTTCCTGATTTCCGCATCGATGCCGCTTTGATCGACCCCCAGGGGATTGGGGATCTTGTGTCCCATGGCATTCATGGTGTGATGCGCCATGTGGCAATGAAAAGCCCAATCACCAGGAACGGCAATGAATTCGATATCACGTATTTGGCCAACCCCAATGATTTCGGAAGTCTCTGTGCGCCACTGCGCCTGCGGCCAGCGTCCACCGTCTGATCCTGTTACCCAATACTGCACACCATGCAAATGAATCGGATGGTTCCACATGGAAAGATTGGCCATGCGGATGCGCACACGATCACCAGTCCGTGCCACCAAGGGCTCTATTGCAGGGAAGACCTTGCTGTTGAACGTCCACAAGTCAAATTCCACCATCACGGCCGGATCGGGCCGATAAGTGCCGGGGTGTAAAGCCCAATTATGCAGCAGAAAGCAATAATCCCGATCAATCGGAACAGCCTCACCCTCCTTGGGGTGAATAATGAACATGCCCATCAGACCAACGGCCAACTGGACCATCTCATCGGCGTGCGGATGGTACATATGGCTGCCGTGCTGAACCAAGGTGAATTCGTAGGCATAGGTTTCACCGGGCTGAATAGCAGGCTGACTTAATCCACCCACGCCGTCCATACCACTTGGCAGAATAAGGCCGTGCCAATGAATGGTGGTATGCTCCTTGAGCAGATTTGTTACCAGGATTCGAACTCTGTCCCCTTCAACGGCTTCAATGGTGGGACCGGGAGTACTTCCGTTGTAACCCCAGCACTTGGCCCGGCTGCCCGGTGCGAATTCATGGTCTACTTCTTCAGCCACCAAATGAAACTCCTTTACGCCGTCTTTCATGGTGTAAGGGAGCGTCCAGCCATTCAGAGTCTTGGTCGGCAGGTATGTATTCGAAGCGTTGTTGGCTGGTGCGCGCGGCGCCTCAGCAGCATTAACCTTGCCACTCAGGGGGCCCACGGTCGCCATAACCGCGCCTGCCCCGGTATAACCCAGGAATTCCCGTCGCGAGGTCATGGCTGATCTCCGTTTTTTTCCGCTTGATGTGATTCGTGTTCGCCTGTTTTCGTGTTCATTTCCATATCCTTTTCCATCTTCATTGCACCGTGGCCCGAATGGTTCATGTCGGCCGGCTGGGGATTAAGGAAATCCTCTGTTTCCACTCGCTGCTCGCCAATCGCAGCGCTGCTGGGCAAAGTGTTTCCTGCGGCCAGACTCAGGTCGGCTCGTACTACCCAATAATCACGGATAGCCTCGAGGTATCCCTGGTAGGCGGCGTATTCCTGCTGTTTGGTGACAATCAATTCGAAGACGCCGATAAGCATGAAATTTACCTCTTCCTGGGCACGGGCAACTGCTTCGACCCGCTGCGGGATCAATTCCTGCTGGTATTCTGCGATGCGCAGCCTGGCATTCTGTAGCTCAGCGTGGGCCAGCCGAACGCTGTTATCGACGGCAATGGTCAATCGCCGTACTTCGGCGATGGCAATCTTAAGCTCCGCCTCCGCCCGTAACATGGCGTCTTGGTGTTGATTGAATACCGGTAGCTCCCAAGCCAGCTCCGGCCCGGTAATACGAGAGCCGTCGGTCTCACGTTCGCGACTGACACCGACATCCAGTTCTCCCAGCCAACGGCTCCAATTCGTAATACCCAGTCGATCAGCCAGTACCTCTGCGTTGGTTTGAGCAGCTTCCAGATCCAACCGTGACTCAAAAGCCAGCGAGAGCAGCGTATCCAGCTCATCTTCCTCGGTAACTGGCAAATACAATTGATTCTGTGCAGTCCAATCACTGCCGCTGGAAAGTCCGAGCACCGTTGCCAGAGTTGTCCTGGCAGCCTGCGTTTCGGCAGCCGCATCCAGCGCCTCAAGGCGGGCTTCAGATGCGGCAGCTCGCTCAAGGGCCAGTTCGCGCGCCTTCATGTTACCCGCTTCGAAGAAGCGCTCAGCAAGGCCTGCAGATAGCGCTGCAGCAAGGGCCACTTGATTGCGCAGTGCTTCCACCTGCTGTGCACCTGCATACAGATATAGAGCGCGTTCAGCCGCGGCTGCCACTTGCAGAATTTCCGCCCCGATACTGGACTTCAAGGCAGCAAACGCCCCGGCCGAAAGACGCTTTCTGGATGACATGGTAATCAGGTCGGTGAAAGAGGTCACCAGCCCCAGGGTGAGCTGATTGGCTTCTGTTGGTACATTCGGAAACAGCAAGGAAGCACTGAAAACCGGGTTGCGAACACGACCCGCTGCGTAGACATCGGCTGCTGCAAAACCGAGCTGGGCATAGGCTGCTTGTAGTTGTGGGTTGTTCACTAACGCAATTCGAATGGCACCGTCCGGCGTCAGAGGGCTTGCCGTCAAGCTGGACACAAACTTCTTTGCGGCAGCCTCGGTCGCTTGATGTTCAACCGGTTTTCCACGCTCCGAAATCAAAGTGTCAACATCACTTCTGCCAAGATCGGGTGGCAGGGTCGTACAGCCGGCCAGAAACAGGATCAACAGCAGTACGATACCGCTAGAAAATCTACCTGGTTGGGCATAAGAATTGTATTTAGTTAGCGTCATGGTCAGAGATGACTCCTTAATTAATGTTCACTTTCATGCGGCTCGCGGCAACGTTGTAGAGGCCTGACCAGGCGAAACCTACAATCCCAAGCGCCACCAAAATGATGACTGCTGAAAACTTGAACAATAGTTTCATCACATTCTCGATAAATTGATTTTATAAAAAACAGCGCAATCGCCACAGAACCAATCCGGCGACAGCACCCACACTTTGGGTGTCAAATATTGACGTCGCTTAGACGGGCAGGATGGGAGGTCGGTATAACGAAGGGCACGTTGGTGCGCTGAGACTTAGCGCGGAATAAAGGGCTGGATCACTGCGATTGGATAAAAACGCTGGCCTTAATTCAGAAGAAAGTGCCAGCAAAGAACAACCAGCAAGCACACAGGCTTCGATGCACTCATCGCAGCAAGAGCGTTTGCCTGGAGGTGATTTCAATTTCGTTTCTTCGATGCCTGCTGCTCCGGCATCCTGAACGGTAGGAGCAGCGCCGTGATGAGCGTGTGCCGCAGCGGCTTGGGTCTGTTCTGCCTGAGTGTCATGTTCCTGTGAACAGGGTTTGGGCCCACCAGCCCACAAGGACAAGGGGAATACTATCAAAAGCAAATAGACTACCGATTTGTGCCTGGTGTTCACCTGTACGATGCTAGCGGAATCGAAAGCCCAGAACAACCAGGCTGTTTTCTTTAAGATATCGGCCATCCGGTAAAAAAGCACTTCACCCTCACCCGGTTTGCGGGCTAGAATCACTGCCTGAATCAGAAAAAGCAGCTTTGTCATGCGAAAAATCATCCTTGTTACTGCCTTGGTTTGCATGGCCTTCACAGCGCCTTCGGCACTTCAGGCCAGCACTCCCAGGAAGTCGGTTTATGTGAGCAAGCAGGAACAGGCTGACCAGTTGTATGCCGGCGGTAAATACACCGAAGCGTTCAGAAACTATCTGCCCCTGGCCAAGCAGGGCGACTCCTTTTCCCAATACCGTGTTTCCTACATGTACCTGGAAGGCCAGGGCCATGAATCCGATATCGTGGAGGCTTTTGCCTGGTCTTACCTGGCGGCGCAGAACAAATCTGATCCGCTCATCGATTATCGCGATACCGTGTCCGCGATGGTGCCGAAAGACCAACAGAACAAAGCCTTACGCAAAATCGACTATTACATGCGCAAATGGGGTAACCGCCAATTGGCCAGCGACATGATTACCCAAACCAAGCGCGAACTGAATGACTGCACCGGCTCGCGCCTGGGTACGCGTTGTGAGGAAGTCTACGCGGCACAAATGCCCAGGTTCTGGGGCATCAATCCGGGCAACGGTTCCGAAGCCGAAAGCGTGGGCGGCAGTAACACCCAATCGGGTTCACGTTCTTCTGCAATTGGAATGCAACCCGGCGCACCGTCACGCGATGTGGCCTATTACCAGGGATTACGTCAGCGCATCAATGAGCTGAACCGCTATATCGGCGAGAATTCCGGCAATGTTGAATTGGGCGAATTCAAGGTCGTGGAAGATGAACCTAAGACCCCAACCAGCGAAGAAAGCGCGCAATAGCGGGCACTGAGTCATGGCTCCAGGTAAGCAGCACGGCTATGCTGTTCACTGCTCTTTACTGCTGAACAAATGTTTTAAGTACTGGTTGCAACCAGCTTTCATAGTGCTGCCAGACACCTTGTTCCGGCAAACTGATGGCCGATGCATTAAACGCATCCTCCACCTGCCCTTCCCAGGCCAGACCCAGCGCGCTGATCAAATCCCGCAAGGCGTTGGACGATTTGTTTTGCAATCGCCCGCGCTCGATTTCGATGTACTTCAATGGCACACCGGCCTGGCAGCGCTGTAACAATTCAGCCTGCTGGATGTAACGCCGCGCCATGACTTCGGGAGCCTGGTAAGAAGCCTGCAACCAGGAAACCGCCAGGTCGCGCGGATCGGCTTGCAGCACAATGATGCGCGCCTGTGGAAACAAACGATAAATGGTGGGCAGGGCTTCCATGGTTAACCACAGCGCATCAATGGTGAGTTGCTCGCCTGCCTGCGCATGCACACGCCGAACAGCTTTCCAGTATTTACGCCGCGCCAGTTGGATTTGTGCCGCAGTCAGCGCATTCAGGGCTTCGCGACCTTGCGGATGGCTGATCAGTAAGCGTCGCTCTTTTTGTGAGTTGATCTCATCCTGCACCACCTCGATTTCGCTGTGAGCAGACAGCGCCTGCAACAATCGCCCCTGGCCAGCTCCCGGCCAGGCCAGCAGGAATACCGGTTCGGGCCGGCCGTCATCCACCGGCTGTGGCGGCCAGGACCAAGCCACTTCTCTGTCCATGGCTGTTTCAGCAGCCTGTTCCTGTTCCAGCAACAAGGCTTTAGCCTGCTGCAGCGTCATCACTTCTGCTACTCGCGGATCCAGCCCCGAGTATTGCTCCCAGGCCGATTGGTATTCACCCGCCTGGTGCAATGCATTGGCCAGTAGGCTGACCGCGCGCTGTCTTTGCGCATGGCTGAGATCATGTCGGCGTTGTACTTGGCGCAAACGATCGATAGCACCGGCAAGATCCCGATCAGCTAGCTGTTCACCGGCAGCAAACAGGATGGCATCAACCGGCGGATTTTCACTTTGCAGCAATCGATCCAGTTGCGCTGCTGCGGCCTCTTTCTCACCGGCCTGGCGCAGCGCGCGAGCCAGCAACAGACGGGCCTCATCGTCCGGCGCACCGCTGGCCAACAACGGCCTGAGCAGTTCACGGGCGCCAGTGGCGTCACCATTAGACAGTCGGGCCTCGGCCAACAAACGGGTCATGCGGGCGGTGTTGCTGGCCCCAACCAAGCCACTGTCCAGCCTGACCTGCAGGCGTTGAATCACTTCGTTGTAACGCTGCTGCTGCAGCAGATCACCAGCGAAATCCAACAAAGTTTCTTCCTGCTCGTCGCCAGACGCCAAACGTAAGGCGCGCAGATAAGCACCCTCGGACTCACGATAACGCCCCTGGGCCGCCAATGCTTGCGCCATACCACCCAGCGTTTGCACGTTTTCCATCCCGAGATCCAAAGCCCGGCGATAGCTCTTTGCCGCCTCTTCATGCTGCTGGTTCTGGCTTTGCGCTTGCGCCAGCAATATCACCACTTCGGCTGAATTGGGCTGCAGTTCTGCGGCTTTGTCAAAAGCGCCGGCGGCAAATCCCGGATTGCCGGAAACCATGAAGGCCCGACCCAGATGAAAGAGGGCGAAATAGTTGTCAGCTTGCTGCTCAATGACACGTTGCAAATAGGAAATCGCAGCGGCACCGCGGTTCTGCTCCAGCATGGCAATGCCCATATTGAGCAGCACCTGCACATTGTCTGGTTCAGCGCGCATGGCTTTGCGCAGGCTTTGCTCGGCAGCGGCGAAGCGGCCGCGGGCCAGTTCAACGGTGGCAATGCCGTTTTGTGCTGCGGCGAAATTTGGATCAATGCCCACTGCCGTGTGGAAAGAGCGCTCGGCTTCGTTGAGATCGCGTCGCTGCAAGCGGATCATGCCCAGCGTGTGGTGCAGCGTCGGATTTTTTGGCTGCACACCTATGGCCTTGCCGAGCAGTTCCAGCGGTGCGTCGAGGTCATTCTGGCCCTGGCGGGCGATGGCCAGCATGTAGAGCACCTCCGGATTTTCCGGCTCATCCTCCAACATTTTGCGGTAGAGGATTTCAGCAGCCGCATAGTTGCCGCTATTCAGGTGTTGCCGAGCTTCTTCAATCATGGTCTTTTTCAATCATGGTCTTCTTCAATCACCAGCTTTTTCTATCATTGGCTTCTTCAATCAGGTGTTTATTCTACCTTGCCCAGCCAAATTTCTCGGCATTGGGGGCTTGGCGCAGAGTCTGGGCATGTAGACTCGGCACTGCGTCACTGCAACGGTTGGATTTGTGCCTGCGAAATGCTCTGCGCCCGTTGCAGTATCAGGTCTTCAGCCATGCTTTCGAGTTTCCAGTTCTTGAGAAATCCGCAATGGCCGCCATAAGCGCTGACCAGGATTTCGAGTTCGGGAATGTCCGGCAGGCCATTGAAATCATCTACCGGCACCACCGGATCATCAGCAGAAGTAAGTATGGTGGCGGGTACTTTCAATGCTGCCAGCCGATTTACCGCTATGGAATAGCCATCGTAATAGGCTTCAGAATTCTCGAATCCGGCATAACGCGTGGCCAAATAATGCGTCCGATCACGCAGGCTGCGGAGCTGCGACCAGTCATCATGTCCATACAGCTCGGGAAAGCACTGCCGCTTGATGGCAAGGGAACGGCTCCATTTGCGCTCGAAATAGCGCTCGTAAAACCAGTTACCGTCTTCCATGGCTTGCAGCGCTTTGGCTGGATCAATCACCGGGCAGACACTGACCACCTGGCGCAGATCGAGGCCGGCAGTCCCTGCCTGCAAAGCCACACGCAAGGCAAAATTGCCGCCCAGCGAATAACCTGCCAGCATCCAGGCTGTGGCTTGCCGTTGGGTTTGCAGGTCAGCCAGCGCATTGACCACTTCCTCCAGGCGATTGGAATGAAACATGCCGGGGTTGAGGTGTTGGGTATCGCCGTGATCGCGAAAATTGAGCCGGAAAACATCGAAACCCGCCGCAAACAGCCGCGCACCATTGGACAGGATGTAGTTGGAATTTACGCTGCCTTCCCAGCCGTGCAACAAGACCACCAGGCCTTTGCTGGCAGCTTGCGGCTGAGCCGAAAGATAACCTTCCAGCCGCACATCATCACCGCCATCCAGCAGCAGCTTTTGTTGGGCGGCGCGCAAAGCTTCGGATCGTCGCCATACAACACGGCGGCGCAGGGGGCTGCTGCTGATCAACGACTGCGTGTGGCGGCTGCGCAAACCGAAAGGCGGAACAAAGCCCTCAACCCGCTGCCTCACGGCAATACACCTTCATCATAGGCTTCTGTTATTGCCGCCTGGGCTGCCTTGGCCAAATCCTTGCGGGGCTGGTCTTTGGCAGCGATGGGCTCAAGGATGGCCACTTCGGCTTCACGAGAGGGCTGGGTCAACAGACGCATAAAATTGGCCGGGAAATGTTCCTTTGGCTTGAAGCGGATATCAGCGTAGTGTCGACCATCTTTAACATAGCGCAGCATCATGGGCTGCACCTGCGTACCGCTTTCCACCGCTGCGGCAAACATGCGAGCGTGGAATGGTTTGATGTCCTCACCGGGCAATATGCCGCCTTCGGGGAAAATCGTCACCCGCTTACCTTGCTGCAAGCGCTCAATCATGGCGCTGAGCACATTGCGGGCTGAATCATGGTTGCCACGGTCATGGAACAGGGAATTGCCGAAGCGGGCTATAAATCCCAGCACCGGCCAGTTATCAACCTCTGCCTTCGACACAAACCCCATGGGTGCAATACTGTACAACAAGGGTATATCCAGCCAGGAAATATGGTTCGCCACGACCAGGCTGGCCGAGTCTTCTACCTGGCCCGTGACGGTGATGCGTAACCCGAAAAGGCGGCAGGCTGTGGCGGTCCACCAGGATTCCATGATCACGTCAAGACCACGGTCGCCCATGCGAATGCGTGGCAAGGGAGGAACTGAAGCGAGCAAGGTTATGGGCAAGGCCAGCAGCAAATGCAACAGCAATACTGGCAGCCGGTAAAGTATTCGCAGCGAGTTCATAAGCCCCAGGTGCGTGCCAAGCGAGCACGGGGTGCAGCGGCATCAGTGGGCACAATCAAAGCGGTCATTGCTGGCGGTTTTCCTGTTGGACTAGCCTGTTCAGCGACTTCGCAACGGGCAAGCCTAGCACAGCAGGGGCGTGCGCTGAACCTGGCGCTTTCCTTTCCATCAGCCCTTTGGCCTGTGCATTTTGCTGTCCATCAAACCCCTGATTTTCAATTCAGCCCGACTATCGGCGACAATAGCCGTTTTGCGGGGACACAAGTGAAGCAATTCAAAATCACTCTGGCGGACGGTGAACGCAGTTTCCTGGTGCAGGAAGGCGAAGCCATACTAACAGCAGCTCTGCGTCAGGGCGTCATGTTGCCTTATTCCTGCAAAAACGGCACTTGTGGCAGTTGCAAAGGCAAAGTCCTGCAGGGCGAAGTGCATTACCCCTTTCACCCGCCACTGGCCCTTGAGCGAACCGATTACGCCGCGAGTAATGCACTGATGTGCCAGGCCGAGCCCTTGGAAGACTTGATCATCCAGGTACGTGAAATCGAGGCGGTACGCGATATTGAAATCCGCATGCTACCCGCGCGGGTGGCGGAGAAATCCCAGCTGTCACCCAGTGTCGTCCGTTTGCGCCTGAAATTGCCCAAGAATCAGCGCCTGCAATTTCTGGCCGGACAATATGTTGATGTGCTGTTGAAAGGCGGCAAGCGTCGGGCTTTTTCCATCGCCAGTTGTCCCTCACTGGAAGATGAAATTGAACTGCACATCCGCCACGTTGAAGGTGGTGATTTCACCGGCTATGTATTTGACACACTTCAAGAGTTGGACATCATTCGCTTTGAAGGGCCGTTGGGAAATTTCTTCGTGCGCAATGATCAGCCTGAACGCCCTATGATCATGGTGGGTGGCGGTACCGGATTTGCTCCACTGAAATCGATGATCGAAAACCTGCTGGAACAGGGTGACAGGCGCGAAATTCATTTGTACTGGGGTGCGCGCCAAAGCGAAGAACTCTACCTCGATGCATTGCCGCAACAATGGGCGAAGCAATACCCACATATTCATTATCAACAAGCCGTGTCTGAAGAAGATCATTCACCAGACGGCTACTTTGCCGGCCTGGTTCATCAGGCTGTGGTGGCCGATCATCCCGACCTGTCTGCCTTTGATGTCTACATGAGTGGCCCGCCAGCCATGATCGATGCGGCGCGCAGCGCCTTTCTCAAGCAAGGTCTGGACGTGGATCGCCTGTATTACGATTCATTTGAGTTCGGCCTGGATGTACCCGTGCGCGTGCTGGCACGGCCACACTGAAATTAAGAGCCATGGGGTCAAGAGCCATGGGGTCAGAGTAAAGGGACAGAGTAAAACATTCCTGATTGCAGCGGGTTAAGCCTTTTTTACTCTGTCCCTTTACTCTGACCCCATCATTAACCCCATCATTGCCATCATTACTGCAGGCGATTAACGCTGGCCGGCAAAGGCACCGGCGCCTCACCCAAGCTCATGCGCAGCGCATTGCGAAAACAGGCCATGGCCAGGTCCATTTCACCACGACGGTCCAACAACTGGCCCAGTGAGTCATAACCGCCCACGCTGGGTTTGATCTCCAGGCTGCGAATCATATGTTGCCGGCCCTTTCCCCAAAGTTCTTCACGAGCACACAAACGCCCCAAAGCCAGGTTCAGGTTGGCATCGTCGGGATGATCCAGCAGCCATTTCTCGCAATGCCGTATGCGTATCGCTGCATCGCTGGCCTTGGGATCGCCGTAAGGAATCAGCAATGGCGAATGCCATTCTTTCTTCAACGCCGCCCGAATGATGGCTTCGGTAGTGTCTGCCCCGCCGAGGCGGGATGATTGGGTAGCATAAACGGTGACGGTTTCGGCATCGTAGCGAAGAGGCTTTGGTAAGGCCTGCCAGGCAGCGTCCAGATCGGCCAGTTTTTCACATTGTTCAAATCCGGCAATCGCCGCACGGGCACCCCACTCCTGCCCCTGCTGCTCATCGATCAGGCCGGTCTTGCGCATGGCCGGCAATAATTCCTGCAAATCCTGCCAGCGGCTGGTCTCGCGATAGCAGCGCGCCAGCAAGCTCAGCACCTTGTTGTTTTTCTTGCGGCCCTGATTCAAAGCCTGCAACACCGGAATGGCTTCATCAAAGCGACTGTTCTCAACTAACAGGCGGCCACGGGTGAGTTCCACCAGGAAATGATTCCTGCGGCCACCCGAATCGGCCTGCTCCAGGTAATACTCGGCCCGCTCACCGGCATCCTGGCCATCAGCCGCTCGTGCAGCGGCCAAATAGCGTACCGTGCCGGGCCCTTTGCCGGATTCTGATTTCTGCAAGGCACGCTCTGCATTCACCCAGTCGCCTTCGGACAAGGCCAACAAGCCTTTTTCCAGTTGTTTCATGGCTCGATCTTCACGCAGTCTGCGCGCCGTTTCTTGCGGCAATTTCCACAAACGACTGAGCATATGGAACAGACCCCAGGCCAGCATTATGGCCAACAGCAAGACCAGCAAACTCATCTCTAAGGTCCAGTTTCCAAAACGGATCTGCACCAGCCCCGGATCGGCCAGGAACACTGGCGCCAAAGCCGCTGCCAGCACGGCCAATGCGACGGCGACCAGAATCAGGAACAACGCCTTCATTGGCCGCTTTCCGCAGAATTCTCACGGTCCGCAGGGATTACAATGCCTGCTGGATCATCCTGCTGGCTATCCGGTTCGGGTTCGGCGGATTCCATCGGCGCACTTTCAGTGGCTGGCACTTCAGTTGCAGGCTCAGAGTCCTCTTTTGCTGCGGCCTGAGGTGCGGCCTGAGGGGCAACTGGCAAACCCGCAGCACGAATACTGCGCAAAGTATTCCATGGCCCGGAAATATTCGGCATGGGCGGATCAACATTGCGCTGCTGCAAAGACTGCAGGCTGCTTAAACTCAGTTTGACCTCAGGGTCATCCGCAGCAAACCAGCGACCGATGGTAGTCTGTGTCTGCGCCAAAGCCTCTTGATAGAGGTCCTGCTCGCGGCTCAATGCCGCCAGGCGGGCCTGTTCGACCTGTAACCAGGCGCGCTGGCGCAGAGCCAACTGATCTGCCAAAACCGGCATGGCCCATTCGGCATCATTCAACCGGCGCACGGTAACCAGTCCGCTCAGGGCATTTTTCAAGCGCTGCCACCAGGGCAACTCGGCGGCAACACTTTCATCGACCGGGCTGGATTCAGCTTTCGAGCTACCGAACGCCAGATTGGGCAGGCCGTCCTGCAGCTTGTCAAATTCCGCCCCCAGCGCAATCATGTCGGGCACATCGGCTGCAGCCAGCGCCTGACGCGCTGCAGCAATCTCCCGCCGCAAAGCGATGAACATGGGGTTAGCAAACGCCACAACCTGTTGATCGGCCAGTTGCAGCGCACGATCAGCACTGCGCGTATCGCCAAACAACTCCAGCCGCTCCTGCGCCATGCGCAGCAAATAATCGATCTCTTCCAGCTCCAGTTCGGTAGTGCTTTGTGCGCTGCGGGCGGAGAGGTTGCGCAGCTTGTCATCCATGGCGCTGAGGCGGGATTGCGAGTCTTCCAGTGCAGCCTGAGCCGCCCGGCTCCAGGCTAAGGTTTCGGAGCGGAAATCCTCGTCAGCAGACTGCCTGCTTTCCAGCGTCTGCAAGCGTTGTTGCAGATCAACTGTCAGTGCCGATGACTGTTGACTGGATGAATCTTTCAAAGCGGCTACCGAGGATTCCAGTCGCTTCAACTCATCCTGGTAATACTCCTGTTGCGTTTGCCACAGGGCCGTTTGCTGCTGCTGTGCCTGCTCACTTTGCCACCACATCCAGCCAGCCGCAGATATTGCCAGTGCCAGCGTAGCGAGCAGAAGGGCCAGCGCAGACAGGCCTGCGCCGCTTCGCTTGGCGGGTGATGGATCAGCCAGCACTTTTTCTATAGCCTCGTCGGTTATACGGTGGTCCGATTGGTCTGCAGCCACAGACCCGGCAGGTTTCTGTTCAATTTCGTCAGTATTCACTATCTGTTTACCTCTGAAAAAACGCTGGCGATTCTGGCGCGATGGGCCGAATGCTAAACAAAACCGGACCACTCTGCACTCCCGGACCGATTTTCCTTTTTCTGGCTGGCTTATTTATTCTGACAAAGTTGCCGAATCGAGACAGCCAAATCGGCGTTACCTGGACCAGATGACACATGCACAGAAGCAGCGGTATCTGGCGCGATATCAGCCAGCCGTTGGGATATTACCAGCCATTGACCCGCGCACACGCGCTGCCAGGCGTTGGCAGACAAACCGTTGGCCAGTTGCTGCATGGCATCGGCACTGGTCCAGACCGACAAAACCTGTGAACTTTGTTCCAGTTGACGTGCTGTTGCCTTCGCAATGGCCGCTGGGCGTCTCTCATAGACCAACATTCTTCCGGCAACTACACCCCGTTGCTGCAAACCGCGCAGCAACGCTGCTCGCCCACCTTCAGCAGCCACCACCCAAGCTTGCCGCGGCTGGATTGAGGCTTGATCGAATTTGCGCAACAAATCTTCCGAGGTATAGCCATCATGTGGCTGAATGACTGCATCCAACCCTGCTTGCTGCAATGCCGCAGTCGTGGCCGGCCCTATGGCTGCCAGCTGGCAAGCTGTCAATTGCTCTCGCGTCAGTTGCTGCAATGCAAAATGCACTGCGCGGGTGCTGGTAAAGATCAATAAAGGCGCCGGTACGGCGCTCAGTTCAGCGCTCAGTCCGTCACTCAGTCCGTCACTCAGTCCGTCACTCAGTCCGTCACTCAGCGCCTGTTGGAATGCACCGAGAACGTTGCCGCTTAACGCAACTGCGGCAAATTCATGAGCTGGCTGAATGACAATATTCAGATCCAGATCGTTAAGCCGTTCAGCCAACTCTTCGGCTTCAGCCCGCGGCCGAGTGATCAGCAGGCAATCAATGGGTATTTCAGGCCCGAGTATTTCAGACTCAGACATTGCAGACACGGGCATTTCAGGCGCGGGCAATGATCTGATCTGCGCCTTGCTGCAACAAATCATCGGCAAGGGCTTCTACCAATTGGAGCAAATCGGCAACCGCTCCCTGTCGCTGAGCGCGCAGGACACGACTTCCATCCGGCTCGCCCACCAGTGCCTGCAGGTTGAGCAGGCCTGCGCTGATCTCAGCAAACACCGCCAGCGGCACCTGGCAACTGCCCTGCAGTCGACGGGCAACACCACGTTCCGCCTGGGTGCGCAAGGCGGTTTCAGCATGGTTCAAAGGCAATAACAATTCCCGGGTCTGTTCAGCCGATTCAGGATACTGGATACCAATCGTGCCCTGGGTAGGTGCCGGCAGCCAAGCAGGCGCTGCAAGGGTTTCCGTTACCAACCCGTGCATTGCCAGGCGCTCCAGCCCGGCATACGCCAGAATGATAGCTTCGTACTCACCAGCCTGCAGTTTGCGGATACGGGTGTCAACGTTGCCACGCAGGTCCAGCACGCGCAGATCCGGGCGTGCAGCCAGTAATTGGCACTGCCGCCGCAGGCTGCTGCTGCCGATACGCGCACCAGTGGGCAATTCAGCCAGGCGCTGGCCATCGCGCGACAACAAAGCATCGAACGGATTAGCCCGCTCAAGCACGATATCCACGCGCAGGCCGGGGGTCATTTCCCCCGGCACATCTTTCATCGAATGCACCGCCAGATCCGCTTCGCCATCCAGCAACGCCCGCTCCAGTTCTTTCAGGAACAATCCTTTGCCGCCGATGCTGGCCAGCGGCTTATCCAGAATGCGATCGCCTTCGGTAACCAGCGGTAACAGTTCTACCTGTATTCCCGAATGCTGCTGGCGTAACAGCGAGGCCACATGTTCGGCTTGCCACAACGCGAGTGCACTTTTGCGCGTGGCGATTTTCAAAATTCCGGATTCGGACATACTTAAAGCTCTGCCAACAATTTGCGCAATGCTGCCACGTTGCGACGGCTGACCTCGGGGCGTTCCCCGGTGCCACTGAGCACCGCAACCACAGAGCCATTATCGCCACGTTCCAGGCCACGCAAATGGCGCGTGGAGATCAAAGCATTGCGGTGAATGCGAAAGAACTCTTTATCAAAGCGCGCTTCCAATTCAGTGAGTGAGTCGTCAATAACGGTCTTGCCTTTCTCATGCACCACTGTGGTGTACCGGTCCTCGGCCAGCAGACAGATCACCCGATGCACTGGGGTTAACAGGACTTTTCCACCCACCGTTGACTTGAGATAGGCGTTGGGTGCCTGGTCTGCGCGGTCGCCGATAAAACGCCGGGCTTTTTCCAATGCCTGCACCAGTCGTTCCGCTCGTACCGGCTTGATCAGGTAATCCACCGCTTCGGCTTCAAACGCTTCCAACGCCTGGTTCTGGTAGGCAGTACAAAAGATCACAGCCGGCTGCAAGCCGCCTTTTTGCAGTGTGCGCGCCAGCGTCATGCCATCCATGCCCGGCATGGATATATCCAATAGCAGGATATCGGGAAATAATTCCTCGATGGACTGCAGGGCCTGCTGCCCCGAACCGGCCTCGCCTACCACGTCAAAGTCGGGCAGTTCGGACAGCATGCGGCGCATGCGATCCCGCGCCGGTGCTTCATCATCAACGATCAGTATGCGCAACATAGGGCAGGCTCATGACTACGTAAAATTGTTCATCATTATGATAGGTAACCAGGCCGGCGCGCGAACCATAGGCCAGGCGCAAGCGGTCGCGAATGTTCGGTATGGCCATGCCGTGCCCAATCAAATGCGCTGGCACCACATGACCCTTGGGCGCAACCGGATTAGCAATCGTAATGACCACCTGATCACCTTCCGAGCGGCCGTAGACGCTGATTTTGCCACCTTCGGGGTTTGCCTGTATGCCATGTCCCACTGCATTCTCCAGCAGCGGCTGGAGCATCAGCGGCAAGATTGCCGCATTGGCCGGTAACTCGGCCACACGCCAGTCAATTTGCAAGCGCTCGCCGAGGCGGCGCTTCTCCATGTCCAGGTACTGCCGCGCCAGGCTGAGTTCGTCCGCCAGGCTGATGGGCTGATCAGCGCGGCGCATGCTGCCACGGAAAATATCCGCCAGGTCTTCGATAGCCGATTCGGCGTTCTTGGGGTCCACCGGCACCAGGCTGGCAATGGTATTGAGGCTGTTGAACAGGAAATGGGGGCGAATGCGCGCCTGCAAAGCCTGCACACGAGCCTCGGCCTGAGCCATTAATTCCGCGCGCCAGCGCGCCCGTATCAATAAATAGCGCAAAAAAACCGCTGCCACAATGGCCACAGCGAAGACACTTTCCAGTACGAAGCTGCGGGCGCTGGGCAACTCACTCTGCAGCCGCAACAAAGGATAAGCCTGCCAGGCACCGTAACTGAATGCTGCCGTCAGCAACACCACGATCAGCCAACTGCCTGTCCAAGCACCTGAAGCTGACATGCGGTTGATCCAGCCGCTGCTGATACACAGGCCGGAAATACAGAACAGGGCCAGCCATTGCGCGTACAGGCTGGCCAGGCTTAACCAGCCCCAACCCGGCATTTCATCCTTGCCTATGCCAATGAGAAATACCGCCAACTCGGTGATCACCATAACGGCCACCAGCACGCGCCAGGTGCAGAAGGTGGGCGGATAAACGCCCGGCGAATCCAGCTCAAGCTCTTGCTCCAGCCGATTGTCCACTAGGTGATTTCCATTACGCGGCTTCCGCTAGGCTTCCTGCGCAAAACATTTCTGCAACCAGGCGCTGATATCCCTGATCTCATCCATACTGACGGAATGCTGGATGGGATAGCTGTGCCAACTGACCTCACAACCCAACTCTCGCAGCGCGCTGGCGGCGTTCTCGCCCATGGCATAAGGCACCACCGGGTCCATTTGCCCGTGAGCCATGAAGACCGGTAGCTTGGCCGGCACGCTGGAAACCAGGCTTGCATCGCTTTTCAACTGATCCGCCAGCAACAAATAGGTAGACAGCGCCATCAAACCAGCCAAAGCAGGCTGCTGCCTGAGGGCGACCTGTATGGCGATGGCACCGCCCTGGGAAAATCCGGCCAGTATAATTCGCTCTGCTGCTATACCCCGCTCAACCTGATGTGCAATCAACTCTTGGGTTTGTGCCATGCTTTGCCTGATAGCCGCCTGATCGTGCGCCCGGTCGCCATCAATTGAAACGATGTCATACCAGGCGCGCATGCTCATGCCGCCGTTGACCGTAACCGGGCGTATCGTGGCATGCGGAAAAACGAAACGGATAGCAGGTGCGCCGGGCCACAACAAGTGCGGCACTACCGGCTCAAAATCATGGCCATCGGCACCCAGGCCGTGCAACCAGATCACCGCACGGGTCGGAGCTGCGCCGGTTTCGACTTCTACCGTTTCAAGCATTCCTGTTTCCTTTTGCCCAACACTTCTTTGGTCTTTTTCTTTGGGCTGCCTAAGCCCGACTCATGGCGTATAGTGTAACAGTCCAAATCCGCTAAATTCTGCCGTGACCAACATGACCAGTTACCGAATCTTTGCCTGCACTTTTGTGCTGGCAGCCCTGCTCACTGCCTGCGGCCAACGCGGCCCGTT
Organism: Lysobacterales bacterium; assembly: GCA_034440115.1. Classification (GTDB taxonomy): domain Bacteria; phylum Pseudomonadota; class Gammaproteobacteria; order Xanthomonadales; family SZUA-36; genus JAWXBM01. The sequence goes on along the minus strand of JAWXBM010000080.1, from coordinate 46,366 downwards.
GTACTTACCGGATGAATCCGCCACACCGGCAGTTACCAGCCCGGCTGCAAATGCTCCAGACACAATGGAAGCGGCGCTCGACAAAGAAGATAATCTGCCGGATGGCAATTCTGAAAACGAGCAGGACGATGAGCTCTGAGGGTTTGCCTGTCTCTCATCGGGAGCTTCGGCAGGAGCTCTGGCAAGAGCCAGTGGTGTTTCACAAAATGCACGGAGCGGGCAATGATTTTGTCCTGCTCGATTGGCGCGATTCAAAGCAACAATTGGATGCCAGCCAGGCTGCCCTGATCGCCGACCGGCGTTTGGGCATAGGCTGCGACCAGATTTTAATCGTACGCAGTTCAAGCCGACCTGATTGCCTGGCCGCCTACGAGATTCGCAATACCGACGGCAGCCCGGCGGGTCAGTGTGGTAATGGTGCCCGCTGCATCGCGCTCTACCTGCAAATGAACGGTGCCAACGATACTCAATTTTCGCTGGACAGCCCAGCCGGGCCCATCGTGGTAACACCCGGCAAAGATGGTGAATTTGAACTCGATATGGGTGCGCCCCGCTTTGCGGCTAAGCAGGTGCCCATTGACTTGATCAGTCATGACAATTCCTACGAGTTGGAATCACCGTTTGGAAATTTGCGCTTTGGTGCAGCCTCCATGGGTAACCCACATGCCCTGCTGGAAGTAGAAAATATAGATCAGGCAGAGGTTGAAGCCATCGGCAGCTTTTTGGGCAAACACAGCGTTTTTCCCGAGGGCTGCAATATTGGCTTTGTGCAAATACTGGATCGCGGCAATATTCGCCTGCGAGTGTTCGAGCGCGGCGTGGGAGAAACCTTGGCCTGTGGTTCGGGCGCCTGTGCAGCCGTGGCAATCTTGCGTAAAGCACAACGTGTGGATGAGGTGGTCCAGGTTTTTCTACCCGGCGGACTTCTTGTGATAAAGTGGCCAGCATTCGGGGAAGGTGTCAGGATGAAGGGTCCAGCCACCCATGTGTTCAGTGGCAAGCTATACATGAAGCCTGACCATGAAGCCTAGCCATGAACTCTAACCAAGAAACTGGCCATAAGCGAAAATAACCAACATGACAAAGAGCAAGAATGGTGAGTGAAAACAAGTCGAGCCTGAGCGATGTTGTTGCCGCATTTCTGCGCAAGAACCCGGATTTTCTGAAAGACTACCCTGATGTTCTGGATGTACTGAACCTGCCACACGCCAGTGGCGCAGCTTCTTCTTTGATAGAGCGCCAGGTCAGGCATTTGCGCAGCCAGAATTTTGAGCTGAGTCGCCAGTTGAACCGGTTGGTGCATGTAGCCTCTGAGAACGAGCAGTTGATGTCGCGCTTGCACCAGTTGACCCTGGAATTGTTGTCCATTGCTCAACCTGCAGAGTTTTTCCAGCACCTGACACACAGCCTCAAACAAGACTTCAAAGCCGATTCGGTGAAAGTATTCCTGTTTGATCCTGATTTGGCAGCCATGGCAGGCCAACAGGCACAATGGTTGGATCGGAATGATGAACCCGCAAAACTCTTTCACAACCAGCTATCACAGGATCACACAACCTGTGGTCGCATGAACGAAAGTAAACTTTCCATCCTGTTCGACGCAACAGCTCAGTGGGTGAAATCAACCGCACTGGTACCCATTGGCCAGGGTGGCCAGGATGGCATGCTGGCCATAGGCAGCAGTGATCCTGGCCGTTTCTATCCTGGCATGGGCACCCTGTTCCTTGATCTCCTGGCGGACGTTATCGCCAGCAGCCTGGCGAATGTCGAGCCCGAAGAGCAGCGCCGCAGCGCTTAACTATGGCGCTTGACCATGGCACCTGACCATGGCACTCAGGGAAAGCCTGTGATCCTTTCGAGCACAGCGCTGTGCAAGGAATGGCCATGCATGAGCTGATCCAGCGATTTCTCAAATATTTGCAAGTTGAACGCGGTCTGTCACCGCTGACCATCAAGGCCTATCAGCGTGACTTGAATTCCTTCAGACAAGGCATGGACTTGCGTTCCATTGCTCACCCCGCCAAAGTTGCCGAACACGATGTGCGCGCTTTTGTCGCTGCCATGCATCGCAAGGGTCAGGGCGGTAAGACCCTGCAACGTCTGCTCTCCGCCATTCGCAGTTTTTATGGCTGGTTATTGCGCGAAGGCGAGGCCAAAGCCAATCCCGCCGCCGCAGTGCGGGCACCCAAATCCGGGCGAAAACTGCCAGCCACGCTGGACACCGATGCGATGGCGCATTTGCTGGATTTTCCCTGTGACAGCACCATCGCCATTCGCGACAAGGCCATGATGGAGTTGTTCTATTCCTCCGGCTTGCGGCTGGCAGAGTTGGCCGGATTGAACTGGGATCAGTTTGATCTCAATGGCGGCATGCTTACCGTCAGCGGCAAAGGCAACAAAACCCGCATGATGCCGGTGGGTGGCAAAGCACTGAGTGCATTGCTGGCCTGGCGCAAGGCGCGGGCCGAATTTGCCGGCACTGACGTGGTGACGGTGTTTGTCGGTCGCAGTGGTCAACGGCTGACCCCGCGCGCCATTCAGAGTCGTGTCAAGTACTGGGCCAAAAAGCAGGGCCTGCCGCAAAACGTCTATCCGCATTTGCTGCGGCACAGTTTTGCCAGTCATTTGCTGGAGTCTTCTGGTGATTTGCGGGCGGTGCAGGAATTGCTGGGCCACAGCGATATTTCCACCACGCAGATTTATACCCACCTCGACTTCCAGCACCTGGCCAAGGTCTACGACCGAGCGCATCCGCGCGCGAAGAAGATCAAAACGAAGGACTAGTAGCCTGTCGGATTTCCGCTTCGAAATAAATGGTGGATCTTTTGGTTGGATCGCTCATGGGTGTTTACTCCATAAGCGAGTATGGCGTTTTGACGTTTTAGCGTCGAAACTTCATGCTGTATAGACTGGGCCTTTAAGCCGCGACTTCAACATGCTAACGCAGCTTGCCCACTAAGCAAATTTGTAGAGTTGCACTTTCGAGTTGAATTCACGCTATTTAAAGTGCCAAGCGCCAGATTATCACCCAAAAGGAGGCCGTTGTGGCCTATCACATCTGCACTGCCTGCCAGTTAAAGCCCGGACTGTGCACCAGTTCCAATGCCTTCTCTGCTGTTAAAGCACTGCCCGCCCACTGGCGGATTTCACCCTGATGCTTTTTCCAGCCGGCAATATCAGCATCGCTGAGTTTGGGTGGACGTTCGGTGGGAACCTTCATACCCAAAAGCATATTCATGTAACCGTCGTAGCCAAAAATACTGCGTTCACCAAACATGCCCAGTGAAAGTATCGACGGCCCGGCTTTGACGTAGTAATCCACAAACTCCTGCGCTTTACCGAGCTTGGTTTCGGCGCGGCAATGTTGCCAGAAGGGCGAATCGCTCTGGTGGTTGTAGCGGTAATGCAGCGCCAGGAAATCCCGCACATCATCCCAGCGCTCACGGTAGCGGTAATTTTCAAAGTCGATCATGGCCTGGGGTGGATCGCCTTCACTGTCCTGCAAGGCCTTGGTGACAAAGCGCAATTGCTCTACGATCAATTGCAGGGCAGTGGCTTCCAGCGGCTCGACAAAACCGGATGAATTGCCAATGGCAATCACGTTGCGCACCCAGAAATTCTCGAAACGGCCCGAAGGGAAGCGGATGATGCGGATGTCGTCACCCAGCTTGGGGTTCTTTGCTTTCAGCTCCCGAATCGCCTCTTCGTCGGAACAGAATTGCGAGGAGAATACGTAGCCGCGCGTGATGTGTTCGGTGAATTCGATATTCCAGCACCAGCCATGCTCCATGGTGTTGGCCTTGGTGTAGGGAATGATGGGCGTGTCGCGTTTCCAGGAACCCACTGCTGCTGAGTCCACGAACAGGTTGTCGCCATAGCTGACCCTTTTTACGCCCAGAGTTTCTCCCAAAAGCAACGAGCGGAACCCGGAGCAATCCACATACAAATCAGCGGCTACAGTGGAGCCATGTTTAAGGCTGAGTGCAGCGATGTCGCCATTTTCTGCACGCATGACTTCCTGCACCTGGCCATCGATGATGTGAATGCCACGCTTCGCTGCGGTTCTCTCCAGAAAACCGAGAAAGCGCTTGTTTTCGATGTGATAGCCAAATCGCTCACGCATGGTTACGCGCCCCGAAGAATCCACGAAAACCGGTGATCGCAACTGGTCCATCTGGCTGTAACACAAGCCGGCATCGCTCATGTCATGCAGGCAATAGTGCATATTGACCATACGCAGCTCGGGCCGCTTGTTGGTCAGAAAGCCATCAAAGGGATAATTGAAGTGCGAGCGGTCTTTGGCACCCCAATCCAACCGCTGCCCTACCTTCCAGATGGGCCGCACCTCGCGGTAAAACGATGATCGATCCAAACCCAGAGTGTTATGCAGGAAATTCGGTAACGCTCGGGTGGTGGATTCACCCACACCGATAACGGGGATGCCAGAGGAATGCAGCACTGTAACTTCAAGGTGGGGCAGCACCGCTTTAAAAGTCAGCGCGGAAAGAAACCCTGCTGAACCGCCACCCAGGATGACGACGCTCTTGAGGGGTGTAGACATCCTAAAGCTCCTGACAAAACCGATGGGCTATTCTATCCCATCGGATAGCTCTGTCAGTCGAGCAAGAAATATTTGAAAAAATATTTGGGGTAAATATTTGGGGTCAAAAAAAATATTTGGGGTCAGAGGAGATATTTAGGGTCAGAGTAAAAACTCTTCGGCCACCCTCTGAGAAATTTTTACTCTGACCCCAAATATCACCCCAAATATCCTGGATGGTCGTGCCAGATAAACTCGCCATCGATCCGTGCCAGTTTAACCTGGCAATCGTTCAGCTCTGCAATCACGTGAGGAGACCACAGGTAATTGAACAGCTTGAATTTCTCTGGCAGATTAATGTCGGCTTTTGTAGTGGCTTTAGTGGCAGCATCGGGCATGACCGATCCCCGGATTCAGAAGGCTGCGTAAAGACTAGCACTTTCTCCAATGACTTCACCTGGCCCGGAGGTCACGCCTTACCATCGCTTATGCTTGCAATCGACAGGCTACGTCCCCAAATTTTCTCCTGATCAAGTCATTATTGCCACGATGCGCTGCCTGTACACAGCCGCTTTGAGGCTAACAGTAAAGGAAATATATGGAACAGTACCGCGGAACCACCATTTGCTCCGTTCGCCGGGGCAATCAGGTTGTCATGGCAGGCGATGGGCAAGTCACCCTCGGCAATACTGTGATGAAGGCCAATGCACGCAAAGTGCGGCGGCTGTACAACAATCAGGTGATTGCCGGATTTGCCGGCGGTACCGCCGATGCTTTCACTTTGTTTGAGCGCTTCGAAGCCAAGCTGGAAAAGCACTCCGGCCACCTGGTGCGCTCAGCGGTGGAATTGGCCAAAGACTGGCGCACCGATCGTATGTTGCGGCGTTTGGAAGCCCTGCTGGCGATTGCCGATGCCAAAGATTCCCTGCTGATTTCAGGCAATGGTGATGTAATTGAACCGGAACAAGGATTGATTGCCATCGGTTCCGGCGGGCCATTTGCCCAGGCAGCGGCTCTGGCCTTGCTCAAACACACTGACTTGGATGCTGAAACCATCGCCCGCCACGCATTGGAAACGGCTGCCAGTATCTGTATTTACACCAACAATTTCATCACCATTGAAACATTGGAAACAAAATTGTAGGAGCGCGCCTCGCGCGCAATTGATGACCACATTTGGGTCGGTTGCAAAGCGGCCTCCTACATAACCCGACAGCTCAATTTGGAATAATCGAAACATGTCACAAATGACCCCTCGTGAAATCGTCCAGGAACTGGACCGGCACATCATCGGCCAGTCCGATGCCAAGCGCGCTGTTGCCATCGCCCTGCGTAATCGCTGGCGCCGTATGCAGGTCAGCGAAGACCTGCGCGGCGAAATCACGCCAAAAAACATTCTGATGATAGGACCAACCGGCGTGGGCAAAACCGAGATCGCCCGGCGTCTGGCACACCTGGCCAATGCCCCGTTTATCAAGGTGGAGGCCACCAAGTTCACCGAAGTGGGTTATGTGGGCAAGGATGTTGAATCTATCATTCGTGACCTGGTGGATTCTTCGGTGAAGATGATGCGCGAACAAGCCATGGGCAAAGTCCGCTCACGGGCACAGGATGCCGCCTATGACCGGGTACTGGATGCCCTGCTGCCCAAACGCAGCAACAGTGTAGCTTTTGCCAACGAACCAACTGAAGAGGACGAGTCCCTGCAGCGCACACACGCAAAAATGCGTCAGAAACTGGTGCATGGTGAACTGGACGATAAAGAAATCGAGTTCGACGTAGCTTCACAGTCGGGCGTGGAAATCATGACCCCTCCCGGCATGGAAGAAATGGCCAGCCAGTTGCAAGGGATGTTCCAGAACATGGGCGGCCAGAAAACCCGGAAGCGCAAGATGAAAATCAAAGACGCTTTACCGATTCTGGTGGATGACGAAGCTGCGCGCATGATCAACGATGACGAGATCAAGCAGCAGGCGCTGTTCAATGCCGAGCAAAACGGCATCGTGTTTATCGACGAGTTGGACAAGGTCACCAAGCGAGGCGAGTTTTCTGGCGCCGACGTGTCCCGCGAAGGTGTGCAGCGCGACCTGTTGCCGTTGGTGGAAGGCTGTACGGTCTCTACCCGTTACGGCATGGTGAAAACCGACCACATGTTGTTTATCGCCTCAGGCGCGTTTCACTTGGCCAAGCCTTCCGATTTGATTCCTGAATTGCAGGGGCGTTTACCCATACGTGTAGAACTGCGTGCCCTGGAGGTTGGCGACTTCGTGCGCATTCTCACCGAGCCGCATGCTTCGCTGACAAAGCAATACACCGCACTGATGGACACCGAAGGCGTCAAACTGGATTTTACTGAAGGCGGTGTGAAGCGCATTGCCGAAATCGCCTATCAAGTGAATGAAAGCACTGAAAACATCGGCGCCCGACGCTTGCATACTGTGCTGGAACGTTTGCTGGACGTGATTTCCTACGAAGCACCGGATAAATCTGGCGAGAGCTACAGCATCGATTCTGCCTATGTAGATCAGCACCTGGAAGCACTGGCGGGCAATGAAGACCTGAGCCGCTACATTCTCTAACCAGAAGCCTGTCATTCGCCACGATACCAAGGCCGGGGGACCCACGTGATATCAACTGCTATCGTTATCACCATTGCGCCTGTCGCTTTGACCGTCCGGATCAGAGCGATTGCCAGGCGTTCAAGCAGAATTCACCCTGCACAATTTAAGCCATGAAGAGCATCGCCATACTGGTGATCGCAGCCACCAATCAGCCAGTTTACGTTCACTACATCAAGACCTACTGGACTGAGCTCATACGATATCTCAAGCTCACCAGGCCGCATATAGATGTTTTTCTGCTGTTTGAAAACGGCACGGACCTTGGGCTGTTCAGCGACCTTCGGGACCACATCATTCAAGACCCTCTCTCCGACCCCGGGACGCTCTGCGACCCGCGATTCCATACCTCGATTATTCCAGGAATTTTGAGCAAAACGGTGTATGCATTCGAACTGCTGCAGGGCCGGTACGATGTCTATTTCAGGACCAACCTGAGCAGTATGCTCAGGTTGCCTTATTTTGACCAATTCGTGCAGGACAAAGCGAACCTGGTTTATTCCGGCGGCGCTGCCTGGCACGATGCCTTGAGACAAACGCTGGTCGCGAGCGGGAGCATCGGGCCGAATAAAAGCATTAAGTCCCTGTCAGAGTTGGATGGGTACCCGGGCAACACTTTCATCAGTGGCGCAGGTTACTTTCTCAGCGCTGATGAGGTGCAGAGCCTGCTGCAACGCAAAGACCATATCCGCTACGACATTGTCGATGACGTGTCCATGGGCTTGATGTTTTCCCAATACGAATACTTGCCCGATTTCAGCCTTACGGTATTGCCGCAGGAGTCGGTTGCGGAAATCAAGAGCCGAATCCGGCGCAGCAATGCACCCTATGTAAGGTTGCAGCACTTTCCCCTGGATAAGATCCAGCGGCTGTGGCAGCACATGGAGCATGGACAACTGTGGAAAGTGACTGCCGAAAACGACGCCCTGGATGCCAACTACAAGGTCTACTTTCCGATTTTCAACCATATCGAATCGAAGAGCAACGAGGTCCGACTGACTCATGAAGGGCTGAATGCCCACCCAAAAGTGAGCCTGGTTGATGATCCGGAATCTGCCGATTACGTGGTGTTTTGCCAGAATCATCTGGTTGATCACTGTCCATTCCATACCGAATTTCGGCCTATCAAGGACAAATATGAGCACAAAACAATAATGTTGGATTTCGATGACAACCCGAACCTGGTTTATGATCGCGATGACTTCGGGTGGGCGGCCTATTTCCAGCGAAGCTGTGTTGACCGGCGAACCAACCAAACGGTCGATTACAAGGGCCTGCCCATTCTTCCCACTGCCTATGGCGTGGCCGACGATATGGTCGGGCCGCCAGATCAGGAGCGAGCGAGCATCGGCCGCCAGGGAAGAGCGTTCGTCCTTGCGCACCATCGATCAATCAACCGGATCAACGAAGTCATTTGGGAACTCGAAGCTCAGCGGGCCGATGTGGCGGAACTGAAGGAAATCCTGTCGTTGCAGAGGAAGATATCATCCGCAAATCAGGCCACTGCCCTCCATGAGCATGAGCGCGTGTCGGCCCGTTCGGAATGGACTCGCCCCGTGATTGAGAATTTGACGCCCCGCTCTTGAGAAGGGAGTTCTGACTACTAATCTTCGAATCCGTCCTTGAACAGGACATCGCTCAAAGGCAGGCCAACATCCCGCAACACAGCAATGTCCAAATCGGAGATGTAATAGCGATACAACCCCGGCAACATCCAACGGTCGAAAGCCGAATAAAATTCAGCCGGCGGATTGCCCTGCCCATCAGCCCATGAAAGTAGGCGGAGCCGAAAACAATATCCATGTCGGCATTACTGCCATTGGGGTCAACGCCGGTGCACAATTCATGCGCAACACCTTGTTCAAACACCGATCGCGGGCCTATTGTTCCAACCGGTACTGATGTTCTGCTGTCAGCATTAGCCGTTGCGCCATTGGCATCCAGATTGACTTCAACTGCGATACTGCATGGGCTGGCTATCTGTAGGAACGCAGAACGAACGGGGAAACACTCAGATCGCAATCCAACATGCACCAATATTCAAGACAAATGCTGGCAATTACGATGTCATTTTGCCTTTTCAATTGCCTGCTAATAATCAGTTGAATGCGCTAAACTCACTTGCACCCACAGGAACTGAAACAACATGAGTCTTCCCGAAAAAATGCGCGCCGTTGAAATATCGCAGCCCGGCGGGCCAGAAGTATTGCTCGCAACCGAGCGACCTCTGCCCACTCCGCAACGCGGCGAAATTCTGGTGCGGGTTGCCGCTGCCGGAGTCAATCGACCCGATATCCTGCAGCGCAAAGGACTTTACCCGGTGCCGCCGAATGCGTCTGATTTACCCGGCCTGGAAATTGCCGGTGAAGTGGTTGCCAGCGGCCCACAAGCCATCCGCTGGAACAACGGCGATGCGGTATGCGCACTCACTCATGGCGGTGGCTACGCCGAATATTGCGTGGTGCCGGAAGGCCAGGCTTTGGCCATACCTCAGGGCTTAAGCCTGGTTGAGGCTGCCTCCTTACCAGAAACCTTTTTTACCGTCTGGACCAATGTCTTTGATCGTGGTGGATTGCAGCCCGGCGAAACCCTGCTGGTCCACGGTGGCTCGTCCGGTATCGGCGTCAGCGCGATCCAGATGGCAAAAGCTATGGGTAGCCGCGTGATCATAACCGCTGGCAGCGATGACAAATGTGCGGCCTGTATTGAACTCGGCGCCGATGTAGCCATCAATTACCGCAAGCAGGATTTTGAGCAGGAAGTCCTGTCTGCAACCAATAACAAAGGCGTTGACGTCATTCTGGATATGGTGGGCGGTGACTATGTGCCGAAAAATATCCGCTGCCTGGCTGAACTGGGCCGTCTGGTGTTCATAGCGTCACAGCGCGGCGCCAAAACCGAACTGGACATCATGCGAGTGATGCTCAAACGACTGACACTCACTGGATCCACTTTGCGCCCACGCACCAATGAGTTCAAAGCCGCAGTTGCCTCTGATTTGCGCGAGCACATCTGGCCACTCATAGAACAGGGCAAAATCAAACCCGTGATCTTCAGGACTTTTGCGCTGGCAGATGCCAGCGAGGCTCATGCTTTGATGGAATCGTCAAAGCATGTGGGCAAGCTGGTGCTAACGCTCTAGCTGCTGGGGTCAGGGGCTCTCTGGTAGGCCTGTAGGAGCGCGCCTTGCGCGCGACCATTCACTTGTTGACGACCAGTATGCTACGCAGCAAGGGATCACCACAGTAGGCAATTCGAGTGCCGCTGGCGGCTTCATCCTGCAATGCCTTGAGCAACTTCGCCTGAATGCGTTCACCCGGCGCAATTGCGGGTACTCCCGGTGGATAGGGAACAATCATTTCGGCAGCAATGCGGCCGATGGCCTGTTCTGCCGACACTCGCTCATGATCAGAGAAAAACGCCTCACGGGGTGACATCGCCGTGTCGGGCTCAACAGTCCAGGCCGAGATGGGCACCAAGGGTCGAGGCTCACCACGATGCTCTTCAATGGCGCGGATGACTTCTGTAACCAGACGATCTCCGGTTTGATCAGTATCGCCAAGGGTGATCACCGGGCAAAAAGTATCGCGATCAGCGAACTCCAGGTGAATGCCGCGCTGTTCCAACACGTCAGCTACCCGATGACCATCAGCGCCGGTACCGAACAAGGTCAAAACAATTTTGGTGGGGTCGTGCATCAAAAAGCTCGGTGAGCGTTCGGCAATTTCGTGGCCAACAACACCCAAACCGGGCACTTGACGGAATCGCCGACGCGCCTCTTCTGCTATACGAATGGCATTGCCGAGCAGCTCTTCGCCGCGGTCCTGCAGCAAACCGCGAGCGCGGTCTATGGAAGCGAAAATCGCGCCTGACGGGCTGGTGGTGTGCAAACCCTCAAAGGCGGCCGATATCCAGATACCGACCCTGAGCCAGAACCAGGGACGATTGCGTGAAGCCGGTCAGGTGCTTGTGAACGCTGGTGACCAGTGCATCCGCTCCCGACTGAATGGCATTGAGCGGCAAGTCGGGGTGAAACCCGAGATGACCGCCCCAGGCGGCATCGACTACGAGGGGAATGCCGTGTGCATGTGCCGCATCGGCAATGGCCTTCACATTCGATACGCCGCCCACATAGCTGGGTTCAACCAGCATGATGCCTTTGACATCGGGATGTTGTTGCAAGGCCTGCTCAATGCGTCTTACTGACATGCCGGCAGTAAGGCCGGTTTCTGCGTCGATATCCGGTCTTACCCAAACCGGCTGCAAGCCGGCCAAAACCAGTCCGAAAAACATCGACTTGTGCAGGGTTCGGGCAATAATCACTTTGTCGCCGGGTTTACCCAGGGTTAAAGCCATGGCCTCGTTGCCATGCGTAGAGCCCTGCACCGAAAAGCCACACCAGTCGGCCCCCCACAGTTCAGCCGCAAGCGCTTCTCCTGCCGCCAGCCTTCGAGTGCTCACGCGGCGATCTTCAACACCACAATAGTGCGGTGCATCCTGCGCCAGCAGAGGATCAATCAGCTCCGGGTTGCGTTTGTGGCCGGGCACCGTAAACGGCGTTCCGGGATTCGCCATGAATTTGCGATAGGCATCGTATAAGGGGGTTTCACTCCTGTTTTGTTCCATTTACCAAACGCTGCCCAAGGCAACGCGAATTGATTCACCGCTCACGCCGCTGGATTCCTCAGAAGTCAGGAAAACAATCATTTCAGCCACCTCTTGAGGAGTGGCCACGCGACCGGCTTGATACAGAGCCGCTCGCTCCTGCCAGATCTGCTCGGTAGAAACACCTCGCTGGTGCGCTTCAGCCTGTGCTGAACGATCAGCCATTTCCGTTTTGACCCAGCCAGGTAATACCGCGTTGGCGGTTATACCGTAAGCTCCTCCATCCTGAGCGGCAGATCGCATCAAGCCCAGCAAGCCCGCTTTGGAAGCGTTATACGCACTGCCGCTGTGTTCTGCAACCAGGCCAGCCGTCGAACTGGTGTACACCAGCCTGCCAAAACCACGCTGCACCATGGAAGCCATAACGCGGCGGGTAAGGTAGAACGGCCCGTCCAGGTTAATACTCATGCTTTGACGCCATGTCTCCGGCGATTGCAGCCACAGCAATTGCTCATGTGCTGAACCGAGACCATGGTTACACACCAGAATATCAACCGGTCCCAGGCTTTTTTCTGTTGCATCAACCGCCTGCTCACACCCCTCCAGCGTGCCCAGATCAGCCGCCACAAAATCCAGCCCGGTGGCAGCCAACTCAGTTTCACTGCGCGCAACGCACATCACTTGCGCCCCGCGGGACGCAAGCAAACGAGCCGCAGCCAGGCCAATGCCGCGCCCGGCACCGGTGACCAGGGCAACCTTTTTTTCTACTCCGGGCATGGCTTTTCTCCTTGCATACCTGTTGGTTCTTTTTAGCATAACGCTCTGGATTGGGCAGTTAACCCGGCTTTCCATCAAGCCGTGGCTTGAGCAGTATGGGCGTGTAAACCACGGCGTAAATGAGCCAGGCCGCTAGCCACAGTGCTCCGGCCAGTTTGATCGAAACGATATAGGACAGCGGTAACAATGCCGGCCCCAGTACCCGCACCAGCACGGCAGCGATCAACAAGCCATATGACCAGGCCATGATCGGCGCTACCTGCAAGGGCCTGCCAGTATGGCCCAAGGTCGCGCGCGACATGACGGCCAATATCATGGTCGCAGCCGCACCGGCACCGAGTGCGTGCTGCCAGAAAGCCGCCCAGGGAAACCCACCCAGCATGAAACAGGCCTTGAGCAGCAGGCCCATGGGAATCCAGGCATAGCCCGCATGCAGTATCCAGACAATGGGCTCTTTGCGTGTGCGCCAGCCATTCCAACCCGATAGCCGCAGCAACTGCACCAGCGCTGCCAGTGCAGCCACCGCGCCGGTGATTCGCACGTCAGGGCTCCACAGATCGACCAGCAACATCAGCACCATCAGCACAATGACTACGCGCTCCAGCCAGGGCCAACTGCGCATAGTCGCGTTAATACCGTTTTTGCGCAGGGCACTAGAAGTAAAGGCCGGCACAATGCGCCCACCAATAATCGTGATCAACAACAGCACGACATTGAGTGTGGCGAAAATACTTTTGGCCGCCATGCCGATATCGGAATTGTGCATGGCGAGCAGAAAAGCGGCATCAGCAAGCCACAGCAATAGCAGCACACCCAACAGGGGGGTATTGCGATTGCGTGAGCGTATCAGTGGAGGCGCAATGAACACGGCCAGCATGGGCAAGAATGCGAGTTCAGTAAAGGCAAGCAGCCCGAATGGCACTATTCCAGCGAGCAGAAAAAATACTCGGCCGAGCAACCAGGTGACCGTGAGTATGACCAACGGTAACCCACCAAAACCGCGGGTGCCCGTCCAACTGGGCACGGCCGTCAACAGGAAGCCGGCAATGGCGGCGCTGACCAGCCCAAACAGCATTTCGTGGCCATGCAACATGGGCAACGGTAATGCAGCCGTGAGCGGCATACCGGTGGAAAATATCAACAACCAGGCGCCCATACTGAATACGGCGAACCAACCCGTCAGCAAAAAGAACGGGCGGAAGCCGTAGGCGAATGGCACAAAGGATTTATTCCGACCTGCATTGTTGCGGGTGTTGTGAATTGAAGGGTCGTCAGGATCATTCATGCGAAACTCACCATAAGCCAAGACTTAGGGGTGAGTGTAGACATATTTAGTAGCGTAAGCGCTGCGCTGGATCATGTGGCACTGGGTTGTCAGCGCTTTCTGGCAGTTCAGGGCAGGTCAGATTTTTGGTCAATATCGACAGCCGCATGCGGCAGCACGACCCGTTGCACCCCGCCCTTATAACGCCGAATCAGTTTTTGGGCACCATGCTCTCCTTGCAGCTTGATCAGACTGGAAAACAAGGCACGGGGGAAAACCACTGGCGGTCCGAATTGGTTCTGAGCTGACTCGTCGATCCATTCAGCGGTCACTGCCGAAGCTGGAGATTGTTCCCAGGCCTGGGTCAATGCCAACAAATCTTCAGTCGTGATTTTCCACTGATCGCAGAGTAACAGCAGCGCACCACGCACCCGCTCAGGCATGGCCCGAATGCCACAAGCCAAAGAACTGCCCATGCCCTGCGACCAATTTTCGTTATGCACCAAATGCACCGGTAGTCCATCCAGGGCCAGCTCAACGGCTTTTTGTTCAGCGCCCGTTAGCACAATGACGCAAACCGGATTCAGTGCCAGCAGCGTGCGGGCCTGCCGTCGAACCAATGGCTCACCATCGATTTCCAGCAACTGCTTGGATTGGCCCAGGCGGCTGGAGTTACCTGCCGCCAGCAACAAGGCACCCAATGTGTTCACAATGTTGCTGTGACTTTATGGGTCAGGGAGAAACCATTGCGCTGGTTGAGCACGGCGTGAATCTCGGCCGCAATGGACAGGGCAATGGCCTCAGGCAGTTCAGCACCTATATCCAGCCCCACCGGGCCATGCACCAGCGCATTGGAACATCCCGCCATCTCGCATAGTTTGTTCCTTCTTGCAGCAGGGCCTAGCACGCCTAAATAAGCCAGGTTTCCGGGGCTTTGCTCATCACCCAGCAAAGGCGCGAGTTGTCGCAGATAGGCCGCATCATTTTCCAGGTGATGCGCCATGATCACGGCCGCATCAATCTGTTGCAGATCCAGAACCAGGTGCAGTTTTTCCGGGCGACTGACCAGGGTTTCACAACCCGGACTGAATCGTTCTGGCATGGCATAGCCCGAGCGATGATCAACCACGATGCAATCCCAACCCAGTTTGGCAAACTGGGCAGCAACCGGCACGGCGTCGGGGCCGGCGCCACACAACAACACGCGGGGCTGCGGTGGCATATTGATCAACAAAACGGCTGAATCAGCCCGCTGTTGGCTGCGCCAGACTGGCCAATCACTTGATACGGCCTCACTGGCTGCGCTCACCAGCCGCTCTTCTCCAAAAGCCTTATTCACGGAATTGATCAAGCCGATCTCACCAAGGCCCGGTTCACCCAAATCTGGCCCGGAATCATCATCTGCTAGTTTCATCGCCAGCATAACGGCCTGCCTCGCAGCCAGCGATGAGGTGATCCAATCAAGCATGGGGAAACCGTCAATGCGATCCAGTTTCTGCAGTAACAAGTGAATGATGCCATCACAGCCGATGCCCAGGCTCCACACCAGTTCATCGCCCGCATGCATATCGTAGGTGATTTTCCGGGCCTGGCCGGTGGCAAAAACATCATCAGCATGGTGCAACAGATCGCCTTCCAGGCAGCCACCGGAAATCATGCCCACATACTGGCGATCCTGCGAGATCAGCATCATGGCGCCAGGCTTGCGATAGGTGGATCCTTCGGTACCAATGATGGTGACCAACACCAGCGAATCATCTTCGCGGTGCTGTTCAAAGAATTTTAACAATGCGATGGTGCCCAGGTGCATGGATTTGTGAGTTTCCCTAGTTCAAATAGTGTGACCAGGTGATTCTACTGTTTGGCAAGCTGGAGGGTGCTATTACTTCCGGGCATCGAAATGGATGCCGGGTCGAGCCCGGCATGACGGAGATGGAACGTCATCCCGGCCGATTTCTAACGTCATCCCGGCCCCCGCTTGCCCCGGGCTCGATCCGGGGAGCCGGGATCCAAAACCCGGCCAATTAGTTAGCCCAACAATTCCTGCAGCTTACCAACTACCTTGAACTGCACGTTCTCGAAATTCTTGAAATGCCGCCTGCCGCATTCGATTTTTAACTGCTCCATCGGCCTCAGCAGGTCTTCCGCAATGCCTGCCCCAACACCGGTTGTGCCCTTGGTTTCGGCCACAAAATACAGTTGCTCATAATTCTGATAGACCAAGGCCCAGTCCGGATTGTATTTGCCCACCGGCGTATCGATTTTGAACCAGTCCGGCAGCTTGATGTAAAACAACACATCGTCGTTGTTCTCGCAGGCTTCCGCAAATTGCCGCTCAGGGCCCGAATTCGAATCGATTACGATGTGTGAAAACAGGGTTTTTTCCTGTTTCTGTACTGCAATCAAATTATTTTTGAAAAACTCGGCAAGATCGCTGTTTTTAAACCGATGCATTTCATAAACCGCACCATAAAGCTTCAGATACTCCACGCCACTGACCAACAGTTCACGTTTCTGTGCATTGATACGTTCAGCCGCATGTTCAATGAATAGCTGTGGGTTGTTTCGGGCGTCCTGCAAGCGGCCTGATTCCAACAGAATCCGGGCCACAGTAGAACGGGAAAGGCCGGTACGAGCCTGAACCTGGGTGACAAAATCCGGCATCACAAAATCGGCTTCTACGGTCTCCGTTCGATAACCCGTCTGCCGCCCAGTCACCCCCCGGCTAGAAATGTCCAGCTCTGCCCTGGACAATGCAATTGAAGGTTTCTGCAGTTTCTGCATTCCTGCCTTAATGGACCCGGCGCTGCGCTCGATCAGCTCTGCAGTGGTGTAGCGCACCCTATAGCGCGTTTTCTGCTGGATGTGCTGCCACAGCTCCAGAAAACGTGTATCGGTTTCATAGCCCTTGCGCAGCTTGATCTGCACCTTTTCCTTTTCGTTCTGGATCAGGCCCTCTTTGAATTCCACACCGTCCTCTTCCAGTTCGGTTTGTAACTGGCGGGCAAAGTCTTCGTAAGATTCGTTGGCAATAACGGTAAGCCGATTGACCTGGCGATTGAACACCCGCTGTCCGCTTTGATCCACACACAAGCGCATTCCACGACCAATTTCCTGCCGCTTGCGGATTTCGGAACTCGCCTCTGCCAGCGTGCAGATCTGAAACACATTGGGGTTGTCCCAGCCCTCCCGCAGGGCGGAATGACTGAAGATGAAGCGCAACGGTTCCGCCGGGTCGAGCAGTCGTTCCTTGTCGCGCATGATCAGCTCAAAGGCACCGGTCTCGGCATCACCTTTGGTGCGGTGATCTGACTCACCATAGGGTGACACCGAGCGTTTGTCTTGCGCGAAATAGCCGTTATGCACTTTCTCAATGGCCAAATCATAAAGGCCAGCAAACTCAGGTTTCGCGACATATTGCTGAAAGAGGGTTTCAAACCACTGGCCAAAGGGTCCCAGGGTGGTGCTGCCATCGTCGTTGTACACGCGATAACTGGCCACACGGTCGATAAAGAATACCGACAACACCTTGATGCCCTGGCGCTCCAGCTTGATGGCTTTTTCAAAATGGCGGCGCACCGTGGCTTCAATCTGCAGCTTGAGTATGCTTTCACGAAAGTTGCCATGCACCACGCCAATGCGGGCTGTCACGTCATTGGCGAAACGCACAAAGCCTTCACCGGCATCAATCTCATTAACGATAAAACCATCGCGGTAAATTTCCCGCTGCTGAGACAGTTGGTACAAGTCATCACCATTCTTCAGGGTCACGCGCTTTTTCTTCGGGCCGGTTTTCTGGTTCACCCAGATGGTGGCCTTGGCCGAAATGGAACGGGCGCCGCTGGTGAAGTTCAGTACTTCGATAAAAGCCTGGTTGGTGCTACTCAGGTCGATTACCGAATCCACGCTGATCTGCTTTACCAGCCCCAATTCATAGGCGCGGATGGGGTCGAGTTTGTAGATCAGGTTGTAGGGATCGCGATGGGTGGCGGAATAGCGCAGCGTGCATAAAGGGTTGAGGCGGGCAATGGCCTGCTTGCGCTTCTCGGTTTCCAGGTTTTGCGGCTCGTCCAGAATCACAATGGGGCAGCTGGCCTGAATAAACTCGATGGGTTTGATGCCGGTTTCGCGCCGTTGGTTGATCACATTGCCTTTGCGGCGAGCGTTGGAGTCTTCGTCTGAATCCTTGGCAAAAGCATCGATATTGATCACCAGGATTTGCAAAGCATCGGACAAGGCGAAATTACGCAACTGGTTTACTCGGGTCGAGTCGTAAACGGTGAACTCCACGCGCTCAAAGTCGTACAGCGTCTGGAAATGCTCAGCGGTAATCTGCAGCGATTTAAGCACACCCTCACGGATCGCAACCGAGGGCACAACTATGACGAACTTCTTGAAGCCGTAGGTGGTGTGCAGTTCGTGAATGCTGCGCAAATAGACGTAGGTTTTGCCGGTGCCGGTTTCCATTTCCACCGTGAAATTGGGGAAATCGCCAACTGCATTGCCTTCTTCGTCCAGCAACTGCTCCAGCCGCTCGGAAACCGGCAGCTTTTGTTCCTGCTGTACCTGCTGCAGATTCTTCAACCATTGCTGGTCGGAAATCACCCGTTGATTGGCCAATCCCACTTCGTTCAACCGCAGGCTGGAAAGCTCGTTATCAGCCATCGAAATGCCGTGTTGCGAGGCATCGGGCTGGCCCGCGAACAGGTCTACCGTGGCCCCAATGGCCTGTAGCTGGAATTCCTGATTGGCGTCGAATTGCAGTTTCATATGGCTTTGCGTTCCAAGCTGGCTCTGTTCAGGTTGTTGATTTCTCTATTAATACTATTTACATCAATAACTTGCATATTGACACGTTCCTTGACAACCACTACAGTGGTTACCGTGATCTGACCTGGGGCTAGACTCCACAGTAGGATCCATCGGGCCCGCAAGGGCCCTTTCTTTTTGTGCCTTAACGCTCAACGATTCCTTCCGCATGATTCCGGCTCGCTACCGTGCACAAAACCGGTGCTAGGCGGCTGAAGTAATTTCGTGCCCCTTTTCTGGCCACGTATCCACAAGCCTGGTATTTTTGATAAAGAAAATAGGCATT
Organism: Lysobacterales bacterium; assembly: GCA_034440115.1. GTDB lineage: Bacteria > Pseudomonadota > Gammaproteobacteria > Xanthomonadales > SZUA-36 > JAWXBM01. Next base: position 27,467 of record JAWXBM010000080.1, on the reverse strand, counting down.
CACGTCCGCCAATTGAATGAAATACGAGTGCAGAGAATTGCGGTGAACTGCATCCTCGACGATGGTTGTTACCGGAGCCGCACGATAACCTTGACCATAGGCATTAGGCACCGGATTGTGCCTTCTCATCCGGCGACTCAGATTGCGCAGTTTTACTTCATCAGTTTGATCTACTATCAAGATCCCCCTGTCGTCGGCATTCTGCGGCCCGGGAAAATTTCTGTGTGAAAGCGTGTTATGAAATCTTTGGATCAGCGTAGTCCACGCAATCTCGAAAATGTCTGCTCCAGGCAATTTATTTGCTTTTTTCACGACGATATTGATGATACAAACATCAACCAGTTTCGCTTCAAAATCCAGAGTGTCTCGCAGCATTCTCAATCTGATGGACTTCGGAATGCGCGCTGCTTCACCTGGATGATGTAACAGATCAGCGGCATGCAATTCTTCACGCAACTTGAAGCTGTATCGTTCTTTGAGCACGCGGCGAAAATCGATAATCGCTTCCAATGTTTCGTGCCACCGCAGCTCATGAACAACCAACCCACTCAGGCAAAAGTATTGAGTAGGGCTGCCTTGGAGGCCCACGTCTCCACTTTCATCGGCGTAAAGAAAGTACATTAAGTCGCGCTCCTCGGTGGGCTTTGATTAAAAGCAAGTAAGCCGAATACCCGCATCGCGGCACTGCAGGTCGAGGTTGGTTTTCAGTTCGTCGGAATCGTGGAACACGGAATCCAATGCGATAATCTCGTGGGGTTTGATGGCCACCATCGGCTCGATCATTTCCTCATTGAAGCCGTTCAGTACAAACAACATGTTGCGGTCGCGAATGGCATAAACATCTTCGCCTTCGATTTCCAATTGCTCAATTGGTGTGGTCAGTTCCTGGCCAAACTTCAGCAATAACTCATACAGGGTGTCTTCGGTATTGGCGCCATCCTTTTCGCTTTGCACAAACATCTTCATCTGTTCGGCCAGTTCATCGGCAGATTCGATGCCGTCGCCGCGCCATTGTTTGAAGTTGGAGGGGTTCAAGCTAAAAGACTTGAACCCGAGATCGGCCGGAATTTGAGTAGCCAAATCGTCTTCCGCCTTCATGGCGCTGATGGCATTTTTTATTCGGATGCGTGCCACGTCGGCAATGTCATCCATTTCGGAAGGCACCACGTCGAGCGGCTCGGGCAATTGCACATTGATGCAACGGCGGTTACCACCGTCTTCGAGATTCTGCCGCAACACCGCTTCCATGGTGGTGCCGGAACCGGCGAAAAAGTCTACCACTAGATCCGCTTCCTCAGTGCTTGTGCCAATTTGCAACATGCGGCGGATTAGTCGTGTGGGTTTGGGTGTATCAAACACCGCGTTCGAGTCGGGGAAATCCACCAGGGCAAGTAGTTCTTTTTTGGCTTCCTGAGTGTGACCGACTTCTTTGTATTTCCATAGGGTTTGGGGAACCCGGCCTTGTTTAACTTCGGATAGAAACCGCTTTAGGCGCGGAGTGTTTTCCCCTTTATCGCCCCACCAAATTCTTTTATCTTCATTCAGCGTCTTGAATTTTTTCGGGGAAACTCGCCAGTACGTTCCGGGAGGTGGTCCATCGATAATCCGGCCCGACGGACACGTAATTGAGTAAGTTCCTTCTCCGTAGTAGTTTCGTGCTGACATATCTCCCGATGTCCAAGGGCCTCTTGGATCATTGTCGGGGTTGTCATAACGCGACTCCATTTCTTCAGTTCGCGGTAACAAACTCGGCCGCCAAACTTCCGCATGTCGCGTATACACCAAGACATAGTCGTGATCTTCGGAGAAATATTTGGCGCTGTTTTTGGGCGAAAAAACCTTTTGCCAAATCACCGAAGCAATAAAATTCTCCTCGCCAAACACCTCATTCATCAAACAGCGCAGGTTGTGTACTTCGTTGTCATCGCAAGAGATAAAAATCACCCCATCATCGCGCAGCAAATTCCGCGCAATGTATAAACGCGGCAACATCATATTCAGCCAGTTGGAATGGTAATGGCCGTTTTCGCGGCTGTTTTTGCGAAAGAAGCCCTCGCGCATCAGTGTGCCGTCGTCTTCCAGTTCGTTGATGCGTTTGAGGTAGTCTTCCTTGCTTTCCTGAAAACGATCGGGGTAGATAAATGAATCATTGCCGGTGTTGTAGGGCGGGTCGATATAGATCAACTTCACTTTGCCGAAGTAGGCTTTCTGTAGCACCTTCAGCACTTCAAGGTTTTCACCTTCGATAAACACATGTTGTGCGCTGTCGAAATTAACCGAATGCTCGCGCTGCGGCCGCAAGGTGGCCGTGCTGGGGGTTTGCAACACCTTGTAGGCTTCGCTCTTGCCGGCCCAGTCCAGCCGGTAACGCTCACCACTGTCGTTTACCGCCTCGCCCAAGGTGCGTTTCAGCGCTTCGATATCCAGCTGTCCTTCACTGAAGGCTTCCGGCAATAATTCAGCCAGCGCCTGACGCTTCAGCTCTGCCGGGTTCTGGCTCCGCCCGATATCAGACTGCGTGTCCATCTCGCCAGCCTGCGTTGATGCCTTAGTCGCGGTCTTTTTTGTTGGCTTTTTGCCTGGCTTGCTCATACCTGACTTACTCATTCTTCTGTTCCTGTGTTGCCAATGTCTGCGTTATCTGTCAAGGCCCAACGCGCTGCCCGCCCGCGTCCATTCACTTCTACCAAGCCTTCTTCGCGCATTTGCCGTAACACGTGCCGCACCATGTCGCGGCTCACGCCCAGGCATTCGTCTTCGATGGCCGACAAGGTGAAAGGTTTTTTCCTTTTCAAAACCGCATGGCGAACCAGTTCGGTTTTACTGCCATGGCCTTGCGGATGTACGGCATCGAGCCGCTCACGGAATTCGCCGTAGGCGCGCAACAACATGCCCCAGAAATAATTCAGCCAGGGCATGACATTGTGCTGGCCTTCATGCCAGTCCTGCGAACTGGCTTCCAATGCCTCGTAGTAAGTTTCCTTACTCTGCTCGATAACCCGCTCCAGGCTGATGTAGCGCCCTACCTGATAATCGAATTGGTACAGCAGCATCAGGGTCAACAGTCGGCCCACGCGGCCATTGGCATCCAGGAAGGGGTGAATGCAGAGAAAGTCCAGAATACTCAGCGCCACCACAACCAACGGCTCGCGCCCATCTGTTTGGGCTGTTGTGAAGTTACTGCACAGCTTGTCGATCTGTATCTGTACCAGCTGGGGCGGGCTTGGTTTGAAGCGAATTCGCCGGCTGCCATCTGGATGCTTTTCGATGATGCCGTTGGGTGCGCTTTTCCAGTGCCCGCCCTCATCCGGCAAATAGCGGTACAAAATGCCATGCAGTTGCAGCATTACGTTTGCGCTGAACTGCATCTCGGTGGCCGAATCATGAATCAGCCCCAGTACATCGCGATAACCCGCTACTTCCTGTTCGGAACGGTTTCTGGGGTCGGTGCGTTTCAACACCAAAGGTTCGAGCCGTTCCGGGCTGACGGTTACCCCTTCGATGCGGTTGGATGATTCAGTGGATTCAATTTGCGCCACCATCCGGAGATTTTTCAGTACTTCAGGAACCTGCTGATACCACAGTGCCTGCCGCCCGCGGGCATCGCCAATGGCCCGAATGGTTTTGAGCTGTTCAGCGCTGAACCTTAACGAATCCAGAAAGTTTGGTTCGAGAGAGTGCACACATGGCTCCACTTTTAATAGAGGTAAGCGTACGCCCGATAAGAGGTAATATCAATATAGTTACCCTTAATAAGTGGATCCTTTACCTCATTTCCTACAGCCGACCAAGCCTGTCAAGCGCGAGCATAGCTTGCTCCTACATAAAAGCTGCCGCCAAGAATCGGCTAGTGATGGCACCCCGTTCGTGTTTGAATAGGCGCACGATATTCAAGGACTCGAACATGCAAGACCTACCCTTCAAAACCGAACCCTACAACGATCATTACGAAACGCTGGATCCCGAGAATTGGGATGAAATGCGCGTGCTGGCGCATCGCATGATGGACGATGCCATCGATTATCTGCAGAACGTGGAGCAGCGTCCGGTTTGGCAGCCCGTCCCAAACGATGTAAAACAGCGACTGTTAAGCCCCGCGCCACATCAGCCCAGCAGCGCTGCAAACGTATACGACGAGTTCAAAGCAGACATCCTGCCCTACCCCATGGGCAATATTCACCCACGTTTCTGGGCCTGGTACATGGGCAGTGGCACCATTCTGGGCGCCTTGGGTGAATTCTTCGGTGCATTGATGAACCCCAATGTCGGCGGTGGCAATCACGTGGCTCCGCTGGTAGAGCAGCAAGTGATTGGCTGGCTGCGCGACATGATGGGCTTTCCGGCCGAATCCAGCGGCATACTTACCAGTGGTGCATCAGCGGCTAACCTGATTGGCATTACCGTGGCGCGCAACACCAACAGCGGTTTTGATGTGCGTCACGAAGGCGTGCGCGCTGGGGCCGGCCCGCTGGTGGCTTATGCCTCCACCGAAATCCACAGTTGCAACAAAAAAGCCGTGGAAACGCTGGGGCTGGGCTCTGCCGGTCTGCGTACTATTGCCGTCAATGCGGACTACACCATCAATCTCGAAGCCTTGCAGCAGCAAATTAAAACCGATCGGGCCGCCGGAGCGATTCCCTTCTGCGTAATCGGCACCGCCGGCACCATCAACACCGGCGCTATCGACGACTTGCAGGCTTTAGCGGATATCTGCCAGCGAGAAAAACTCTGGTTTCACGTGGATGGTGCCATCGGCGCTGTAGCGGTACTGGCCGCCAATGTACGCGATCAACTCAAAGGCATAGAGCGCGCCGACTCCATTGCCCTGGATCTGCACAAATGGATGCATATTCCCTTTGAAGCCGGTTGTGTTCTGGTGCGTCACGAACCAGCACATCGCGAGGCTTTCAGCCTGACACCGGAATATCTGGCCCGCGAAGTAGAAGCCAAAGGCCTGGCCTCCGGTGCTTTCTGGTTCAGCGATTACGGTTTGCAACTTACCCGTTCGTTCCGGGCACTTAAAGTATGGATGTCTATCAAGGAGCACGGCCTCGATCGGTTCGGCCGCATGATGGCGCGCAATGTAGAACAGGCCCATTACCTCGGAGAATTGATAACCAAGCAACCCGAACTGGAATTGTGCGCACCGATTGGCCTGGATATTGTTTGCTTCCGTTTCAATCCTGGTGGCTTGAACGCCGAGCGGCTGGAACGGCTTAATCGCGATATCCTGTCGGAGCTACACGAGCAAGGCATAGCAGCGCCGTCCTACACCACGCTTAAGGGTGTGTACTGCTTGCGAGTGGCCATTGCCAATCACCGCAGCCGCTTCGAGGATTTTGAATTGCTGGTCGGTGAAACCCTGCGCATTGGCCATCAACTGGACAGGGGATAGGTATGAGCACCATCACCGTTGCTGAGCTGAACATTTACCCGGTTAAGTCCCTGCGCGGCATCAGCCTGCAGCAAAGTCGCTTAAGCACCCAAGGGTTGGAACACGACCGGCGCTGGATGGTGGTGCGTGACAATGGCCGTTTTGTTACCCAGCGAGATCTGGCCGAGCTGGCGCTGATCGATACTCAATTGGACGATAAGGGTGTAATCCTTGCCCGCAGCGGCTTCGGCAGCATGCTACTGCCATTTGATAAGCCCGCCGGTACCGTCATCAGCAGCAAGGTGTGGAGTGACGCGGTGGAAACTACCGACGAAGGTGATGAGGTTGCTGTCTGGCTGACCGCCGCTACCGAGAGCAACAAGCCCTTGCGCATCGTCCGTATGGCCGCCGGATTTGAACGATCACACAGCGATGCGGATCGTTTTGGCAAAGAAAACGCGACTGTTTTTGCCGATGGATCACCCTATTTGTTGGCTAATCAATCATCTCTGACTGCCCTGAACACCGAACTGCAACATCGAGGCCATCAGGCGGTACCCATGAACCGCTTTCGCCCTAATATCGTGGTGCAAGGTTTGCCAGCTTTTGCCGAACGGGCAACGGAAGTACTGACCAATGAAAGCTATGCATTCAGCCTGCGCGATGCCTGTGAACGCTGCGTGGTACCCACCATAGACCAGCATACGGCCATCAGGAATCCGCAACATGAACCATTTAAAACTCTGGCCGACATCAACCCCATGCCTGGCAAACGCACGCCAGCTTTTGCTGAAAACACGCTGCTGTTGCGAGGCGCAGGGGAAGTGATCCGCGCAGGGGATGTGTTGCAGATCAAGCCGTAGCAGGCCTTAATAGAATGGTGAACTGACATTGATGGAAACTGCCCGGTAGTCACCGCTGCTGCTGGTATGAAAGGACAGGCCCAGTTGCTCAAATGACATGAAGCCGATTCTGAATTTTCGCCCGCGCGGCGCCAGCGCAAAGCCCAACTCCCATTGATCATTCACGGTTTGGCTGAAGCCGTTTCTCAAGGAAAATTCTGCTTTATCAAACAGCCAGGAATAGGTCAGGTGCCAATTCAGTTGGAGCTCTTCATAGCTTCCGAGCCCCGCTTGCAGCGGATGACGGAATTCAGCTCCAGCCATGGCCATGGTCAGGCTGCCGCTGTCTCCGGATTCGCCATGATAGCCTGCGTAATACAGAGCATTTAGAACACTCCAGTCCAGGCTGCCTTTGCCGGGCGTGAAACGGCTCTTGATACCCCAGTAGTAAATCCACGCCGAGTCACCACCGTTGGTTTCCTTGCCCCAGCCTACGTGCACAACAGGCCGCAGATACCATTTCTCAGTAACTGGAATTTCTACTTCGATGCCGGGGGTGAAGGCGACCGAGCCGAAGTTATCCACATCGGCAAAATCATTGAAACTGCCAAATTGATGCAAGCCCAGAGTCACCGGGTAATGAAATTCAATACCCAGGCTACGCTGGCCTTCAACCAATGAGGATGTGCGCCAGGTTTGTTGCATTGGCGCACGCAGAATAAATACCGACTCACTATTGGATACTTCGTACCAGCCGGTGCCAAAAAAGGCCGAGAAAGCCCAGTGCATGCTGTTGGGGTTTAGGCGGAGCCTTTGATCATCCGCAGTGACTTGCTCACTGTAGAGCAGCTCGAAAAGCACCAGCAAGCTGATTGCCAACAGCCAGTTTCTGCGCAGCAGAAGTCGCGACAACTTGCTCAATTCTTACTGCAACCAGTCGGTGATAGAAATACCAATACCTATGCGGTTTACCTTGCGGTTGTAATCAATCAGGCTTTCGCCATAGCCATAGAAATACTGCACATAACCCTTCAGGTAGCGATAGCCGAATATCGGGAAACTCCAGCCCAGCTCCCCCGCCCCGCGATCAAAGCCGCTTTCCAACTGGTTGCGCGTCATGCCACTGAACACGTGGCCATTATGTGCATAGGCCGCACGAAACTCGCCATGCTCCGTGTAATCGTCTATATCAGGATTATCTATTTCACCGTATTTCTTGAATACCCATATCCATGGCTTGATAGTTATTGCCCAACCGCCTTTCTCGAACACGAAGTGGCCGTAAACCCGGTTCCAGGTGCGGGACAGATCACTACTCTGGCCATTGGACTGATGCACGATTCCGATGCCATTTACGGAATTCCTGAAGCCGAAAACCGTCCAGTCATTTTTCCATTGCAACCAGCTTTCCGGCTCATGGTTGGTTTCACGGAAAGGCTCAGAATCCACATGATCGTATACCTGCCAGAACGATCGATTGGTGTAGGCCGCATACCAATCGACCCGGTCGTTGAACAGGCCAATGGCCAGGGGCACTTTGATACTGACCTGGAACTGGGCTTCATAATCCTCATAACTGCTGGTTTGTGGTGCTGATTGCTCCAGTACACGATCCGTCCAGCCTTCAGTGTTGTATGCAGCAGCCAGCATATAGTTGGGCTTGTGCGTCATCAGGCTGAAAGGTAGTAGCAACGATTCGCTCTCTGCCTCCAGGCGTTTCTCTACCGTGCCGATGGCGGGTTTTTGCTGAATCACCAGCGTAACTTCTTCGCTTGCAAGTGCCTGGCATGCCTGCCGCAATTCTGCCAGGGTCATACTGGCATCAGCATCTTCCGCCAACCGCATGACACAGTCCTGATCCAGGGTATTTTCGGCGAAAACGGACAAGGGCCCGGCAAGTAGCAGTGCCAAGGTAACTCTGCGGAAAAAGAAATTCTTTAACATGAATTTTGCACATTCTTTTACTGAAAAAACCCGCCGGTTCGGCGGGCATTTAGATCCAATTACCGCCACTCATTCAATCCTCGGAATCGGGTGGCTCTTCCGCAGCTTCGTCGTCACCGAAAATCTTGCCCAGGGAATTACTGAGCTGGTCACCCAAATCACCTGCTTTTTTGAGCGCCTGGGCTTCCAGCAAAGCCATGGCGGCATCGGATTTGAGCTGTTCCAACACTTCCTTGCCGATCTGGTTGGCCAATTCCGTGGGCGTGCCTTTCAGGTCGTGCATTTCAATCGCATCCACCTTCAGCTCGGTGTAGCGATCCAGCGAACCCGATTCAAAGCCTGCCCGGGCCTGGTCTATGCGGAAATGACGGATAACGATCACCGGTTCGGGTTGTGATGGATCCGCCGCAGACACCACCGATCCACCCGACTCCAGCGCGTCCAGCATCTGTTGGATGTTGGTGGTACCACCCAGCTCTTCGATGAGGAATTCCGGCCTGTCTAGCACTACCCGCTTGATTTCCAGATTGTCGTAATCCACCGCAGCCTCAACACCAGTGAAGCGCATGGCATAAGGATTTTTGTAACCCGGCGGATTGGCCACGGAAATCTCGCGCACCGTCAAGGTACCTTTACGCAGGTCCGTTTCTACACCACCCACTTCGACGTGATTACCCAACGAAACGGTGGCTGCCCGTTCCAGGCGGCTTTCTATCATGCTGTCCATGCGCACGTTGACGAAGTACCAGGCAAACCCGGCACCTACCAGCATGATCAATCCGAGGGTCATGAATAATTTATGCACGGGTTTCATACTCCTTCAGGGCCCCATATATTCATTTTTCGGGCTGATCGTTAAGCAGCCTTCGCGTGCTGATTCTATCACTAGCCACTCTGGCAATTTGTTGGTTCTTTGGCTTTGATCCAAGGTGTTGATCGGGAGCATTGATTTCGGGCCAAGCCATTGGCAGCACAGCAAGGTACAATAAGCGCCGCGAGAATAGCGACGCAATTTACCGACTCATCAGGACGCAATATGAGCGAAACCAGGCCAACAACCACTCACTTCGGCTACCAGGAAGTACCCGTCACTGCCAAAACAGGCATGGTGGGCCAAGTATTTTCTTCCGTGGCACGCAAGTACGACATCATGAATGACTTCATGTCGCTGGGTGTGCATCGATTGTGGAAGCGCGATTTCATGGCCAACAGCGGCATTCGCCAGGCTGACCGTGTGCTTGATCTGGCCGGTGGTACCGGCGATATCAGCCGGCTGGCGCACCAACGCGTAGGCTCCACTGGGCAGGTCATACTCACCGACATAAACGCCGACATGTTGCGCATCGGTCGTAGCCGGATGGAAGACAATGGCATCGCCGGTAACGTTTTCTATGGTCTGGTCAACGCCGAACAACTACCCTTCGCCGATCGTAGCTTTGATGCCGTTACCATTGCCTTCGGTTTGCGCAATGTCACTGACCAGAATGCTGCCTTGCGGGAAATGTTCCGCGTGCTGCGGCCCGGTGGGCGGGCGCTGATTCTGGAGTTTTCGCGCGTACGCGAAGAGCATTTAGCCAAACTTTACGAACACTATTCTTTTGGCGTATTGCCGCTACTGGGACGGCTGATTACCAACGATGCTGACAGCTATCGCTACCTGGCAGAAAGTATACGCAAACATCCGCCGCAGGAAGAGCTGGCAGAAATGCTGAACACAGCGGGTTTTGAACAGGTGCGATTTCGTGATTTAACCGGCGGAATTGTCGCAATCCACAGCGGCCTGCATGCCTGATCATGACTGAGAGCACGATCCGAAACTACCGCACTCCCTTACCGGGTCTTTTGGCCATCTCAATGGAGGCCGCCATTAACCGCTTGTTGGCAGCTGATCAGAACAGTGGCGAACGCTTGAGCAAACTGGCTGGGCGGCGTGTCCGATTGCAACTGGAAGATCTGGCCATCACGCTGGATTTTATCTTCACTGCCTATCGGGTAGAAGTCAGGCTGGATACTGCAACCGAGTCCGACAGCCCCGAAGTCGATACTCCTCAAACCGATACTCTGATCAGTGGCAGCATGCCCGCCCTGTTCGCCATGGCTATACCGAATGAGGATGGGCGTTGGGGCGGCCCCGGTTCGCGGGTGAAGATATCCGGCGATGCCACGCTGGCGCGAGACGTAGAACGATTATTCTCCAGGCTGGATCCAGACTGGGAGGCTGGGCTGGCCCGCTACACTGGCGATGTGCTGGGGCATCAACTGGCTACCGGGCTTAAAAGTTTTGCTGCCGGCCTCAAAAGCACCGGTGACAATTTGCAGCAAATGGCTACCGAATACCTGCACAGCGAACAAAGCCCATTGGCGCAACCGCAAGAACAAAGCAGTTTTGCCGATGAAGTGGACCGGCTGCGTGATGCAACGGATCGATTGGAAGCCCGCGTGCGTATCCTGGCTGAAAAACAGCTCGAGTCTGACGAGGCCGGCAAATCATGATGCACGGATTGCAGCAGTTCGCACGTTTGTTGCGCATCAGTTCCATCCTGGCTCGTTACCGGCTGGATGACCTGCTGGCAGCCACCCACCTCTATCGGCCCATGAAGTTGTTACGGGTACTGGCACCCTGGGCCATCAAGAAGGGCATGGCCGACAAACCCAGGGGCGAGCGACTGCGCCTGGCTTTATCCGACATGGGCCCGGTCTACGTAAAATTTGGCCAGATTGTTTCTACCCGCCGCGACCTGATCCCTGCCGATATTGCTGATGAACTGGCCCTGCTGCAGGACCAGGTACCGCCCTTCCCCGGTGATCAGGCCATCGCCATCATTGAAAAAGCCCTGCAAAAGCCATTGGCAGAATTGTTTACTGATTTCGATCCCGTACCGCTGGCGTCTGCCTCTATCGCCCAGGTACATGCAGCCACTTTGCCGGACGGTCGGGAAATGGTGGTCAAGGTGGTGCGGCCGGGCATACGCCGTTTGCTCAGGCGCGATATTGATCTGTTGATGGCTATTGCCAAACTGGCCGAAAAGTACATGGAGGGCGGTGCCCGCGTAAGGCCGCCAGAGTTTGTGCGCGAATTCGAAGCTTTCGTTTTCGATGAGCTGGATATGATGCGCGAAGCTTCAAACGCTTCGGTGTTGCGCAGTAATTTCGCCGGCTCAAAAGACCTGTATGTACCTGAGATTTATTGGCCTTACTGCCGCGAGCCGGTTTTGGTGTTGGAGCGCATACGTGGCGTTCCCGTCAATGACATTGAGAAACTGAAGGAGCTGGGCGTTGATCTGGAGCGTTTGGCCAAGCGCGGCATTCGAGTGTTTTACACCCAGGTGTTCCGCGACAACCTGTTTCATGCCGATATGCACCCCGGCAACATTTTTGTGGATGTGACCAACCCCAAGGACGCCAGCTTTATTGCGCTGGATTTTGGCATTGTGGCCAGCCTCACGCCCAAAGACCTGTACTATATTTCAGAGAATTTCCTGGCGCTGTTCAATCGCAATTACTTTCGCGTGGCGCAGTTGCACATCGATGCCGGTTGGGTGCCACCCGATACCCGCGTGGATGAACTGGAAGCAGCGGTGCGCGCCGTGGGCGAGCCCACTTTCGCCCGCCCGCTGAATGAGATTTCCTTTGGGCAATTGATGCTGAAGCTGTTTCAGGTGGCCTATCGCTTTAAGCTGAACATTCAGCCACAACTAATCATGTTGCAGAAGACCTTGCTGAATATCGAAGGCTTGGGCCGCGACCTGTACCCGGCCCTGGATGTACTGGCAGTTGCCAAACCGGAACTGGAGGCCATCATGCGTGAGAAACACGGCCTCGATTCCACCGCCAAAGAACTGCGTGAGCGTCTGCCCGGCTGGCTCAGCCTGGCGCCGGAAATGCCCGGCTTGCTGCACGAATATCTGCAACAGGCCACCACCGGCCGCCTCACTTCAAAGCTGGACTCCAGCGACCTGGCCAGCTTGCGGCAAGAAATTGCGGTATCGCATCGCCGCACACTGCGCCTTGTAACGGGCGCTTCGCTGATGCTGACCGGCGCATTGCTGCTGGGGCTGGATGAACTGCCATCGCGTTGGCTGGAGCCATTTCACATGGGCATGGCCGCGTTGCTACCCGGCGTGTGGATATTGTTACGCGCCTTCAGCAGTAAGAGTTGAAAAGCAGGGCCTGAGAAGGTCAACTTTGAGCAGGTCAACTTTGAGCAGGTCAACTTTGAGCGGATCGACATTGAGCAAGGCAGAATGAACAGCGCAACATCGACGGCGGAAATTCTGACTGATGCCGCCTGGCATTTGTATGCACTGGAACCCGACTCCCAATCCCGCTTCCTGGCTAGCCAATGGCTATATCTGTCTGAAGCGCACTTCCGTGCGGCCAGTTTTCTGGATCAGCGTCTCCTGGCTCCTGCCGCACAGCAGACCGCAGCTCAAATCTGCACCTTGCCACTATCTGAACTGCAAGGCTTAATCGACCATCAGCCCCATTCTCTGCAACCTCCTCAGGCCCATTTTATTTTCCACATCGGCCATTGTGGTTCGACTTTGATCTCGCGGGCGTTGGCCGCAAGCCCTGCCGTCCTGCCCTTAAGAGAACCGCTGAGCCTGCGCCAGTTGGCGGCTGGCCTGGCCCATCAGCACGACCAATCATGGTGGTCCCAGTCGCTGCAGTTGGCCCTGGCAGCCCACAGCCGGGTGTTTCACCCCGGCCAGGTCAGCATGATCAAGGCCACCAGTACCTGCAATGCCTTGATTAAGCCCTTGATGGAGCTGGCACCACAATCGAAATCACTGTTGCTCTACCTGCCACTGGAAAGTTACCTGGCCGGAATGCTGGGCAAACAAGCACCCGCATTGGACTTACAGGGTCATGCTGCGGCCCGGCTGGATGAATGGCGCAGCTTGACGGGCAATCCACTGAATCCGGCAGAAGGTGAAGAATTCACCGAAGCTCAACTGGCCATATTGGCCTGGTTAACCAGCATGACGCGGCTGCTGCAGGCGCGGGATCAGCACCCGGATCGTTGCTTGTTGCTGGACTTTGAAAACTTCCTCGCTGATCCTGCAACCAGCCTCGAGCATCTGATCGAATTCTTCAGCCTGGCTGAATCCAGCGCGGAAATCCTTGAGGCATGGCCGAATATTTCGGTCGGCTATTCAAAGCAGCCCGACCAGCCCTACTCCGCTTTCAATCGCAGCAAAACTTTAATGCGTGGGCGCATGCAACGAGCGGCCGATATTCGGGCGGGGCTGGATTGGTCCAAAGATTTGATTCGGCAGTATCCGGCATTTCAGGCTTGTGAGGGTTTTCTGTAAGAGGCCGCTCTGCGGCCGACCATACACCCAATCGCGCGCAGAGCGCGCTCCTACAAGCAATCAGCCTGGTGGGTCGAATACGATGTCCAATGAAAACATCAGGCGCTCTTCATCGTTGGAAAAATGCGGGTGTGCAAAATGCTGTAACCAGCCCGGAAAAATCAGGCAAGTGCCAATCATGGGAAAGTAATGCCGGTCATAGGGCCAATTTTTCTTCACCGGGAAAGTTGACTCCAGGTGCGGATTGATAAAGCCAATTCCACCTTCTGGCCGCGGCCTTACTGGAACCCGGGCGTAGTAAGTCACCACGCAGGAAATATCCCGGTGTAAGTGCGGTGCCTGATAAGCAGCCGCCGGGTAAAGTACTGCCCAACTGGCCTTGATATTCCAGGTGCTTCCCGTCAAAGGCCAGCCCACCATTTTCTGGTGCCCAGCCATATAAGCTGCCACCGAGGGCTCAACGATGGACTCGAGAAACGTATTCCACACCCCATCAAGCTCAAAATGCTCATGCAACACCACATCGGGCTGGTAACCGCCCACTGTCGTAATGCTGTCCACACTGACCTTGTTGTGGATAGCCGGATCAGCCTGTAGCTTCTTGACCAAGGCGAACAGTTGGTCGTTTATGGGGCCGTCGCCGTATTCCCGCTGCTGCAGAATGGCGGGGAACAAGGCTTCAATACTGTCCTTATGCGGCTTCAACATGCACATTTGCCTCTGGGTTGACTCACTTGAATCTTACCCGCTAACGCCAAATTGGTCTTGTCTTGCATCAAGCATCAATAATCAATAATCAATAATCAATAATCAATAATCAATAATCAATAATCAATTATTAGAGGATGGGTTCAAGAAACCCAAACATCGAACCGAGAAACAGCACCAGATACTGCCGCCGTGTGCGCACCACTTCCGGAAAACTGCCGATAGGATAGTAATTCAGATAAAAATCCGCTGAACCGGGTGCTACCGCTTGTTTGCCGGGAATCAGTTCATATACCGAAGTGGGCCCCTTGGCAAACATGGTCGAATCCCTGGAGCTCAGATTGACCGGAAGGTCTGCAGCCACAGGCTCACGTTTGTCTGGCAACATCGCCACCACCCAGCTGTTCTGCGGCTCGATATCACGGCGTATCAATTTTTCCAGAGCCTGCGCAAAAGCTTTATCCCAAACGATCAGGCCGTTTTCAGTATTGAAGTCTTCTGAACGCGGATCGAAATTGTGTGAACCCACCATGGCAATTTCACCATCCACCACGAATGACTTGGAATGTAATCCAACCCGGGGTGCCGCCATTTCAATAGTCGAGCCATCTCCGGACACATAGGATTGGCTCTTGATACCAGCCTTCTTCTCAGCGATCAGTTCCGGCCAGCGCGGGAAGAACTCCGGAGCATCCGCTGGAAAGGGCTTGAATTGATACATATGAAAGCCGAGCTTTTTGACGTAGCGCTTTTTTCTCTTATGGGTGTGGCCGTAAACGGTATCGCCATCGGTGGACGCCAAAGAGTTGGTGGAAAATATCAGCTCAATGTCAGAATTACGCTTGCGCAATCCAGCAAACAGCTTACGCGCCTTGCGCGACAGGACCATATAGGGCGACTGAATGACCACCGAATGTTCAGCGGAACTCAGAACCCGGTTCAGCTCAGCCGTGATATCACGCTTGGGTGCATCTTCCGGAAAGGCACGCTTGCGTGGCAAATCAGAAAAATACTCCAGCCGGCTGACTGCAAAAGCTGGCGTAACAAAGCGCTCGCGTATGTGAGCTGCATCCTCAACCTGAGCCAGTAAAGGCAGCAGGCGGGGTTGCGGAACAAAGTTTTCCACGGACACTGGTTCGGCTTTTAATAGGCGTTTGGCTATATCGCGCAGATGCTGCACGGCCACCGACTTGGGGCTGCTCCAGAATTGCTCGAACGATGCCACCATATCGGTTACGGCAGCGCCGTAAACCGCAATATCCCTGTCTTTGAAGTTATAAGAGGTATCAAAGTCAAAATATCGATCAGCGATATTGCGCCCACCAATCACTCCCACCAAACCATCGACTACCAGCAGCTTGTTGTGCATACGTTGGTTAACGCGCCGGAAACAGCAGAGAAATCCACTGACCCAATCATGCTTGGCCATATCGGCCTTATCAAAAGATGGGTTGTAAAAATTGATTTCAAAATTCGTATGCGCCAGAGTGAGCTGCACCAGGTAGTCCAGATCAGCCTCGGTAAACATCTGATCAAGCAGCAAGCGCACCTTGATGCCCCTGCGGGCTGCTTGCAGCAGCTCGTTCAACAACAGGTCACCAGTATCATCTGCACGCAGGATGAAATTTTGCAGCTCGATACTGTCACGCGCAGCGCGTATCAGGTGGATACGGATTTTCAAAGCATCAACGCCGGTTTCCAGCAATACCAAATGGTGGCGGCCCGAGCGCCTGTCTGCAGCGGCCAGTTCCAGCACCGGTGAAAACTCACTGCAACGATCGCGACGATCAACTGCACAGCTCAGGGATTGTTGTCTGACACTGGCAACGTGCGCATCAACTTGTTGCATACGCGCAGGCGACAGGCTGCAGGCACTGGCCAGCACACAAAGCACAACAAGGTATAACAGGCGCGCCAGAGGAATTGGCCAGCAAAACAAAGGACTAGCTGCGCCCCTGTTCACCTGGATCGACCCAGGATGGTGTGATTTCATGCGACTGCTTGCAGTTGAAAGCAATGCGGAGTCAGGTGGGCCTGGTGCACGGCGATAGCAGCTATGTAGTGTTCATCCGGCCGCAATACGGCCAAAGACCAGTCAGCGCTGCCGGTACCGTCAAAATCCAGCATTGCAGGGGGTAGCTTGGGCTGGATCTCCACCGTAAAGCGGCACAACTGGTTAGCTATGCCCTCACCATAGGCCTTAACCACTGCTTCCTTGCACGCCCAGGCTCGAAGAAAAGCAGCCTTCTGCTGCGCTTCGGGCAATTGCTGCAGTGCCTTGGCCTCTGCCGCGCTGAAATAGCGTTGGGCCAGGCGCAAACTGTTTCGTGTGGAACGACTGCCGGGTTCGAGGTCCACACCAACTGGGATCTCACGGCTTATACCAACCAGCACACGATCATCGCTTTTGGCCATGGAAAACTGCAAAGGGCTGGAATGTACTGATCTGTCCAGCCTCGGCTTGCCGCGCACACTGCGTTGCAGGATCACATCTTTACCAGGCAAACCCAGGTATGCGCCTAATAACAGGCGCAGATAAAAACGCCGGGCAAAGCGCAGTTGAGCGGGGCTCAGTTTTAACGGCGGAGTAATCCTGTCCTCGCTGAAGGCCTGGCTGAGTGTCAGCGCCAGTTTGCCCAGATCCAGATACCACAGGTGTACTTCGTCTGAACCCGGCAGTTCTACTGCGGGTAAAGGTATATAGCGTGACTTGAAAGCCCCGGGTTGAATCCAGAATGCTTGATCGTTCTGCCCTGACAATTTGAATCCCTAAAATCCCCGGCCTAATGTGTTTGGTTAAGTAAGCTCTGAATAAATCAGAGATTCCTCAATACTCGCAGAATCGAACAATTCAGGCAGTCTAGCCCATGCCTGTGCAGGAATGAAACGGTTCTCAAGGCGCGTCTGTGGATTATTTTCGCCTCTACCCTTGATTGGGGGGGCCAGCACCTATAACTTAGGCAAGACTTTTTTCAGAATAATCCCAATGAATTTCAAGAATGTCGTGATCCAGGGGGTGGTTTCAGTCGATCCACCCGTACGCGTTAGTTCGCGCGAAATTTCCCAGAGACTGGCGCCTACCCTGCAGCGGCTGGGTATACGGGCAGATTTGCTGGAAGAGTTATCTGGAATAGTCGAGCGCCGTTTCTGGCCCAAAGATACCAATCCATCTGATGCAGCCACCCAGGCCGCCGAGAAAGTGATTGCCGAATCGGGCATAGATCGCGGCCAGATCGGAGTAATCATCAATACATCCGTCTGTCGTGATTATCTGGAGCCCTCTACCGCTTGCATCGTGCACGGCAATCTCGGTTTGGGTGAAAACTGCATTAATTTCGATGTGGGCAATGCCTGCCTGGCATTCATGAACGGCATGGACATCGCTGCCCGCATGATCGAGCGTGAAGAAATTGATTATGCATTGATTGTTGATGGCGAAAACAGCGGACCCATTACCGAAGCCACCATAGAGCGCATGCTGGATCCGGCTATTGAGGAAAAAGACTTCCGCGCTGAATTTGCCTCGCTGACGTTGGGCTCCGGTGCAGCGGCAATGTTGATGGCCAGGCAGGAGCTGGCTCCCGATGGTCACCGCTATTTGGGCAGCGTGTCGCGTTCTGCCACCCAATTCAATCGTTTGTGCCACGGCCAAATGGACCGCATGGTTACTGATACGCGTACGCTTTTGACCGAAGGTCTGAAACTCGCAGCAACAACATTTTCTGTAGCCAAGATCGCACTGGGCTGGGTGGTTTCCGAATTGGACCAGTTTGTGATCCACCAGGTCAGCCGGGTACATACCGAATCGCTGGTGAGCATGCTGGGACTGGATCTGAAAAAAGTACACACCATCTATCAGGATATGGGCAATGTAGGCCCTGCCTCGGTTCCCATCGTATTGTCGAAGCTCAAGGAACTGGGCAAAGTGCGGCGTGGAGATCGCGTGGCTCTGCTGGGTATTGGCTCTGGCCTGAACTGTTCCATGGCAGAGATCGTCTGGTAAACCGCTTCCCAAACCGCATCATGAACCGCATCATGAACCGCTTCGTGGCATAATCCTGAAAACCGCTTACACACCTCCCGCTGAGCTTTATCCTTTCAGCAGGAATTACCTGCAACAGCCGTCCGGCCGCATGCATTACCTGGATGAAGGTCCTGGTGATGCTCCTCCGGTGCTGATGCTGCATGGCAATCCGAGCTGGTCTTTCTACTACCGCAACCTGGTTTTAGCCTTGCGCGAAAACCATCGCTGCATTGTTCCCGATCACATCGGCTGCGGGCTTTCCGACAAGCCGCCATTAGAGGATTACGACTACTGTCTGCAAAGCCGTATCGACGACCTGAGCCGATTGATGCAGCATTTGCAACTGGACCAAGGCAACGCTCGGCCGATCACTCTGGTCGTGCATGACTGGGGCGGCATGATAGGCATGGCCTGGGCGGTGCAACATGCAGAGCACATCGAAAAGCTGGTCATCATGAATACGGCCGCATTCCCTATGCCCAGGGAAAAACGCTTGCCAGCCGCTCTGGCACTAGCCCGGAATTCGCGCTTGGGTGCCTGGCTGGTGCTCAGATGCAATGCTTTTGCAGGCGCAGCGGCCCGGGTTGGTTTTAAAAAGCCCGTCAGCCAGCAAGTGCGTGATGCCTATGTTGGGCCGTATGATTCACCGGCCAATCGCATCGCTACGCTGCGTTTTGTACAGGACATTCCCCTGTCTGAAGAGGATTCGGGTTTTGACATTTTGCTCAATACGGCGGAACATCTAGGGAAATTCAGTAACTTACCCTGCCTTGTGGCGTGGGGAGAAAGGGATTTTGTGTTCGATCAGCCATTTCTTGATACCTGGCTGAAGCTGTTTCCGCAGGCACAAACCATACGCCTGCCCGACTGTGGCCATTACGTGCTTGAAGACGGTGGCGCAGAGTTGCTGGAACACATAGGTCAATTCATCGCAATCAGGGAAGATGCGAATCATGGACAAACCGTTGAGTAAAAACTGGGATAGCAAGGCCTTATGCAATGTGGCCGGCGCGCTGGCAGAACAATCCAGCTTGCAGCCTGATCTGATTGCAGTTCGCTATCCTGATGAACGCCCCTTCCGCAGTGGCCACTACCGTTCCTGCAGCTATTATCAACTCAATCATCTGAGCAACAGCTACGCGCGTAGCTTGCAGGCTTATGGCATAGGTCCAGGGGTACGAACTGCCTTGATGCTGCGCCCCGGGCTGGAATTCATTGCCATGTTCTTTGCCCTGTTCAAAGCCGGAGCTGTGCCGGTGCTGATCGATCCGGGCATCGGCTTGAAGTCGTTGCAGCAATGTCTGGATGAAGCCGCACCAGAAGCATTTATCGGCGTATTCAAAGCCCAACTGGCACGCAGACTCAAAGGTTGGGCCAAACAAAGCTGCAACCGCTTTGTTACCAATGGCCCCACCTGGGGTTTGGGTGGCATCAGCGTCAAGCAGTTGGTAAAGCTGGCTGGCGGTAATAGCCAGGACATTCTGCATGCCTCACAGCCCGACGACATAGCGGCCATACTGTTTACTTCAGGCAGCACGGGGGTACCCAAGGGCGTGGTTTACCGCCACCGGCATTTCACTGCACAGGTCGAGTTGCTTAAGCGCAGCTTTGCAATAGAACCCGGCGAAGTGGGGCTATCGACTTTTCCACCCTTCGCCCTGTTTGATCCGGCATTGGGCATGACCACCGTTGTGCCGCGCATGGATCCCAGCAGACCGGCTGATGCTGACCCGCAACACCTGGTAAAAATCATCGATGAATTCCAGGTCACCAATATTTTTGGTTCGCCGGCGCTGGTGACTAATCTCAGCCGCTTTTGCGAGCAACAGAAAATTCGCCTGTGGAGCGTCAAACGGGTGATATCAGCCGGTGCTGCAGTGCCCGTTGCCACCATCCGCCGCATGGAGTTGGGGCTGGCCAATGATGCACTGATCTATACGCCATACGGCGCCACTGAATGCCTGCCGGTGTCCTGTATCAGCAGTTTCGAGCTGAACAAGCAGATCACTGAAATGACCGAATCCGGCGAAGGCATTTGCGTAGGCAAACCCGTGGCGCCAAACCGGGTGCGGGTGATTCGCATCAGCGACAATGCCATTACTGATCTGTCCGAGGTCACTGACATGCCACATGGCATGGTGGGTGAAATCCTGGTCTGCGGCCCCAGTTGCACCGATAGCTACTGGGCCCGTGACGCCGACACCCAACTGGCCAAGATCGATGGTGAAAACGGGGTTGTTTGGCACCGCATGGGCGATGCCGGCATTCTCGATGGTCGGGGCTACCTGTGGTATTGCGGACGTTTGTCCCAGCGCGTAAACACCGGAACGGAAACCCTGTTTCCTGACCAGGTAGAAGGCATATTCAACCAGCACCCCGACGCCGCACGCACCGCATTGGTGGGTGTAGGCCCGCACGGTGCACAACTGCCCGTGCTGTGCGTGGAACTGCTGGGCAAGCTAACGCCGGTTAATCTGGAACGGGTGCATTACGACCTGCTGCAACTGGGCCAGGCCTATCCGCTGGCGCGCAGCGTCCGCACCATTCTGTTTCACCCGGGTTTCCCGGTAGACAGCCGACACAATTCCAAGATTCATCGCGAAGAACTCGCTGCCTGGGCCTTGCAGAAAATGCAGCACGCTTAGCCCATGCGAAAGCTCCTTTGAAAGTTCTGGTTACTGGTGGCGGCGGATTTCTCGGCTCCGCCATCAGCCGACAATTGCTGGCTCGCGGCGACCAGGTGGTGGCTTTGCAGCGCAGCGCAGCCGCTGACCTTGCTGCTCTGGGTGCTGAGATTGTTCGCGGCGATATTTGCGATCTGCCCTTGCTGCTGGCTGCTGCCAAAAATTGTGATGCCATCATTCATACTGCCGGCAAAGCAGGCGTGTGGGGCAAGTACGAGGACTACCACCGGATTAACGTGGAGGGCACGGAGCAGGTGCTGCGAACCTGCCGCAAACTGGCCATTCCGACACTGGTGCATACCAGCTCACCCAGCATCACCCACGTCGGCAAGGACATCGAAGGCGATGATGAATCCATGCCCATTGCCACCGAATTCCTGTCACCCTATCCAGCCACCAAGGCCGCGGCGGAACTGCTGGTGCTGGAGGCCAATTCAGAACAATTGCTGACTACTGCGCTGCGTCCGCATTTGATCTGGGGGCCAGGTGATCCGCATATCCTGCCACGGCTGGCAGCTAGTGTGCGTAATGGGCGATTGGCTTTACCAGGAGCCGATAAAGTGATTGACACGGTATTCGTGGAAAATGCGGCGCAGGCGCATGTGCTGGCGCTGGATGAACTGCAGGGCCGGGCTCGCTGTGCTGGCCGGCCGTATTACATCAGCAATGATGAACCCATGCGGCAGGCCGATATTATTCCCATGTTGCTGGATGCCATCGGCATACAAGCAACGGTTCGACCCATACCTGCTGGCCTGGCACGCAAGGCCGGCGCGGTCTTTGAATTCATCTGGAAAGTATTGCGGATCAAATCTGAGCCACCCATCACGCGCTTTTCAGCCGAGCAACTATCGACTTCGCACTGGTACAACATCAGTGCATCACAGCGTGATTTTGGCTACCAGCCGGAAATCAGTATTGCCCAGGGTTTGGAAATCTTGCGTGCCAGTTGCGCTGCCTAGTCAATCGTCCGCAGTATCGGAACGGGGATAAACCCGCGCCATCGGCCTGCCACTGATCTTCCGCACCAGGATTTCCAGCCAGCTGTAATGCAACAGCCTGGCATCTTCGATCGAAGCATTGCTGTAATGGCCCTGATATTTGTGTTTTACCCAGGCATTCAGATCCAGCCGCCTGGCGGTTTTGAAAAACCAATGGTTAATCGGGTGAAAGCCCGGTTTAAGGCGAAAGGCTGTACCAAAATCAATCACGCAGGGATGCTGTTCTGGGGTCACCAGCAAGTTACCCTTGGACTTGAGATCGCCATGCGCCACGTTGCGACCATGGATGGCATGAAGTACCTCGAGCAGCTCAGCAAAATACCGTTCACGGTCGTCAATGACAGCTTCGCGATAAGGCTGGCCCATGACGTGTTCCATCAACAGATAACGTTGATCGAGCAAGCCATAGCAAGCGGGAATACCTGCAATGCCTTCCAATTGTCGATAGGCCCGGTATTCACGCTGCAAGGTCCGCTGACGTATCCACAACCACAAGCCACGACCCATGGCGGTTTTGATGATCAGGCTGTGTCCATCCTGCTGATACAACAAAATCACACCCTGGTTGCTGGTGGCCAGAATGTTCTGCTGCTTGGCCAGGCTTTGCACAATCCAGTCACGCAGGTGGTCTTCTGGTGGCAACAATGTAGTCATGGGTCAAACCGTTGATAAAGGAGTGAAACCAGGAGTCAGCTCTTTGACCAACCTGTCCGAGGCAAATGATAGCCGCTTGAGTTACAGAATGCGCAATCTGCTCGGGCCAGCCGGTAATCCATGCCAGACATTCTGCTAGAATTCAGCCTGTTCAGGAATAAAAACAGGCCCATCAGGGTTCAGGGAAAAGTCATGCCATCATTTTGCAGAAGCTCTGCTGTATTGCTCATTGCATTTGTTTGCGCCGCAAACAGCGCCAAAGCACAAACCGAAGTACAAACCGAAGCACAATCCGAAGCACAGCCCAAAGCGCAAGCCTATGCCCAGCCCGACGCTGAGGTCTATCCATCTACTTACCAGCCTTTGCCATCCGAGCCGGTGCTTATCGTCAATGCAACCATCCTTACAGGGACGGGACAGCGGCTGGATAATTCCAGCCTGTTGCTGGTTGATGGCAAAGTGGCTGAACTCAGTGATGGCAAGACCATCAAGGCCGACCAGGATGTGACTAAGCTGGATGCTGAAGGCCGTTGGGTAACGCCCGGTTTGATCGATGTGCACTCGCATCTGGGTGTTTATGCCAGCCCGGGTTTGGAAGCTCACTCCGATGGCAACGAAATGACGGCACCTTCCACTGCCAATGTCTGGGCTGAGCACAGCATCTGGCCCCAGGATCCAGGCTTCACCCGCGCCCTGGCCGGGGGAGTAACCAGCATGCAAATTCTGCCCGGCTCTGCCAACCTGATCGGAGGCCGCGGGGTTACAGTAAAAAACGTTTCCAGCGTCAGCTACCAGGGCATGAAATTTCCTGGCGCGCCGTATGGCCTGAAGATGGCTTGCGGTGAAAATCCCAAGCGCGTTTACGGTAGCAAGGCCCTGGCTCCGTCAACCCGCATGGGCAACGTGGCGGGCTATCGCGCGCAGTGGATTGAAGCGCAAAAATACATCGCTGACTGGGCCAAATACCAGGCTGACGTTGGAGCAGGTAAGGAAGTTACTACCAGGCCCGTACGGGATTTACGTCTGGAAACACTGGCCGGTGTCCTGCATGGAGAGATCCTGGTGCATATGCACTGTTATCGTGCCGATGAAATGATGACCGTGCTGGATATGGCCGATGAATTTAGCTACCAGATCGCCGCTTTCCATCACGCTGTGGAGGCTTACAAGATTGCCGATGAACTGGCTGAAGCCAAAACTTGCGGCGCCTTGTGGGCTGACTGGTGGGGTTTCAAAGCCGAAGCCTACGATGGCATCCAGGAGAATATCGCCATCGTTGACCGGGCCAAAAGGGGCTGTGCCATTGTGCATTCCGATTCAGCTGAAGGCATACAGCGCCTGAACCAGGAAGCAGCCAAGGCCATGACCAGTGGCATTGCCTCTGGCATGGTGATCACGCCCGAACATGCCATCCAGTGGATTACCGCCAATCCGGCCAAATCCATGGGCATATTGAACCAGACCGGCACGCTGGAGCCGGGCAAGATGGCCGATGTGGTGATCTGGGATGGCAATCCTTTCAGTGTTTACGCCAAAGCGGATCAGGTCTTTATCGATGGCGCGCTGGTTTACGATCGTCACGACCCTGCCAAACAGCCGGTGACCGACTTTGAATTGGGGCAATTGCAGGGGGTGCAGCCATGAACTCTTTAAACCTGCAGCGGCTTGGCTCGAAACAGCTAGCCCGGCAAATACTGACGCTGGTTGGACTCTCGCTGGTAGCAACCCAACTCGCTGCTGCCAGCCTGTTCATCAACGATGCCACGGTGCATCCAGTTACTTCGCCGGTGCTGCAAAAAGCAGACATCATCATCACCGACGATCGGATTACTGCTGTAGGACCGAATCTCACCGCACCAGAAGATGCCACCGTTATCGAGGCGCAGGGCAGACCGGTTACGCCCGCCCTGTTTGCAGGTATCACCGCCCTGGGTCTGGAAGAAATTTCTGCCGAAGTCAGCTCAGTCGACCAGTCGCTGCAGTGGGATCCGGCGCTGAATTCAACCCGCCTGCGGCCGGAGTTTGATGTAACTCCTGCGTTCAACCCACATTCAACGGCCATTCCGGTTACCCGCATAGAAGGCTATGGCTGGACCATGCTCAACGCCGGACGTTTTGCCAACATTATCGGTGGCCGCGGCCGTGCCGTTGCACTGGATGGTTCTTACCAGAATTTCCTGTCTGACCCCATCCTGTTCATCAGTATGGGTGCAACTGGCAGCACCATCTCCGGCCAGTCACGAGCCGCGCAATTCATGTTATTGGAACAGGCCATGGAAGAGGCCCGCACTGAGGGCATGGCATGGACTCCCGATGCATTGCTTACAGCCTCAGGTCGCCGGGTACTCGTCGGCTATTCCGGCAATGGCACCGTGGTATTTGAAGTGGACCGGGCCAGCGATATTCTGCAAGTCTTGCAGTTGGCCGGGAAGCACCAGTTCAATGCAGTCATCAATGGTGGTGCAGAAGCCTGGATGGTGGCATCACAGTTGGCAGAAGCTGGCGTACCCGTTTTGCTGGACCCGCTGGTCAACCTTCCCGAAAATTTTGACATGCTGGGCGCGCGACTGGACAACGCTGCCCTGTTGCACAGCGCCGGTGTGACCATTGCTTTTTCCCAGCGGGGCGACGCCACCCACAATGCACGCAAATTGCGCCAGGCAGCTGGTAATGCGGTCTCCTATGGACTGCCCTTTGATACCGGGCTGCAAGCACTGACCATTAACCCAGCGCAAATATTTTCACTGCCGCCGGGCCATGGCTCTATCGCGGTCAATGCGCCAGCCAATCTGGTGATGTGGACCGGCGATCCGCTGGATGTAACCAGCATTGCCGATGCCGTCATATTGGGCGGGCGCAATATGCCGATGGTCTCGCGCCAGACCCTGTTGCGTGACCGCTACTTGCCACAGAATCCGGCAATGCCCCGTGCTTACATCAAGAATTAATGGTTATTGCGCCTTCAGGCAGTCCACCACCAGATTGCTGAATACCCGCACGCCGGTTTCCATGCTGGGCTCATACATGTCAAACATGGGCGAGTGATTGCTGGGTAAGCTGGCTGCATCAACACCCGGCGCGCCATTGCCCAGGAACATGAAAATAGCCGGCGTTTGCAGGGCGAATTCAGAGAAATCTTCAGCAACGGTTTGCGGCGTGAGGCTGTTAACGGTGGTAACCCTTTCCAATGTCGGCATCATGCGTGCCACCAATTCGGGATCATTCACCACTGCGGGCGACCCCAGGTTGATGACCACTGTCGCGACAGCACCGGCACTTTCGGCAATGCCTTTGGCGGTGCGCTCGATGCTTGCGTGAATCTGTTCACGCATGGCCTGATCAAAAGTGCGAATCGTGCCTTCAAACTCGACACTGTCTGGAATCACGTTGTTGCGCACACCGCCCTGAATCCGACCCACGCTGATGATGGACGGCGCCAGGGTTACATTGACCTGGCGGCTGGCAATGGTCTGCAAACCAAGGATGATCTGCGCAGAAACCACAATGGGATCCACACCACCCCATGGCTGCGCGCCATGGGTTTGCTTGCCTTTTACCGTAATCAGGAATCGATCTGCCGCCGCCATCATCGGCCCTGGCTTGACGGAGATGGAGTTGGCTGGCTGGTTGATGCCCACGTGAATGCCAAATACGGCCTCGGGTTTGCGTGGTTCAAAGATCCCCTCTTCCAGCATCAGGCTGGCACCACCTTTCTCACCATTGGGAGGACCTTCTTCGGCCGGTTGAAAAATCAGCATAACCGAACCGGGCAGTTCGGCTTTCATCTTGTTCAACACGGCTGCCGCACCCAGCAACATGGCCATATGCGCGTCGTGACCACAGGCATGCATCACGCCTACTTCCTGGCCGTTGTACTCACCTTTTACCTGTGACGCGAACGGCAGGCCGGTTTCTTCTGTTACCGGCAAACCATCCATATCGCTGCGAATGGCAACCATGGGCCCGGGCAAGCCTCCTTCGATCAAAGCGACGATACCGTGATGAGCGATACCGGTTTTCGGTTCCAGTCCCATGGCGCGCAATTGTTCGGCAATGTATGCAGCCGTTTTAACTTCACGATTGCTCAGTTCCGGATTGGCATGGAACCAACGGCGCCACTGCACCACCTGCTCCTGTTGCGCTGCAGCCAGTTGATCGATTTCTTGCGGGGTGATTTCAGCCTGGGCCCCCAGTGATTGGAAAATCAGGGGCAGGCCTATCAACATACTCAGTAACAGCTTTTTCATGGTGATACCTATCCTTGTGTGATTCTGGTGTCATGTCATACGTGGAGTGTTGGATAAAGCCTGCGTAGCTTGATGCGTGCATCCTTGGTGGTGAACTGCCAGTTGATGGTCGCATTTTGCGTGTTCCTGTGATTCTGCCATGCCTCAACTTCTGCAGTAACGGTTGCCTGGTCGGCAATCCTTCGGTTGAGGCACTGCCGGATGATAACATTCAATTCGATTTCTGCCATGTTCAGCCAGCTACCATCTTTGGGGGTGTGGACAAAATCAAAACGATCCCACAGTTTTTTGCTTGCTGTGGAGGAAAAGTCTCATACAAAGACCCCGGCTTATAGTTTTCTGCAGCAAAGAATCCAACCCATTCACTCACTGCGCTGTTGCCACATTGGGCGCGGCAGGGTTTCTTTCGCCTTACAGGCAGGATTCGGCCTGAAATGCAGGTGTGACCCGGACAAAAATCTGTCAAAGGTACCCATTACCCTGAGTTACGATGCCCGCCAAGTGAAAAACTGCAAAAACCAGTGACTCAATAACTGTGAAATTCAGGGGAAAGGGCTTTAATCCCACTTATACTCCGCAAGCGGTCGCGCTCAAATTTAAGCAGAAACTGCCTGCCATGACACCGATGGGTGATATGCCAAACAGCACCAGGGATATGAAATCGATTCGCTCTG
>JAWXBM010000079.1:0-10337 GCA_034440115.1 Lysobacterales bacterium | reverse complement strand
TGAACTTGAACGCCCATTGGCAGCAGCGGATGATCCGCGCGAAAGCACCTGGAGAGACAGCTACTGCAAACAGCGATGCGAAGCCATTCAAGAAAGCTGTCCCGTGGCCGACGACTATTTCTATTACCGCTTTCGCTATGTTTGTGGAAGCTCGGATTATGGCGATTGCTACTACCAGGCCCGCAATTAACTGAATTAACTCATCAAAAACAAACGTTGATTATGCCGCCATTTTGAGCTTATAGTAAACGCTACGTTTATTATGATCGAATTCCGAACCCATGATTAACACAACCTTGAATAAGAACCGATCAGGCCACTATCAGCGACAAGCCAGTGGCTATCGTGCCTTTATTCCAGCCAGTCTCCCGCCCAATCCACCTTTGGCTTTGGAACGGGAGCTGCAAAAACTGCTGTCTGCAGCCGACCTTGCGCTTGGTCACTTGGGCGGCGCGGTGATGACGCTGCCAAACCCCGATTTGTTTGTGTTCATGTATGTGCGCAAGGAGGCCGTGCTTTCCAGCCAGATTGAAGGTACGCAAAGCTCTTTGCAGGATCTGTTGGCAGCAGAAGCCGCCATTCATGATCCGAATGCGCCGCATGATGTGGCCGAAGTCGTTAACTATGTGCAGGCCATGAATCACGGTTTAGGGCGACTGCCTGAATTGCCGGTCTCCGTGCGTTTGATTCGGGAAATACACGAAAAGCTGATGCAAGGCGTGCGAGGGCAGCATTCGGCGCCTGGGGAACTTCGTACTACCCAAAACTGGATTGGAACAGCAGGCAGCAGGCTGAATGATGCCGTGTTTGTTCCACCACCACCGCATGAGGTGCCGGCTGCCATGTCGGAGCTGGAACGCTTTCTGCACCTGAACGATTCTTTGCCCGTGTTGGCCAAAGTCGGGCTGGCCCATGCACAGTTCGAAACCATTCATCCCTTCCTCGATGGCAATGGTCGGGTCGGGCGACTGCTGATCACCTTTCTGCTGGCCGAATGTGGCGTATTGCCCAAGCCAGTGCTTTATTTGTCGCACTACTTCAAGAAACACCGCAGCCAATATTACGACCACCTGCAAGCCGTTCGTGAATTGGGAGACTGGGAAGGCTGGATGCAGTTTTTTTTCCAGGGCGTAACCGAAGTAGCAGGCGAAGCCGCGCTGACGGCACGCCGCATCCTGCAGGTGCGCGAAGAGGCCCGCGGCCTGGTCACTGAAAACCTGGGGCGAGCTGCCGGCAACGGCCATCGCATGCTGGAACATTTGTTTGACCGGCCCATGGTCAGCGTAGCGGATATCCGGAAGTTGCTGGACATCACGCCAGCCGGGGCCAATAACCTGGTCTCGCGACTGGAGGCAATCGGTATTCTGCGTGAATTCACCGGTTATGCCAGAAACCGCCGCTACCGTTTCGAGCCCTATTTAAAGTTGTTCGAGGAATGAGCAGACGAGCCAGCTTGCTAGAAGAAGTGATCAGCCTTACGAAAGTTATGGGATCAGAGTCAAGTGCTTAACGGCATTTCGGCGGAGCTTGACTCTGACTCGATGCCGTTAAAAAAGCCCACCAACCTTACCATCGCCTCCGTATCATGCTTGCAATACTTCAGCAGCTCCCCTGAATTGTGGATGTCCGCAAACTATCGCCAATAGCCGCCCTTTACATACCCATAAAGAAAAGGCCCACACAAGGCGGGCCTTTCCTGCTACATCCCAATAACATGGCTACCTGATCTCAAACTCCGTCACGCACTGTGGAACAAAGGCGTACGCGTCGGGATCACCACTCTCCATCCAGACAATGTATGTCCCTGGTGCCTCAAATTGACCGGTCTTCAGATTGAACTGCCACTTGTCTTCATCGGTAAACACGAATTGATTGCCCTCACTACCCTGGCCGGCCGGGAGTGCATCATCAGAGACATCAACATCGCCCGTTGGCGGTCCATTCAGCATGACCTGGACGACCGGCGGAGCCGCAAGGTCAGCATCGCTCTTCGCCAACACGACCGCATAATCAAACAATTCCGCTTTCAGCGGCAGGGCACGGTTCTTTTGGATGCGGACAGGATAGTGGTCCATGGGCGGCTCGAAACCGGCAGTGTGCTGACACTCAATCCGAATGCCCCGCCTGGCCGGTGTGACCAGTACACGAAACTTGCTGTTGGGTGCGAACACACCATGGAAGCGGGTTAGATTAACCCTTGGTTTCGGCACCAGCGCCGCCGAGTGCTTCACGGATTTCCTTAATGATGCCGCAACGAATGCTTACGCATACTCAGGATTTTTTGCTCTAGACAATGGCCGCTGCGGGCCACACGGTGAACGGACTCAATCACTTCGTTCACCGCATCCGTGGCTACTCTCTCAGCGCTGGCACCCTCTCACCCACCCGCATACCGGCGGCATCGGCCCGAAGCGACCTTGCTCTACCAGGTCATCGAGGAATACTGGCCTGAGTTCCAGGCCGAACTGGCCAGCCAGGGCAAACACCTTCCCACTTTCATTTGCCGCGAATTTGATGAGTACCTGAAGTGCGGCCGGCTTGAGCATGGTTTCCTGCGCGTTCGCTGTGAGGCCTGCCACCACGAGAAACTGGTCGCGTTCATTTGCGAACGGCGCGGTTTTTGCGCCAGTTGCGGTGCACGGCGTATGGCGGACAGCGCTGCTCTGTTGGCAGATGAAGTCCTGCCGCGTCAGCCGATGAGGCAATGGGTCCTCAGTGTCCCGTTTCCGCTGCGCTTTCTGTTTGCCAGTCAACCGGCTGTCATGGGCAAGGCATTGGGCATCGTCTACCGCGCTATCGCTACGCATCTCACCCACAAAGCAGGTTTTACTCCAACTACGGCAAAGACCGGGGCAGTGACGTTGATCCAACGCTTCGGTGGCGCGCTGAATCTCAACACCCACTTCCACATGTTGTTTCTGGACGGGGTTTACATTGATCCCAGGCACGGCAAGCCGGTACGCTTTCGTCGGGTCACGGCACCCACCAGGGATGAGCTCACGCAACTGACGCATACGATCGCCCACCGCATTGGCCGCCACCTGGAGCGTAGCGGCCTGTTGGCGCGTGATACCGGGCAAATCTATCTCACTCCAGAAGCAATGGATGCTGCAGATGAAGATCCGTCGAATCATCTCCTGGGCGCTTCGATTACCTCGGCAACTGCTCCTGCGTTGCTCTACCTCCTGCGTCCCTGCAGTCGTACCGCATAGCCGTGGGACCGCAGCAAGGGCGCAAGGTATTCACCTTACAAACCTTACCCGATTGCGCAGATGACGCTTTCGCATCTTCGGTGGGCGAGGTGGCTGGGTTCTCACTGCACGCAGGTGTCGCCGCCGGCGCAAGTGAACGGGCTAAACTGGAGCGCCTGTGTCGCTACATTGCCAGGCCTGCCGTCTCCAACCAACGCCTGTCACTGACCCGTAATGGTCAAATACGTTATGAATTAAAGACGCCCTGGAGAAACGGCACGACTCATGTCATTTTCGAGCCGTTGGATTTCATCTCCAGACGGGTCGCCCTGGTCCCCAAACCACGCGTTAACCTTATCCGCTTTCATGGCGTTTTCGCGCCCAATAGTAAGCATCGCGGGTTGATCACGCCCGCCAAACGAGGCAAAGGTAAAGCAGCACTGCGGAAAATGCAGAAAGCTTCAGCGCAGGAACGCCCCGCAGCGATGACCTGGGCCAGAAGATTGAAGCGCGTATTTAATATCGATATTGAATCCTGCAGCCAATGTGGGGGCGCGGTGAAGATTATCGCTTGTATCGAAGGCCCACCGGTGATCCGGAAAATACTTGCGCACCTGGCTCAGCAACCCACTTCAGCAGCATCTCGCTTCTTGCCAGAGGGCCGTGCCCCACCAACAACGGCCTGGTCCATTTAAAGGAAATTACTCAACACTCATACAAAGCCGGCTGTCACCCAGACCGGCAGCGGTAGCCCATACCCTCAGCGACAAAATGGACTCGATTGCGGTGTGGCAGGAACAAGAAGGATCACAGCAAGCAAGTCCGATTCCCATTTTTTGCCGCCAACAGGGGCATCAATGGGCCTGAACGGCTACTGCAATACCCCTGATTTTTGGGGGAAAGCCCCTTTATTCGTCTTATACTCCCTTGCCGGTGCGTTTTCGGTGGCGGCGTTGCACCCGCCGAAGATGGGTGGGCGCGTTTTTGTGACGATTCGCGGCTATCTGGCCGCGCTCGACCGGCTCGACCTGCACGAGCAAATGCTGGCGATCTTTGGGCTCGACCGCATGTCACCCGTGGAAGCACAGGAGCTGCTGGATGAGACGGCGCGCTTTTTCGATCTGGCCCTGCTGCGCAAGCAGCGGCCACACCCCTTCGACCACAAGCTGCATGCGCACCTGCGGCCGTATCTGGTCGAATCCTGCCAGCAGATGACCGATGAGGGCTTTCACCGGGAAGCGGCTGGCTGGATGCTCCCCTTCCTGCTGGCGACGACCGACGTTCTGATCCTCGATGGAACCGAGATGGAGCGGAACTGGGCCACGCAGCGGCAGGAGCGTTTCCTGGCCGAGCGCCGGTTTGGAACGGAGGAAATGCGCGATGCGCGCTTTGCTCGGCTATGATCGAGCGCAATGCGGCCATTCGGCAGTTGGAGCTGGGTGGCTGATCGATCGAGAGAAGCAACGCACTATGATCGAGCCGGATGGCGAACTGATCGTCAGAATCGTCGACGCGAACGACGCACCGCAGGTGCGCGCGTTGATGCTGGCCGGGTTCGAGCAATTCAAGACGGTGCTCGATCCTCCTTCCAGCGCGTTTTGGGAAACCGATGACGACGTCGCCGCGGCGATCGAGCGCGACGGCGCCGCCATTGCCGGATTGGGCGAGACGGCGGTGGGATCGGTGCGGTTCGAGCCTGAAGGCGAATGGCTCTACATCGGCCGGCTGGCCGTGCTTCCAGCGGCACGCCGCTGCGGCGTGGCCCAGGGGCTCATGTTTGCCGCCGAGGCAGAGGCTGGCCAGTTGGGCGTGACCGTATCCCAGCTCACCATGCGCGAAGTGCTTCCGGGCAATCGCGCGCTCTTCGAGAAACTGGGCTACGAGGTCGTCTCCATTGAACCGCATCCGCGCAATCCTGAACAGAACACGCTGCGGGATGCGAAAAGTGCTGACGTATCGCCTACTCCGACACCACGACCTTTTGGGTCATGAAGGAGTGTGGCAGGCAATAGACCGGATAGGTTCCCGGCTTTTCGAAGGTGTAGGTGAACGTCTGGCCGGGCAAAAGCATTGGCGAGGCGAAGAGCTGGTCTTCCAACTTCACCTTGTGGGTAACCGTGTGGGGAACGACGTCCTCGTTGGTCCAGATGACAGTCGTGCCTGCGGTAATGTCGATTTCCTGCGGAATGAACTTGAGCGACTTTATGGGAGATTCGAACACCGGACCGGTGGGATCCGACGACGCGACCGGACTGGCTGCCGGGGAAGCTTCTTTCGCGCCGGCGGCAGTGGACGCCGGAGTTGCGGCGGGGGTGGGATCGTGCGCGTCGGTCCGGCGGCCGAGAGCAATGGAAATGAAGACCGCGCCGCCCACTGTCAGCAGCCTGCGTCGGTCGAATCGAACAGTAATGGGAACTATCGGATGATCCATGTATCGGTCCTCAGCGAGACGAGAGCGCGGCATATCGATGAATGCCGCGCGGATTCTACGCCCTTTGCTGAGAATTCACATGGAACGATTCGAGCCTGGATTAGCTCATCCGGTCGTAACTCACGAGCTCCGAGAGTGGCTTGCGGCCACCGCCGCTCGACTGCGCACCGGGCGCGGGATGCCCGATGACGACCATCGAACGCGCGGACAGCTCGGCAGGAATCCCAAGCAGCTCCTTGGCCGCCGCGCGTTGAGTGTCGTCGCCGTACCATGCCGTGCCGGCGCCCAGTCCGAGCATCCGAGCCGCGATCATCAATCGTTCGGTCACCCTGCCTTCATCGAAGGCGCCGCTGATCTCACCCTTGGCGGAGATGACCAGCGCAATCGCGAGCGGAGCAGTCGCCACCCATTTGATCGCGTCGCCGCGCACCTCACTGACCTTGCGCAATTGATCTTTGTCGCGGATCACGATGAAGTGCCAGGGTTGGGTGTTTTGCGAGCTTCCGGTCCATTGGGCGACTTCCAGCAACGTCGCGAGCTGATCATCGGTGACCAATTCGTCGGTAAATTTTCGGGATTGGCGAACGTTACGAATCTCTTCGAGTAATGACGTCATGGCGATCTCCTGAATCGATGAGACTGTGTTCCGTATCCAGTGGCGAACAAACGCGCCCGCCCCTGGACTCGGACCACCGGACTCGGTTTACATGGTTTCGTAGCTGACGATCTCGTCGAGGGGCTTGCGGCCGACATAGTTGCGACCCGGAAGCTGATTGGCGTCCGCGTCGACATAGCCGACGGCGACCAGCGAGTGCATGACGCGCTCCGTCGGCACGCCTAGGAGCTGCTTGGCGGCCGCTTCTTCTTCATCGCCCAGGAACCAGGCGGTACCGGCGCCGAGACCAAGGAGCTTGGCGCCGATGGCAAGCCGTTCGTAGATGCGGCCCTCATCGAACGATTCGAGCACGGTGCTCTCACCATCGAAGACCAGCGCGATGACGACCGGAACATTCGCGACCCAGTCGATGTTGCTGCGCAACGCCGCCAGCTTGCCCAGGGTCTGCTTGTCCTCGACCACAATGAAGTGCCACGGTTGCGTGTTGCGCGCGCTGCCGGTCCACTGGGCAACTTCGAGCAAAGTGTCGAGATCGGCCTTCGACACGGGCTTGTCCTGATAGATACGCGTCTGGCGCACCTTCTTCATCGCTTCGATGATGTCTGATGTTTCCAAGAGAAGCCTCCTTTATGTCGCACTCGCTGCCTGCAAGATGCGGCCGGTTCAACGAACGATCTTGTACTTACCAATCGTATGCGACCGAGCGATAGAATGGAGGCCATGGCCGCACGATCCGTTTTCGAGTTCGCCATGAATCGACCAGAAACGATTCCCTCTCGGACTGGTAGTTCCCTTACGGAATAACCGGGCGCATACTGAAGCTATCTGATCATTCGAACCCGAGGTGCATATGTCCGCCAGTTACGACATCGAGGCCGACTGGAGCCTGATGACGACATGCAACTTCCGCTGCGCCTATTGCTTCCATTCCAATCGATCGCTGGGCGCGAAGATCGCTCCGCCGGCTTCGGCCGAGAAGCTGACCGAGTTTTTCGACAACTCCGGAATGCGCTGGCACCTGCACCTCACCGGTGGCGAACCGTTTCACTATCCGGATTTTCTCGAGCTCTGCGAGCGGCTCACCAAACGGCACGTCATCAGCATCAATTCGAATGTCGATTCGCCCAAGGTGCTGAAGTTCGTGGAGCGCATCAATCCTGACCGGGTCGATTTCATGAACTGTGCGGTTCACTTGCAGCAGCGGACGCAGCGCAAACGTTTGCCGCATTTCATCGATCATGTCACCGCGTTGCGCACCAGCGGATTCGACGCCTACGTCACATCCGTGATGTATCCGGAGGTCTT
Source organism: Lysobacterales bacterium (assembly GCA_034440115.1). Lineage (GTDB taxonomy): Bacteria > Pseudomonadota > Gammaproteobacteria > Xanthomonadales > SZUA-36 > JAWXBM01. The sequence goes on along the minus strand of JAWXBM010000079.1, from coordinate 2,794 downwards.
CCCGCTCTTTCGGGCGCATTGGGACTTGCTGGCATCGAAGGGCGTCATGCCATGGCCGAAAGCGTTCCGGGGCGACTACGACGGCAAACGCTATCCCGATGCCTATAACGATGCAGAGCGCGCGCTGATCACCGAGTACTCGAAACGCGCAGAGGCGTTCTATGCGGATCAGTTTTCGTTGCGAGACGATCGGCCGACCATCGATCCGGTAATCGACCGCGAGGTCTTCCTGCAGGGGATTCCACATTTCCGAGGACGGCAGTGCGCTGCTGGCCACGATCTGGTGCGTATCAACGGCAGAGGGGATATCTACCGATGCGGCGGAAACACCAGGCTCGGCAACATCGTCACGGGTGAATTCCGGCGAATGGCGCCGCTTTCCCCCTGCAACGACCATTTCTGCCCCTACTACTGCACCAAGTACAGCATCGCACCACCGACGAACCGGACCGGAAAGCCGGCTCGACGTACTGCGCCGATCATCGAGCTGATTCCGGTCTAGGCGCACATTCGCACGTCCTGTCGCAGGAGCTGGGTCGCCACATTCGCCCGGCAATTCAGCGTAGCGGCGGTGGCCGGTCGCAGGGCACAGAGACTCCAGCGCTACGTCGGCGCTCGGGTCCCGGAGGGAACGTCGATGCCCCGACAGCGATCCGGAACACGCGATATCGTCAGGAGCGCCGGTCGAAATTGCATTGTCGTCTAGAATCGAATCATCATGACCGGAGTTATTTCGGTCCCCGTACGATTCCAATAGATCGAGGTTCGCCCGACCCATGGCCGAGTTCTGCCACCCTCTCACGTTCGGCGTCGTCATCGCACAGCATCAGTACACCTGGTCAGAGCTGATTTCCGGTACTGCCAAGTTAAGTCGCCCAAATTGATAGAATCGGCTCATGAATACTTATAAGCGTCACCGGTTCCCGCCGGCTATCATTTCCTACGCCGTCTGGCTCTACTATCGATTCAACCTCAGCCACCGAGATATTGAAGATCTGCTGGCCCAGCGGGGCATCACTGTGTCCAGAGAAGCGATCCGACTCTGGTGTATAAAATTCGGTGCCATTTATTCCCGGCGATTAAAACGAAAGCAGCGAGGTTACGGCGATACCTTCTTCATTGATGAAGTCTTCGTCAAAATTAATCGCAAGCAACATTATCTCTGGAGAGCCGTAGACCAGGACGGCGAAGTGGTTGACGTATTTCTCCAGGCCAAGAGGGATGGCGCAGCAGCTAAGCGGTTCTTTAAGCGTTTACTGCGAAATCATGGCGGCGAGCCCAGAAACATTGTGACAGATAAGTTGCGGAGCTATGGAGTCGCTCACCGAGAACTGATTCCTGAAACAACCCACGTCACTGATCGGTACGCGAACAATCGGGCAGAGCAATCGCATGAATCTACCCGAGTAAGGGAGCGAGGGATGAGGCGCTTCAAATCGGTCGGGCAAGCCCAACGATTTCTGGCAGCACATGCCGCTGTCTACAATTTATTCAATCTGGGACGCCATCTGACCAAGGCCAAGTACTATCGAAAATGCAGGGAAGGTGCGCTTATTGAATGGGAAAGGGCGGTTGCCTGAAGCGGCTAGTGTAGTGTCCTAAACATACTATACAGTTAGTAGGGCAGCCTTGGCTCGCCCCACCTTTTCCAGTATTTCCTCAACACGCTTGGTCCATACGAATGGTCTCGGTGATTCATTGTGGCGATTAACAAAGTCTGTGATCGCCGCCTCAAGCTCTGCCACAGAGTTGAACACACCACGTTTCAGTTGCCGCTGTGTCAACAAGCCGAAGAAACGCTCCACCAAATTGAGCCACGATGAACTGGTCGGAATAAAGTGGAGCGTTACTCGCTTATTGCGCGATAGCCACTTCCGTACTTTTTCGTGCTTATGAGTACTGTAGTTGTCCACGATAAGATGCAGGTCCAGCTCCTTCGGTGTTTGTCGCTCAACGCATTTCAGGAACGCCAGAAACTCCTGGTGACGATGTTGCTGCTTGCATGCCCCAATCACTTCACCGCTGGCCACATTGAGCGCTGCAAACAATGTGCTCGTGCCGTGGCGTTTATAGTCGTGGGTCATCGTGCCTGCACGTCCCTTTTTCATCGGCAAGCCCGGCTGGGTCCGGTCCAGCGCCTGGATCGAAGATTTTTCATCCACACAGAAGATAGCGGCATTTTCCGGTGGCGACAAATACAGCCCGACGACATCCACCAGCTTTTCCTCAAATCGAGGATCATTACTGACTTTGAACCCCTTCATCAAATGCGGTTTAAGCCCAGAATCTTGCCACACACGGTTGACAAAACTGTGGGTTGTTCCCAGCTCCTTGGCTAACGTTCGTGTGGACCAATGGGTCGCGCCTTGGGGTTTGGACTGTGTGGTCATCTGGATAATTTTTGAACGTAGCCTGGCCTGCTCCGCGCTGTTCTTACCGCCTTGATTGTCGCCTCGGGGCAGTTCCTTTTCGATGCCGCTATATCCCTGCAAGGCATAGCGATTTCTCCAGCGACCCACCTTGTGTTGGCTGATCTGCAAGCGCGCCGCTATGTCGATATTGCTGTGTCCTGTTGACGCCAGCAAAACAATCCGCGACCTCTCGATAAGTCGTATCGACGCTTTCCGGCTACCGACGTTCCTGCTGAGCAGATCTTTCTCCTTCTCGCTTAACTGTATCTCTACGGCTGTAGTCATCCTTGGATTCAACTACCAAGTGCAACAGTTAACGAAGTCTTTGTTTTGAATAGGACTTCGTAGGGTGTCCGATAATCCAATGTTTTTCTCGGACGATG
>JAWXBM010000078.1:0-9235 GCA_034440115.1 Lysobacterales bacterium | reverse complement strand
TTCGCTTAAAAGCGCTTCGGGTTTCGCTTAAAAGCGCTTCGGGTTTCGCTTAAAAGCGCTTAGGGTCTAACTCGATGTGGGCGCTCGAAGCCCAGTTCAATAGCGCGCTGTATGACTGAATCTACTTCACGCGCGGTTGTGTACGGCCCTAACCTCACCCGGTAGACCTTATCACCTTTGCGGATACTGGCGGGTTTCAGGTCTACCCCTTCAAGGCGTCCGACCAGCTCTTCCGCGCTGTTTTCCTCGCTGAAAGCACCCATTTGCAGGAATACCGTCTCTTCCCCACCGGTGATGCCCGGAACCTTTAGCTCGCTGGCGGTCGCTGGCGGCATCTTGCTGGTGTCGATAACCTGAAGCTCAACGTTGGCCGTGCCCTTTTGCGTCATATCCAGCCGTATCGCTGCAGCGTAGGACATATCGATCAAGCGGTCGTGCTTGAAAGGCCCCCGATCATTGATTTTGACGATAATCTTCTTGCCATTGTCGAGATTGGTGACTTCGGCATAAGTAGGCAACGGCAGGGTTTTGTGTGCGGCTGTCGCCAGATGCATATCGTAAGGCTCACCACTGGAGGTACGCCGGCCATGGAACTTGGTGCCGTACCAGGATGCGACGCCCTTCTGCTTGTAACCCTTGGAAGAATTCATGACGCGGTATTTTTTACCAAACACTTCGTACGGTGAGTGGTTACCATAAGAGGCCAGCGGCTCGTTACGCGGCACCGCGTCTCTGACTTCTGCTGCGGTGATCAAAACATTGGAAGGACCATCGTTCACTTCGCTGGGTGGTGACGACGCAGTTGGCGGCGTTTGTATTTTGGGTTTACTACTGCAAGCTGCCAACACGACCAGAAGACCGCTCGCCAATAACCACGGCAAGCAGCAGCGCAAACCTGCTCTCAAGGCTGCATCCCTGTGAGTAGCTCTTCACTCAGCTCATACACCGCCATGGCGTAGAGTGGACTGCGGTTGTAACGCGTGATGACGTAAAAGTTCTTGAAGGTCAGCCAGTAATCCTCACCGGATTTTTCTTCCAGGCCCGTAACGGTGGCCATGGCTTCCGGATCTGCACCTGAGACACTGAACCCACCTTTGGCGAGATCGGCTACGCTGTGTTTGACCTTGTAGTCTTTCTCGGCCACCAGGCTCATGTCGGCATTGGCTGACTTGGTGGCTTTCATCACCACCGGCTCTGCATAATCCCAGTCATGCACGTGCAGATAATTGGCCACGCTGCCGATGATGTCATCCAGCGAACCCCATAAATCGCGGCGGCCATCGCCATCGAGGTCTACCGCATAGGCGCGATAACTGCTGGGCATGAATTGTCCCAGGCCCATGGCACCTGCGTACGAGCCGGTTACTTCATCCAGCGGTAAATTCTCTTCCTGGCCCAAAACGAGGAAATTCATCAATTCACTGGAGAAGAATGCGGAACGGTCATTGCCCGTATCAGGATAATAGAAAGATAAGGTGGCAAGCGCATCCAACACACGGAAGTTGCCCGTAATGCGGCCATAGGACGTTTCCACGCCGATGATGGCCACAATAAACTGCGGGTCTACCTGGTAGCGTTCCGCGGCCTTGGCAATGCGTTCTTTGTTTTCATTCCAGAACACCACGCCATCATCAATGCGTTTCTGATTGAGGAATATGGGCCGGTAGTCATACCAGGCCTTGCCCTCGGCTGGGCGGCTGATGGCATCCACTATGGACTGCTTGAATTCAGCCTGTTGCAGCAACTCCAGCACCGCCTGCTCATCCAATCCATGTTCGGCTGCTGCTTTCGCTGCGAACGCTTCCACACCAGGATGGGGCCGGGGCGGCGGTTCGGCGAAACAGGAAGAGCTCAAACTGGCGATCAAACACAAACAGGTCAGCCGAACTGCCAATGGCCGAAGTGCGGATGATCTGGCTTTTGAAGCGCCAAGTTTTTGCAAAAGGGTCACCCTGGGAATGCTGTTATGAATCACTATTTGTTCCTGCACATTGCGCCCATTCAAGCAGGGGCGGTTGATCGGTAGTGGCTGTCTGCAGTTTACCCGAATCGTGAAGTTGTTTGATTTTGGGTTTGATTGCGGGTTTGAGACATTCAACCACGGTGAATGGTTCTTGTTTTGTTTTCCTGGGGCGTGTCCTCAGCGCATAAACCGACGATGACCATAAACCGACATCAAAATCCCAAAGCCAGCCAGCAGGGTAACAATGGAGGTGCCGCCATAACTCACCAGCGGTAGTGGAACACCTACCACCGGTAACAAACCCGACACCATTCCGGCGTTAACCAGGACATACACCGAGAAGGTGAACGCCAGAGTTCCTGCCAGCAGGCGGGAAAAAGTATCTTTGGCCATACTGGCAATATAAAGGCTGCGACCGATGATGAAGAGATAGCCCAGGAACAGCAGGCCAACGCCCAACAAGCCAAACTCTTCAGATAACACTGCCAGAATAAAGTCTGTATGCCGTTCCGGAATGTACTCCAGGCGCGATTGGGTGCCATGCAACCAGCCTTTGCCGGTCCAGCCACCTGAACCAACGGCAATCTTGGACTGAATGATATTCCAGCCTGTGCCCAGGGGGTCGGAACTGGGGTCGAGGAAAGTCCGCACGCGGTTTTTCTGGTACTCGTGCATCACCATCCACAAGCCAGGTGCAGCAATCACCGCCAATCCCAACAGGCTCAATATCCAGCGCCAGCGCAAACCAGCCAGGAAAATAACGATGCAACCCGAGATACCCACCAGCAAGGCGGTTCCCAGATCGGGTTGACGCGCAATCAGCAGCGCCGGTGCAGCCAACAGAATAAACGCCATCAGGGTCATGGGCAGGCTGGGGGGTAGGCTGCGCGGGTGAAAATACCACGCCAACGTCATCGGTAAAGCCAGTTTCATGATCTCAGAAGGCTGGAAGCGCACCACACCCAGATCCAGCCAGCGATCTGCGCCTTTGCCCTCACCCACCACCCAGGTGGCAGCCAGCAGGCCAACACCCGCCACGTACAACCACGGCGACCAGGTGCGCAGGATGTGCGGAGGAACCAAGCTGAGCATTAACATGACGGCCAATCCGACAGCCATACGTATCGCCTGCCGAATCACTTCGTCCAGGTCTTCGCCCGAAGCGCTGTACAAGACCATCAATCCCGCGCCCATCATCAATAACAAGCCGGCCAGCAACGGCCAATCCAGCCGTGGCCAGGAGATCCATCCCGGTAGCAGGCGATTGATCATTCGGACCCCTGTGATAACCAGGCGTCAATGACGCTTTTCGCCACCGGCGCTGCCTCGCGCGAGCCACCGCCTCCATTCTCAACCACCACGGCCACCACAATTGCTGGCTGGTCAAAAGGCGCGTAGGCAATGAACAAGGCATGGTGGCGTAAATTGGCAGCGACATTGCTTCCCTGTTTTTCTTCATCCTGGGACTGCTTCACCACCTGCGCAGTACCACTCTTGCCGGCCATTTCGTAGCCATTGAGTGGCAATAACGCCCGGGCTGATCCAGCGGGACCGTGGATCACACTATGCATACCGTTACGCACCGCTTGCCAATTGGCTTCCTGAATGACTGGCACCTGGCCAGCCAAAGGTGCCTGGATGCGCTGCACGCGCTCATCACCCGGCTGTTTGGCAGCGTACAGCAAGCGGGGTTCAAAACGCTTGCCGCCATTAACCAGGGTAGACAATGCCACGGCCAGTTGTACTGGAGTAACCACATTAAACCCCTGGCCAATGCCGGCAATCACGGTTTCACCGGCATACCACGGCTGATTGAAGCGACCGCGCTTCCATTCGCGTGATGGCAGAACGCCAGCCGCTTCACCAGGCAAGTCCACACCGGTAATCTGACCAAAGCCGAACTGGGCTAAATAGTCATGCAAGCGATCTATGCCCAGGTCCAGCGCCATTTGATAAAAATAAGTATTAACCGATATTTCCAATGCCGTTTCGATATTCACCCAGCCATGCCCGCCTTTGCGCCAGTCACGGTAAGGGCGACTGACGCCCGGCAGGAAAAACTCCCCGCTGGAGAAAATCCGCCGGTTGATCGTGGTAACACCTTTTTCCAGAGCCGCCAAACCGACAAAGGGCTTGAGTGTAGATCCAGGCTCGAAACTGCCCTGGATGGCACGATTGAACAAGGCCCGTCCTGGTGCATCCAGAATAGCCTTGTAGGCCGCCGAGCTGATGCCATAAACAAAGGGATTGGGATCAAAGGCCGGCTTGCTGACCATGGCCAGCACCGAGCCATCGTTGGGGTTAATCGCTACCACCGAACCAGGCCGGTCGCCCAGCGCTTCCCAGGCAGCCTGCTGTACCGCGATATCCAGTGACAAAACCAAATCATCACCATGCCGCGGGTCACGCCGCTCCAGCACCTGAATGACGCGACCCTGCACGTTGGTCTCGACGGTTTCCAGGCCGCTACTACCGTGCAAGCGACGCTCATACTGCCGCTCGATACCGCCTTTGCCAATGTGGCTATTGGCCCGGTAGTCATCGATGTCGATATCAGTCAGGTCGTTCTCATCTATGCGACCGACATAACCGAGCACATGAGTGAGCATATCCTTGTAAGGGTAGTAGCGTGACAGATAGGACACCACATCCACGCCCGGATAGCGGTACCGGTCTACCGCAAAGCGCGCCACTTCTTCTTCAGTCAGGTTGAACTTGAGCGGCACGGCTTCAAAACTGCGGTAGCGGACTTTGTCCTTGTTAAAACGTTCCAGTACATCTTCGGGCAGTTCCACCAATGCCCCCAATGCGCTGATGGTTTGCTCGATATCCGCAATTTTTTCCGGCACGATTTCCAGGCGATAAGCAGGAAGATTCTCGGCAACAGGACGACCGCGGCGGTCATAAATCAAGCCCCGGTTGGGCGCCACTGGTACCAGCCCCACCTGATTGTTGACAGATTGCGTGCTGAACTCTTCATGCTGGATAACCTGCAACCAGAAGTAGCGCAACAGCAGACCGGCAACCACCAGCAATAACAACCCGAAGCCGGTGATAATGCGCGAGCGGAACAAGCGGGTTTCCAGGTAAGGATCTTTCAGCGGCTGCCCAAGGCGGCCAGGCAGAAACTGACAGCTGAATTTCATTGCCCGCCGCTCACCGATGCTCAGGAATGTACCCGGTGGCGCGCGGCGCCGCGATAGCGATCCAGTAGCAGGAACAACCACGGCCAGACCAGCATACCCAACAGCGGGGCCAGCCAATAGGATGCAGTGGGTAAAGAGTCACCGCGCAAGCTGATAATCCAGACCACGATAATCTGATCGTTGACCAGCAGAGCCAGTACAGATAGCGCCTGCTGCCAGGGCGGGAAGAAACGCAAACGCGGCCGGAAGCGCGTGACCAGGTAGGTCATGATGACCAGACCCAGCGCGTGCATGCCCAACAGGCTGCCGGTTAGAAGATCCAGCCCCAGGCCCAGCAGGAATGCAGCGCCCAGACTTATAATGCCCTGCGTTTCCAGGCACCAGAAAATCAACACCAGTGCCACCCAATAAGGCCGCAACGGCTGGATTGTTTCTGGTAGGGGAATGATGGTTAACACCATGGCGATCAATAGGCTGGTGACGATCGGCCCGATGCGGTCATGTTGCGGCGTCATAGTTGTTGCTCCGCATTGTTGGCGGCCTCATTGCTCGCCGGGAGGGCATTTTCCTCGCGGGTTACATCGGCCGGCACCGTTTCTGCTGTAACGGGCTCACTCGCCTGAGAAGAAACTTCACCTTCCGACTCTGCTTCAGCTTCGTCCAAGCTCTCGACAACACCCTCAGTCGGGCTTTCATCTACGCGCGGTGTTAAAGGTTGCGGCGGTGGAGATTTCAACAACAAGACTTCACGTCCACGATCCAGCGCCGCCAGCGGCCGCGCCATCGCTTCTGCGAACATGCGTCCTTCCGCCCGATCCACCGATTCAATGACGGCCACCGGATAGCCGCCTGGAAAGCGGTTACCCAAACCGGAGGTCACGATCAGGTCGCCCTCCCGCACATCAGCCTCGCGCGGCAGACTGGGGATGCTGAGGCGGCCGGTATTGCCCAGGCCAAATGCCACAGTGCGCAATCCGGTCCGGTTGATCTGCACCGGCAAGGCATGATTCGGATCGGAGATCAGGCGCACGCGGGAAAAGTGCAGATCGACTTCCTCGACCTGGCCCATGACGCCGTTGCCATCGATGACTGCCTGTCCGACCTCTACGCCCCGATCCTTGCCTCGATCGATCATCACGCGGTGTGAGAAGGGATCAAGGTCGACGTCAATTAATTCAGCAAACTGAAATTCAATGTCCAACTTGCCGGAGCCATCCAGTAACTCGCGCAGGCGACGGTTTTCTTCCTTCAGAGCGGCGAAGAGCTGCAAGCGCGAATGCTGTGCCAACAGCTGATTGGCCTGATCCTTGTTCTTGCGGATCATCGCTTGGGAATTCTGGAAAAAGGACCAGCTACCGCGCAACGCACGTATAGGCCATTCCACTACGTGGTAGATCGGCTCAACCATAAAATCGGCGTAAGCGCGCATGCGGGGCACGTATTTGCCGCGATGATCCATGGCCATCAGCACGATGGCCAACAGCACATACATCATCAGCCGGGCAGTAAACGCCGCCTGGCCCGAGAATTTTGCACCGACTACGGCATCGCCGCGGACCAAGGCTCAACTCCGGACAAGTGAGCGAAGCACTAATTTCGCCCGGCAATGCCATCCATTGCCACTTGCTGTGGGCCGGAATGCAATCTCAAGGCCAGGGCTTGTTAACACTAATTGGATCATCACTCAGCTAGTGGAGAAGAAATCACCGTTATTCTGATCCATCAATTCCAGCGCTCTGCCACCGCCTCTGGCCACGCAGGTCAACGGATCTTCAGCCGCGAATACCGGCAAACCGGTTTCTTCGGCAATCAAGCGGTCGATGCCGCGCAACAGCGCGCCACCTCCGGTTAAAACAATGCCGGTTTCGGAAACATCGGAACACAATTCGGGCGGAGTTTGCTCCAACGCGGTGCGTACCGCATCCAGAATGCTGGACAGGCTTTCATTCAGGGCTTCAAGCACTTCATTGCTGGAAATAGTGACATTGCGTGGCACGCCTTCCGCCAGATTTCGGCCCGAGACCTCCATGGTGGTGGGCACCTCGTCAGGCCAGGCACAGCCAATCTCGATCTTGATGCGCTCTGCGGTGGTTTCACCAATCAGCGTGCCGTAGTTACGACGCACATAGTTGACGATGGCTTCGTCAAACAGATCACCACCCACTCGCACCGAGTTTGAATAGACCAGCCCATTGAGGGAGATCACCGCTACTTCAGAAGTGCCACCGCCGATATCCAGCACCATAGAGCCACGCGCCTCATGTACCGGAATGCCGGCACCGATGGCCGCAGCCATGGGCTCTTCCACCAGAAAAACTTCGCGCGCACCCGCGCCTTCGGCTGATTCCTTGATGGCTTTACGCTCTACCTGAGTGGAACTGCAGGGCACGCAAACCAGTACACGCGGGCTGGGGCGCAGAAAACGCGAGGTATGCACCTTGCGAATGAAATGTTGCAACATGGCCTCGGTCATATTGAAGTCGGCGATAACCCCATCTTTCAAGGGGCGTACCGTGCGAATATTGCCTGGCGTTCGGCCCAACATGCGCTTGGCTTCCGTGCCCACTGCGGCCACATGTTGTGGGCCGCCCGGCCCCCGGTCCATGCGAACGGCAACCACCGAAGGTTCATTCAAAACGATTCCCTGGCCGCGCACGTAAATCAGGGTGTTTGCCGTGCCCAGATCGATCGACAGATCGTTCGAGAACAGGCCGCGGAGACTTTTCATGAACATTTCAGATTATCCACAGGTGATGGGGATGCCAAGGGCGGCTAATGTATCAGTGACAGACCGGCACCGCAACTGAAAAATCCTCTAAAAGCCAGTATTTATGCGGGATTTGGCTGTTGCCAGGGTTTCTCTGAAGCCGAAATTGGCGAGTTGTCCACAGGGCTGATATATCAGTTAAGAGGAGTTATTTTGGGAATTTGCACCCTGCAAGTCACCACTTTTACTGAATTCCGTTAGAATGCGCGGGGTTTGTATATCACTCTGTGGGTAAAAACATGTCGGCATTAATCTGTGGTTCCCTGGCCTATGACACCATAATGGTGTTCCCTGAACCCTTTCGTAATCACATCCTTCCAGACCAGATTCATATCCTGAACGTCAGCTTCCTGGTGCCGCACATGCGCCGGGAATTTGGTGGTGTTGCCGGGAATATTGCTTACAACCTGCATCTATTGGGTGGCACACCCTACCCCATGGCCACCGTTGGCGATGATTTCGGGCCGTATCAAAAGCATTTTGAAAAACTCGGAATCTCCACCCGCTACGTGCGGCATCTTGAGGGCACGTTTACGCCCCAGGCTTTCATTACTACCGATGTGGAATCCAATCAGATCACGGCTTTTCACCCAGGCGCCATGTCCATGAGCTACTTGAACAAGGTTGCCGACACCGAGGGCATCAAGATTGGCATCGTGGCTCCCGACGGTAAAGAGGCCATGTTGCAGCACAGCCGCGACTTTGTAACCCACGGCATCCCGCATTTGTTCGACCCCGGCCAGGCCATGACCTTGTTCAACGGTGATGAGTTCAGGAAGTTCATCGAGGAAGCGCGTTGGGTGGTGGTGAATGACTACGAATACCAGATATTGCAGGAACGTACCAGTTGGAATGGCGATAAGATCGCAAAACACGTTGACGCTCTGATCGTCACGCGCGGCGGCGAAGGCTCTGAAATCATTACCACGGATGAGCGAATCCTGGTCGAACCCGCCAAAGCCGACTCCATCCAGGACCCCACCGGTTGTGGCGATGCCTACCGCGCTGGCCTGATTCACGGCCTGCTGAACGATTTCGACCTGGTCACCACCTGCCGCATTGGTTCAGTGATGGGCGCCATAAAGATCGCTCATCAAGGTCCGCAAAACCACACACCCAGCATGGATGAAATCCAGCAAAGGTTTTTTAAGGCGTATGGGTATCGTTTTTAATTCGTCATCCCAGACCTTCCCAACCGTCATCCCAGACCTTCCCAACCATCATCCCAGACCTTCCCAACCGTCATCCCAGACCTTCCCAACCATCATCCCAGACCTTCCCAACCGTCATCCCAGACCTTCCCAACCGTCATCCCAGACCTTCCCAACCGTCATCCCAGACCTTCCCAACCGTCATCCC
>JAWXBM010000077.1:0-6461 GCA_034440115.1 Lysobacterales bacterium | reverse complement strand
TCTGGCCGTCATCCCAAACCTTCTGGCCGTCATCCCAAACCTTCTGGCCGTCATCCCAAACCTTCTGGCCGTCATCCCAAACCTTCTGGCCGTCATCCCGGACTTGATCCGGGATCCACGTACATCAATCAAACAGCACTCACAGCAAATTGACAGCCGCTGTGAAAGAATTAAGCTAAGATGAAATCAGCATACCGCTGTTCATTTTTTCCCGAAAAACCGAGGAAGCACATCATGCGTTACCTGATCGCTTTAGCCCTGTCCCTGTCCTTGTTGGCTTGCTCCGCCCAAGCTGGCGAGCCGCCCGAAGTTGGCAGTGCTGCTCCGGGCTTCAAGTTGCAGGACCAGAACGGTGATTGGCATGATCTGCAGGATTATCAGGGCAAGTGGCTGGCGATCTATTTCTACCCAAAAGACGATACACCCGGTTGTACCACGCAGGCCTGCAGCATTAGAGATAACATTTATGCGTTCAAAGCCATCGGCGCAGAAATCGTGGGAATCAGCGTGGACGATGTGGAGTCACACCAGGAGTTCTCCAGCAAGTACAAACTGCCCTTTACCATCCTGGCGGATGTGGGCGGCACAACCTCTGCAAGCTACGGCGTACTGCGTGACTACAAAATGATGCAGATTGCCAGTCGCCAGACTTTCCTGGTTAATCCTGAAGGCACCATCGTTAAGCACTACCCGGAAGTTGATCCCGATACCCACACCGAATTGGTATTGACTGATCTAAAGGCCATGATCGAAGCTGACAGTGCGGACAACAGTGCAGCTGACTAGGCCCTGGTCACACTAAAAGTCGTCGTCTCCGAGTGGGCGCCAGCCGAATAACCCAATTATTAATTAGCTGGCTGCAACCACCAGCTACTCCACTCACTACTCGCGATTGAATTGTTAATTCGGCAGCATGGCTGCCTCCTACATGCGATGAGCCAGCGCCCAGCGCAGGAGCGAGCCATGCTCGCGACTAATTCACCGGTTGTTTCGGAATATACGGCAGACGAAGCGGGCCATCTTCAGGCTCATTCCGCTCCAGCCGAGCGGCACGAACCATTTCGCGCACATCCGACAACAATTCGCTGGCATCGTAAACCACCCCATCCTTAATGGTGTATTGCACTCCGCCGGTGCGTTCCGGCTGGTTATCCGCATTCAGGCGGAAGTCGCCAGTGCCATACAGAATCTTGAAGTTGGCCAGCGGGTTTTCGCGCGTGATCACCAGGTCGGCCAGTTTGCCCGGCCGGACTGAGCCGATATCGGCCTGCATGCCCAGTGCTTCGGCGCCATTCCAGGTGGCTGCTTTGATTACTTCCAGTGGGTTGAAACCCGCTTCCTGCAGCAGCTCCAACTCGCGGATATAGCCAAAGCCATACACTTTCCAGATAAAACCGGAATCCGAACCGGTGGTCACCCGCCCGCCGTGGTTCTTGAAATCATTCAGAAACTGCATCCACAACTGGTAGTTTTCCTTCCAGGCAATTTCATCGGTGGTGGTCCAGTCAAACCAGTAGGAGCCATGGGCATTGCGCGAGGGCTGGAAAAAAGCCCACAGATTGGGATGCGCATAATCGGCCTGCCAATCGGCGTTCATCTCGCGCATCAGGTCACGGCTGGCTTCGTAAATGGTCAGGGTGGGATCAATGGTGAAATCCAGTTCAATCAACTCATCACGAACAGCGTTCCAACGCTCCGAACCGGGGGCGGCAGCCTGTTTCCATAAACGCCCGGCTTCACCAAAGCGGTGCTGTTCGTCGAGATAGTTATAGTTATCGGGATAATTTTGAATGGTTTGCTCGGTAAACAGGGCTTCGGGCAGCCCATACCAGTGCTCCATGGTGGTTAGACCCGCGCGGGCCGAATCCAGCACATTCCAGTTTGCTACATCCAACTGGGCATGGTGCATGGCCGAACCCAGCCCCTGCTTTTTGGCTTCATCAAAGGCCGCCTGCATGATATTGGCCGGTGCGCCAAAGAACTTGATGCCAGCAGCACCTTGTTTGCTGATGTCCTGCACCCACTTACGGGTGGCTTCCGGCGTAAGCAAAGGCCCGTCTACACCCTGGCCGAAGAAAACATAGGGAATGATGCGCGGCGCATCGATGGCATTGGTTTTGCTGCGACTCTGCTGTTGCTTGACCCATTCCAGGCCGTTCGAGCTGCCGGGTTCACGCACCGTCGTTACACCATGCGCCAGCCACAACTTGGCCACGTATTCGGCTGGGTACGCCCTGATCATCGGTGCCGAAATGACCGTGCATGTCGACAAAACCCGGCATGACGTAATAACCATTCAGTTCCAGAACCTTGTCGCCCTCCTTGGCCTCAGGCCGATCCTCTGCTTTGATCGGCACTCCGGGATTGCCGACGTTATGTATGGAGGCGATGCGATTGCCCTCTATAACGATATCAACCGGGCCTAATGGCGGAGCACCTTCACCATTGATCAGGTTCACTCCGCGCAGTACCAGGCGGGGGAATGGGCCCTCGCCTCGGTTACGATCCGGTGATAATTCTGGTGTGGCCATCAAGCTGCCACAAGGCAAGATCAATAAAACAGCTAATAACACCAGGGTTTTCGAGATTATTCTGGATATCATTTTTTATTCGCGGCCACTGGGTTTCGGTGCTACAGTATATTCAGGAAAAGGATTTCCTGGAGCAGAAATCAATGGACGATACTTCCAAATCCACCCTCAAGGTGGTTCCGGAGGACCTGTCAGAGTCTTCGTCACGCAGCAAAATTCCGCCAGGCTCGGAAATCAGCAGCACTTTTGTTGCTTTTATGGACGACTCTGCCAAGCCGTCTGAGCCACGAACGAGTGAAAATCTTTCCACCACGGCCAAAGCGCTGGACCGGTGGTTCAAGGAACGACAAAAACAGAATGCACCACCCAGACTGCTGGAAATTCCCAACGAAGCATTAATTACCAGTGCCGGCCCGTTGCGAATTACCGGCAACCTGACCATTGTTGGTGAAGACGGCAGCATCACTTACGCCAACCACATTGATCTGTGCCGATGCGGCAAGTCCAGGGGAAAACCCCATTGTGACAGCCAACATCTGGATGCAGAGTTTCTGCATTCGGGCAGAATGCAGGAAATATCCGATGCGCCGGCATCTGACCGGCCTACCAAGATCACCTTTTCCTGCAACAAGGATGGGCCTGTCACTTTCCATGGCCGATTGCGTTTGCACAACAGCATGGGCCAGGAATGTACCAAGTTACGTGGCGCCCTGTGTCGCTGCGGGCAGTCAGCCAATAAGCCATTTTGTGATGGCTCACATGAAAAGGTGGGATTCCGCAGCAAGCGCTGAATATTGTAGGAGGCCGCTCTCGGGCATCCTTTGATCGCTCTCGCACATCCGTGTGCTCCGCGATCTGTGCGCATCCCTGCGCAAATTCGCGGCACCGGTGCATCCCTGCACAATGCGCGCTCTGCGCGCGATAAGCATTTGCTTCATCCCAGCGGGATGGGCACAATCCGCCGATGGATATCTTCAGAGTTTTCCAGGTGGAAGCAGCACACCACCTGCCCAACGTACCCGCGGGCCACAAATGCGCCCGCATTCATGGCCATTCCTTTCGTATCGAAATTCACGTCAGCGGCGAAGTGGGCGAACACAGCGGCTGGGTGATGGATTTTGCCGAGCTGCGCGAGACTTTCCAACCGCTTTACCAGCAACTGGACCACCACTACCTGAACGAAATCGAAGGCCTGGAAAATCCCACCAGCGAAAATCTGGCCCGTTGGATCTGGCAGCACCTGAAGCCGGAACTCTCGCAATTATCCAAAGTATGTGTACAGGAAACCTGCAACGCCGGATGCATCTATCGGGGGCAGGTGGGCTGATCTGAATCAAGCGTTAAGGTGCCAGCCGAATGCTCTGCCCGAACAACACCCGAGCTAGGTCCCGAACAGTTGACGCTTGTCAATTTATCGGTCGAGGCATTGGCGTAGCCTGTCCAATATTATGCATAAGCCTGAAGCTAAGCCCATGGCCCAAGCCGTTATTTTCGATGCTGACCTGGTACGCCGCTACAGCGTGGCCGGGCCGCGATATACGTCCTACCCCACCGCAGTGCAGTTTCACGAAGGATTTGACGCTGACCTGTATCGACGACACATCACCATCAGCAATGATGAGCTGATACCGGCGCCCTTGTCGTTGTATGTGCATCTGCCTTTCTGCCACTCCCTGTGTTACTACTGCGGCTGCACCAAAAAGGTGACCAACAATGACTCACATGGTGTGAGATACCTGCATCTGCTGGCAAAGGAGATCGTTCAGCAAGCAGCTTTGTTTGATTCTGACCGCGAGGTAACTCAACTGCATTTTGGCGGCGGAACGCCAACCTTTTTCGATGATATTCAGTTGGAGCAACTGATGAGCTGGCTGCGGGGGGGATTCGCCCTGGACAAAAGCCCAGAGCGGGAATTCTCCATTGAGATTGACCCGCGCACGGTAGACCCGGCCCGGTTGCAGACCCTGGCCGACTTTGGCTTTAACCGTATCAGCCTGGGCGTGCAGGACACTGATCCGGAGGTACAACACGCCGTCAACCGCATGCAGCATCCGCAAGCCACTTTGCAACTGGTAGGTCATGCCCGTCGACAGGGGTTTAACTCAGTATCCATTGACCTGATTTATGGCTTGCCCAGGCAAAGCCTGGCAAGTTTTGAAAAAACGCTGGAATTGGTCACTCAAGCCCGACCCGATCGCCTGGCGGTATACAACTACGCCCATATGCCGCATATGTTCCGTGCGCAACGGATGATTAACGACGCCGATCTGCCATCGGCCGAGACACGCCTGGCCCTGATGGAGCTAACCATCAACAAGTTGGCAGATTCGGGCTACCGCTACATCGGTATGGATCACTTTGCTCTGCCCGATGACGAGCTGAGCCGTGCCCAGCAAGCAGGGCATCTGCAACGTAATTTCCAGGGCTATTCAACCCGCTCTGAATGCGACCTGATCGGCCTGGGCGTCAGTGCCATTGGCAAGATCGGCGATTGCTATGCACAGAATCTGAAAGAAATTCCACGCTGGTCAGCGGCAGTCGAATCTGCTGAACTGCCTATCTGGCGCGGCCTCAGCCTGAGCGCCGAAGACCTGCTGCGTCGCTCCATCATCGAATCCATCATGTGCCATGGCAAAGTGGATTTTGTAGCGTTTGAAAATCGCTTTGAACTGGATTTCAGCGATTACTTTGCGCCCGAGTTGAGCCGCCTGAAGCAGCTAAATAATGATGGGCTGATTGATCTGGATGAAGCAGGTTTACAAGCAACATCAGCCGGTCGCGTACTTCTGCGCCACGTTGCCATGGTCTTTGATCAGTACCTGCCACAGACTGCTACAGATCCGAAACGGTTTTCCCAAGTTATTTAAATTATAATCCGGTACGTACATACTGACGTCGAAGGGCGGTTTTCAGTCTTTTTCCACCAGAAGTGACCGGAGATTAGACATGGGAAATTTGGCGAGTATCAGCCAATCAAATGATTTCTGCGCGCCATCAGGCCGTAAGCAAGTCGCTTGCAGCAAATGCTCATTGGGTGAATTGTGTTTGCCGCGCGGCCTTAACCCTGTCGAGGTAGAACGTTTCGAGCAAATCGTTAACCGCTCACGTCCCATCCAGGCGGGCGAACATTTGTTCCGTGCCGGTGACGAATTCCGCTCAGTCGCCTCCGTACGAGCGGGCTGCTTCAAGAGTTATGTAATCGACAAGGATGGACAAGAAAAGGTTTTGGGCTTTTATCTGCCCGGTGAAATCATCGGCCTCGATGCCATACATTCAGTGGCCCATACCGCCAATATCGTGGCGCTGGACACCAGTACCGTTTGCAGCCTGAGCTTTGAGTCGGTTGCAAATATGGCACGGCAAATGTCCGGCCTGCAAAATGAACTGTTTCGGGTTATGAGTCACCGCATCTCCGAACTGGAAGCCGTTGCCGGTGATTTGACTGCAGATGAACGGATTGCCCTGTTTCTCTTGTCGCTGTCGGAGCGATTCGGTCGCAGAGGCTATTCAGAATCTGAATTCATACTCGCCATGTCACGGCGGGACATTGCCAGCTTCCTGCGCCTCGCCGCAGAAACCGTCAGCCGTGTGTTGGCACGTTTTCAAAAGACCGGCCTGTTAAAAGTAGATCGCAAACACGTTCGAATTCGCGACCTGGAAGGGCTGAAAAAATTTGCCCACCAACCGACGAATTAGCTTGTAGTTTCAAGCATAAATTAACTATAAGCGGTCTCAAAAACAGGGATTTTGTTACCAGGCTAGCCCCGAGGCCCGCGAAAAGCGCAGTGTACAAGGTAGTACAGGAGCATTTGAGCGGGCCGAGAACAACACAGGGGAGCAAAAGACCATTTTTGAAACCGCTTCTAGTGCTCCACCCCACCATGGCCGTGCACGTGGCCATGATCTTTTTCTTCATCGCTGGCTGCACGC
>JAWXBM010000076.1:0-49493 GCA_034440115.1 Lysobacterales bacterium | reverse complement strand
TGGTGATTGGGGAAGGCGCTTGTACCCTGGTGCTGGAGAATCGCGAGCATGCCCTGGCCCGTGGTGCCAACATCATGGCGGAGATCGTTGGCTTCGCCACCAATTCGGATGGCCGCCACGTAACACAGCCTTCCTGGAATACCATGCAACGTGTGATGGCGCTGGCGCTGGAAAGTGCAGATCTGTCAGCGAAGCAAATCGACTACATCAGTGCCCATGGTACCGCCACCGACCGCGGTGATGTGGCGGAAGCCAAGGCAACCCGCGAATTGTTTGCGGATAAAACGCCGATCAGCGCGATGAAAAGCTACATCGGTCATTCGCTCGGGGCTTGCGGCGCACTGGAATCCTGGCTGGCGATTGAAATGATGAACCATGGTTGGTTTGCTCCAACCATCAACCTCGATAATGTTGATCCCGAGTGTGAAGGTCTTGACCATATCCGTGGCGTCGGCCGCGAGTTCGACGCCGAATACGTGATGAACAACAATTTTGCTTTCGGCGGCATCAACACTTCTCTGATATTCCGCCGGGTCAGTTAATCCTGAAACTTTCAGTCCGAATTTTTCAGGACATTATTTGGTAATAACAATCTCGCCGATCAAGGCAACGCCTGCAACCACATTACCTGCACCACAGGTGAATTCGGTCTCGCTGCTTACCGGCACATTCTTGTAGTTCGATTTGATGTTGATAACCGCATTGCCGCCGAGCTCAAGGGCGCGCTGCTGCAACTGTAACAAAGCCGATAACATGGTCCATTGACAGGCATATTTGTCCGTCTTGTTGAAAGCATTGGTTTTCTTGTTGGTCCGGAACTCGCCAAAATTCTTGGACGGTGTGGGGTGTGCCTGATCGCCGAAAAAGAATTTCACGCCCTGCAATCTGGCAGCATATTCTGGATTCTCCATCACCTCGGCGATCGATAAAGTTTGCACAGTATCCCTGGCATTCACCGACAAGGGCAGCGCCAAGCACAGAATCATTACGCACAAAATCCTCAGCATTTTCATTTTCATTTCCTCACTTAAGAAGCTCTACTGTATTCCAGAGAACCACCCTAATTCTAGCTTGTGTTGCAAATTCACCCATGGGTTCCGGTTCGGAGGCCGGTATGACCAGTAAAAGCGTCGCCCGGAAGGATTATCCGTCATCCCGGACAGCGCGGAGCGCGTGATCCGGGATCCAGGAACTTATTGTGCAATAATGTTGCTCACCATCGCCACTGGCTCACCCTCACTGACGGGAGGCGTGCCCAGGACGTAGTTGATTACACCGGCAAACGGTGCACGTAAATCGGTAATGCGCTCACCAAAGGGGTCAACCAGCTCACCCAACAAACCGTTCTCGGCAATCGCGTAGCCGTCGCGAACCGCTGGGCGGAAAATTCCAGAAGCGGGAGCTCGAATCACCTCGTAGTCCTCCAGCCAAACGATATGCTCGTTGGGAATTTCAGCGCTCGGCAGCATTCCCAAATGACGCATTACATTGTGGATGCCGTCTTCAGCCAGGCTGACCCAGTAGTCATCACTCAGGCCCAACTGCCCGGTTTCGGTGGTGATCGCCGGTATGCCACGCGATATGGCGGTTTGATCGGTGTACAAGGACGCTTCCGGCGGTTGTGCCCGGCCCTTGTCGAGCACGATGTGATCGAGGCCGAATGCGATGGCCAGGCCGCGGCTGGCGGCATCCAGTTTCGCCTGCCCGGTTTCTGGTAAGTAGACATAAGGACGCAGCGCTTCATTGCCATCACCGGCATGCAAATCCACCAGGAAATCGGATTGTTCAATCACATTTTCCGTGATGCTGTAGGCAATACGCTCACTGAGCGTGCCATCGGCTTTGCCGGGGTATACCCGGTTGAGGTTTTGGCCATCAGCGGGGCTGTAGTAAATCGTGCGGCCATAGAATGACGGCGGATTGGCAATATGTACCAACAAGAGCGTGCCGGAGAGTTCTGCCGGATTGATCTTCTGCCGAATGCGCTGCAGGGCGATGATGCCGGCGTATTCGTAGCCATGGGTACCCGCAATCAGGGCCAGGGTGGGGCCAGGTTTTTCGCCGCGAATGATGGATACCGGGATTTCAGCGCCTACATCCTGCAAGGGCTCTATGGTCAGGTAGCCTGAGACTGCTTCGCCGGGCTGCGCGGTCAATTCGCCCAGCTTAACCTGCTCGGCCAGCACGGGGCTGATTGAAAGCAGCAGCAGGGCAAAAGCCCAAATGAGTTGGTACAGTTTGGGAAAGTGCATGGCCTTGCTCCTGACTGTGATGAGTTGAACGCCGATGATAACGCAGGACCGCGTCCATCCGGCATGCTTTAGACTAGAGTATTGTGGTGCTGGGAGGCGTGGTGGCCGGAAAATGATGCAACCCTGGAGACTGTAATCGACACGTTAATGCAATACGCCAACGAACTGAGCGAACAACTATTGCTGTTGTTCAGCGAGACTGCGGTTTTGCGGCAACTGATCATCGTGTTGCTGTTACTGTTGCTGGCGCGATTTGCAGCCTGGAAGCTGGAACCCAAGCTGGAAGCCCGTATTCGTGCCATTGAGTCGCCAGATCGACGTCGTTTGCGGCAATTTGCCATTCTCTTGCGGCGATTGAGCTGGGCGCTATTCGTTCTTTTTGGTTCCCTGGCCCTGGTCTTGATAAACCTCACTCACTGGCCAGGTTCAAGCTACCTGATTTCTACCTCTGTTTTACTGGCGCTGGCGTGGCTGGTGATCCGGCTGCTGTCGCAAGTGATTGAAAGCCGTTTGCTGGGTCGGTTGGTGGCCATCCTGGTTTGGTCTTATGTGGCCTTGCACATGACCGGTTTGACCAGCGAGGCAGTGGTATTTCTGGACGCGCTGGGATTCTCTGTCGGCAATTTCCGGATATCCGCCTGGTTGATCGTAAAAGTACTGGTGTTGATGGGCGTGTTGCTGTGGTTGTCCATCAGCCTCGGCGATTTTCTGGATAAGCAGTTGCAGCAATCGGAAGATCTCACGCCTTCCTTGCGGGTGTTAATCGGCAAGGTGGTCAAGATTTCCCTGATCGTTATGGCCACGGTACTGGGTTTGTCCAGCTTAGGTATCGACCTCACCATATTCACTGTCTTTTCCGGCGCCATTGGTGTTGGCCTTGGTTTCGGTTTGCAAAAGGTGGTGTCAAACTTTATCTCTGGCATCATTATTTTAATGGACCGGTCCATCAAGCCGGGCGATACCATTTCGCTGGGTGAGACTTTTGGCTGGATTCGGGAATTACGCGCGCGATTTGTCAGCGTGGTTACCCGCGATGGCCGTGAATACCTGATTCCGAACGAGGACTTCATCACCCAGCAAGTGATCAACTGGTCTTTTTCTGACGAGTTGGTGCGGCTGGATGTGCCGTTTGGGGTTTCCTATAACAGCGATCCACATGAAGTGACGGCCCTGGCCATTGCTGCAGCCGAAAGTTGTCGGCGGGTACATCGGGATATGAAGCCTGTGTGTTGGCTGACAGGGTTCGGCGACTCTTCGCTGGATTTTGTATTGCGTTTCTGGATCACCGATCCACGCGAAGGGCTCACCAACATCCGCGGCCAGGTGTTGTTGGCTTTGTGGGATACCTTCAAAGAAAACAACGTTGCCATACCCTTCCCGCATCGCGAGATCATTATGCGCACGCCGGTGGAGGTGAAGGGGTTGTCAGCTGAAGAACCCAAGCAGGGCGATTGATCTCAAAAATATTCGCAAACTTTAATGGCTCGTATTATTTCCGTCATCCCGGCCCCGAGCCGGGATCCACTTTTTTGCCTTGCCGGGTTAAGGTCTCTCGATTTTCACCGCTTCGCCGTAAGCCAGCATCTCCGAAGCTCCGCCCATTACCACCGAGGTGGTAAAGCACGTTGACCACTGCATCAGCATCCAGACTCAATGCCTCGGCCACCATGCGGTCTATGGCCTGCTCGCGCGCTTCGCCCATCATCTTGGTGTATTCCTCAATTTCACCACCGACAATGTTTTTGAACACAGCGAGGATATCCTTGCCGATATGCCGGGCACGGATGGTGTTGCCGCGCACCAGGCCCAGGGTTTTAGTGCTGGGTTGTCCGATTACCGAAGCTCCAGGTGTAATGATCATCGTTCTATATCCTTGTACGGGTCATGTTTGTTAACGAACAGTTTCTCGCGCACCACGGATACCGCCAGAATGACGGTTCCAACTGACAGCGCACCAATGGCCAGCTTGATGAAATCAGGCATGTCCAATTCGGCCAGCACTTGTAGCACGCCCTGCCACAAGCCCCAGGACAGCAGAATCACTGCCCCGACCGAAACCAGTATCCATGCAACTTTACGTTCATTACGTGCATACACCTGGGCCCAGTAGCTGCTCCACACCTCTTCAGGTGGTTTTCTTACACTCATCATGGTTGTTACCTCCTTGACCCGCTGCAGTTCGCGCCATTCGCGCTGCAATTCGGGATTCTGCTGCAATGCCTGCTGCAGGGCTTGCCGCTCGGCAGCGCTGCACTCGTTGTCGAGGGCAGCCATCATCAGGCCGCGTACCCGCTCCATTTCAACTTCAAAATCTGTTTTGTTCGTCATAGCAAGTCCGCCAATTGAGTCGCCAGCCGTTTGCGCGCGGTGTACAAGCGCGACATAACCGTGCCGATGGGTATGTCCAGCAAAGTGGCGATGTCCTGATAGCTCATATCCTGCAGTTCTCGCAGCACGATGATTTCGCGCTCAGTATTTCCCAGGCTTTCAATGGCAGCCCGGGAGCAGGCCGCTAACTGTTCCTGTTGCAACTGTGTTTCGGGATTGTGCGGCTGCCGGCTTTCAGCCTCAGCGACCAACCAGGAATTTTGTTCTGCAAGTTTTTCGCGGCGGGTTTTGCCATCGCGACCCAGGTTGAAACACAGGCGCTGCAGAATCTGGTAGTACCAGGTATAGAAAGGTAGCTCGGGGTCGATGGTCGCACGTGCCCTGAACGCGCGGGCGAACGCTTCTTGCGAAAGTTCCAGCGCATCGTCATGCGAGCCAGTCAAACCGAGCGCGCCATAGTAAGCCCGTTGCATGTATTTCATGACCAGCTCGCCGAACGCCTGTTGGTCGCCAGCCTGCACCCGCAACACGATTGCGCGTTCACCAGACACCGCATTGGCGTAGTGGTGGGCGCTGAAATCCGGGCTTTCATCGATGGCGGACATGATTTCTCCATTTCTGACTACTGATACACGCCACGCGCACAATTATTCATAGTGCTGACAACTCTGGCAATTGTCCTGCTGCGCCTTTCTGGGCCTGACCATACACCCCGTCATCCCGGACCTTCACTCCGTCATCCCAGACCTTCACCCCGTCATCCCGGACCTGATCCGGGATCCAATACACGATGAACAATTAACGGCAAATGGATGCCGGCTCAGGTCCGGCATGACGGACTAACATGGCATAGGTGACGGATTAACGATGCGGGCATGACGTAAGTAAAGGTCAGCATGTGGTAAGGCGGCGATCGGAGCATCGAAAAACTCAGGGCATTTTCAAATCGGCAACTCACTGGTGTGCTTGATCTCGGACAAAGCAATGCTGGAGGTGATTTCCTGGATGCCGGGCACCGCTGAGAGCTTGTCAAAGAAAAACTTCTCATAGGCATCGATATCGGCCGCCACGATACGCAGCAGAAAGTCGATATTGCCCATCATCACGTAGCACTCCAGAACTTCCGGAAAACCCTGCATGGCTTCAGAGAAAGCCGCAAGATTCGCCCGGCCTTGTGAGTTGAGCTTCACCTGCGCAAACACCATAGCTTTGAAGCCAGCCTTTTTACGATCCAGCCGTACCACCTGCGGCGGTATCAGCCCGCTTTCGCGCATTTGCTGGATGCGCCGCCAGACCGTGGCTTGCGAGGCGCCAATCTGCTCACCGATAGCGCCAGCGGTGATGTCGGCCTGGGTTTGCAGCAAGCGCAGAATGCGCCGGTCGGTACGATCCAGAGAGATGTTGTGAATAGAATCAGTCATATTATTTAAATTTATCGAATTAGATATACGTGAAATAGCAAATTAGGCGATAACTTGCAATAAATAAACACGGATTCGGCTTTAATATGCATAAAACCCACCGAGCAGCTTGAAGTGAGCAGATCCAAGTGAGAAGACACAGATGACAACTGGATTACCTAACCTCTCAGGCCAGGAAGATGTTTATAGTGCGCATACCACGGAACATGCGCCGCAGCGATCGCTGACACAGGTGGAAGTGGTGGTGTTGCTGGAACGATTCCCCGGTGCGCTGGCGCGGTTGTTTGCTCTGTTATGCCTGTTCGGACTGGTGCCGGTGTCTATGCAGTGCACGCAATGTGCTGAGGACGAACAGCGCTTGCAGTTGTGCTTTGATCAGATTCAGCCGGATCGTTTGAACTTAATGTTGCGAAAAATCAGCCAGTTGACCGAGTGCCTGGATGTCAGGATCGGCGACAGCGGCGTTGCGCGGTTTCACCATACCGCGGCCCGTGAGGGTGACTATTCTGGTTCAATCGGTACTGGTAAATCCCAACTTTCCCAACTTTCATAGATCAGCGATGTTTCTACGTGATCGACTTCCGCACGTTCGGTAAAGGCCCCTAATACAAATTCACGCAGGTGATGGGCGCTTGCCACACACACTTGTACAAGAAAATCATTGCTGCCGCTGACATGATGCACCCTTACAACTTCTGCTTTTTTCAGCACATGGGCCAGAAACGACTCAATCGCAGGTCGTGAGTGACGGTTAAGTCGTACCGACGCCAGGGCCTGCAAGTGAACTCCCAAAGCCAGAGGGTCTACATCGGCGTGAAACCCGCGAATAACGCCCTCTCGCTGCAGACGCCGCAACCTCACAAGACAGGTGGACGCCGCCAGGCCAAGCTGCTGTGCAAGCTCTTTATTGGAAATCCGCGCATTCTTTCGTAGCGCCCGGATAATCTCCAAATCTGTTTGATCCATACTGCTGATTTCGCATGTTTACCGAATAATATTCGGTGATAGTTTGCTGAAAAGGAATATGTATAAGCTTATTGTTGATTTAAGCAAATATACATCAAAAGGAACTTCAAATCGTGAGTACCGATAATCTGGCCCAAGGCCGTTTGCTTTCACCGGTTCGTAAAACGACCAAAGCTACCAGTGCTCAAGACCTTGTTAGCGAACAGTTGGAACATTTTGGAATTGATCCGGAAAGCCCTTTTGGCCGAGAGCTCGGTGAATTGGCGGAACGCTTGTATGGCTGCCAGGGCAGCGTTGATGCGCTGTGGGACCTGGCACAACAGGAACTGCAGCAATTGAATCATCACGACCGGATTGCCTTGTTTAATGCCAAGAAGTTCATTTCGTTCCAGATTGCGAAGATTCTGGACACCTTCCAGAACGGATTCCGGCGTACCCACCAGCATTTGGAATTGAGTAATACAACCACGGCCGCACACGGCCCCTATCCGCTGGTGGACAATGTAAGCGCGCTGTTTTCTGCGACGCCGGTTATAGCGCGAACCGCTACCTATACCTTCGCCTGTGCTGACTGGATTGCAGACGCGTTTGAGGGCAGAGAATTCATGCTGCCGGTGTATTCACGCCTGCTGAATCCAACCTCCATCGCCCTGGCAAATCATATTGTCGACCTGGAATGCGGCGCCCTGGCCAATGAATATCTCGCCTGGAATTTCAATAGTGGCATGGCAGCCATTGATGCGACCTTGGCTCACTTGCTGGGCCATCGGGACATCCTGATCGCCAGCCGCAACATCTACGGCGGTGTGCACCAGCTGTTGCATGACTGGTTTGCCAAGCCCTCCAACCTCGACATTGCAGTGGAGCACTTCGATGGCGACAAGGCTGAGTCATTCCTTGCCTGTTTGCAGCAAATCAAGGTCAAACACGCTCAACGCATTGCCGCTGGACGGCAGATCTATCTGTACCTCGAATCCCCCTGCAATCCGCATGGTTATGTGCTTGCTGTGCCCAATCTATGTAAAGCAGCTCATGAGCTTGGTGTGCGCGTGATTCTGGATGCAACGATAGGCACGCCCTTTCTGCAACGTCCTTTGCTGCAGGCAGATGCTGCGGAGCGGCCAGACTTCCTGGTGCACAGCTATACCAAGGACCTGTCGGGTAGCGGCTCTGTGATTGGTGGCTGCACGATCGCGCAAAACCAGGACATGTTTCTGCCAAAAGGCGAACCTGGCTGGGAGAACACCATGTTCTGGAATGTGTATTACGTGAAGGGCGCCTTCCTGAGCGCCGATGCCGCCTTTGAAGTGATGCAGGGCATGCGCACACTGGATACCCGCATGCTGCAAAAATGTATCAATACCGCGATTTTGGCCAAATTCTTGTCCGCACATTCGCGTATCAAGGTTAATTGCAACGCATTGGAGGACCACCCCAATGCAGGTTTGCGCGCTACGCAGTTAGCCTGTGGCTTACCAGCACCCTTGTTCACGTTTGAGATGGCCGGGCTGGAAGCGAACCTGTTTCGGCGCTTTTTTGACAGCCTGGAGCCGGTTTATTCACATCAGATCAGCCTGGGCCAAACCAATACGACCATCAGTTGTCCTGGCTTGACCACACACTCAGAACTCGAAAGTGCGGCCCAGCTACAATGCCAGATTTTTCCTACTACCGTTCGCGTCTCATTGGGCTGTGAGAATCCCAAAGACTTGATCGAGCACTTCAGGGCTGTCGCGGAAGCCGTCATAGACCCAGATCTGCCCGGGTTTTCCGCTGAGTTCCCTGCTACAGCTCAATCCGACTGGTTGATCAGGAAGACCTATATGGAGTATCAAAGTCGCTTTATAGACAGATCACTGGGCCCCATTGAATGAGGTGTTTTTGATTTCTGGATTTGCATTAATGCCGTAGACCGCGCGGCCTCGCTCGCTTAGTATTGAGGGTTCGGGTGTGCGCTTTGAGATAAAAAGCGTTCCCCGGAGTGATTTCGAGGCTTACACAATAATTCTACCGGCCTCCCTGACAACCCGGATTCTTTAGTGAGGTCCCACCATGTGTTCGATATTTGGCGTGCTGGATGTACGCCAGGACGGTGCTTCCGTCCGAAAAATGGCGCTGCAGCAATCGCGTTTGTTGCGTCATCGCGGTCCCGATTGGAGTGGCATCTGGACTTCTGACAAGGCGGTTTTGGCGCATGAGCGCCTGGCCATTGTCGATGTCAACACCGGTGCCCAGCCGCTGATCAGCGAGTCGGGCAAACAGGCTTTGGCGGTTAATGGTGAGATCTATAATCATCAGGAAATCCGTCAGCAGTTGGCCAAAAGCTATGCCTTCAGCACCGAATCCGACTGTGAGGTGATTCTGCCGCTGTATCTGGAGCATGGCGCTGATTTTCTCGATCGCTTGCGCGGTATGTTTGCCTTTGTGCTGTATGACGAAGCCAAAGACAGTTGGATGATGGCGCGTGACCCGATCGGCATCATTCCGCTTTACTACGGCCACGACACCCATGGCCAGTTGCTGGTTGCTTCCGAAATGAAAGCCCTGATGGATGTGTGCAACCAGGTACATGAGTTTCCGCCCGGGCATTATTGGGTCAGTGGTCAAGCTGAGCCACAACGCTGGTATAAGCGTGATTGGGAAAACTTTGAAGCGGTTGAGAATGCCACTTCAGACCGCGTGGCATTAAGAGCTGCGATGGAAGATGCAGTGAAATCACATTTGATGACCGACGTGCCTTATGGCGTTTTGTTATCGGGTGGACTGGATTCCTCCATCACCGCAGCGCTGGCGGCCAAACATGCCAGCATGCGCGTCGAAGATGATGAGCAAAGCCCCGCCTGGTGGCCCCGGCTGCACTCCTTTGCTGTGGGCCTGGAAGGTTCGCCCGATCTGGCCGCGGCGAAAAAAGCTGCCGACCACATTGGCACCGTCCACCATAGTTTTATCTTCACCATCCAGGAAGGCCTGGATGCGCTGGAAGAAGTGATTTATCACCTCGAAACCTATGACGTGACCTCCATTCGTGCAGCCACACCGATGTATTTGATGGCGCGCAAAATCCACGCCATGGGCATCAAGATGGTGTTGT
This sequence comes from Lysobacterales bacterium, assembly GCA_034440115.1. GTDB lineage: Bacteria > Pseudomonadota > Gammaproteobacteria > Xanthomonadales > SZUA-36 > JAWXBM01. The sequence goes on along the minus strand of JAWXBM010000076.1, from coordinate 39,435 downwards.
CGGGTGAAGGCGCTGACGAAATCTTCGGCGGTTATTTGTATTTCCACAAGGCGCCAAACCCACGGGCATTCCACGAGGAAACGGTACGCAAGTTGTCGCGGCTGCACAGCTATGACTGCCTGCGCGCCAACAAGGCCATGGCGGCCTGGGGTGTTGAAGCCCGTGTTCCTTTCCTTGATACGCGCTTCCTGGATGTGGCCATGCGCCTCAATCCGGTGGATAAGATGGCGGGCCTGCAAAAAGACGGTACGCGCAAGATCGAAAAACACATTCTGCGCGAGGCCTTTGCAGACATGCTGCCCGCAGAAATCGCCTGGCGGCAGAAAGAGCAATTTTCTGATGGTGTGGGCTATGGCTGGATCGATGCCGTGAAGGATCACGCCAAGCAGATGGTCAGCGATGCCGACATGGCCCGAGCCGCCGGTCGTTTCCCCTTCAACACGCCGCATTCAAAAGAGGGCTACTACTTCCGCAGCATCTTTGAAAAGCACTTTCCGCTGGCCTCTGCGGCACAAACCGTGCCGGGTGGCCCGACGGTGGCTTGCAGTACGCCAGAAGCGGTGTTGTGGGACAAATCTTTGCAGGAAATGAACGATCCTTCGGGCCGTGCCATGCGTTCAGTGCATCAGCATGCCTATGCTGGAGATGTGGCCGGCGATGTGGCCGCAGATCCGACCGGAGAAGTGTCAGCAGTTGGGCCCGGAGTTGCAAAGTGAGCAGTCAAAGTGGGAAAGCGGCAGTGAATGTACTGGTGCAGAAGTTTGGCGGTACTTCGGTTGCCGATCTGAAAGGCTTTGAAGCCAGCGCTGATGTAATCCAGCACCATGGCGGCGACGGCCAGGTGATTGTGGTGCTGTCCGCAGTAAAAGGTGTTACCGACCTGTTGCTCGCCGCCATCGACCAATCGGTGGAAGGCGGTGATGGCAAAGCTGCACTGAATGAGGCCCTGCAACGACAGCAGATCGTGCTGGATGAGTATGCTGCAAAGGGTATTGCCACACCCCTGGGGGCAGCTTTTCTGCAGCAGCAAAAAGAGCAGTTGGCGCAGCGCATTGAAGGCGTGCGCTTGCTGGGTCAGTGTCCCGATCGTATCCGCGCGATCATTCTGGCCACCGGTGAAGGTTTCAGCAGCCGCCTGATGGTGGACCTGCTCATGCATCGCGGGATTGCCGCGGCCTGGTCAGACACAGACGTATTACCCCTGGCTAACGAAGACTGGCTGGATTCATTGATCAATGTGGATGCGGCCGGGCCCTTGCTCAAAGCGCGCCTCACGGATGCTGTGAAGGTGTTGGTGTTGCCCGGCTTCTACGGCCGCAATGCTGCCGGGGAGATTCAGTTGCTGGGCCGCAACGGCACCGATTATTCGGCGGCAGCCATCGCCGCTGCAGTCGGCGCAACACGTTGTCAGATCTGGAAAGATGTGGACGGCTTTTTCACCGCTGATCCGCGCATTGTTTCCAATGCTCAGTGCCTTGACGAGGTCAGCTACGAAGAAGCCATGGAGCTCAGTTATTTTGGCGCCAAGGTGATTTCGGCCAAGGCCCTGACGCCGCTGTCGGCCAAGGATGTGTTGTGTGAGATCCGCAATACTTACGAGCCGGACCAGCCCGGTACCCTGATTCATCGTGAGGCCAAACGGACCCACGTGGTGCGCGGTATTTCACACCTGCAGAACGTGGCATCCATCACGCTGCATGGCGGTGGTTTGCGTGGTCGTGTGGGCATCGCGCGGCGCGTAATGGACGCGCTGGCCAGTCGTTCCATTTCCATTTTGCTGATCGTGCAGTCCTCTTCCGAGTACAGCATTACCTTGTGTGTAAAGCAGGCCGACGCCGAAAAGGCCCGCCGTGCGCTGGAAGATGAATTCCATTTCGAGCGCTTGCACAAGCTGATCGATGAGGTGCTGGTGCAAGGCAACCGTGCGGTGGTGTCGCTGGTAGGCGAGGGCATGAAGCACTACCGCGGCATAGCGGCGCGCTTCCTGACCGCAATTTCTTCAGCCGGTGTGAATGTAGAGGTGATTGCGCAGGGCTCTACCGAATGCGCCATTGCGGTGGTGGTGCAGGGTGATGCAGCACAATCCGCCACCCGCGCTTGCCACACGGCGTTTTTCAGTCGCACCACGCACATCGATCTCATCCTGTTGGGTTGCGGCAATGTGGGTAGCGAGTTGTTACGGCAGTTCCGCCAGCAATCGCCCAAACTGCTGGAGCAGGATGTGGAATTGCGCGTACGCGCCATTGCTAACAGCCGGAGTTTACTGGTGGCCGATGATGTGGTCGACCTGTCGCAATGGCAGCAACAATTGGAGCAAAAAGGCACGGTCTATAACATGGATGACATAATCGCCATTCGTGATCGCCTTGGTTTGTTGAACCCCACTATTGTGGATTGCAGCACCGATGAGAAACTCGCAGCCGAATACGTTCGTTTGCTGGAGGCAGGCTTTAACGTGGTTTGTGCCAACAAGAAGGCCAACACCATGTCGCTGGATTACTACCGCGAGCTGCGCACTGCGGCTTCACGTAATTTCCGTCGCTTCCTGTATGAAACCAATGTGGGTGCTGGCCTGCCTATCATCGACACCCTGCAGGGCCTGATTCGTTCCGGCGATCAGCTCAAGTCTTTTGAGGGCATTCTTTCAGGCTCTCTGTCGATGATATTCGGCCTGCTGGAAGATGGCATGGCGGTTTCCGAAGCGGTAGCCAGGGCCATGGAGCTGGGCTACACCGAACCCGACCCTCGTGATGATCTGTCCGGCCTGGACGTGGCGCGCAAACTGTTGATCGTGGCGCGCGAAATCGGTCTGCAATTGGAATTGAGCGATGTCGATGTGGAACCCGCTGTCCCAATGGACAGCATTGCCGATGTGGACAAGGCTGAATTGCTGCCAGCGATTCGCGGCATCGATGCCGCTTTCGCTGAGAAAGTGGCGAAAGCCAAAGCTGAAGGCAAAGTGCTGCGCTATGTGGGCAGCATCAAGGACGGAAAATGTCGCGTCGCAGTTGAAGCAGTGCCTAAAGAACAACCGCTGGGCGCCATTCGCGATGGTGAAAATGCCCTGGTGCTGCACACCCACTATTATCAGCCCATACCCATGGTTCTGCGGGGTTATGGCGCAGGCGCGGCGGTAACCGCTGCCGGCGTATTTGGCGATTTGCTGCGCACCGTCTGGCGCCCGCTGGACCAGCGCTCATGAGCCAAGCTAATACACCAGAGGCTGGCGCAGTCGCTTCAACTGTTTTGCGGGTTTATGCACCGGCTTCCGTGGGCAATGTATCAGTAGGCTTTGATGCGCTGGGCCTGGCACTGGCACCGATTGATGGAACCCTTTTGGGTGACATCGTAGAGCTACGGCCGGCAAGCAGTGAAAGCGGTGAGTTGCAGGACTGGCAACTGTCTTGCGTTGGTCCGTTTGCACATAAATTACCAACCGATCCAGAGCAGAACATCGTGCTCAAGTGTTGCCGTATGTTCCAGCAGGAAATGCAGCAGCGTGGCCTGGCAGTTCAGCTGGCACATGTCACCCTGGAGAAAAACCTGCCCATAGGCAGCGGGTTGGGCTCCAGTGCCACTTCCGTGGTTGCCACGCTGGAGGCGTTGAATCGCTGGCACGGAAATTCCCAAGGCAATCCATTCAGCTCACGCGAAATATTTCACCTGATGGCCGTAGCCGAAGGGGGCATCAGCGGCGAGGTTCACCTTGATAACATCGCGCCATGTTTATACGGTGGTTTGCGTCTTTGCCCCCCCGCCAGCAAGGCCGAATATGCGTTGCCCTGGCCGGTGCGCTGGCAAACCGTGGTGTGCTGGCCCGGTACCGAGTTGGTCACCCGCGAGGCCCGTGCCGTACTGCCGGAACAACTACCGCGTAAGTTGGTGGTCGATCACGGCGCCCAGTTCGCCCAGTTTGTTTATGCGCTGTATACCGGCAAAACCCGCCTGGCAGCCGCATCCATGCAGGATCTGATTGCGGAGCCGCATCGGCGGAAATTATTGCCAGGGTTTGATGAGGCCCGCGCGGCATTGCAGGAACTAGGCGTGCTGGCCGTAGGTATTTCAGGATCAGGGCCAACCGTGTTTGCCATCGCCGACGACCTGCTGGTGGCGGAAGCTGCGGCGCAGTGGCTGGATCAACACTATCGGCAGAATGATCAGGGTTTTGTGCATGTCTGTCGGGCCGATTTGGGTGGCACCCGCAGTGTTCCGTAAGGAAGCCTGCTCTGAATAATTCAGAGATTCCTCGGCAGTAACTCAAACCTGCATTAATGATGGAATGAATTTAATGGATTTAATCAATATCAAACACCCTGAAGAAGCGGTCAGCTTCAAACAGGCCGTGTTACAGGGACTGGGCAGCGATCAGGGTTTGTTTTTCCCACGCAGCATCACGCCGCTTGAGGATGTGGACAGCCTGCTGCAACAGTCTTTTGTGCCGCGCAGTGCAGCAATTCTGCACCATCTACTGGATGGTGAGTTGGACCAGCAGGCGGTGTTGGAAATGGCTGAATCCGCCTTTGATTTTCCGTTGCCGACGCGTGCTCTGAGCGATACGGTATCTGCTTTGGAGCTGTTTCACGGCCCATCGCTGGCGTTCAAGGATTTTGGTGCACGTTTTATGGCGCGCTGCCTGGTGCGGTTCCGTGATCAGGGCCCCATGACCATACTTACGGCCACTTCGGGTGATACTGGAGCGGCGGTGGCGCATGCCTACTACCAACAAGCGGGTATCAAAGTGGTGATCCTGTATCCCAAAGGACGCATCTCGCCCTTACAGGAGAAGCTGTTCTGTACCCTGGGCGGCAACATTCGCACCGTGGCGGTGAATGCAGACTTTGATACCTGCCAGGCTTTGGTGAAGCAGTCTTTTGACGACCCTGTATTGCGACGGCAAATCGGCCTCAATTCAGCAAACTCGATCAATATCGCCCGTTTGGTTGCCCAGGCCTGCTATTACTTTGAAGCAGCAGCTCAATCTGCCGATGTGAGCCGTCTGGTATTCTCAGTACCGAGTGGAAACTTTGGCAATGTAACGGCTGGCTTGTTGGCCCGGGCTTTGGGCTTGCCTTATAAGCGACTGATCGCGGCTACCAATGCCAATGACACCGTACCGCGCTTTCTGACTTCCGGGCGGTGGAATCCCCACACGACGGTAGCTACTTTGACCAATGCCATGGATATTTCCAATCCAAACAATTTTCCCCGTGTTTTAGAGTTGGAAACGCGGCATAAAATGTCTCTATCAGAACTACTATCATCGTTTTCTTTGAGCGATGAAGATACCCGGTCAGCCATGCTGGCTCTGTGGCAACAAGGCTATATGGCCGATCCGCACAGCGCATTGGCGTGGGCAGCGCTGCAAAGCGATCTTAAGGATGACGAACTGGGGTGCTTTCTGTGTACCGCTCATCCGGCCAAATTCATTGAAGCTATAAAGGACGTATTAGAAATGGATATTCCACTGCCAGATGTATTGGCTGAAGTTCAGGCTAAAAAGATACTGTCCAGTACTATTATGGGTGATTTTGCCGAGCTGAAGTCAATACTGTTGCAGGAATAAGAAGCTATGAATAAGAGTCTGTTGCTGACCGCGAGCTTAGTCATTGCGCTACCGCTTAACGTGTTGGGAGCTGAAGCACAGACTCGTTCATATGATTGGGTTACAGCCGGCGATGTCAGCGGTTCGTTACGGGTTGAAGTTGCGGCTGATGGCAGCCGTGAGGCCAAATTTGAATTCAATGACAGAGGACGCGGCCCGCAGTTGCAGGAGCACAGCCAGGTGAATGATGCCGGCCTGCTGGTTGCACTAGACGTGCGCGGTCACGCTTATATGGGTTCTCCGGTCGCCGAGCGCTTTAATGTGGATGGCAGCAGCGCTACCTGGAGCAGCACTCTGGAGAGCGGTCAAGCAACTGTCAGTGAAAATGCCTGGGCTTATTACTGGCCCAGCGACGGTACTCCCGAACAAACTGCGTTGTTGGCCAGGGCGTTGTTGAACTCCGCGTCTTCCAGTCTGCCTCTATACCCAGCGGGTCAGGCATCGATCGCCCGGGTAGCGGAGCACGATATAGACGGGAAGCAGGAAGATGCGGTCGTGTTGTATGCAATCAGCGGTCTGGGTCTGAGCCCAGAGTATGTCTGGCTGGATCAATCCCGTGAGTTGTTTGCTCTGACTTATGGCTGGATGGGACTGGCTCCCGTTGGTCAGGCGGCCATTTTGCCCGCCATGCAAGCGGTGCAGGACCAAGCAGAGTCTGCCCGCAGCCTGCAGCTTGCCAAGGAGTTGGCTGAAGAATTGCCGGAGAAATGGTTGCTGCGAAATGTTCATGTGGTTGATGTGGAGGCTGGCGCATCGGAACCCGGCCGCATGGTGGCGATACACAATGGGCAAATTGCCGGCATCTGGCTGGACTCCGATGTAATTGTGGAAATGAAGCTGGCCGATTATGAAATCATTGATGCCAAGGGCGCATTTTTGATGCCTGGTTTGTGGGATATGCATACCCATTTGTCGTTGCATGACGGCTTGCTGCAAATCGCGGCGGGAGTGACCACGACGCGCGATCTGGCTAACGATGAACAGCGTTTGACTGAGATACGCAATGCTTTTGATTCGGGCGAGGCGATTGGCCCTCATTCGTACCGGGCTGGTTTTATCGACAAGAAAAGCCCTTACTCCGCTCCTACCGGAAAATTGGCCAACAATCTTGATGACGCGCTGGCCATGATCGAAGACTATGCGGCAGCCGGCTATCCGCAGATAAAGATCTACTCTTCTATCGAGCCGGAATGGGTGGCACCCATGGCCAAAGCGATTCATGCCCATGACATGCGCTTGTCAGGACATATTCCGTCCTATATGACGGCAGAACAAGCCGTGCTGGATGGTTTTGATGAGATCCAGCATATCAACATGCTGTTCTTGAATTTTTTGGCGGGACCGGATGATGACACGCGCACCCCGGCTCGTTTCAAACTGGTAGCCGAAAAAGGCGGTGACCTGGATCTTGATTCAGAGCAAGTATCAGCCTTTATCCAATTGCTGGCTGACCGGGGCATTGAAGTAGATCCAACGGTGGCGATATTTGACAATATGTTTCGCCACCGCTCCGGTGAAGTCAGTCCATCCTATGCCACCGTCGCAGACCACATGCCGCCAACGGTGCGCCGTTCCATGTTGGCAGGTGAAATGGACATCAACGATGAGAATGCCGCGCGCTATGCTCAATCATCGCAAGCTTTGTTGAACATGATTTTTCGGCTATACCAGGCGGGTGTGCCCCTGGTGGCGGGTACCGATGCGCTGGCTGGGTTCACCCTGCACCGCGAACTGGAGTTGTATCAGCAAGCGGGAATACCAACGGCCGAGGTGTTGCGCATTGCCACGCTGGATTCGGCTAAAGTCGTAGGTGCTGAGGAGCACTCAGGTTCCATCCACACTGGCAAGGCTGCTGATATGGTTTTGTTGCGGGATGATCCACTACAGGATATTAGTGCCGTAAGACACCCACTGATTGTGTTCAAGGGCAAACACCGTTACGACCCGAATGCCTTGTATCAGGCTGTTGGTATCAAGCCCTTCAACTAACAGGTTCGCCTTTGTTCGTCATCCCGGGAAACAGGTTCGCCTTTGTTCGTCATCCCGGGCTCGACCCGGGATCCATCCCGGATCAAGTCCGGGATGACGGATGGGTCAAGTCCGGCATGACGCTCATTCGGCCCAACCCAATTGCAGCAAAAAGATGCCTATCATCAGGAAGCTGATCGACAGTTTGAAGGCGGTTGCCAACACCAGACCCAACCAGGCGCCCAGGCCCGCCTTGCCGGATGAGCGCCAGTCATTGCCACCGCTGAGTTCGCCAATTACCGCGCCCAGAAAGGGGCCGAGTATGATGCCGGGTATGCCAAAGAAAATTCCAACTATGGCGCCGATTGTGGCACCCCAGAAGGCACGAACTCCGGCACCGGCGTAGCGGGCACCATAAGCGCCCGCAAGAAAATCAACCAGCTGTGCCAGTACGGTGAGTAAAGCAAAAATGCTGATGGTAGCCCAGCCCATCGCAGTGAAGTTAGTCAGCCAGGCCCCTAACAGCAGGCCGGCAAACACGAGTGGGACGCCGGGTAATGCGGGCAGTACGGTGCCAGCCAGGCCGGCCAGCACCAACAGGGCGACCATCAGCCACCACAGAACACTCCAATCCATCTGAGCAGAAGAATTCGATCAGAACAGAGCTGCGATTTTGCTCAATAACGCGGTTGCCTGATCGCGATCACGGTTACCAAGCCCATCAAAGCGTGCTTTGAGTTGAGTCAGGTATTTTGGGTATTCGCGCTTGAATACTTTTACCCCTTCTTTCGTCAGGTCTACGATAATGCGGCGGCCATCATCACTGTCGCCCCAACGTTGCACCAAACCTTTTTCTTCCAGCCGATCGATAACACCCGTAAGCGTGCCCTTGGTAATCAGGGTCTTATCGGTGATATCGCTGCAGGTCATGCCACCGGTATTACCCAGGCAGAAAATGACTTTCGCCTGAGGCGCCGTCAGGTCGGAACCGGACAGACGATGAATTTCGGCGTCGTAAAGGGAAAACAGTTGATGGGCGCGCGCCAGCTCGTCCATCAAGGGGATAAAGTCCTGTTCAGATGCGTTACTAACGGTGATTCGGGCCATGATTTAAACCTCTGAAAATTAAGTACTAATCGGTATAATTGTAATTGCAGCCAGAGTAACAATCAAGTCGGAATATGAAAATCAATCTTCAACTTTGCCTCGCAATTGCTTGGTGTGCGAGCGCTGTGACTTGGATGTCAGCCGCCGTTCCTTGGAAGCCTTGCTGGGACGGGTTGGTATCCTTTTCCGGTGCCGCTCGGTGGCCTTGCGGATCAATTCCGCCAAGCGCTCAAGTGCGTCACGATGGTTCTTTTCCCGAGTGCGATGTCTTTGCGCCTTGATGACAATCACGCCTTCTGAGTTGACCCGGCGATCCGAAATCGACATTAACCGTGTCTTGTATTCTTCCGGTAGCGAAGAAGCGGCTATGTCAAAACGCAAATGTATGGCAGAAGAGACCTTATTGACACTCTGTCCGCCCGCACCCTGGGCTCTTATAGCTTCAAGTTGGATCTCATCTTCGGGAATTTCAAGCCCTGGCCGAATGATTAACATGTTCTTTCTACGACTAAAGCCTGTCGGGATACCAAAGTATGTTATGTACTGAACGGTGGCTACCGGCTGATGGACCGTGCCAGTACAGAAAAGTTCAGACCAGCATTAGCCGGTAGCTGCCCGGCGTAATTGCGGCATGAGAATTTCCAGGTATTGCAGAACGCCTTTGGCCGCTTCACGAGCATCGGCAATGGCGGTCACCACCAGGTCTGAGCCCCGCACCATGTCTCCGGCAGCGAAAATAGCCGGGTTGCTGGTTTGGCCTGCCAGACCGCTGCAACGGATCCGCCCGTCCTGCTCGGTGTTGACAGTCAGACTATTCAGCCATGCTGGTGGGCTGGGACGGTAGCCAAAGGCAAAAATAACCGCGCTGGCGGCCAGCACCTGTTCGCTGCCGACTATAACTTGAGGTGTGGCACGCCCGCCATCCGAATTCTGAATCAGTTCGGTTCGAACAATTTCAAGACCATGAAGCCGCCCTTGGTTATGTTTCAAAGCAATGGGCTGGGTATTGAATTCGAATTTCACGCCTTCCTTCATGGCGTGATCGACTTCGCGCTGGGAGCCTGGCATATTTTTCCGGTCACGGCGATACACGCAGGTTACTGATTTTGCGCCTTGACGAATGGCGGTGCGCACACAATCCATGGCAGTATCGCCGCCACCCAAAACTAACACATCCTCGCCACTGAGGTTTATGTGGGAATAGCCGGCCATTTCCAACCCGTACATGTGCGCCGTCTGACCGATCAAATAAGGCAAGGCGGGCACGATCCCGCCAGCATCCATTCCAGGCAGTTCAGCCGCAACCGGAGTATAGGTGCCGGTGCCAAAAAACAGCGCATCATGCATGCTGAGCAGATCTTCGGCCTGGATATCGCGGCCGATTTCGCAGTTCATGCGGAACTGGATGCCCATTTCTTCAAATACCTGGCGCCGCAGGCGCATCACTTTCAGTTCCAGCTTGAAGTCCGGGATGCCGAAGCTCAACAAACCACCGATTTCCGGATGACGATCATAAACCGTGACACTGACGCCGTTGCGTGCCAAGACATCCGCACAGGCCAGGCCCGCCGGGCCAGCGCCGACCACGCCCACACTCCAGGGCTTGGGCCGTACATGCGACAGATCAGGCCGCCAGCCCTGCTTGAACGCTTCATCCACAATATAACGTTCAATAGCGCCGATGGTCACCGCACCAAAACCGGTTTGCAGCGTGCAGGCCTGCTCGCATAAACGATCGTGCGGGCAAATGCGGCCACAGACTTCAGGCAGGCTATTGGTTTCGTGGCACAGATCAGCGGCTTCAAGAATGCGTCCTTCCTGGGCCAGCTTCAGCCAGTTGGGAATGTAGTTGTGCACCGGGCACTTCCATTCGCAATAGGGGTTGCCACAATCCAGGCAACGCTCGGATTGATCTGCCGCTTCCTGCTGCTCAAACGGCTTGTAGATCTCGCGAAACTCGCTGCGGCGGATCTGCAGCGGAAAGACGTCCGGATCGCCACGCTCACGTTGCAGGAAGGCAAAGTTATCGTGCTTCTTGCTCATGCCCATCTCATGCCCATCTCATGCCCATAAATCATGCTTTAACCAGCCGCAAAGGTACGTCCTGCTGCGAAATGTCCTGGCTGGCTTGCAGATTCTTGGGCACCACATACATCCAGTGCGGCAGCATCAGTTCAAATTCGTCCAGCACCTTGCGCCCCCATTCACTGCCGGTATGATTGACGTGGGCGGTAATCAAGGCCAGCAAACGCCGTCGTGGCGCTGTAAAACGTTGCTCCTCCAGCGGCGTTGCTGCAACAAATTCGGGGTTCAACATGCGTGCCACCAACTGATTGGGATCCAGCACAAACAACTCGCCACCGGTCATACCAGCCGCCAGATTGGGACCAACCGGCCCCAGAATGGCGACGGTGCCACCGGTCATGTATTCACAGGCGTGATGTCCGGCACCTTCGATCACCGCATTGGCGCCGGAGTTGCGCACTGCAAAACGCTCTCCCACCTGGCCATGCGCGAACAACTCACCACCGGTGGCGCCGTACAGGCAAGCATTACCGAGAATGACATTGCGGTGCGCCCGCCGTCGATCGGTATCCGCAGTGGTAACCACGATGCGGCCACCGGACATGCCTTTACCGACATAATCATTGGCATCGCCAGTCAGATGCAGGCTCACACCGGGTGCGTTCCAGGCACCCAGGCTCTGCCCTGCGGTGCCGCTCAGGCGCACTTGCAGTGTATCGCTGGGTAAGCCTTCGCGCCCGTATTTCATGGCCACAGCGCCAGACAGAGTGGCGCCGATCGAGCGGTCAAAATTCATGCTCTGAAAAGCACCACTCCAGGGCCTGCCTGAATCCACGGCAGCCTGGGCTGCCTGCATGATTTCCTGGTTCTTCAAGCCCTTGTCAAACGGTGGATTATGGCTTTCGGTGCAATACACCGGTTCCGACCCGCGCTTGGCTGCGGAGCGCAAAATTCTGCCAAGATCCAGCGCTTGCTGTTTGGCGGTCAGGCCGGGAATTTGCTCGAGTAAATCGCTGCGACCGATGATGTCGGTAAAACGGCTGAAGCCCAGTTCAGCCAGCAATTCCCGCACATCGCGGGCGATGAACTGGAAGTAGGCCATCACCTTTTCCGGCAGGCCGTGGAAATGTGCATCGCGCAGGCGCTTGTCCTGCGTGGCAATACCAGTGGCGCAATTATTCAGGTGGCAGATGCGCAGATATTTGCAACCCAGCGCCACCATGGGGCCGGTGCCAAAGCCAAAACTTTCTGCGCCCAGAATTCCGCCCTTGATTACATCCAGACCGGTTTTCAGACCACCATCCACCTGCAGGCGGATTTTATGTCGCAGGCCATTTTCCACCAGCGCCTGGTGGGTTTCGGTCAAACCTAACTCCCAGGGTATGCCGGCGTATTTCACCGAGCTCAATGGACTGGCTCCCGTGCCGCCGTCGTAGCCGGCGATGGTAATCAGGTCGGCATAGGCTTTGGCCACGCCGACCGCAATCGTACCCACGCCGGTACCCGCTACCAGCTTCACCGATACCAACGCACGGGGATTGACCATTTTCAAATCAAAAATCAGTTGCGACAGATCTTCGATGGAGTAAATGTCGTGGTGCGGTGGTGGTGAAATCAGCGTTACGCCCGGGGGAGAGCAGCGCAAAGCGGCAATTTCGGTGGTGACTTTGTCACCCGGTAATTGACCACCCTCACCCGGTTTGGCACCTTGGGCGATCTTGATCTGCAACACATCAGCATTGACCAGATAGTGAGCACTCACCCCAAAACGGCCTGAAGCGACCTGTTTGATGCGCGAGTTGCGCTCGGAGTTGAAGCGCTTCGGATCTTCGCCGCCTTCACCGGAGTTGGAGCGTCCGCCGAGGCGGTTCATTGCCACCGCCAGAGCCTCGTGGGCTTCAGGCGACAGCGCACCGATGGACATGCCGGCCGAATCAAAGCGCGGAAACAGCAGCTCAACTGGCTCAACCTGATCCACTGTGATGGGGTTTTGGCCCGGCTTCAGCGCCAGCAGGTCGCGCAGGGTCAGTATCTTGCGCAGGTTGATCATGTCAGCGTAAACGCGGTAGTCCTGCCAGTTTCCGCTGGCCACGGCTTTCTGCAATTGCATCACCACACCGGGGTTGTAGCCGTGTTGTTCGCCGCCGTGTACGTAACGGTAGATACCGTCGCGTACCGGCTTGGTTTGCTCGCTCCATGCCAGCTCGTGTTGTTGACGGAGATCGGCTTCCAGCTCGGCGAAACCTGCGCCGGCGATCTTAGAGCTGACCTTGGGACAACACAGATCGATCACTTCGCGCGCCAGGCCGATGGCTTCGTAGAGCTGTGATCCGCGATAGCTGGCCATGGTACAAATGCCCATCTTGGAAAGAATCTTCAGCAGGCCTTTGCGTATGCCACGGCGGTAGTTTTTGCGCAGGTCGATGGGGTCGCCGTGTAAGGCACCGATTTCGATTTGCTGGTTAATGCTTTGGAATGCCAGGTAAGGATAAATCGCCGTAACACCCAAGCCCAGCAGCACTGCGAACTGATGCGGGTCACGTGCCGAGCCGGTTTCCAGCAGAATATTCGCGCGGGTGCGCTCATGCGCTCGCATCAGGGCCTGGTGTACCGCGCCAACGGCCAAAGGAGCGGGCATGGTCAGGGTTTCGCGGCTGATGTCGCGATCGGACAGCACCAGAATGGTGGCGCCGGATTTCACCGCCTCGATACACGACTGCACCAGCGTCTTGATGGCGCCGCGCAAATCCTGCACTTGTGGGTCGTAGTTCAGGCTGAAACGCTGGTTGCGGTAATGCCGTTGATCCAACCCCAGCAAGGTCTGGTATTTGACGTAATTCAATACCGGCCAGGGCAATACCACGCGATGCGCATGCGAGGCGGTCTCATGAAACACATTGTGTTCACGACCGATACTGGTCTCCAGCGACATCACTGAGGATTCGCGCAAGGGGTCGATGGGCGGGTTGGTGACCTGCGCAAAGCCCTGGCGAAAATAATCATAAATTGAGCGATTGCGTTCTGACAGCACCGCCATGGGGGTGTCGTCACCCATGGAGCCCACAGGTTCTTGTGAGTCTTTGGCTAACGTGTTGAGCACGGTTTCGCATTCTTCCAGGCTGAGCCCAAACACGCGTTGATAGGTGGGCAGCAGGGCGGATGATTCACGCATGAATTTCAGCGCTGCTTTGCGTTCCTGTTCGTCGTTATTCCACACCCTTACAACGTTTTCAGCCAGCCATTCACGATAAGCATGGCGCGCCTTGAGGTTGTCATCAATGGCACCGGGTTTCCACAATTTACCAGTGCTGATATCCACCGCTATCATTTCACCCGGCCCCAAACGACCACGCCGTCTGATTCGCTCGGGTGGGCAATCCCACACCCCGGTTTCAGATGCTACGGTGAATACGCCGTCGTGGGTGATGCTGTAGCGGGCCGGCCGCAAACCATTGCGATCGAGAGTGCAGCAGGCCACTTGCCCGTTGGTAGTGACCACTCCGGCCGGGCCATCCCAGGGTTCCTGGTGCATGGAATTGAATTGCAAAAAGGCTTTCAGGTCCGGATCCATATCGTCGCGTATGGCGGGCGGTATCAACAGCCGCATGGCGCGGAACAGGTCCATGCCACCGGCCATAAATACTTCCAGCAGATTATCCAGCGAGGAAGAATCCGAACCGCTTTCGTTCACCAGATGCGACAGCGACTCCAATGAGGGCAACAGGGGCGAGTGCAAAATTCCGGCGCGGGCGTTGGCCCAGTCGCGGTTGCTGTTGACGCTGTTGATCTCGCCGTTATGCGCCAGGAAGCGGAACGGTTGGGCATAATTCCAGCGCGGCAGGGTGTTGGTGGAAAAGCGCTGGTGGCAGATACCAATGGCCGAGGTCATGCGCGGATCGCGCAGATCGGGGTAGTAATCGGCCAGGTGTTCGGCCTGAACCAGGCCTTTATAAACCATGGTCAGTCGTGACAGTGATACCACGTAATACAAGGGGTCGGGATCCGGCAGCTTGCCGTGCTCATCAAAAGCAAAACGCCGCGCTACAAACAGTTGTCGCTCCAGATCATGATCATTCCAGCCCGGCGGAGCATTAACGAACACCTGGTAAATGGCCGGCATACTGACCAAGGCTTGTTCGCCGACGAACTCAGGTCGGGTGGGCACCTCACGCCAGCCGGACACTTCCAGCGAAACTCGGGACAGGTGTCGGGTAAGGATTTCTTTGCCACGCTCGATCAGTTCTTCATCGGGTGAAAAAAACACCAGGCCAGCGGCAAAATTATTCGTCAGCTTGAAGCCGCAATCGTTGGCAACAGCGCGCAGGAAAGGCTCGGGAAACTGCAGCATGATGCCGCAACCGTCGCCGGATTTGCCATCGGCTGCCACTGCACCACGATGGGTCAAGCGGGCCAGGGATTTCAGTGTGGTTTCAACCAGCCAATGGCTTTTTTGACCATCCATATGGGCCAGCAACGCGAAGCCACAACTGTCGCGAAAGTCACGCACCGGGTCGTGCAGGGTCAGTGATTCTGGTTGAACAAATTGGGACACACACTACTCCGCCAGGGCTTTGCTGTTGCGACAGCAACAGAATGTGACTCAACAGGATAAACAACAGTCCATCATTGCGAAAGTTAATATTTTAAATAAAGAAATTCAATTATCTTATATTGAATTGGCAAAAAGTTGTTACTGACAATATCGTCGAGCACGCTTGGCGATTTTTTACGATTTGGCCTACGGCATCATGAACGACTCCTCGTGGAAGCTATCTTCAACCTGCACGAACTAGTTGTTGGCGGCCTCAACGGCGAAGTCGCTGATGTCTTCCAGCATTTTGCGATGGACGTTTTTACCCTTCCGACTTAGCGACAAGCGCCTTATGCGCCGGTCTGCCGGGTCGAACTCTTGCCGTATCCAGCCTCTGCCCTGCTTGGTTTCACCCAACAAGGAAATGACCCGCGATACGGTTTTAGCAGAAAGCCCGGTGCGCCTGGCCACTTCGACCTGGGTAGTGCCCTCATTGTCAGCCACACTCCAGAAAACAGCATAACTGGATAAAGACGCATCGCTTTGGCCCAAAAGCTTGAGCGGCTGGGAAAAAGCGCGGCCCAACAGTCCGGTCATGTTACGTTCGAACATTGAATCAGCGTCACGGATGGGTTCTGATGGTTCGTTCACAAAGTCTCCTACTCTTCACCACGTCTTAATGAGTTACCGACGACAGTTACATAAGTTGGAAGTTTACCGAAGATGTGTGAAGGGGACATGAAAGCGACATTCAATTGACAAAAGCTGAGGCGCAACTCTGCCCATCCGGCAGCAACGTTTGAGTTCAGCCAGTCGCACGCAAGCTATTTTGTCAAGCTGGTTCCGGTTTGATCCGGAACTGGAATCTACCGTGACTTTTGATTTGCTAGAGATGCACTGTTGGTTATTCTGCCGGTTCAAGTTGGCAGCACGGCACTTTCTGCTGCGGAATGCCTGCCATTGCTCGAGCAGTTGTTCCGGCTCAATTTTGCTGACCGGGTCGATGCCCAACTGCAGTTTGAGACTGATTTGTTGAATAGCGTTCACATAGAGTTCCGCTCTCGGTGAGTCTCTTTTTCGATTACCAGAGTAGATGCAATCAGTGTCTAAAGAGTTACAGGCTGTGCGGCAAAGCGCCCTTCAGAACCGCTCAACGGCTTATTTAAACCGCTTGGCCAAAAGCATCACTCATGCATTTGACAGCTTTCGGAATTTGTTATTTCATCCACAATGCCGGAACACATAACTTTACCGGTGAGCAGTTTCAAAGCTGCTGAATCAGGGGATTGTAAGTTTCAAGGGGATTGAACATGAGAATGTGGCTATTGTTTGTGCTGTTAACCTGTCTTTCCGGAGCGCTGTATTTGAGCTTCGGAACATCAGAATACAACGATAAGGCTTCTGAGCTGGTCAGCCAACTGGAAGACATGTAGTCCGCCAACGGCAGGATCTTCAATATTCGTTGTGAATTCCATGTGCCTCGTTTTCGGCGTTTTAGTGGGCTGTTGCTGCAAGCCCGCATATTGCACCAAGGCGGACATGATGCGGGTTAGTAAAGAAATTTGAATCCACCCAACTCAAGCCTGGGTCGGTTAGCATAGCGGCATGAACAGAGCCTGGATTGATCTCGACCCCGCCGATGTCCGTAACATGTTGGTCAGCCTGATCGGCTATCGCTTTGGTGAACAACCTGAAACCCGGGTTGACGAGATCCGCACCGAACGCCGTGCTTATGCGCAAAAGTTTCTGCGTCTTGCCGACGTTCGAAAACATCAATCGGTGATCGACCTGGGTTCGGGCTGTGGCTTCGGCACCGGTGCGATAGCCGAGCAGGCGGGCAGTGTGCAGGCCTGTGATATCAGCCCCGCATTTCTGGATTTTGCCCGGCGCGAATGTGCTGACAAAAACAACATCCAGTTCCGCGCCATGCAGCCGCGTGATCTCAGCCCGATTGCGGATCAAAGCATTGATACGGTGATTTCCATGTCGGTGTTCATACACCTCAACTTGTATGACATAGCCTGCTATTTCGCTGAGTTCAGCAGAGTGCTCAAGCCGGGCGGCAAAGTGGTGTTTGACTTCGCCGACAGTAATCGCCTGTTTCGACGTTTTCGCACTCACGGTAATGACGACTTGTTCCGCGAACACACCGGTTATTACAGGGAGAACCCGGCCTCATTGGCCGGGTTGGTGCAGTTCAACAGCGCGCGTGGCATCACTCAGGTGGCGAAAGACGCGGGCTTCAAGCGCATCAAGCGCCGTGGTCACGTGCTGTTATTCGCAGCCCGCTAATGTGTTGTTGCGTTAATGCACTAATGCATTAATAAACTGAGGCACTAGCGCATGAAGCGTCCGCGTAAGCCGGCGTAAACGGCACGGCCAGGGCGGGCAAAGCCGAGGATTTCTTCGTAATCTTCGTCCAACAGGTTGCTGATTCGCCCGGTGAGTTCGAGGCTGTCCGTCAGCTTCCAGGAAGCCGCCATACCCGCCACGGTAAAGCCATCCAGCACTACCTGTTCAGGCGCGTAAAAAGGTGGTGGAAAGAAGTTGTCCAACTGTGCGCCGTTGTAGTTGAGGTTGAGGTTGAGGTTGCCGCGCTGCGCAGCAAAGCTGTAGTTTGCGTTCAGGCTGGCCATATGCCGCGGCCGGCGGGCCTCTCGCACACTGTCACCTGAAGAGTTGGTTTCGCTGGCGTCCAGATAGGTATAGCTGGCGTTGAGGCTGAACGCATCAGCCAGTTGCCCTGAGGCTGTCAGCTCCAGCCCTCGCCGTTCACTGTCGCCACTTTTGTTCACAGCGGTAAACGCACCGGTTGTGGGATCAAACACAAAGCCATCGATTTCATCTTCCAGTTGCTGATCGAACCATGCGGCGCCCAGCAGCAGCGACTGTTCCAGCAGACCCAACTCCACGCCCAACTCCCAACCCTTGGAAGTTTCCGGCTTCAGGTTGGGATTGCCGCTAAAGAAATCCGGATAAAAGCCAAAGCGCTCGACAAAAGTCGGCGCCTTAGAGCCGGTGCCGGCGGCAGCGCGCAGTCTCAGGTTGTCGCCGATGCGCTGCGATGCCGCCAGTTGCCAGGTGAACACGTCATCGAAATCGCTGTAGTCGTCTTGCCTGCCGTTCAGCGTCCAGCTGAAAGACCCGGTGGGTTTACCTACATACTCCGCGGCATATCCAGTGACGTCATAGGATTGATCCTGGTTGGGGTCACCCCAGGGGAAAGCGATACCGCGTTGGGAGAAGTCAACCTCTTCCTGGTCCAAAGCAAAACTCAGGCGGTGATTCCGCGCCTCGCGATCGTCCAGCAGTACACTGGCGCGGGCGCGAAACTCCAGCGTATTGGCCGAGGTGGCGCTGTCCCAAACCCCATTGGCAAAGTTGCGATTGTCGGAATCCTGCCAGCCGGCCGTGAGGCTGCCGTTCCAGGCCGAATCAGTCGGTTGCCAGCGCGCTTCGCCTTTCAAATAGTCGCGCTGCGCCCGGGTTGCAAGATCCGCATCGATGGGTAATCCGGTACTGAAGTAATCGAAATCATCGAAGTCTGAAGTGGCATCCACGTGGTGGCCGCTGAACAGCAAAGCCCATGAATCATGGATAGCCCATTCCAGCGCAAGATTGGCCGTGGTGTTGTCGGCAGCATCGTCTTCGCTGCCCTGGCGGGAAATATTGGTACCGTCGGTGTTCATGTAGGACAGGCCACCGGACAGACGCAGATTCTCCCGGCTGACACCACCATCCAGCGCCAGATCCAGACTGTTGAAGGAACCATACTCAGCCGTTGCTGCCAGGTAGTCTTCCGCCACATCCTTGCGCCGAATGATATTGATCACCCCAGCCAGCGCATCGGTACCCCAAATCGCGCTTTGCGGTCCGCGGATGATTTCGATGCGCTCAATATTGGCGGTGGAGGCAAACTGGAACTGAAACTCGTCACTCGAAGCCGGATCATTGGCGCGCACACCGTCGATCAACACCAGCAATTGGTTGGCCTCAGCGCCGCGCACACGAATTTGCGTGAGCGTACCCGGGCCACCCGACTGGCTGACCGCAAAACCCGGTACATCACGCAGCAGTTCCGACAGGTATTTCACTTGCCGTTGCTCGATTTGCTCACGCGTGATCACCGTGACCGAACTGGCTACATCGGCCGCAGACAAGGGCTCCAACGCCGCGCTCACCAGCAGCTCATTCAGCTCCAGCGGCTGTTCTTCGGCTTGTGCTGTGTTGACAACAAGATAGAAATTAACCAATAAACAAATGGCAACAGCCAAACGACGGGCATTTGCTGCCGACTGGCGCACCGCAGAACGTAGCAACATGTTTCAGCTCCTCGCGATCGCACCCGAACGCGTTTTAGGTCTGCGAGGAGAAAAACGTCTTGTGGAACTGCCAGTCTGAGCTTGAAAAAGGCGGCCGGCAGTGCGCACAAGCCATCGCCCTCCGCGATCAGACCAGTGGTTTACATGCAGGCCGGTCTCCGGACTCACGAAGGGCGAAAAGCATTCGCCTGTGAAGGATCGCCTTCCCATGCAAAGCACAGTGGCTGCGTTGATCCTTGCCTTCGTTTACCGTTGCGGGGGCAGTGACGGAATTGCGGCTTTACAGCGCGCGCACCGTCTTCCCGTTTCATTCCAATAACGGGGCCGTTATTGGAACACCTGCAAACTCGGGGAACTTCATTCCCGGCACACAGGGTGGGCGAACTGGTGCTTCAAGTCAATGGAAAATCTGCTTGGCCGACGTTAACAGAGCTCAATCGAGGTCGGGGCCATCCGCGATCCGGGTGAAGGTGTCACCCAGAATATCCAGCGCCTTAACCTTGCCGTCGAAACCGATTTCGAATTCGGCAAAGACGCGGTTGTCCGGTGGAAACTCCGCCACAAAGGCATTGAGATGCCAATGGCGCAGCTCGAATGTGTCCAATGCAGTTTTGAATAACAACCGACGATCGGAATACACCACCACCACATCGCCGTTGACCTTGCTGTTATAGCGTCCGGCAAAGGCAGTCAGGGGCAGTCCGGTATTGGCATTGGCGATGCGCTGCTGGCGGGTTTCATTCCAGCGCTCTTCGCTTTTCTCGCGCTCACGCTGGTAGAGGGCATAAATTTCCTGGTTCCAATCGCGCTCAACAGGCTGCGACTGATCCATGACATTCCATAGCACGGCATGGCGCATTTCCGCATGGTCTCTGTTGCCCAATATCACCACCGCTTTGTCATTATCACGATCCAGCCCGATCAAGGCGATCAGACCGCTCAGGCTGCCGGTGTGGTAGTTGATCATGCGGCCCTGAAAATCCTGCTGAAACCAACCCAGGCCGTAACTGCGCCAATGCGGTTGGGTTAGCTCGGCGGTAGGGTAAAAGTCACTGACGGTAGCCAATTGCATGGGCTCAAACATCTGTGCCATACCGGCCTCAGAAATCAGCCGCTCTCCCGCTGCGGTAACACCATTTCGCAAAAGAAACTGGGCCCAAAGGCCCATGTCATGGGCTGAAGTCCAAACCGAACCCGCTGCATCCGCCAGGTTGGCCGCGAAATCCCAGTCAGCCAGCACCAATTCGTCACCCACGAAGTGGTATGGCCAGACATGGCTCGCAATGGTGGGAATCTGCTCACGGCTGCCATAGGTTTCGCGCATGCCTATGGCGTGCCACAGGCGGTGCATCAGAAAAACATCCCAGCGCTCGCCGCTCAATCGCTCAATCAACAACCCGGCGAGTTCATACATGGTGTTCTGGTAAATCAGCCGGGCCCGTAAGGAAGCTTCTGGCTTGACTTCCCGCAGTCGGCTGATCTGTTCATCCAACGACATAGCCTGCATAAAAGTCCACAAATCGGTAGATGGCAAACCCGTGCGATGGGCCAACAAGTCGGCCACGGTGACATCACGGTTCAAAATCGGATCACCAAACTGTACTTCCGGCAAATGCTGGGTAATGGGATCGCTGAGTGACAATTTACCTTCGTCCTGCAGCATGAGTATGCCGGCCACCACCATGGCCTTGGTGGTTGATGCAGCGGCGAACAGGGTGTGCTCATCCACCGCTAGCCCATCGCGCGTAGCCGTTTGACCAAAACCCTGCTGGAACAGCACTTCATCCTTGTTGACTACAGTGACCGACATGCCGGGAACACGCCAGAGGTCCATGCCCTGTGCTACGAAGCGATACAACTGTTCCTGATCGAATGCGCTGCTCTCAGTATCGGTTGCAGCCGGTGTTGCAGCGGCCGGATCGGCGGTGAGTTGGATATCGATGCCGGGCGTTTCTACAACGGTTGAGCCTATGCGTACTTCGGTTGCATCGGTGATTGTGGGTTCAGCTGTGGCCTCGACTACATCTGCTGGCTGAGCCTGGGCGGATAATGTGAAAACCAATGCGGCGATTGCCAAAGCGGTCTTGCAGTTCAAAAACAGGTGATAGGGCAAGCGGAAAGGCATTCATTCACTCCTGGTGGATTTGCCTGCTCATGATAAACGCTGCAGCGAATCAGGTCTTGCCTATCATTGCCCGACGCAAGGACTCGTCATCCCGGATCAGACCCCAACTTCGTCATCCCGGGCTTGACCCCAACTTCGTCATCCCGGGCTTGACCCGGGATCCAATGACCGATGAAATTTCCCCATTGCCGACCAGACTCTAGCGTTGGCTGGGTCCGTGTGTAGAGCGGTGATTTGCGCGGTTCCGCCAAACCGCAAACACTCCCCCAGGAATATTCGGCGTCCATTGCGGCAACAAGGCCAGCAGGATGAAATGCTCGATCACTCCCAACAACGACAAGCTGGCAGAGACATACAGCAACCACGGGTAGTAGTTGAACACCAACAGGATGACAGCAAACAGGTTGAACAAAGCGATGCCGATACGGACCAGCCAGGTATGGAAGCTCGCCAGGCGACCGTAGCGCCACAAAGATGCGCAATGAGCCAGAAACCAGGCTGCGACCAGGCTGCGAATGATCCAGCCATCCTGTTCATAAACGACCGGATGCAGCAACCAGATGCCCAGCAGAATGACCAGCGTTAAGGCCATATCAGCCAAAGAATCCAGCACAGCGCCAAGGCGCGAAACAGCGTTAAAGCGCCGGGCTACCCAGCCATCCAGCAAGTCGCTGGCCAGCGCCACGATCAGCAAGGCCGCAAACAGGTTTGCCCAGCCCTGAACAGCCAACCAGACCAACACCGGCACACTGAGCAAACGTGCCAGCGAAATGGCGTTCGGCAACCAGCCGAGTCTGGAGCTTTTTGTTTCTACGGTTTTCATGGTGATAATCAAATTCTGCTTTACCAGCGGACAAAATACTGAATGATGCAGGCTCCGTAATGAAATAGTGCGACGAATGTTAGGATACGACACAAGCAGCCATCGCGCTCGCGCATAATCAGTCAAAGGCTCCAATACAAAACCTGTCGAACAGGAAACAAGCATATGTTTACAGACTCTGCGAGCATCTCAGGTAAGATCGAACAGATAGCACTATCCCTCTCAGGGGGCGGCGTGCGCGCAGTGGGCTTTCATCTCGGTTCCATGAGTATGCTGGATCGGCTGGGCTTGCTGAGCAAGGTGGAGATCATCTCCTCGGTGTCTGGCGGCAGCCTACCCGGCCTGGGCTATTGTTTATCACAGCGATTCGGGCGTTCTTTCCAGGACTTCTTCGATGACTTTTTCGAATTCCTGCCGCAGCTCAATATTCTTGAGCAGTTGCTGGCACGCATGACGACCAAGGCACCACCCGCGCCCTCGGGTCGTCGCGACATGATCACAGCTCTGGCCAATATTTATCACGACGAGTATTTCAACCGCTTCTTTGGTGAGTTTGCTGCAGATGGTTCGGTGACATTTGACATGTTGCTGGACCCACCCCGCAACGGCCATGTGCGGGAAATGATATTCAATGCCACGGAGTTCAAAACCGGCTCCGCTTTTCGCTTTCAAGTCAGTGATTTCCGCTGCCTGATCGGCAATGGCAATGTGTCGATTTGCCGCGAGCACGCCCGGAAAATCCGTCTGGCGGACATCATGGCTGCCTCTTCCTGCATTCCGGTGGGTATGGAGCCGATGTTTTTTCCCGATGATTTTCACTGGCCGGATGACGCACCAGTGAAATACAACCGCCCATCAAGCGAACGCCCAACCTGCGATGAAGTGCGCGCAGCACTGCAACGCAATACGGATACCCAGCAGCCCAATTTTGCGCTGATGGATGGCGGTGTGTACGACAACCAGGGCATCACCAGTACCTTGTTGGCGGTAAATCGCAAAAAGTCCGGCATTACCGAACTGGATACAAATGAATGCGGTTTCAGCCTCAGCCATCGCGGTGAGCCCTCCTCGCCCCAGGATTGGGCCAACTGGATGTCGGGCAAGGTAACGCAAGGCAGCAAGGTGCAGTTGTCGATTGAAGTAACGCCTGAAGACCTGGACTTGCTGATCATTTCTGATACGCCGGTTAGAAAAGCTTCTTTCTTCCCGCGCATCCCCTTTCCGGGAAGCAATGACCGCGCACCCATCGAACAGCTTACCAAGCCCGCCAGTGGCTTTATGGCCTGGCTGGAGAAAATGTCTATCGGCCGGCTGGATATCATTGGCAAAGTCATCATGGGCCTGTTGGCGCTGAGTGCGTTGCTCAATATCTATGATCTTTGGGAGGCAGGCTGGTTCAGCATCGATGGCTGGAGACCCTATAACGGTTTGCTGCTTGATCTGGTTTGGATGTTGGTTGAAATCGTTATTCCGCTCATGGTGTTGGTGGCCTTGCTGGCTTTGATGATCGTACTCAAGCTCAGCCGCAGCAAAACCGAGCACTCGCTGGAACACATTATTCCCAGGTGGAAGAAAAGCCCGCACAAGTATCTGAATAAGTTGCGTGTGGGGACTTTATTGAGCATGGCCAGCTTGCGTGCTGGTTCGGTATCGGCCCTGACTTCGACCATTTACATGAATCGTATTCGCGGCCTGGGCTATTCCGCTGCTTACAGTCGCCCGGACCTGCATAACCGCATCCTGGCGAATGAGATATTCACCTTGCAGGATGCTCCTCAGGAACAAGACCCACTGCACCTGGAATTGATTACCCGCAAGGCCTGGCCACCACCTCCGGAAATGAAGCGCATCGTTGACAAGGCCGCTACCATGGCCACCAAGTTATGGATCGAGCAGGATGAAGGCGCTCCATTGAATGATCTGGATTATCTGGTGGTCGGCGGCCAATGCACCATGTGTTACAACATGATTCGTTTCCTGTGGGACCGTTGCCGCCCGGGTGGCCAGTTCATGCATAGCGAAACCGAAGAGATGTTCGACAATGCCACCCGTGAATGGCAAAAACTGATACACGACCCTTTATCGTTGTTGAATGACCGCAAGAGCAAAAGCCGTTTGCAGCAATTGAACCGACAAGCCGCGCAGCCTCTGTAGGAGCGCGCCTTGCGCGCGAATTTGTGCACGTTGCCCGAGAGCTATTCGCGACGGGTTAGAGCAGCGCCTCTGGCGGCCGTTTAACGTTCCACACCAGCCCCAGCGCTTCAAAGCCGCAAATCACCCAATAAAACATATCGACCTCCCACCATTTAAACCCCGCCCGGGCCGATACCGGGTAGCGGTGATGGTTGTTGTGCCAGCCTTCGCCAAACGTCAGCAGCGACACCAGCAGGTTATTGGTTGAACGATCTTCCGTAGCAAAGCGCCGATACCCCAGCTTGTGGCAAAGGTAGTTCACCGATGAGCTTTGATGCAGCAATATCATCGCGCCCAGCAGCACACCGATGGCCATACCGGAAAAACCACCCATCAGATAAGCAACGACACACAAGGTGAAACCCGGTAGCAGGGAGTGCCGGTGCAGCCACATCAGTTCCGGGTAACGGGTTAACCACGGCACCTGGCCACAAATGTCCTCGTCCTGATAGCGGCTGTCGAGGTGAGAGCCAAACCAGCTGTTCCAAAAGCCATGCAAAGGTGTGTGCGGATCATCCATGCAGTCGGCATGCTGGTGATGAAAGCGATGCTTGCCAGCAAAGCGAATCGGATCACCAAATGTGCTGGCAGCGCACAGGGCCAGGAAAAACTGGAAAGGCCGGCTGGTGTGGAATGCGTGATGACCAAAATAACGGTGCAAACACACCCCGACGCCGATGGCCTGGAAAGGATAAATCGCGGCGAACAGCAGCCAGTCGGTGCGGTTGGTGCCGCCAATTAATACCGTCAATGGAATGATGTGCAGTCCCACCAACAAAACCGCAGTCCAGGCGCGCGCCAGGCGGCTGCGGGTAAATGCGCGTTCGGGCAGCAGCGTGTTCATCGGTCAGTGATCATGGGACAGTGTTCATCGGGCCTGTGTCCATCAGCCCGTGTCCATCGGCCAGTTTCCTTAGGATTGGGATCATGGATCGATCATGCAGAAACAGACCGGTTTTCCGCCAGCGCGACTTGGCTTTCCGCTGCATCGGCCAGGGCTTCCGCAGGTTCCATATTGCGTCGAAAGCGCGTGGCCAACGCGTCGGTTTCCAGCAGCGGATTCAGTTCGCCATTGGCCAGAGTGATCCGGGTGGGTTTGAAATAATCTTCAAACTGGCTGGCCACCGGCAAACGCGGTGTGTATATCGCATCCAACCGTTCGGTGGTGCTGACATTGGTGCGCGGATTCTTGCGTTTGAATATCGCGCCCGGGCTGGAAAAGCTACCCGGCGCCAGGATGGCGGCGGCAGTCAGCGATGACAGCAACAATTGGTTGCGATCCAGCGAGTGGCGGTAGCGCCACAGGAACTTGGCTTGATGTTGCAAAAAACGTTTGCGGTAGCCACGGAAATTGCGGCCGTTGCGTACGAAGTGCACCACCTCTTCGATGGCATCCAACGGCTGCAAACTCAGCGTCGACCCTTCCAGGTCGCGCATATGAGTGGTGGGCAGAATCAGCCCGCGCTCATAACGGTCGTGGAAGAAGGGCGTGCCCGGAAAAGGAATGGCCATGAAGATAAAATTGGGTGCGGGTATATCCGGATGATCAAGGATCAAATCCAGCTCGCTGTACATCTGCTCCAGAGTACGTTCGGTGGGATCAAACACCAGCCCGTACTGGAACAGGATGCCACCCTCTACGCAGCGCTGGATCAGCTCTACCTGGCTCATGCGGCTGTTCTGTTTCTTGTTGACCGACTTTAGCCACATGTTGTCATCAAAAGATTCAACGCCCACGAAAACCGAGATGCAGCCGGTGTCATGGGCCAGCTTGATATTGTTCTCATCCCAGAAAAAAGTGTCGGTAACAAAGCCGCTCCAGTAGCGGAACTGGCCAGCTTCGCGCCGTGCCTGTACCCGTTCAACCCGTTGGCGAAACGAGTCATGGCCATCGCCAGCCAGTTGGTTGTCCTGAAAGAAAAAGATCAGCCGCTTGCCCATGGCGCTCATCTGGCTTTCCAGGTAATCGATGCTCTGCCGATCGTATTTCAACCCGGTTCCGGTCAGGGAACAAAAGCTGCAGCGGAAGTTGCAGTTACGGGTGGATTCGGCATAACCCAATCGTTTGATCCAATAAGCCAGATCGTAGCGCGGCAAAAATTCCGGGCTGAGATAAGCCGGGCCAATGGAATCGCGGATGACATCGCGAATCTGCTCGACATCTCCGGTGCAGGTGTAATCGAAAAAATGTTCCGAGTAGGTTGGTAGGGCTCGTACCCCATGACCACCCGCCACCACGATCACCGCTGGATTGGCGCTGCGTGCATAGGCCGCCACGTGCAATAAGCGATCAAACGCAGCAGTCAATCCGGTCATCACCACCATGTCGGGCCAGCTTAAAAGTTCCGGTGAAAACACCTCGACAAAGCCGCTGTGTACTTCGTTGTACAACTTGACTTCGCAATGCTGCTGCGAGAAATAACCGGCAAGCAGTACCGGCGCCAGAGCATCAGGCACCTCGTTGCGACGCTTGATGGCTTCGCGCATCTCGGGAAAGTAGCAATTGATGATGAGAATTTTTTTCTTGGCTAAAGACACGGCTATTCAATTTTTCTCGTTGGTTTTCTCACTGGTTTTTCTGGTTGGCTTTTTGCGCAAGGCTTTGAGTACCTGCTCGGCTTGCCAGGCATCGCCTGAATCGTCTTTTTCGGTTATCAGTCCCAGTGCTGTATCGAGTACTCGGATGGCTTCTTCAACTTGATCACATTCGCCCAGCGCTCGTGCCAGGTCAATCGCCGCCCTGCGATGTAATGCAGCGCTTTCGCAGCGCTGGGCAGTGGCCACGGCCTGGCGGAACGATGCTACGGAGTCGGCAATCGGCGCACCACGATTGAGCTTGAGTTTACCGAGCAGGCGGTAGTATTCGGGTGCCAGAAATGCCTCACCGGTCTGCTCTGCATGCTCCCATGCAGACTGTAAAAGCACTTCTGCCTCATCCACTTGAGACAGTGCGATCATGTCCTCGGCGATCAGGAAGCGGTGAAAAGAAAAACCCAGCCGGGCTCCGGCTTTGCTGTAATCCTGGCTATGCGCCTGCAACTGTTCAATCACCCCGACATCGGTGGGGGCCAAGCGTGACTTCCGCTCGCGCCCTTCGGCCCAGGCCAGCATGAGCTCGGCCAGCGGTTTGAAGAATGCATAACCATTGACAGTGGCCATCTCGACCGCAGAGCGTGCCAGCGGCAAGGCGCTACCGGCATCTCTTCTAATGACATGAAACCACGCGGCGTTGAAGGTTGCGAACGCTATGGCAAACGGGTGCCCCTCGATTTTGGCCAACTTGAGTGCCTCGTCCATGTAACCGAGGGCTTTTCCTGGCTGGCCGAGATGCCAGTTCAGGTGTGCCAACCAAACACGAATATGTGAGCGCGTGTCATCACCGCTGGCAGACTGGGCTGCGTAGTCTACGCCTTCTTGCTCGGATGCCATTGCATCCTCCAGGTGCTTGCGCGCGTCCTGGAATTCAGCGCGAAAGTAAAGCGTATAGCCCAAACAATAACGGGACTGCAGAAACTTGCCAGGTTCTGCAGATGAATCTGCGATTCGCACCAGGCTGTGGCTGAGCTCCAGCGCCCGCGCATAGTTTGCGCTGATCTGGTAGTACATCCACAAGCCCACCACCACCTGGAACAACTGCGGTGCATCGCCGACTTGTTCGCAGAGTTCCTGGGCGCGGGTAAAGGCTTGCCGAACTTCGGGTGCGGCGTAACCACGCGTAGCCAGCAAGCCCATGCCGAGCATGCTTTGCAACGGTATTTCCAGGCCGACTCGTGCTGCTGATGCGGGCAAAGCTGCAACAATTTCCAGGCCTTTCTGTGCCTGTGTGATGGCCTCAAAGTTGGCAAAAGACTGCAGCGACATACGTGCCGCCTGGGTCCACAGCGCGATGGCCTTGTCCGCTTCGCCGCCTTCGCCAAAATGCCAGGCCAGCATGGCCGGGCGGGTTTGTGCGATATCGGGATATTCGCTTTCAATGATTCGCGCAGTGCGCAGGTGCAACTCCTTGCGTTTGGACAGGAGCAACGAGTTGTAGGCAGTTTCCTGGATCAGCATATGCTTGAAGGTAAAACCGGGATTGCTCGAACTACCACGTTTGAACAACAACTCGGACTGCACAATGCGGTTCAGTTCTTGCTTCAGCGCGGCTTCGTTTTCCGTGCCGCTGACGGCGCGCAACTGTGCATAATCGAACTCGCGACCGAGCACCGAGCAGAGTTGCAACAGGGCTTTAGCCGGACCGAGGTGGTCCACGCGGGCGGCCAAAGAGTCCTTCAGAGTGGGTGGAATCTTCATCCAGCTCAGGTCGCTGAAACTGGCACCGGCCGGAATGTGTTTCCAGTCATCCGTTTCCAGCACAGCGCGAGTAAGCTCATGCACATACAAAGGGTTGCCGCCGGTTTCGCGCACGATGTGATCAATCAAAACCTGCGGCAGTTCAATGCCGCCGGCAGATTGTCGCAGCAATTCAGCAGCCGAACGGCTGGCCAATGGCAGCAGGTCCATGCCCAGCACGTAGGATCGGCGGGTCCAATCGGCGCTGAAGCTGGACCGCGCAGTCAACAACAGGAACACGCCATGCGATGGCCCTTCCTCGATCAGCATTTGCACCCACTCCAGCGTGGTGGGATCAGCCCATAACAGATCTTCGATAATCAACAGGAAGGGGCGGCTTTGCGCCTGCTGCCTGATGATGTGCATCAATAGCTCCAGGGTCTGGGTGCGAATGAGTTGGGGCGAGCCGGTCAAAGCGGCTATGTCATTGGGTAGTGGCGAAGATAACAGCTTGGCTAACAAAGGCAAGGCCAGGTCAAAGCCCCGGCAGTGACGCTCCACAAAGGTTTGCAACTTGCGCCACTTCACATCTTTGTTGTCGCCTGCTGCAAAGCCCAAAACCGGGCCGCGCATGGCTTGCGCCATGGGATAGAGTGCAGTGTTCTGCTCATAAGCAGAACAATAAACCGGCAATACCCAGGCGGCGGCACTATCGGACACGCCTTGCTGAAAAGCGCGTACCAGGCTGGATTTGCCTATGCCGGGCTCGCCCTTGATCAGCACGAACTGTCCGTCACCATCTGCTGCGTGTTGCCAGCGTGCCTGCAACTGGGCCAATTCCTGCTCGCGGCCTACCTGCTGCTGTCCATGCGCTGGATTGACCAGCACGGCACTGCCGGTGACTTTGAACAACTCGATGGCATCACCCCGTTGTGCCTGCTTTTGTGTGCCCAGCGACTCGGTGGCGTAATAGCGGCTCACCAGCTCACGGGTTTGAGCGCTGATGGTAACTGCACCGGCCGGTGCTATCGCTTGCAACCAGGAAACGAACCGTGGCACCTGGCCAATAATGGTGATGCCCTCCGGGTTTTTCTGTGATTCGTCAATCACCACCAGGCCGGTGTGTATTCCCACGTGCACGGCAAGGTCTGGTATGCCATCGTGATTTTCATCCAGTCGTTGCGCAGAATCCAACAGCGCCAGCCCGGCGGCAACGGCCCGGCGCGTATCATCATCGCGTGCGGCCGGATAACCGAACACCAGAGTCAAACCCTCAGCGGTGCTGCGCAGGCGGTGACCGTTGTAGCGCGCGGCAATATCCTTGAATACGCCTTCGAGCGCCATGATGGCATCACGCAGGAATTCAGGGTCGTCTTCCGTATCCTGGTGGGTCCGGAAATTAAAGGCGCAACTGAGCATGGTGACCTGGCGCCGTTCGGAGCCCCCCAGTGACAAGCCCATGGCCGGCGCGGGTACAACGGCCTGCTCTTGTTCCTGGTCTTTTGGTGCAGCGCTGGTCCGTACCAGCCCTGCCGCAGTGAAATCAAAAATCCAGGCCAGGGCAATGACGATGGGCAGGCCTAGCAGGAAAACGATCAATATCGCTCGCAGCACCCAGTTGGGCGCCTCGAAGGCACCCAGCACCACTTCAAAAACCTCGATCAGGAACCAGCCGCCTAAGCAATAGGGGGCGGCCACCTGGAAAACATGGCGGCGCCATACTTCGCGGAAAAAACTGATCAGCTTGTGAGGCTTTTCGGTCAACCCTGACTCCCTGGATTGTTATGGCATCGCAGGCTAAAAGGATGTTGCTTGCGCCTGTCACCGTCAAGCTCAATAGCAGTTGCGTATGACTGGCGGCGCCGCCGCGGTATTGTGTCGCGAGTGTAACAGAGCGATCAGGACCTTACAGTGAGTCGTGTAAATTCCGGTAGAATCGGGTTTGCTTGGCAATCTGTGAACCTAAACCTAATGTTTTTCAGCCGCTCAACCCTGCCCTTATTGCTTGCCTGTGCTGCAGGTATTTTTCTGCACTCCGCAGCGCTGGCCAAGGTGCCTGCCGAGCAATCTGCCCGTGACATTGTCGTGGGGCAGCGCTTGCCACTGGCCGAACTGCAGCAACTGGATGGCAGCGCGAGTGCACCCACCCTGACCCTGCAGCGCTGGCGCCAGGCCGTGTTCGAGCTGCAGCAAGGCGCGCAGGTGGAGCTGGACTGGCCACAGGCCCGGGCGCTGGAGCAGACAGCGAGCCTGGAAAAGCACATCACCACTCAATGGAATCGCCTGTCTCTGGGTTTGCTACACAGCCATTATGAGCGCGAAGACCAGCTGGGCCGGCGCCAGTCTGATGAAGTGTTTGCATTCAGCCCCATGCAGCAGACCGTTTATCACGGTGCCTCGATGGAACTGGTATTGAACCAGGAGGCGGTTTATTTAAATGCTGTCGAGCCGGCTAGTGAATACTGGCTGGATGCTGGTGATGGCCTGGGCTTGCGGCCATTGCAGATGGATCAACCGCTGGCGGTTGCTTACACCAGCACGGGAAGTAAAACGCTCACACTGCAGGCGCGGATGGCGGATGGCAGCATGCGTCAATCCAGCAGCCAGCTGGAAGTCGTCCAATTGGCAACGCCGGATCCGGACGAGACCTGGAACATTGTGGCCAGCGTGCCGTACGATGGTGTTGCTGGCAGCGGTTCGGCCTATGTGTACCTGGCCGATGGCCACCTCACAGTCACCAACCCGGTAGTGATTGTTGAAGGCTTCGATATCGATAACAGCTTGGGCTGGCCCGAGCTCCATGACCTTTTGAATCGTCAGAACCTTTTGGAAGACCTGCGCGCCGCAGGCTTTGATGCGGTGGTGTTGGATTTCACCGAGGCGGTAGACCCGATACAACGCAATGGCCTGGTGTTGGTGGAGCTGCTGGGAATGGTCAATGCCGCTACGGCAGTTGATCAGACTGCAGTGATCGTGGGCGCCAGCATGGGCGGCCTGGTCAGCCGTTATGCGCTGTTGTGGATGGAAGACCAGGGCATTCCGCACCGGGTACGCAAGCTGATCTCATTCGATTCTCCACATAAGGGCGCCAACATTCCGCTGGGCCTGCAGGCCTGGGTGGAGTTTTTCGCCGACCAGGCTGAAGAAGCCAATTTCCTGCTGCAGCAGCTGCGCTCACCGGCATCAAGGCAGATGCTGCTGTATCACCTCGATAGTACCGTTGGCAGCAGCGCCAACGCCGATCCCGCCATGGTCCAGCTCAACAGCGAATTCACCGGCCTCGGCGGTTGGCCAACGCAGCCCCGGCTGGTTTCCGTTGTCAATGGCAGCGGCCTGATGACGGGCCAGTCGTTTGCGCCGGGCGATCAGCTGATCGAGTGGCATTACAACAACTTCCCTAATATTACGGGGGATGTCTGGGCAGTGCCTGCTGTGGGCAGCAAAAAAATCTTTGATGGCCGCATCTCCATTTTCTCCACGGGCAGCCTAACCGTTAGCGGTACCTTGCCCTGGGACAATGCGCCGGGTGGCTCGCGGCCTTCAATGGAGCAAGCTGCGGATGTACCTGCACCTTTCGGTGACATCGTCGCATTGCATGGCAGTCACAGTTTCATTCCCACCATCAGTGCCCTGGCACTGGACAGCAACGATCCGTTTTATGACGTGGCTGGGGATGGCGCTTTGCTTGATCACACGCCGTTTCAAACGGTTTACTTCCCAAGTGATAACCAGGAACACATCGACATCACCGCTGAGAACAAGCTCTGGTTCGTGGCCGAAGTGCAATCGCAAATCATTGTTTCCATGATCACTGGCGACACTACTGAGTCCGGCGGCACGGCCACATTCACGGTGACCGCTGCCTCAGCACCTGCTGCACCGGTCAGCATTGCGCTGAGCAGCAGTCATCCCGGCGAAGGCACCGTGCCACTCAACGTGGTGTTGCCAGCAGGTTCCACCTCGCCCCAGCTGGTTACCGTGACGGGACAGGATGATGCAATCAAGGATGGCGATGTCGCTTACACCATCATCACGGCCGCTTCGGTCAGCGCTGATCCGGCCTATAACGGCATCGACCCGGCTGATGTGGCGGTGTTGAATCTGGATGATGAGCCACAGCCCGAGTTGATTTTCGAAAACGGCTTTGAAGAACCCTAGTGTAGGAGGCCGCCCTGCTACCAATGCAGCCCGTTATCTGGTCAACCCGTCGCGCCAGGCTTTCAAGCTACCACCCATATAATTGGTCTCGTCATCCCGGGCTTTGACCCGGGATCCAGTGCATGATGAGATTTCAACGACGATCGGATGCCACTCCCCGGATTAAGTCCGGGCAAGCGGAGACCGGCATGACGGGGTGGAACGTCAGTTGGCTTGCACCAAGCCGTTTCTGTCACCATGTAGACCGAGCATGAAAGACTTCACACCCAACCAACAAACCCCAGACGGTCAGCGCCGCAGTTTTCTCGGCGTATTCCGCTACAGCCGCCGGGCGCTGAGCCTGGTATGGTCTACCAGCCGCAGCCTGACCATCGCTCTGGGTGTGCTCACGGTACTGGCCGGCGTGTTACCTGCGGCCATGGCCTATGTAGGCGCTTTGATTATCGATGGTGTGGTGGCAGCCACTGCAGCCTGGTCAGCGGCATCTGCTGCTGGCGATGAAAACGCGCTCTGGATAACGGTACAGCCAGTGCTCAATCTGGTCGCACTGGAAGCCCTGATCGTCGCGATTCTGGCCGGCGCTCAAAGGGGCATTTCCCTGTGCCAGTCGCTGCTGCGCGCGCAGCTTGGTCAGCGGGTCAATGTGATGATCCTGGAAAAAGCGCTGACCCTGGAGCTGGCCCAGTTCGAAGATTCCGAGTTCTATGACAAGCTCACCCGCGCCCGTCGTGAGGCCTCCAGCCGCCCCTTATCGTTGGTGAATCGGACCTTTGGCCTGGCGCAGAACCTGGTTTCATTGATCAGCTACGGAGTGCTGCTGGTGCAGTTCTCGCCCTGGGCGGTGTTGATCCTGATGTTGGCAGGCCTGCCTTCATTTATTGCTGAGACACGTTTTTCCGACCAGGCTTTTACGCTGTTCCGCTGGCGCTCGCCCGATACGCGCATGCAGATTTACCTGGAAACCGTTATTGCCCGCGAAGACAACGCTCCCGAGGTCAAGCTTTATGGGTTGGGGCCGCTGCTGTTACAGCGTTACAAAGATATCTACAGCAGGCTGTATAGCCGCGATCGTGACCTTTCAATACGCCGTGACGGCTGGGGTTTTGTTTTAGGCCTGATCGGAACGGTTGCCTTGTATGGCGCTTATGCCTGGATTGCCATCACCGCTATCATGAGCCGCATCACACTGGGCCAAATGACCATGTATCTGATGCTGTTCCGCCAGGGGCAGTCGGCCGTCGCCGCGATTCTCACTGCCATCGGCGGCATGTATGAGGACAACCTCTACCTGTCTACCCTGTACGAATATCTGGAAACACCACCCGCGCGGGCTACCGGCAGTAAAGTGGGTGGCAAGACCGAAGGCCCAAATCCGAACGATGGCATCCGTTTTGAAAAGGTCAGTTTTACCTACCCTGGCGCCAGCCATCCGGCATTGGTGGATATTGACTTGCACATTCGCCCCGGTGAATCACTGGCGCTGGTGGGTGAAAACGGTGCCGGCAAGACCACACTGATCAAGCTGTTGACCCGTTTGTATCGCCCCGAATCCGGCCGCATCCTGCTCGATGGCCTGGATCTGGAGCAGTGGGACGAAGGCAAGCTGCGGCAACGCATCGGCGTGATCTTTCAGGATTTCGCCCGCTACCAGTTCCTGGTGGGTGAGAACATCGGGGTAGGGGATGTGCGGCATTTCGAAGAGCGGCCTCGTTGGGAAATCGCCGCTGAGAAAGGCATGGCTGATGAGATCATTTCGCGCCTGCCGGAAACCTATGCCACGCAATTGGGCAAGTGGTTCAAGGGTGGTGTGGAACTCTCGGGCGGGCAGTGGCAGAAAATCGCCCTGTCACGGGCCTTCATGCGCGAGGAAGCCGACATCCTGGTGCTGGACGAACCCACCTCTGCCATGGATGCTGCTGCTGAGGCCACCATCTTCGAGCATTTCCGCAAGCTGACCGAGAACCGCATTGCCATCCTGATCTCGCACCGTTTTTCCACCGTGCGCATGGCCAGCCAGATTGTGGTGATCAAGGATGATGGCAAAGGCGGCCGCATTATCGAACGCGGCAGCCATGAAGAACTGATGCAACTCGATGGCCATTACGCCCATCTGTTTTCGCTGCAAGCAGCGGGTTACCAATAGGCCTTTAATTCGTCATCCCGGGCCACCTCCAGTGCGTCATCCCGGTCGCTTTAAACCGTCATCCCGGGCCACCTTCAGTGCGTCATCCCGGTCGCCTTAAACCGTCATCCCGGGCTCGACCCGGGACCCAAAACACGACGAGAATTTGACGGCGCATGGATACCGGATCAAGTCCGGCATGACGGAGGGGATACCGGATCAAGTCCGGCATGACGGTGGGATACCGGACCACCTTCAGTGCGTCATCCCGGGCCACCTTCAGCGCGTCATCCCGGGCTCGACCCGGGACCCAATACCCGTGAAACCCCATTATCAAACTACCAATACTCAAATAATTTCCGGGTACAGATCCTTCCACTCGGGATTGAATTGGTGTATCAGTTGTAGCTTCCATTGTCGCTTCCAATTCTTTAATTGCTTTTCTCTTTCGAATGCCTCGATCAGCCGGTCAAACTGCTCAAAATAGACTAGCCGCTTGCAGTTATATTTCTTTGTGAACCCTTCGGTGCAACCCATCCGGTGCAGGTAAATTCGTTGTACTAAATTCGCCGTAACACCGACATATAAAGTGCCATTCCTTTGGTTGGTCAGAATGTAAACTTAAGGTTCTTTAGCCATGCAAGCAATCGTGGTGCTTGGCATGAATTGGGGAAATGGAGATTTACCAATAAGGCGCGTAGGAAATCTGCTTGTTGCGCATGGATACCGGATCAAGTCCGGCATGACGGTGGGATACCGGGCCACCTTTAGTTCGTCATCCCGGTCGCTTTAAACCGTCATCCCGGGCTCGACCCGGGATCCAAAACCCCACGGGATTCTGACAACGCATGGATACCGGATCAAGTCCGGCATGACGGAGGGGATACCGGATCAAGTCCGGCATGACGGAGGGGATACCGGATCAAGTCCGGCATGACTGACCTACGGCGTCACAATCACCTTGCCATTACGCTCACCCTGCGCCGCCACAGCCACCGCTTGTTTGATGTCCTTCACGCTATAAGTTTGATGCACCGGCGCTCGCAGTTTGCCAGCCACAATCAGCCCGGTGAGCTCGCCGAACAATTTCTGTTGTGCACCGCGACTGGCCTGCTGAAACCACTTGGCCAGCCAGAAACCGCGCACCGTTACATCCTTGAACACCAGCATGCCGGCCGACAGGTGGCAAGGCTCGCCGCTCATCATGCCGTAATTCACCAGAGTGCCCTCCGCGGCCAGGCATTCTCCCAGGCGGGCGCAGGCTGGACCACCTACCGCATCAATGCCCAGCTTGATTTTGGCACCGCCGGTGGCTTCCGCTACGCGTTTGGCCAGTTTGTCGCCATCGACCAGCACCACGTCCGCACCCGCGGCTTTCAAGGGTTCGATCAAGGATTCACGGCGCAAAATGTTCACAGTTTTGAAGCCGCGCATCTTGGCCAATTGAACCAGGTAATTACCCACGCCGGAATTGGCTGCGTTCTGGATGACCCAGTCGCCGGGCTGCAGGTCGACAAATTCGCTCAATAATAAAGCAGCGGTGGGCGGGTTGATGGTAATCATGGAAAGCTGCAGCGGGTCGGCATCGTTGGGCAGCGCTACCAGCTTGCTGGCCTCTGCCACCATATGTGTCGACCAGGTGCCTATGCCGATGGGCAGCAATACCGTTTGACCGATGGCAGGGCTGCTTGCCCCCGGGCCGTGAGCTACTACGCGCCCCACACCCTCGTTGCCGGCAAAGGCAGGCAGAGGTGGCAGAATGCCGTAGCCGCCGGTGATGGTCAGCACATCCGAGGGGTTGATGGGAGCCGCCAGCAGCTCCAGTAATACCTCGCCTTGTTTCAATTCAGGTGTATCAAAATCAACGGCTTCAATCAGGTCTTGCGGCTCCGGGCCGCGTTGTTGGTATTGCGCTCTTAGCATCATTTGTCCTTGATCATCTCAGATCTTCAATCGTAGCGTGAACGGGCAGCAGCAACAGTGAATTTGGGCATGCTTACCTGGGTCTACGTGTTCAATTCTCTCGCTCGGCAACTGCGGGTCATCCTGCAAGAACCGATCAAGGCCGAGCGCATCTTCCACAAGGACAGCGCTGCAATGGCCTGAGTTTTCCTGATTCGACTTAAGGTTCTGTTAAGGATAGGGGGTTAAATTGTACTGGGCCTATCCGTATTCTTATTTCGTGGAGCTTATTCGATAAAATGCGGTTTGCGAACTCGTCTGAACCAGCATGACTCAAAACTCATTCGTATCAACAGATACAAAAAGTTTCCCAAATACATACGCGGATTTGATGCCGAACAGCGTATCCTCTGCAGCCGATCTGCGTAAGGCCAGGCTCTCTATGTCTAAAAGCCATGTGTTGCAAACAGGCTGGCAACCCAGCAAACGCTTCTGGGCTTGGCATCTATGGCTGCCTTTGGTGCTGGCCAGTACCGTACTTTTTTCCATTGAGCACACCAGCGTGGATTTGTGGCTGGCTGATCAGTGGTATGCGCTGCAAGGCGGGCACTGGGCCTGGCGCAGTCACTGGGTGAGTTATGAACTGATTCACCACCATGGTAAACAACTGATCATCGGCATTGGCCTGTCGGCGCTGGCGCTGATCATTCTCAGCTATTTCCGCCCGGGCTTGCGTAACTGGCGCGCACCGATGAGTTACTTGCTCACTACCATGGCCGTTGTACCGGCATTGATAGCATCGTTCAAAAAATTTAGCCCGGTGGATTGCCCCTGGGACCTGATTCGTTACGGTGGCGAACTGCCTTATCTACGCACTTTCGACCACAGTT
The DNA here is from genome assembly GCA_034440115.1 of Lysobacterales bacterium. Classification (GTDB taxonomy): domain Bacteria; phylum Pseudomonadota; class Gammaproteobacteria; order Xanthomonadales; family SZUA-36; genus JAWXBM01. Next base: position 1,395 of record JAWXBM010000076.1, on the reverse strand, counting down.
TTGGAGTAACGGATATTGGGCGATGCTTTCCTGCGGGGCATGCGTCCGGTGGTTTTATTTTACTGGCGATGTATTTTGCCGCTATGCCCTTTGTAAAAAACCCGGCCCGGTTCCTGCTGCCGGGTTTGCTAGTGGGTTGGATATTCGCCTTGGGCCAGCAGTCCCGCGGTGGGCATTTTCTGTCGCATGATTTGTGGACTTTAAGCATCTGCTGGTTTGGTGCATTGGGCATGTTCATGCTATTCCGCCCCAGCCGTTGGCCGGGGTCAATCAAGAATGACAAGTTAGCGGATCACGCCATGCCAGCCAACAGAACAGAACCAACGATAGGCGGAGTAAAAACATGAAGATGCAGATGACAGCAAACAAACTCGTGTTGGTTTCGGCTTTGTTTTTGACGGTATTTGCCAATGTCGCCTTCTTCCGCAACCTGGCCGGCACCTTTGCCGGTCAGCCGAATGCCGGCTTGCATGTCGTGGCCGTGGCCGTGGTCTTGCTGTGCGCTTTGACCCTGTTGCTGCTGTTGTTTTCGTTCCGCCGGACCATCAAGCCTGCGCTGATGCTGTTGTTTGTGATTTCGGCCGTATCGGCTTACTTCATGGATACCTACAACGTCGTGATTGACAGTGACATGCTGATGAATGCGTTCGCCACCGACGCGGCTGAAACGGGAGATCTGCTGACGCCCCGCTTTGTTATGTACCTGCTGTTGATGGGCTTGGTGCCGTCGTATCTGATTTGGGACATACAGATTCAGTCCGCTGCTGTCGGCAAGGCCTGGCTGGCACGCTTGAAACTGGCTGGTCTGGCGCTGGTAACCCTGATCGCTATTGTGCTGATCTTCAGCTCTTTTTTCGCCAGCTTTGTACGCGAGCACAAAATGTTGCGCTATTACGCCAATCCGTTGACGCCGGTGTATGCGGTTTACAAATACAGCAAGAGAGGCATTTCGATTTCACCGGTTGAGGTCGAATCGATTGGGATGGATGCACACACTCCAGCCGCCGACATTGACCGCGAACTTATCATCATGGTGCTGGGCGAAACGGCCCGCGCCGATCGCTTTTCTATCAATGGCTATGAACGCCAAACCAGTCCGCGATTGGAAGCAGAAAATGTCATCAGCTTCAGCTTGGTGCATGCCTGTGGTACCTCAACATCTGTGTCTGTGCCGTGCATGTTCGACCGTGAGAATCGCGCAGACTTCACCAATGCCGAGGCGGCGGCGACACAGAATGTGCTGGATGTGTTGGAGCATGCTGAGGTGCAGGTGTTATGGCGCGACAACAATTCCAACTCCAAGGGCGTAGCCGATCGCGTCGTGTTCGAAGACTTTCGCAGCGCCGAGAACAACCCGGTGTGTGACGTGGAATGTCGTGATGTTGGCATGTTGAG
>JAWXBM010000075.1:0-22290 GCA_034440115.1 Lysobacterales bacterium | reverse complement strand
CACGTAGCCCGTCCAGACGTGTAAGGTCTTCAGCAGGATCTTGCCAGCACTGGGTATCTCAAAGGAACCGGCGTTCAGGATCATCAGGCCGAGCCCGGCGAGCGTTAGTACGCTGAGCACATTGATCCAGTGAAACCATCGCGTGGGCGCATCCCATACGCGGTAGGACTTCAGCTCGGCTGTGGCAGATTCATAGGTCATCAAAGTACTCCTGGTCGACGTCGTTGTGTCCATCGGCACCGCGATGGCGGTTTACACAGTGATGGGATTTGCGAATACCTTGTTGCATATGTTCTGGGCGTACCCCGGTAATGGTCTGTGCGCGACGCCTATAGCAGGTATACCCGGCAAAATCATTTGCAATTCAAGTGTAGAGCGGGACGCGCGTCTTTGCCCGCTGCGTTTCTATTCATTATGCACCACGCGGACGATGACGCCACTGCACGGAGCGCATAAACCTTTCACAATATGTTGCTTACCCCTGTTGTGTCTGTTCATCAAGCAACACAGTTGAATCGCACGTGAAGGAGGCAAGTTCCGGCCAACCTCGAAGGCTGTCCAGATACCGCACTGATTGTGCATGGCAGACACACGCAACTGGCACCGTTTGAAGCAATGCCCCACAATGCTTTATGGCCTAGACCCTGTGGTTTGAACTTCAAGATAGGGCCAAGAAACCGGAGAACCAATGAGATGAATACCGCAGTCAGAAATTTGACGGGTGCTGATGACACCGATAGTTGCAGGCCAGCCCTGCAGGCTGATCTGGCGGCCCAAAAGCAGGCCTATCTTGAGCAGCCCTGCCCCGGTTACGAGCAGCGACGCAGCGATCTGTTGGCCCTGAAGCGATTGTTGCTCGAAAACCAACAGGAACTGATTGCGGCGGTGAATCAGGATTATGGCAATCGCTCGGAGTTCGAGACCAAATTCGCTGAAATTTTTCTGGTGCTGGAATCCATTGCCGATAACCTGAAGCATCTCAAGCGCTGGATGAAGCCGCAAAAACGCGCCATCGACGTGACCATTTATCCCGGTGCGCGCAACCGGGTGATACCGCAACCATTGGGTGTGGTCGGCACCATCGTACCGTGGAATTTTCCCATCCAACTGGCTTTCAGCGGGCTGGTTTCGATCTTTGCGGCCGGTAATCGAGCCATGGTGAAGATGTCAGAAAATTCTCGGGCCCTTACGCAACTGCTGATAAAGATAACGCCAAATTACTTTCCTGCTGAAAAACTGAAGTTTTATGAGGAAACCGGCGAGGTGGGCATACAGTTTTCAAAACTGCCCTTTGATCACCTGTTGTTTACCGGTTCCGGGGCGACCGGACGTGCAGTCATGGCCTCCGCTGCCGCCAACCTCACACCGGTAACGCTGGAGCTTGGGGGTAAATCACCGGCTGTGATTGCTGCTGATTTTCCACTGCAAAAAGCCGTGGAGCGCATCATGTTCGGCAAGATGTTCAATGCCGGGCAAATTTGCATCACCACGGACTACGCCTGGGTGCATGCAAGTCAGCTTGAACAATTTGTGCAACATTGCGTGGAATGGTGCAAAAAACACGTTCCTGATATCCACAGCAACGACTACACCTCCATCATTGATCAAAAGTCCTTTGAGCGCCTGCAATCTGCCCTGGAAGACGCCCGAGAAAAAGGCGCCCGTCTGGTTGATCTCAGTGACGGCCAGGTGGCGGATGTGAACCTGCGCAAATTCCCGCCTCACCTGGTGCTGAATCCGACTGCGGAAATGGCTGTGTTGCGGCGCGAAATTTTTGGCCCCATTCTGCCGGTCAAAACCTATAAAGAACCTGCGGAAGTAGTTGCTTACATCAACAGCCAGGACCGTCCGCTGGCATTTTATCCGTTTACCAATGACCGGCAATTACAGCAGCACTACATTACCCACGTGATGTCGGGTGGGGTGTGCGTGAACGATGTCTTGTTACACCAGGCACAGCACGACCTGCCCTTCGGCGGCGTCGGTTCCAGCGGTATGGGTCATTATCATGGCCGCGAAGGCTTCCTGGCTTTTTCCAAATTACGGCCGGTGTTTTACCAGGCCAGATTCAGCGCTCTGAAAATATTTGCGCCGCCTTATGGCAAACTGGCCCGGCGTGCTCTGAGCTTTATGCTGCGACTCAAGTCCTGAATGCGAACGAACAAAATATGACAGCCATCATTGATAGCATACGTGCCGTTGTGGGCGAAGCAGGAGTGCTCACTGGCAATGATGTGCTTAGCCGACCGGAAGCCTGGGGCCACAAGGAGAGTGTGCAGGCCTTTTGTATTGTGCGGCCGGCTACTACCGAAGAAGTTTCTGCAGTGCTGAAAATATGCCATGCGCACGATCAGACGGTGGTCACACACGGTGGCATGACTGGCCTGGTTAAGGGCGGTTGCAGCAGTGCTAGCGATCTGGTTATTTCGTTGGAACGCATGCGCACTATTGAAAACGTGGATCGTGAAAACCGCAGCATGACGGTACAAGCTGGCGCGGTGCTGCAACAGGTGCAACAGGTCGCTGAAGAGCATGGCCTGTTGTTTCCGTTGGACCTGGGAGCCCGTGGCTCAGCCACCATCGGAGGCAATATTTCCACCAATGCCGGTGGCAATGGCGTGATTCGCTATGGCATGGCCAGAGAACAGGTGCTTGGCCTGGAAGCGGTGCTGGCTGACGGGACTGTAATTTCTTCCATGAACAGCGTGTTGAAAAACAACACCGGCTACGACCTGAAGCAATTGTTTATCGGCTCAGAAGGTACGCTGGGTATTGTTACCCGTGCGGTTCTGCGCTTACGGCCATTGCCGCGCAGTCGCAATACGGCACTGATTGCCCTGTCCGGGTTCAGCCGGGTCAGTAAACTGCTGCGCAGTATGGAAGCCGAGCTCGGTGGCAACCTCAGCGCCTTTGAAGTCCTGTGGAATGATTTTTACCGCCTGATCATTGGCGATGGCGCGAAACATGGCTTGCCACTGGCTGTTGATCACCCTTTTTATGTACTGCTTGAATCCACTGGCGCACACGAAGAAAACGACCGCAGCAGCTTTGAACATGCTTTGGAACAAGCTTTTGATCAGGAATTGATCGTCGATGCAGTGATTGCGCAGAATGAGCAACAAAGAGAAGATCTTTGGGCTATTCGCGATGATATCGAAGCGCTACTGCACCATATGCACCCCTCTATCACCTTCGATGTGAGTTTGAATATCGCGCAGATGGACGACTATGTCATTGAGGTCAAGCAGCAACTGGCTGAGGCCTTCCCGCAATCGAAAAGCGTGTTCTTTGGTCATATCGGCGATGGCAATATCCATCCGGTTTTGTCAGTGGGCAGCCTGAACCATGACAGCGTGCAACGGGTCGAGGAAATCATTTATGGATGCCTGCGGTCGCGTAACGGCATCATCTCAGCAGAGCACGGCATAGGTCTGGAAAAGAAGCCTTATTTGCATTTGTGTCGCTCGCCGCAGGAGCTGGCTTTGATGAAATTACTGAAACAGTCACTGGATCCGCAGAACCTGTTGAACCGTGGAAAAATATTTGATTTGTCCGCTTTTGAAACTGGAGTCCATGCCGCATGAATGGTGCTGAAAACCTGTTGAACACTTTGGTGGATGCCGGAGTGGAAGTCTGCTTTGCCAACCCGGGAACCTCGGAAATGCAATTGGTTTCGGCCATTGGCAACAGCGCCAGCATGCGCGCGGTACTGTGCCTGTTCGAGGGTGTGGTCTCCGGTGCAGCCGATGGTTATGGGCGGATGGCGGACAAGCCGGCTCTGACCCTGTTGCATCTGGGTTCTGGTTTTGCCAACAGCATGGCCAATCAACACAATGCCAAACGCGCCCATGTGCCACTGCTCAACATGGTGGGTGATCATGCCACGTACCATCTGCAATACGATGCGCCGCTGACTTCGAATGTCAAGGCCTATTGTGAGCTGGCATCGCACTGGGTAGGAGTTTCCGATTCTGCTGATAACCTGGCTGCAGTGGGCGCGGCTGCGGTGCAGGCAGCTTTGCGGGGCAACGGCCAAATCGCCAGCTTTATCGCCCCGGCCAATCATGCCTGGGAACCGGCCAGCATATCCGCGCCAACGCTACCCTTGCCGGCAGTGCGTAAAGTGGATGACGCGGCCATTGAACGCGCCGCTTCAGCTTTAAGCAGTGGAGCGCCTGCAGCATTGTTTCTGGGTGGGCGAGCCTTGCGTGCTGAAGCCCTGACCTTGGCTGGCCGTATTGCCCAAACCTGCGGCGCCCGCATCATCTGTGAAACATTTCCCAGCCGTCTGCAACGGGGCAGCGGTCGAGTAAGTGTTGAGCGGCTGCCCTACTTTGCTGAACAGGCCATGGACGCTTTAAAGGAATGCCGACAATTGATTACGGTTGGAGCTAAAGCACCGGTGTCATTTTTCGCTTACCCCGGCAAGCCCAGTTGGCTGGTGCCGGAAGAATGCACCGTTACCAGCCTGGCAGCGGTAGAAGAAGATCTGCTCGACGCCCTGACCCGGCTGGCTGAAAAGCTGGGAGCTAACAAGAACGCAGCAACACTTGAGCCAGCGGCTGACATGGCAGCACCCAATGGATTATTGACGCCAGCGGCCATAGGCCAGAGCATCAACCGCCTGCTACCCAACGACGCCATCGTCTCGGATGAGGCTGCAACCTGCGGACTGGGAATTTTTGCCTGTACTGAACACGCTGCCGCGCACGACTGGTTGACGCTAACCGGCGGCGCCATTGGTCAGGGGCTGCCACTTGCATTGGGCGCCGCCATAGCCTGCCCGCAAAGAAAAGTAATCGCCTTGCAAGCCGATGGCGGCGGCATGTATACGCTGCAGGCTCTGTGGAGCATGGTGCGAGAGCAAACCGATGTCACGGTAGTGATCATGAATAACAACAGTTATGCCATTCTGAATATAGAGTTGGCTCGGGTCGGCGCTGGTCAGCCTACCGCAAAAACATTGTCCATGCTCAGCCTCGCCAATCCTAAACTCAACTGGGTGGAAATCGCACAGGGTATGGGCATGAGCGCCAAGCGTGCGAATAGTGCACAAGAATTTGACGAACTATTCGCCGCTGCGATGCGCCATAAAGGCCCACAACTGATCGAAGCCATGGTAGTGCAGCAGATGCCATCATAAAAGGCGTTTGGGGGTGAAAGATGACACCGACAATTGCAGTGATTTGATGCGCCAGCCGATTGTCGACATCCTGTGCGGCATAGAAAACCGGCTGGAAGCGGACCCACTAAACAGCAGTAGCCCCAGTGATGAAGAACCCATTCTGCCAGGCAACGGGTTTGAAGCCTTAGGAGTGTTTGAGAATTCCTGTTTTGTCGCGCAGTCCATGGGCGAGGACTTACAGGAAGCCTTTATACAAATGAAACGTGTCGAACAATTGGAGTTTACCGGTGCGGTAAGCCCCTTTGAGTACAACACCTATCTGGTGATAGCCTGATCCAGACCGGGTTGCAGTACCACACGACCAACGACGGATCCTTGCCGCAATCGGTCCAGCACCTCGCTGGCTGCACTCAGCGGTTGCAGCTCAATCCGAATGGGGGCCAGTTGGATTTCCTGCGCCAGCGCCAATAATTCTTTGGCTTCCTGCAGACTGCCCACGTATGTTCCCTGGATGGTCAGCGCTTTCCAGGGCAAAAACGGAATGGGGATTTGCAGAGCACCTCCCATCAAACCAACAACCACTATCTTGCCAGCCTGGCGCATGGCGCTGACCGCTGGATTCAGTGTAGTTTCAGCACCAACGAAATCCACCAGGCCTGCCAGGCCGCCAGTTTCCTTCTTGATCCGCTTGAATATCCCCTCTTCAGTGAGGTTGTAGGCTTGTGTTACACCCAATTGCCGTGCCATATCCAATTTGCGTTCGTCTATATCAGCTACCAGCGGCGGATGTTCGAACAGCTCCAGTGCCAGTTGTAAAGCCATCATGCCAACCCCGCCCAAACCCAGCAGCATATAGGGCCCGCTGCTGGCAAAAGCTTCGATCTTGCGCAGAGCACTGTAGGCAGTGATGCCGGAACACATGTAACAGGCAGCTATGGCCGGATCCAGCGAACCGTAATCCAACAAATATTTGGCATCGGGTACCAGCACATGATCGGCAAAGCCACCGGCGAGTTGGTTACCCAGGCAACTCGGTTGCTGACACAATTGTTCCATGCCGCCCCGGCAACAGGCACAGTCTCCACAGCCTATCCAGGGATATATCGCGTACGATTTTCCCACTTCGATACCATCGTCATTGGCATCGGCATCAGCATCAGCATCAGCATCAGCATCAGCATTCGGACCTTTAGCCACTACTTTGCCAACGATTTCATGCCCCAATACCATCGGCAGATCAGTGTCGCCCTTGACCTGTAATTTCTTGCCTTGGCCCAGGTTGAAATAGCCATCGTGCATGTGCACATCGCTGTGGCAAACACCGCAATGGCTGGTTTGCAGCAGCACTTCGCGACCCACCGGTACGGGCGTTGTCGTTTCCAACAATCCCAAAGCCTGGCCAAGTGCTAACGTGGCATAACTTCGCACAACATTTACTCTATATTTAACTTATATTTCAAGTGGTTATACTATCTTTATAAAGCATTACTTTGTGCTGGTGTCCAGCAAAAAATCCACCTCTGCCCGATGGCCATGCTGTTGTGCTTGTGCATCCAATGGCCAGCCGGACAAGGCTTCCTGCAATACCGCGTCAGACAAACCGAATCGTGCCCGGGCGGCTAGCACTAAATCATCATCGACCGACGTTGATGGGCGGTTGATTTCTATCGACAAGGAACCCGGCGCAGGCCGATTGATCACGATGGCACGGCGCTGCTCCTTGTTGGTTGGTGGTTCCATATCTTGCAGCGCCAATACTCCGGCCACGCGGATGGAAGAATAAGCCAATCCTTCTGGCAGGAACAAGGTCAATTGACGAAGCTCTGCAGGAATTTCCAATTGCAGCGCTAGCCTGAACAGGCTGCCATTGTCCTGTTGCGAACTCTTTTGCAAAAGGACTGGAGCATACTCGAATACCTGCGCTGGCCTGGCAATGATCTCCTGCTGCGCCCTGCCCGGCACCACCAGCGTTTGCGGGCCAAAGCCATTTCGTGCAGCGTAGTGTTTGTCAATCGCGCTGCTGCCGCCTTGCAATTGCCACCAGGCGGCCTCCTGACCTTCGATGGCACGATAAACCAGGTTCATGGCCCTGGGCCGGTCTATGGTGTGCCCGGGAATAAACTGCTGGCCTATACAGGCCAACACTATGGGCAGCGCGATCAGAGCGGTACTCCATCGAAAGGAACCCGGCCTGCTCTCATTAGCTGAGATTAAAGGCAAAACGGCGATTAAAGGCAGAATAAATGGTGCGATCAGCAAAGCTGCATGCTCAAAGCTCACCACCACTTCCAGCATGAAGAAAAAGTAGCAGCCAAGGTATACCGCTGCCATAAAGCCAAACAGGCGGGCGAATAGCAATTGTGTGTAGCGCTTGCGCAGGAGGCCATCCAGCACAGCGCCGACAACAAACGCCAACATAGGCAAAACGCCTATAAAGCTGGCAGCAGTGAGTTGCATGGACAGGCCCATGGCCAGAGCGGCAAAAACCAGCCAACTGATCAGCGTGATCGAACCCGTGGTGGCTCGTTGGCACAAGCCATTCAAAATCAATCGCAATGCCAGCACCGCAGTGAGGAACAGTGCCATACGTCCCAACCAGGGATAAGGATGGCCCAGGCGATTGAGATCAGGCCAATGACCCAGTGGCCAGGACAATAACCAGCCCAGCCCAAGCAGCAACGGCAACAGCAGCAGTATGAACAACAGGGTCCATGCTGACTGTCGTAAAGATAACTGCTGCCTGAAGGTCATGCGGATCAACACCAGTAGCAGTACCGCCAACACCAGCGCCAACCCGGCTGAACTGCTGTCCGGGTAATGCAGCAACTTGTGCCCAAACAGGTCGACGTACACTGCATCTTCTACGGTAGTGACGCGCTGCAGGTCGCGCTGATCCAATACGGCCAATAATGCCCACACATTTTGTCCATGGTGCTGCAGGCTGGCGGCAGCCAGTTCGCGCGAATCATCAATGGCGCTGTGGTATACCGCCGCACCGCCGGTGAAGGCAAAATTGAAGCCGCTGAGTCCCAGCTCTCGATAGACAGAAAAATCGGTATCGTTGGGCATGCGCCGATAAACTTCCCGGCTCAACGAATTGGCCACCGGCCTATCCAACGACTGTGCCAGCATTCGAATAAAGGAACGGTTGCCATTGCCTGTTTCAAACATGGAGCTGGCACCGCTGACTCCGCGCGCCTCAAGGTTGATTACCGCATCTACGTCCTTGAACCACGCATGCTGAGTGGCGAATGCATCGGCCCCAACCAGTCCCTGCTCCTCTGCATCACTGAACAAAAAGATCAGGTCATGCTGGAAGCCACCCCGCAGAACCGCCATGCGGGCTATTTCCAGCAAGGCAGCGACGCCGGCACCGTCGTCACCCATGCCTGGCCCTGCTTCAACGCTGTCGTAGTGAGCGGTCAGCAGCAAGGCCGAGCCAGTGGCCTGGCCCGGCAGCCTGGCAATCAGGTTTTCAACCGGGCTGCAAAGGCCAAATTTGGGATTGCAATGAAACAGGCTTTGCAACTGGATCTCAAAATCCAGTTCCTGCAATTGTGCCTGGATACGTTCACGTATCATCTGGTTTTGCTGTGACCCGGCCGGATGCGGCAGGTTTTCTTTGTTCAGCGCCTGCAAAATCGACAACGCCCGGTCGGCGGAAAACGCTGTTGCAGGTGCAGACGCGGGTAAAGCCTGCGGTGGCTGCAAGCCCAGAAAAACCAGGCCAGCCAGCAGGCCGCTGAGGAGCAGCAGGAAAAAAGGTTCACGAAGCAGTTTCATCGGCGGATTCTACTTTGCCGCGTCTTGTATTGCAGCACCGCAATCCCGATAAATAGCACCAACAGCGATTTCAGGGATTTGGTATACGCTGCCTGGCGGCATCAATCATGGCATCGTACTCGGCCACAATGGATTGCCGTGTCGACTGCAAACTGGTCAACAACGAGGCATCCATTTCAGCAGCAGCGCCATCATCCTGCTCATTCTGGCTTGCTTCCCCGGACTGCAGATCTCCAATTTCCCGGTCTATTTCAGCCAATTGCTCACTACGTTGTTTCTCCAACTGGGTGATGAAGGCCTGAGCTTTACTGGCCGCATCGGAACCTTCGTTCGCCACCGCAGTGTTCTGCTGATCGGCATCGGTAGTTGGGGTTGCCGCAGCAGAATCGCTGAACATGGGATGATCTTCCACCACCAACTGCTCAGAATCTTCCTCGCAGGGAATTTGCGAGTATCTCTGGCTGCCTGCAGGACCACAACGATAAATTGCGGTTCCGGCCGCGAAAGAAATTGGCGCAGAAAGCGCGAACAGGCAGATGACTGTGAATGACCAGCTAAAAATCAGCTTGGTTGGCAGTTTTGTTTTTATTGGCATCAGGCTAACCCATCAAAGTCCGTTTCAATAAGACCAGCAAAACCAGTTCGAAGCTATTACTACGCCGGTCACTTTAGCATTACAGCCACAGCTCATTCACCTGACAGCATGCCACTGGTGCCTTCAACTCTGCCGCTCAGACCAAAACCAGTGATAACCAGGGCCAGAATACGATTAACACTACCGACAACAACAGGATGACGAAAAACGGCAAGGTGGAGAGGTAAACCTCAACAATGCTCCGTTCAAAACGGAAGCTGGAAATAAACAGGTTCAAACCCACCGGTGGAGTCAAATACCCCAATTGCATGGTGGCCAGGAAAACAATTCCAAGGTGGATGGGATCAACGCCGAATTGCATAGCCACTGGCAGGATCAGCGGTACCACCAGCACGATGGCGGAAAAAATATCGAGTATCGCGCCCAGTATCAGCAGGAATACCAGCAGCAATAACAGGAAACTGAGTTCGCTGCTGACAAACTGGCTGACCAGGGCCAGCAACTTCTGTGGCACACCTGCATCGATCATGTAATTGGTGGATGCCAATGACATTCCCAGGATGATCAATATGCCGCCTACCAATACCATGGACTCGCGCATGATCTCGGGCAACTTGCGCCACGACACTTCGCGCAGAATCAGCATATCGACGATCAAAACATACAAAGCCGTTACGGCGGCCGCTTCGGAGATGGCGAAGTAGCCACTGTAAATTCCACCCAGCACCACGATCGGTAGCGGAATTTCCCAGGCGGACTCACGCACGGCTGCCCTCACCTCAGCCCAGGAAAAATCACTCAGCGGAACCCGTACTGCCCGATTGATCCAGACGCTGTAACCAGACAGGGCTACCAGCATCACAATGCCCGGTAGAATGCCGGCCCGGAACAGGCTGTCCACAGAAATCTCGGCGATCACACCGTAAAGAATTAATGGCAAGGAAGGCGCAAACAGCAAACCCAGACTACCGGCGGAAGTGACCAGGCCCAGGCTGAATTTCTGCGGGTAACCCGCTTGCTGCAAAGCCGGTAGCAGCAGTGCTCCCAGCGCGATTATGGTGACACCCGATGCCCCGGTAAAAGCCGTGAACAAGGCACAGACTGCCAACGACACCACTGCCAGCCCCGCAGGCATCCAGCCCAGCAAGGCCTGGGTCAAGCGCACCAAGCGCTGGGGCGCCTTGCTCGCGCTTAACAAATAACCGGCAAACGTAAATAGCGGTATGGCCAACAGGATGGGCATTTCGGCAATGCCATAAAATTCGATTGCCAGGGCCTGGAAATCAATACCCTCACGGTAAAAACCCCACATGGCACTGGCGGCGATGATGGCGAACAAGGGCGCACCGAGCAGCGCCAGCAATATCAGCAAGCCTGACACCAGCAACACCAGGCTCATGTTGATTTCTCGCTGAAAAACAAAGCAAACCCATCTTTTAACAGGAATAACGAATAGCGCCAGGCGATCAAGGCAAAGCCGAGTGGCAGCACCGATTGCAGCCACCAGGCCGGCACATTGCCAAGTATCAGATCACCGTACTCCCGCGAGGTAAGCACAAACTGCAAACTGAACCAGGCAACGACAGCGCAAACAACCGCGGTAAAAAGATGCAGCACCAATTGCACCAGCTTGCTGATGAATTCCGGCAAAAACCGGTCCAGTACGGCGATACTGATGTGCTTGTCGGTGCGGCTGGCGGCAACCGCTCCTGCCAGCGCCAGCCACAGCACCAGCATACGTAGCAACTCATCGCCCCACTGCAAGCCGATATCAAAGAAATTACGCAAAACAATCTGCGCGAATGCCAGCAAAATCATTCCACCCAGCAACAGCACCAACAGAGTGGTTTCGGCTGCCTTGCCGAAACGACCTGCCGCGGTTATGAATTCGCGCAATTGCAAACTCAACAATCTGTGCCGCTCAGGAGCCGGACCGGCTGCGATAATCAGCCAGCAATTGCTGCATTTGCCCTAACAGAGCGGAGTCAATTGCACCCGTTTTGGCCAGTTTATTCTGCGACTGATTTACCGCTTCCCGCCACATTTCAACTTCGTTCGGATCAGGACTGACAAGCTCCAGACCGCTGTCCTGCAGAGCCTTCAATGCAGAAATGTTGTCCTGGTTGCCGCTGGCATCAAAACCGCGGTAAACCTTTTCAAGTACTTCGTGAACCACTTTCTGGTCGTCCGGCTGCAAACGCTCGAAAGCCTTGCGATCAATCAGAATAGCCGCATAAACATAGGCCAGAGGAAGGTCGGTAATGTACTTGAGACGGGTATGCCATTGCAGCACCACGGCACCAACCGGAGGCACAGCAACGCTGTTGAGCAGATCCGTCTGCAAACCCGTCATTACATCGGTAATTGGCATGGAAACGGGCGCCACACCAATGGCCTCCAGCGCGGCATAGGCCAGGGCATCGCCCTCTGGCGTCCAGATTTTCTGGCCACTGGTATCTGCGGCACTGCGCAAAGGTGTGTTGGACATCATGTAAGCAAAGCCGCCACCGGCAAAACCAAAACAGATGTAACCGGCCTCAAACAAGCGCTCTATCAATACGCTATCGAGTTGCTGCCGCACGTACTGGACTTCTTCAATAGTGTTGAACATCAAACCCAGCGAATACAGATCAGCGTTCTGCTGGAAGTTACTCATGGCACCGGAAGTGAAGGCCCCGCCATGCAGTTGGCCAGTGCGCATCTTGCGCTGCACCTGTTTGTCGTTGCCCTGCACTCCGCCGCCGTATATTTTCAGGCTAACGCGCCCTGCCGTGCGCTGCTGGATTTCAGCGCCTCCCGCGCGCATGGATTTCATCCAGGCTGAAGCTTCCGGAACCACCGTGGCTATTTTGAGCGTTTGCGCTGGAGTTTGTGCTTGGACTACAACAGACACAAGGCAGGCCATCATTACAAAACATTGCTTGAGCAGAAAATTCATCAAATCGTTCCCTGTCGTTTACGAAAAAGCCCAACCGGGCTTCAGAAATAGTTATCGGCCGAATCCAGCAATTCCTGAGCATCTTCCTGTGCCAGGGTATTGAACAAGGTGTAACCGCGCTGCTTGGGATCAGCCGCCAGAACTTCGTTTAGCAAGCGGTCGTGTAACTCACGCTCGTACAAGGTACGTGCATAGTATTTGGCAAAATCCACCTTGATACCAAGGTCGTGGCCAAACGATAAATCCATAGCCCGCTCGAAGTGCGCCAGACCGGCCTCAAAATTGCCACCCAGTGCCGGTGGCCTGATGGTATTCAGTATGCCCAGGTAATGCTCCACCGTGGCAGCACGATAAGTTGGATCCAAAACTTGCACTCTGGCCAGAATGGCTTCAGCCTGGGGCAATTTCGCCAACGCCGGGAAATCATCACCGTGTGCCTGGATGTAAGCAATCCAGCTCAGGCCAAAAGTAAACAACACATCGGCCTGTTTGGGCTTAACGAAGGCCAGTTTTTCGACGAACGCTTCGTAGGGAAGCTTCCAGGAACCACACATGACCTCATTCGCCACGCAGATGGCCCGCTGCCCATAGGACTGGGCCCGGGCTGTGAGGCGCTGCGCACGGGTTGGATCATCCACAAACACCACACCATAGGCGGAATACAACTCAGCAGCCGCAGCCAGCACCGGTGAGCTGTCCGGCGAGCCTTCCACAAAACTGTCCAGCATCAGCAAATAGGCTGGCGCGCCGTCACGCACGATAGCCGGGTCGTCCTGATTCATCATGGCCGTGGTCAGATTTCCCGCCAGCCCGCTACCGGCCGAAGCCACCACCGTTGCACAGGCGCTCAAAACCGGCAACAGGGCAATGGCCAACCAGACCAGTCTGGCCTGAGCACCTCTACTCACCATAAGGAATCCAGATGTTTTTGATTTCGGTAGCACGGCGCAGGAACAGCTCGCCCTCACCCTGCTCGGCACTGCACCAATTGTGGTAGCGGCCATGATTAACCCAGGTGCGCTTCATGCTGGCTGCAGCCTGCTCTTCCACCAGCTTGCTGCCCGCTGCACTGCCCCAGTACCACAAACCCTCGATATCGTAATGTCGTGCCAGCACATCGGTCAATTCATCCCGATTTCCAGTAACGATATTGACGACACCGCCAGGCAGGTCAGAGGTATCAAGCACCTGGTAAAAATCAGTGGCCAGCAAGGCATAGTGCTCAGATGGAACAGCCACCACGGCATTACCCATGGCGATGGCCGGCATGATGGTGGATATTAATCCCAGCAAACCCGCTTCTTCCGGCGCCACAATGCCGATCACACCCAACGGCTCTTTCATCGCCAGGGTAACATTGCGGAACGGCGTTGAATGCACCTGGCTGTCGTACTTGTCCGACCAGGCGGCATAGGTGTAAATACGGTTGATGCACAAGGCAACTTCGGCTTGTGCATCGGCCATGCCACGGCCGCTCAACTGAGCCAGTCTGCGGCTGAATTCCTCGGCGCGCGCGGCCAGGTTTTCGGCGATGTAAAACATCACCTGGGCACGATTGTGCGCGGTTGTGCCGCCCCAGCCTTGGGCTGCTTGCGCTGCTTCCACGGCATTGCGTATGTCTTTGCGGTTACCGGCAGGAATCTCCGCAATCACCCGGCCTTGTGCATCCACAGCCGGGCGGCTGTAGCCGCCATCCGGCCGCACCTGCTTGCCACCGATGTACAACTTGGCGGTGCGATCGATGGAGGGTAAATCCTGGTTGATGGCAGCCGGCTTCGCTTTCGTCTGCGGTAAGGGAGTTACCGGCTGGTCTGCCAGTTCGCTCTCCCACCTGGGCTTGATGTATTCGTACAAGCCTTCCTTACCACCTTCACGGCCAAAACCCGATTCCCGGTAGCCGCCGAAACCTGCGGCTGCGTCGAACTGATTGGTGCAATTCACCCACACCGAACCGGCTTTGATCTGTGGCGCAATATCCAGCGCCAGATTGATGTTCTCAGTCCACACGCTGGAAGCCAGGCCATAACGGCTGTTGTTGGCCAGTTGCACCGCCTCGCTGGGTGTGCGGAATGTCATGGAAACCAGCACTGGGCCGAAAATCTCTTCCTGCGCCAGAGTGGAAGATGGCTGCACGTCGGTGAGTAAAGTGGGCGGATAAAAACATCCGCCTGCTGGCAAATCGCATTTGGGCTGCCATTTTTCAGCCCCTTCTTCAACGCCCAGTTCAACCAGTTTACTGACCCGCTCGACCTGGCTTTGATCAATCATGGCACCGATATCGACGCTCTTGTCCAGTGAGTCGCCAATAACCAGCTTGGCCATGCGCTGGCGCACTTTTTCATGCAAACGGTCAGCCACCGATTCCTGCACCAACAGACGTGAACCCGCACAGCACACCTGCCCCTGATTGAACCAGATGGCATCCACCAGACCTTCGACTGCACTGTCCAGATCGGAATCTTCGAACACGATAAAGGGCGACTTGCCGCCCAGCTCCAGTGTCAGCTTCTTGCCGGTGCCAGCGGTAGCGCGGCGCAAAATGCGCCCCACTTCGGTTGATCCGGTAAAGGCCAGTTTGGCAATGTCCTTATGGTTGGTAATTGCCTCACCGGCTTTGTGATCTCCCAGCACCAGGTTGAATACACCGGCAGGCAAACCAATTTCACTGCACATTTCAGCAAACAGAACGGCAGTGGCTGAAGTGAACTCGGCCGGCTTCAATACCACCGTGTTGCCCATGGCCAAGGCCGGAGCCACTTTCCAACTCAACATCAGCAAAGGGAAATTCCACGGAATGATCTGTCCAACTACGCCCAATGGCTGGTAAGCAGCAAACTCACTTTCCGCCAACTGCGCCCAACCGGCGTGATAGTAAAAATGCCGGGCTACCAGCGGTATGTCGATGTCACGCGATTCACGGATGGGCTTGCCATTGTCCATCGACTCCAACACGGCAAACAAACGACTGTTCTTCTGGATATGGCGTGCTATGGCATAAAGGTAACGGGCGCGACCGTGGCCACCCAACCTGGCCCAGCCGGGTTGGGCCGCTAGTGCCGCCGCTACGGCTTGATCCACGTCAGCAGCGTTGCCATCGGCCACTTCGGCAAGCTGCTGGCCATTGGCGGGATTCATACTGGCGAAATAGCTGCCTCCAGCAGGAGCCTGCCAAGTTCCATTGATGAAATGATCAAAACGTGAAGAACGTTGCTGCAACCAGGCCAGGGCTTCTGTCGCACTCTCCGGCGCTTTCCCATATTCCATGCTGGCAAATGCATCCCGTACTGACATTTACTTCTCCCTGCCCTGTTTGTTCTGTTCTGCTCTGTTGCGTTCTGTTGTTTTCTTTACTGGGACTAACTGATCGGATGACGGAATTGGGCCGAATAGCTGCCAGTCAGATGATGTTCCAACTGACGCTCAATGTCGCCCAGCAGGCTGCTGGCACCAAAACGGAATAAATCATTTCTGAGCCAGCGCTTACCCAGCTCTTCTTTCATCAGGATCAGGTATTCGATTGCTCCTTTGGCCTTGGCAATACCACCCGCTGGCTTGTAGCCGACCAGGTAGCCGGTCAGTTCATGGTACTCGCGAATGGCCCGCACCATCACCAGGCTGAATGGCAAAGTGGCGTTGACCGATTCCTTGCCGGTGCTGGTCTTGATGAAATCGGCACCCGCTATCATGCACACCCAACTGGCCTTGGCCACATTGCTCAGGGTGGCGAGTTCACCCGTTGCAAGTATGGCTTTTATATGAGATTCACCGCAGGCCGCGCGATATTCCTGCACTTCCTGGTAGAGGCCTTGCCAGTCTCCGGTCAGCACCTTGGCGCGGCTGATCACAATATCGATTTCAGCGGCACCGGCAGCAACCGATTCGCGGACCTGAGCCAGCTTCAACGACAAGGGGATTTGCCCGGCTGGAAATCCAGTGGAAACGGCCGCGACCGGAATACCACTGCCTGCCAGTTCGTTCACCGCTGTTTCAATCAGGTTGTGGTAAACACAAACAGCGCCGACCTTGATATCCAGATCCGCCACGCCCAATCCCGCGAGTAAGTCCCGGCGCACCGGCCGCATGGCTTTCTGGCACAGGCGGCGCACTTTCCCGGGCGTATCGTCTCCCGCCAGAGTAGTCAGATCGATACAGGTAATGGCCCGCAGCAACCAGGCCGCCTGGTTATCCTTTTTGACCGAGCGGCGTTTGCTCAGGCTGGCGGTACGACGCTCGACCGCACTGCGATTAACCCGGATATGGCCAAACAGGTCGGGCTCGAAGGGCATACCCGGATTGCGCTCCAGCGTTGATGCCATTAAAGAATGTACTTTATGGGTACTTGACATGGACACGACAGCCTGCCTGGAATGATTGGACCTGCCATTATAGTGGCCCTGACCCCGAATTTACATTTCGAACCGTGGATTTGCATGAACCACGCCCAAGCCTGAGAATGTCCGCCAGTCCAGCGCAAAAATCTCAAAACCAAGGACTCGTCTTATGACTATCACACTGGCGGTTTTTTTAGTCTATTTGCTGATACTCGCGGGCGTAGCCTGGTGGAGTCGCAGCGAATCAACAACCATGAGCGGCTATTTTATCGGCGGCAAGAAATTACCGCCCTGGGTGGTGGCTTTCAGTACCAATGCCACCGGCGAGAGTGGCTGGTTACTGCTGGGCCTGACCGGCATGGGCTATGCCGTCGGTGCACAAGCGTTCTGGGTGGTTGCCGGTGAAGTGCTGGGTATCAGCCTGGCCTGGCTGGTGGTTTCCCGCCGGCTGAAACGTATGGCCGATGCGCACGATGCGATCACGCTGCCGGATGTGTTGGCAGCCCAATTCAATGACAAATTGCATTTGCTGCGGGGCCTCAGCGTTTTGATCATCCTGGTCATGGTCGGGGCTTACGTGGCCGCCCAAATGGTGGCTACCGGCAAAGCGTTTGAAGGCTTTACGGACATGGACTACTCCCAAGGCGTGGTTGTAGGCGCGACCGTGATCATTGCTTATACCCTGGTGGGCGGCTTCAAAGCCGTAGCGTGGACCGACCTGGTACAAGGCCTGCTGATGCTGGGTGGCTTGATATTCATGCCCATCGTGGCCATCAATGCCGCGGATGGCTGGCCAGCCGTGGTTGAATCATTGCGAGCGCAAGATCCGGGCCTGCTCACCGCCTGGGGGCCGGATGGAAAAAGCACCCTGGCCATGGTCGGCATTCTGAGCTTCCTGGCCATCGGCATTCCCTTTATGGGCGTACCGCAGTTGATGGTGCGCTTCATGTCGGCCCGCTCTGAAGAGAGCCTGGTTCCCGCCATGAGTATTTCCATCGTGGTGATTTTCTGTTTTGGCATGGGCGCGGTGTTAACCGGCATGGCTGGCCGGGCCCTGTTTCCGGGATTGGCAGATCCCGAAACCATATTTCCGCTGTTATCCAATGAATTGCTTTCGCCGCTGATGACCGGAGTGATGATGATAGTGGTATTGGCCGCCATCATGTCTACGGTCGACAGCTTGTTAATCCTCGCTTCCTCCGCTGTGGTGCGGGATTTCCTGCATAAGATGCGCCGTTCCAGCCGCAGCGATGAGGCGCTGGCAAAAACCGGCAAACTGGTGACCCTGCTGATCGGCGTTTTGGGCGTGGCCTTTGCCTTGCAGCAAAGTCCGCTGATTTTCTGGTTTGTATTGTTTGCCTGGTCCGGTCTGGGTGCTGCTTTCGGCCCGGTGATACTCTGTGCCTTATGGTTCAAACCTACTAACCTTTGGGGTGCGTTTGCCGGCATGCTGGGTGGCTTTCTGACCACCATGGCCTGGGTGATCTGGATCAAACCGCATGCCTATGAACTACTGGAAATCATTCCCGGCTTTATGGTCGGATTGATACTTACGATTGTTGTCAGCTTGATGACCGCTGATAAAACCCCAGCAACTATGGAGCGTACAGCATGAAAAGGCGTCAATTTGTCAGCAGCTCAGCGTTAACGGGGGCTGCGTTTCTTCCTCTGGCAAGCACTGCATTTGCAGCAGGCGACTCTTCTGTCAAAGCCGATCACGTGCTGATCAATGCGCGTATTTACAGCATGGACCTGACCATGCCCCGGGCTGAGGCCATCGCCTTGCGGGGTAATCGCATCCTGGCCTTGGGCAGCAATGACGACATGCTGTCTATAGGTGCTGCAAACACCGAAATATCCGATGTCGGCGGTGCGGTCATTTTTCCGGGCTTTATTGACTCCCACAGCCATCCTGATGGTGCTGATGAAGTAACCGGCGCCGATGTAAACCGTCGCAGCATTGCAGAAATTCAAACTGCTATGCGCGAACAGGCCGGCCAGACGCCACCCGGTGAGTGGGTGGTGGGCTACAAGTACGATGACACCAAGCTGGCCGAAGAAAGACCGGCCAACCGGCAGGACCTGGATGAGGCCGTGCCGTTGCAACCCGCCATCATTCGCCATCGTGGAGGACATACCGCGGTGGTCAATTCACGTGGTCTCGAACTGGCCGGAATCACGCGCGATTCACCCGATCCACCCGGCGGACATTTTGGCCACGATGAGAATGGCGAGCTGAATGGCTTTGTAGCTGAAAAAGCCCTGTCCGAGGTGATCATGCGGGCCGGTGAATGGCCGGAAATCACTCGCAGCGTGAGACAACAAGGCGTGGCTTATCTGACCGGGCTGATGTCGGCAGCGGGCCTGACTTCCACCACGGATTCTTTCGGTGCAGTGGAAAGCCTGGTCGCTTATCAGGATGCACGTGCGGCCGGCGAATTGAAAACCCGCTTGAGTTTTATGCCTTATGGTCCATCCCCTCTGTTCGAGCATTTGAAGGCAGCAGGTCTGCGCAGTGGCTTTGGTGATGAATGGATACGCTTTGGTGCCGTGAAGTACTGGGCCGATGGCTCAGCCTCAGAGCGCACCATGCGCATGAGCACCGCCTTTATTGGCAAACCGGACGACTACGGCATTCTGACCATGAATCAGGATGAAATTCATGCTGCTGTGGATGATGCGGTCGCCAACGGCTGGCGTATCGGCATCCACGCCAATGGCGATGTCGCCATTGACATGACGCTGAATGCCTATGAGCGTGCTTTGCGCAACTGGCAGGGCCCCAATCCCCGCTTTCGGATCGAGCACTGCTCGCTGGTCAATCCGCAACTGTTGACTCGTATCAAGGCTACGGGAGTCATACCAACACCCTTCTACACCTATGCCCATTACCATGGTGAGAAGTGGGAGAATTACGGTGCCGATAAAATGGAGTGGATGTTTGCCCACCGCTCCTTTTTGGACTATGACATTCCGGTGGCACCGGCATCCGATTACACGCCCGGCCCGTTTGAGCCGCTGATGGCCATCCAAAGCATGGTCACCCGCAAGGATTTTAAAGGCACGGTATGGGGACCCAGCCAACGTATCACTGTCGAGGAGGCTTTGCGTATCTGCACGGTTAACGGTGCCTATGCTTCTGGCGAGGAGCAGATAAAAGGCAGCCTCACTCCGGGCAAACTGGCCGATCTGGTGGTGCTGGGTGCTGACCCGCATGACACGGATCCGGACCGAATCAAGAATATCCCGGTGCTGCGCACCATCGTCGATGGCCAGACCGTCCATTTACTTTAAGTTGGAGATTGTTATGTCCCGATCCATTCGCGCACTGGTATTAATGGCCTTGCTGCTGGTCTTCAACCTCAATTGTGCAGCTGACAAGGAAGAAACCCAGTTGCCCGGGCTGAACGAAAGCACACTTAAGGGCCTGGAATGGCGCGGTATTGGGCCCGCGTTGATGTCAGGGCGCATCGCCGACATCGCCGTGGACCCCACCGATCGCAGTGTCTGGTATGTGGGTGTGGGCAGCGGCGGGGTGTGGAAAACCATCAATAGTGGCACCACTTGGGAGTCCATCTTCGATGGCCAGGGTTCGTACTCCATTGGTGCCATCACCATTGACCCCAACAATCCCAACATCATTTGGGTGGGCACGGGTGAGAATGTCAGCGGTCGTCACGTGGCTTACGGCGATGGCGTTTATCGCAGCCTGGATGGCGGCGCCAACTGGCAGAACATGGGCCTGAAAGAATCCGAACACATCGGCATGATCCGCATCGATCCGCGTGATTCCAAAGTGATTTATGTAGCAGCCCAGGGGCCATTGTGGTCCGGCGGTGGCGAACGTGGTCTGTACAAAAGCAGCGATGGCGGAGAGAGCTGGAAAATGATCCTCGGCGCCGGACCCTATACCGGCGTTAACGAAATCCACCTCGACCCGCGCAACCCCGATGTGCTGATCGCCAGCAAACACCAGCGCATTCGCAGTGTTGCCGCATTGATTAACGGTGGCCCTGAATCCGGCATTTTCAAATCCACCGATGCTGGTAAAAACTGGCGTCAACTAAAAACCGGCTTACCCGAAGAAGACATGGGCAAAATCGGCCTGGCTATTTCCCCCATCGATCCAAATGTGGTGTATGCCACCATCGAACTGGGCAATCGCAAAGGTGGTTTCTGGCGCTCGGCTGATGGCGGCGAGACCTGGGAAAAGCGCAGCGATTATCTGTCGGGTGGCACCGGGCCGCATTACTATCAGGAGATCTTCGCCGATCCACATCGCTTTGATCGGGTGTACCAGATGGATGCCACCCTCAACATGACGCTGGATGGCGGCACCACCTTCCTGCCACAGGCAAACGGCTACAAGCACGGCGATCACCACGCCATGGTGTTCGACCCGAACGATGCCGATTACATATTGTTTGGAACCGATGGTGGGCTATACGAATCCTTTGACCTGGGCAAGACCTGGCGTTTTATTGCCAACCTGCCCGTTACGCAGATTTACAAAGTAGCGGTGGATTACGACACCCCCTTCTACAATGTGTACGGTGGCACTCAGGACAACAACTCTCAGGGCGGGCCCTCACGCACCGATAATGTGCATGGCATTCGCAACGAAGACTGGTTTATTACCCTGTTCGGTGATGGCCACGACCAGGCGGTCGACCCCGGCAACCCGGACATCGTCTATTCCGAATGGCAAGGTGGCAACCTGACGCGCTTTGACCGGGTAACGGGCGAGATGATCTACATTCAGCCGCAACCGGCGGCAGATGAAGCGCCAGAACGATTCAACTGGGATGCACCCATCCTGATCAGCCCGCACAATCCGGCTACCCTCTACTTTGCCAGCCAGCGTGTGTGGCGCTCCGATGACCGTGGCGACAGCTGGACAGCCATCAGTGGCGATCTGACGCACAAGCGCGATCGCTTGACCATGCCCATGATGGATAGAGTGTGGAGCATAGATGCCAGCTGGGACCTGTATGCCATGTCCGAATACAGCACCATTACCTCGTTGTCTGAATCACCCCTGGTGGAAGGCTTGCTGTATGCCGGCACCGATGACGGTCGTATCCAGATCAGCGAAGACGGTGGTGCGAACTGGCGCGTTGCAGAGCGTCTGCCGGATGTCGCTGATGATTTCTTTGTAAACGACATCAAGGCGGATCTGCACGATGCAGACACGGCCTATGTGATCGTCGATGACCATAAGACCGGCGACTTTACGCCTTATGTGTATCGCAGCACCGATCGGGGCCGCAACTGGCAAAGCCTGCGTGGCGATTTGCCCGACCGCAACCTGGTGTGGCGCATCGTACAGGATCATGTGCAGCCGGAGCTGCTGTTTCTGGGAACAGAGACCGGCGTGTTTTTCACGGTGGATGCCGGACAGCATTGGGTGAAGTTGGCCGGTGGAATGCCGACCATTTCCTTGCGCGATCTGGAAATCCAGAAGCGCGAAAACGACCTGGTGGCAGCCAGTTTTGGCCGCGGATTTTTCATTCTGGAT
>JAWXBM010000074.1:0-50580 GCA_034440115.1 Lysobacterales bacterium | reverse complement strand
TCCGAGGTGGAAGACCCTGGTCACAGTCACTCCGGCCACGTTTCCGCGGAAACTTCCAGGCGCCTGAGTTGCGATTGCTCGGTGGTGCACTGGCATGAGGTGGTATGGCGAATCGATGGATAGCCATAGTGTGGTGGAGGCTCTGTTGTGGCGGGAGTAAGCTGCCATCATCAAATTGAATCAGCTTTGTTGCGCCTGGTTATTGACTGACCGGATAGCCTGTCATTTCAAGGTAACCACGCCCGGTTGTGCCAGCGCTGTCGCCGGTAGCTTCTACGGCGCCTTCCCAATAGGCAAAATCCACGTCCATCCATTGGTCTTGCAGTATGGCTTTAATCTGCATGACGCGATCGATTTCCGGCAGACTGATGCGCCAGTTCATCGGTAGTTTCCGGCCATGCAATTCCGCGCTTTCCACTACTTCAAAAACGATTTGAGTACCATCCAGCGGCATTTTATTGCCTTGCGGTGAAATCAACACACCATGCTGGAAATCCTTGCGCCCCGTATTCGCAGAATCCTCCCGCAGCCGGAACAGCATCAGCTTTTCGCCCGAGTCCAGGTGCAGTGCAAACCAGTCCCAGCCAAGCTGGCCGGGTTGCAAAAACTGGCTGCTCCATTCCCGATCCAGCCAGGCCTGGCCTGTTACAGCAATATCCATTCCATCAATCGTTACGTGACCATCAGCCTGCAGAAATGGCTGGCTGTAGTAATACGAACCACTGCCACTGATGTGCTTTTGTGAAAAACCGTTGTCGCCCTGCAAAACCAATGGTTGATCGCTGTCAAGGTTCAGGCTGAAACCCATGTCACCTTCGCGAAAACTGGCCTGTAAGGGTAGCCAGTCGTTACCCGTGCTTTGCAATGACCAGTCATCCAGCCAGGCGGCGAATGGCTCTGTCAGGGTTCCGGCCTGGGCTATTCCGTCGTGATCTCCACCTCGGGCATAACGCTGAAATCCCTCATGGCCTTCTGGCCAGGTCAAGGCTGCGTGTGCCATATACACCTGCTTGCTCAGCCATGGGTTCGCTTCTTGTGTGCTGGTCTTTGGCAGCATGCCAATTCGAAACAGAGTCCATTGGGCTCCGTACGCCTGTCCGGAAGCATCCTCAAGGTTAGCGGTCAGGTACCACCACTCGATGCGAAAGTCAGCGTGTGCACCATGGTCGCGGGGAAATTCCAGTTCATAGCCGGGCCTTGCCTCGCTGAACCCTTCCACCGCCATGGCCAGAGCTGCAACATCACCACTACCAGCGGGTGATTCCGGACCGCGCATGCAGCCGCTGGTCAAAAAGACAGCCAGCAAGGGTAAGAAAAAGTTCGCTCTGCAGCGCTTCATGTTGAGCGCTCTCGCAGCAATTGTCCTGGTGATGCCTTCAATAATCGAATGGATGGCAATAGCACAGCGCACATCAATGAGCCGCAGGCCAGCAATGCCAACATGGGCAGATGATTCCAGTCGGCTTGCAATGCAAAACTCCAGCCGAAAGCAACCGGTGTGACCACCGCTGCCAACACCCATGCCAGCAAGGCGCCGAATGGCCAGACCAGTACTATGCAGAACAAACCAAGTAAACCCCATTGCACCAGCAGCAGGGTGGCGCGCTCGCGCCGTGATAAACCCAACGCGGTCAGTAATGCCTGTTGTGGCACCCGGTGATGATGTATTGCACTTATGGCGCAGAAAATCCCGATACACGCAACCAGTAGCGTGAGTGCATTCAGTGCCTGGGTGACTGTAAACGTTCGATCGAACACCGCAAGCGCTCGTTCCATCAACTCCTGTTGATTAATGACTTCGTTGTCTTGCAAGTTAAAGTCATGCATCAAATCGGTGCGCAGATCAGGCCAGTTGAATTGGGCAGGGCCGATCAAACCGTAGCTGGCGGCACCTTTATCCGGCCAGCATGTTCTGAACAGTTTTTCGCTCAGCATCCATTGGGATTGTGGATTGCCATAGTCCCGATAAACACCCAGTACAGGAACTTGAGAAACTTCCGGGCATAGCATCAACGCATAACCGGGCTGCCAGCCACCCAGCCGCATGGCCCGTTCACTGATAAACACGCCGGTGCCATCAGCAAAAGCGTTTTTGGCGCCAGCTTGCTGCTGAATCAATGCCACGCTTTGCATAAACCGTTCATTGCCGGGAATGCTGATCACTTCTATTGGCGTGGCTGAACTCTTGGGGGCATCCACTGTGAGCCGGGTGGTGTAGCGCCTGGCCAAGCTGATTTCGGGTGCACGACGCGCCAGCCAGGTCTGCAATTCCGGCTCGGAAATCTCTGCCGCAATGTAAATCTCCGCGATCAAACGTTGTTGTAACCAGTCTTCGGTAGCCTGGCGGAAGCTGCCAATCATGTTGTTCAGGCCACTGTTTGAAACCAGGGCCAGAGTTATGGCCATCAGTGCCAGCGCCGCAGGGCCCAGCAGCCAACGGCTGTCGGCCAATAACCAACTGGTTCGAGCCCAACTGTGAGGCAGGATTTTCGCTGTGACACTTAACAACAAGCGCAGAATGGCCGGCAGGCATAAGGCGGCTCCCAAAAGCAATGCAGCCATGCATATCAGCGCCAGCCACATGACACTTGCCGTGAATGCCAGAAAGGCAGACAACAACAGGAGACAAGCACCGGCAATAAGCAAAACCGAATCGCGCTTTGCCGCTGCCTTTAACTGCCAGCTTGATGACTGGCGCTCCAGAACCGGCATGTTCAGGGCCTGGCGCAATGGGAACAGAACACACAGTCCAACCGCGATTGCGGTCATCAACAGCGGTAAGCCCAAGCCACCCGACAGCAGGCTGTCCGGATAATCGATATAAACCCCATAAAGCTGAGCCAATGTCTGGCCAACGCCTGGCAATAACTCAACTGCCAGCCAACTTCCAAGGATGAAACCCACCAAAGTACCCACGGCCACGAACACCAACAGCTCCAGTAACAATGACCTGGCCAACTCGGCATGGGTCGCGCCAGCCAGGCGCAGTTTTCGCAGCAGTTCATGGCGGTCGGTATAGCTGAAAGCCAGGGCGTTATAGACCAGGAAAACGCCCACCACGAAAGCCAGCATGCCCATCGCGGCCAGATTCAGGTGAAAGCTCTGTGTGAGTTGTGCCGGATCCAGATCGTTGCGGGTTTCCTGCCACTTCAAGTGCGTAGGTAGCGCAGATTGTAGGGCTGAAATAGCGGCCGGACTGCTTTCAAACACCAGGATTTCGCTGATCACATTCGCGCTGCCCGTCAGCAACTGCAGAACTCCAATGTCCAGTAACAGGCGGTGGCCGAGACCCTGGTCGGTAACAGCAACAGGTGCGGGCAGAAACTGGCCGTTTTCCAGTGCAGGTGGAATGCCTTCATCCCAACCCAATTGTTTCAGCCGCGCCGGCGAACCCCACAGGGAGTAGGGCGGCAGGCTGAAGCTGGCAAAGCCCGGGATACTGGAGCGATTGTTGAGTTCTGTGCCAGAAGCCGGAAACTCTTCCATCGCTTCCGGCTTTGGCCGCGGCATGGCAAGCAAGTCAATTCCTAACAATTCCAGGATGTCGCCCTGATCGCTTGCGATGAAACGCCGCAGCACCGGTGCCAGCATGGAAAAGCCCTGCCGTCGCAAAGCAATGTAGTCACGCTCCGGAATCGTTCGCGCGCCCTGGCTGGATACGATGGAAGCAACCGGTTGAATGCTCAGTACTTGCTCACCATCGGCATAACTTGCCCTGGCTTGTGCATTGATCAACAAGGTACCCACCAACAGCACATTGGCAATGATGATTCCCACCAGTAGGAAGATCGCCTGCAGCCAGTGACGCCGATAATGACTAAGCAGGGTTTTCAGCAACAGCATGTAAATGCCCCTCCCTGAGCATCAACCTCCTTTGCGCAAAAGAGGCCATCTCCCGATTGTGCGTCACCATCAGCAGGGCCGAACCCGACTCGGCAACAAGGCGGGAAAACATTTTCATCACCTGGCGGCTCAGGGTGTCGTGCAGATTGCCGCTGGGCTCGTCGGCAAAAACCATCTCCGGCGCATGTGCCAACGCGCGCGCGATGGCAACACGTTGTTGCTGCCCACCTGAAAGCACTTCAACGGGGCGTTTGAGCAGGTCGCCCAGTTCCAGCTCTGTGATCAGGTCATCCACCCAGGGATCTCCATCTGGCATTCGGTTGAGGCGCCGCTGAAACAGCAGGTTGTCCTGCACGTTCAGGCCTGGCAGCAGGTTGAATTGCTGAAAGACGAAACCGAGATGACGCCGCCGGAACAGGGCCAATTCCCGCTCCGACAGAGCGGGCAGCAATTGTCCCATCATCCATACTTCACCCTCGTCCGGATCATCCAGGCCCGCAGCTACCTGCAGTAAGGTGCTTTTGCCACTGCCGCTGGCACCGAGCAGGGCGAGACTCTGGCCAGCCTCGAGCGTCAGGTCAATATCCTGCAACACCCGAAGTTCGCTTTCTCCATCATGAAATGACTTGCTGACATTGCGGAGTTCTAACATGGATTTTGGCTGATGCTTTCGGCTTGCGTGTAAACGCCCAGTATGTCACCTGCTTTCATCGGCTCGATGACGCTCATGATCTCGGCACGGCCCGGCGACTGAATGTTCTATTGTTCACGGCGTCACGTTTGGAGTGGTATTAAAATGGTGCCTAAGCTTACTGTGCCGTGGCTGCCCCTGCCACTCAGAATTCTTTTATGCCAAAAACATGTCTTGAACTTCAGGCCCAAAGCATTAGCCCAATAACAGTGCTCACTGGATATTTGGAAACCGGTAATATGTCACTCGCCCCAGTGAAAACCAAAATGATTCGAAGACACTCATGAATGGCGGTATGTAAACCCGGGACTTGCAGGGATCTTTAATGAAAAAGTTGCGGTTAAATTGAACGAACAGGCTTTAGATGGGTATATCATTTGTCGCGAATGCGATCTGTTGAGCAGTGTTGCGGAGTTGCCGGAAGGGCATAAAGCCATCTGCCCGCGCTGCTCGGGTGTATTGACCCGATCGCATAAAAATTCTTTAAATCGCATTCTGGTATTTGGTATTACCGCGGTGATTTGCCTGTTGTTCAGTAACTTGTTCGATTACGTGAACATGTCAGTGCAGGGGCAGGAAAGAGAAGTCAGCCTGCTGGAAACCGTGCAGATCCTGTTTGAGCTCAAAGAGCGGGCGCTGGCAGTTTTCATGTCGGTGATTATCATTGCGCTGCCCACATTTTTCGTCGGGGTAATCAGTTGGCTGGCGATTTCCATCAAACTGCGACGAGTCAGCCCACGCAGCATCATGCTGTTGCGCATCATTGCGCACCTGCGTTTCTGGAACATGGCTGAAATATTTTTCCTCGGCATCCTGATCAGCATGGTCAAAGTGTCGTCCATGGTGGATGTTCAAGTGGGCGTGTCTTTCTGGGCCTATGCTCTGTTCAATGTTTTCCTTATTGCTGCCCTGACTAATATCGACAAGTTCCAGCTGACGCGGGCTATCAAGCAAATCGTGCGCGAAAATCAGGAGTCCCTGGATGGCCATTGATGCCAGCGCCTTTGAGGCGCAGAACCTGGCGAGTTGTCACTTGTGTGACACCGTTCAGGACGCCGGCCGGCAGCGTTGTTCGTTCTGCCAGCATCCCCTGCATGCGCGCATGCGATACAGCCTTCAGCGGGCCTGGAGCTACCTGGCAACTGCGATCATCCTTTATGTACCGGCCAATCTTTTGCCGATCATGACCACCAGCGAATTGGGCCATGAAACATTCAATACCATAGCGGGTGGTGTTGTGACACTCTGGCAGCACGGTGATTACCTGATCTCCTTGATCATTCTGCTGGCCAGCCTGATGATTCCTCTGGCCAAGTTTGCGGCTATGCTTACTCTGTGTTCGAGTGAGCAATTCAAGATCTATAACAAGCCGCACAGTAAAACGACCATCTACCGCATTACCGAGTTTGTTGGCCGCTGGTCCATGGTTGATGTTTTTGTAGTGGCTTTTCTGGCCAGCCTGATTCAACTTGGCAGCCTGATGTCTATTTACCCCGGGCCAGCGGCGCTGGCGTTTGCAGGCATGGTGATATTCAGCATGCTGGCTGCCGACAGCCTGGACCCGAAAGTATTCTGGGATGACTATGAACGATCCGAATAACGCGCAGCCAACAGCCGCGCGTGTTGCACCCTTGCGGAAAGTTTCCGCACTGTGGCTGTTGCCTCTGATCACCCTGCTGGTGGGTGGCTGGATGGTCTATGACGATTGGTCGAAACAGGGGCCGCAGATCACCATTGAATTCGCCTCGGCTGAAGGCCTGGAAAAAGGTAAGACCAAGATCAAGACCCTGGAAGTTGAAGTAGGGCAGGTTGAAGAAATCACCCTCAACAAGGAACTCGATGGGGTTTTGATCACCGCTCGCATTGATTATGAGTTCAAACATCTGCTGGCCGATGATTCACTGTTCTGGGTGGTGCAGCCCAACGTCAGCCGGTCCGGAGTGAGTGGCCTTGGCACCATTCTGACGGGTCAATACATTCAGTTCACACCCGGTAAAACCACTGAAAAAGATAGGCATTTTCGCGGTCTCGACAGCCCACCCATCACACCGGTCAATACACCCGGTATTCACCTGAGACTGGTAACCCAGGGTGACTTCTATTTTTCCAGGGGTGACTTTATTCATTACCAGGGCATCAGAGTGGGCAAGGTGGAGGAAGTGGACTTCAATTTCGCCGAACGCAAAATCTATTATCAGGTGTTTATCGAAGCGCCCTATCACCAGTTAATCAGTAGTGAAACCCGATTCTGGAAAGCCAGCGGAATCCGCGCCGAGCTGACCGGTAGCGGGTTTGAACTGGACGTAGGCCCCATCGACAGCCTGATTTTGGGTGGACTCTCGTTCACTGTTCCTGATGGAAAATTTGCCACAGAGCCGGTGGCCGAAGAAACATTGTTCTACGTCTACCCCAACAGCAAAGCCATTTTTGAGAAGCACTACCTTTATGCCATTCAATACTGGGTATTGGTTGAGGGCAATTTGGGCGGGCTGAATGTGGGTGCACCGGTGATGCACCGCGGGCTTCAAGTCGGCAAAGTGCTGCGCACCGATTACATTCCGGAAGGACGCAGCTTGCTGGATAAATCGCTTAAAATCCCGATCCTGATCGAGATTAACCCAGGGCGGCTGGGCTTGCCAGATTCCGAGGAGAGTTTGAATCGTGCCACCATTGACATCAACAAGCTGATAAAGCAAAGCCTGGTCGCAACCATAAAATCGCAGAATTTTCTGTTGGGCTCTCGTATGGTAGATCTCTTGTATGACGACAAATCCAGCAATGAAGAACTGATCTATTTCAATGATCTGGTGGTCATACCAACGGGTGTCAATACCTTGGTCAAGTTCACCGACGGCGTTGAGGAGTTTCTCGACAAGGTTAATGATTTGCCGGTAACGGAAGTAATGGCCAAACTGGAAACATTGCTGGATGAAGGCGCGGCTACCATGCTGAGTATTCGGCAAGTCGCAAGCAGTGCAGACCAACTGCTAGCCAGTGATCGAAACGCTGTATTGATTGAGCAACTTTCAGCCACGCTGGTTTCGATTGAAAGCATGACCGAATCTTTTGCTGCCGACTCGCAGGCTAATCGTGACCTGCAGCGCCTGTTGCAGAGTGCTGCCGCTCTGCTGGACGAACTCACACCCCTGATGTCGCAATTGAAGAATCAACCGAATGGTTTGATTTTCCCCACCCAGCAACCCGCCGAGTTGGAACCCCAGAGGAAACAGCCATGAAAGCAAAACTCTGCATACTTTTGATGGCGTGCATAGGAATGGCAGGCTGCTCATCAACGCCGACTACTCCGATCGAGTATTACGTGCTGAGCCCGGGCATTGCGACAACTGATTCTGTGGTGGAATTATCGAACCATCCTTCGTTGGTGATAGAGAGCATAGATCTGGCTGGATATTTGAAGCAGTCGGGAATGATCATTCAAACCGGCGACAATCAGTTGCTGGTTTCAAAAACTCATCTGTGGGCAGAGAGCCTGGATCTTGCTTTACCCAAGGCTCTGGTTCGAGAATTGCAAAAGCAGTCGGAGCAGTATTCTTACTATCTGAAAACCTTAGACTGGGTTGGGCAGACGGA
Organism: Lysobacterales bacterium; assembly: GCA_034440115.1. Taxonomy (GTDB): domain Bacteria; phylum Pseudomonadota; class Gammaproteobacteria; order Xanthomonadales; family SZUA-36; genus JAWXBM01. The sequence continues at coordinate 42,455 of JAWXBM010000074.1, read as the reverse complement.
TTACCGCCTGCGCTTACGCATTGACAGTTTGCAATCCACCGATCAGGGCGAGGTGGTCAGCGCAGGCCGTTACCAGTTGATATCGGCAGCGGACCCGTCAGCACCGGTGTTTGTAGATTTCAGTTTCCAGCGGGAATTACAGCAGGATGGGCATGAGCATGCGCTGGTGCAGATGAACGCCATTCTGGGCGAGATAGCCTCGGCTATTATTGCAACCGTCGACAAGCTGGCCCTGCAAAAGCAGACCATGGAGTAAGTGGAATGAAATCATTTATGCGCACTCGCACGGTGCTGTTTGTATTGTTTACTGTCGGATTCCTTTCGACCGATCCCTGTTTCGCAGATGAAACCATCCTGGGTTTCACTGAGTCGGCCAGCGCTGCCCAGCGCACTATGGAAGCGCAGATGGACGCTGACATTGATCCGGCCGATCTGGATGGCTGGTTGAAACGCATGTCTGAGTTTCCGCACCACGCAGGTTCGGCAGCCGGTAAGGCGAATGCTGAATTCATCGCTGAGCAATTCAAGTCATGGGGCTACCAGGTCGAAATTGAGGAGTATGAAATCCTCTTGCCTACACCCAAGGTACGAGAGCTTGAATTGTTGGAGCCAGGTTCATTCACCGCCAGCCTGAGCGAAGATACGCTGGCCGAAGATGCCAGTACCGGGCGAATAGATGACTTATTACCTCCTTACAATGCCTTTTCCAAAGATGGCGAAGTGGAAGCTGAGCTGGTGTTCGTCAATTACGGCCGCCCGGAAGATTACGAAATCCTTGAGCGCAATGGTATCGATGTGACCGGCAAGATTGTGATCGCCAAGTACGGCAAAACCTGGCGCGGCATCAAACCCAAGCTGGCGGCTGAGAAGGGCGCCATTGGCACGATTATTTATTCCGACCCGGCTGATGATGGCTACGGCGCGGGTGATGTCTACCCCGCAGGCCCATTCAAAAACGACAGTGGTGTGCAACGCGGTTCGGTCATGGACATGCCTACTTATCCCGGTGATGTGCTCACGCCAGGCATTGGTGCGACCAAAAATGCCCGGCGCTTGAAACAGTCCGAAGTGGAAGTCATCACCAAAGTACCGGTGCTGCCGATTTCCTATCGCGATGCTTTGCCTTTGCTGTCTGCTTTGGGTGGCCAGGTTGTTCCGAATGAATGGCGTGGTGGCTTGCCGATCACCTATCACTTCGGGCCGGGACCAGCGAAAGTGCGCCTGAAGCTGGCATTCAACTGGGACATGATCACGATATATAACGTCATTGCCAGATTGGAAGGCAGTCACTATCCGGACGAATGGGTGATCCGTGGCAATCACCACGACGGTTGGAACCACGGTGCGGCCGATCCCTTGTCGGGCCTGGTGGCCTTGATGGCAGAAGCCAAAGCCGTGGGTGCATTGGCCAAAGCGGGGCAGCGTCCACAACGCACCATCATCTATGCCGCTTGGGATGCTGAAGAGCCGGGGTTGATCGGCTCCACCGAGTGGGTGGAACATCATGCAGCGGAACTGTCGCAAAAGGCCGTGGCTTATCTCAATACCGACGGCTACAGTCGCGGTTTTGTAAGCATAGGCGGCAGCCACACGCTGGAGCGGTTCTTCAACCAGATCGTGGCAGATGTAAATGACCCGATATTCCAGGTTTCCGTTAAGGCTCGTCGGCACGCCTACGACCGCATCAATGCAGATTCTGACAAACTGAAAGCAGAAGCTAGGGATCGTGCCGACCTGCGCATATACCCATTGGGTTCTGGCTCAGACTACACACCTTTTCTGCAGCATCTGGGTATCGCCTCAGCCAACCTGGGCTTTGATGGCGAAGGCGATGATGGCAGTTATCACACGCTGTATGACACTTACGAGCACTTCATCAAATTTCAGGATCCGGGCATGATCTACGGCGCTGCACTGGCCAAGGTGGCCGGACGTGCAAGCTTGCGCATGGCCAACGCACAGCGCCTGCCATTTGAGTTCACCGGTTTTGCCGACAACGTCGGGCTGTACCTTACTGAGCTTGAGGAGCTTTCTGTCAAACAGCGTGAGGCCACCGAGCAGAACCGTGAGTTGGTGGAGACCGGTGTTTATGCCCTGGCGCTGGATCCGAACAAAACCCTCGGCCCACCGCTGATTGAAGAACCGGTTCCCTACTTCAATTTTGCACCACTGCAGAATGCCGTCAAACGGCTCAAGAGTTCGGCTGAAGTGTTTGGGGAGATTCCCGTTCAAAGCGCCACATCAGAACAGATCAATGCTTTGCTCTTCAGCACCGAGCGCCTGCTCACTCGCGAACAAGGCCTTGAAGGCCGCAACTGGTTCAAACACTTTATCTATGCGCCGGGCTATTACACCGGCTATGGAGTGAAAACCATTCCCGCAGTGCGCGAAGCCATCGAACAACGCGATTACGCCAAGGTCGATGCAGAAATAGTGATAGCGGCGGGTGTGCTGAACCGGTTGTCTGATCGCATTGATAGCTTGGTTGGTGAATTACAGAAAGACCAGTAAAACGCCACCAAGTAAAAATTAACGCAGCCGCTCCCTGGCATAGTCTGGTAATTCTTCTATCGGTGGAACAGGTGTGGGTACGCCGTTTTCATCCAGAGCGACGAACTTGAACTTGCCCATCGTTACTTTTTCCCGGTTGCCGATGCGGGAACGCCGTACCCAGGCCTCCACATTAATCACCATCGAGGTGCGGCCAACGCTTTCTACTTTGGTATACACACCCAGAATGTCACCCACCTTGACCGGACGAATAAAGCTCATACCATCCAGTGCTACCGTCACCGTACGGGCCTGTGCCCGCTGTCCGGCGCAAATCGCCGCTGCGATATCCATTTGTGCAAGCACCCAGCCACCGGATATATCCCCCGCAGGATTGGTGTCGCTGGGCATGGCCAATACCCTGATAGTGAGGTGACCGTTGGTTTCTTCGGTCATTGTTGTTCCTTGCTGAATTGATCCGCTGAGATTCTTTTTCCACTGTTCATGAAGTGCTCCTCATTTTTCTATTCTTTTTGGATCGTTGTAGTTCGACCATGGCAATTCGGGTCAGATATAGTACATGCCAATAGTGTGGGCGTGATTCAATTGCCGCCGCTATCATGCAGTTTTAATGAGGCGCTGCGCAACCATGCTTAGCCATGCTCGAAATAGGCTCGAATCGGGCATAGCCCGCCGGGTCAGAGAGTCATTCTATGCCAGGTGTTGAATTGGAATACATCGCGTCCGTATTAACCCCCAATCGCCAAGCTGGCGTTTGCCTGCATTTTTCATCTTTGCCATCCCCTTATGGCATCGGCGATATCGGTGATGCGGCACAGGCCTTTCTACAACAACTGGGTGCAATGGGCATGGCGGCCTGGCAGTTCCTGCCTACCGGCCCCACGGCTTATGGTGATTCTCCCTATCAGCCGCTGTCGGCTTTTGCCGGTAATGAAATGTTGATTGGTCTGGAGCCATTATTGCGCGCTGGGTTTCTGCATGAAGAAGAGCTGCAAGTACTGACGAGACTGGATCAGGCCAGCGTGGATTTTGGCCAATTGATTCCTGCCAAACAGCAACTGCTTGCACTTGCGGCTGAGCGCTTTGAGTCGCGTGCCAATTCGGCCATGAAAACAGATTTCGATGCCTTTATGGAGCAGCATTCCGAACGCTGGCTGAAGAATTACGCCTTGTATCGAATCCTCAAAACCCGCCACGGTGAGAAACCCTGGCCGGAGTGGAACACTGAGTTTGTGCAGCGTGATCCGGCTGCACTCACGCGCGTGTGTGTGGAATGCCATGATCAGTTGCAGCACCTGGCAATCGTGCAGTTCTTTTTCTACCAACAGTGGCGGGCACTGCGCGAGGCTGCGCGGGCAAGAAACATTAAGTTGTTCGGCGATATGCCCATTTATATTGCTTTGGACAGTGCCGATGCCTGGGCCAACCCTGAGTTGCTAAAGATCAGTTGTTCAGGCCAGCCCACACATGTGGCCGGTGTGCCGCCAGATTACTTCAGCGCGGATGGTCAGTTGTGGGGCAACCCGCTGTATGACTGGGCTGCCCATGCCCGCACGGGTTATGCCTGGTGGATAGATCGCATGCGCCATGCCAGCGAGCAGAACGACCTGGTTCGGGTGGATCATTTCCGTGGCTTTGAATCATTCTGGGCGGTACCTTTTGGCGCAATAACGGCGCGCAATGGTGTTTGGCAGCGCGGCCCCAGGGATGGGCTTTTCCTGGCCATGCAAACGGCACTCGGACACTTGCCCATCGTGGCTGAAAACCTGGGAGTGATTACTCCTGAGGTCGAGGCCTTGCGTTTGCGGCATCAAATGCCGGGCATGGTGGTTTTGCAGTTCAAGGTCAATAACCCCGAATTTGATGGCAACAACATGGCTGCCAACAATGTGTGTTACACCGGCACCCATGATAATGACACCACAGTGGGCTGGTTTCGGGGTGGCCAAGAAAATCAAACTCGGAATGACACTCGTGCTGAGTCAGAGATCAAAACCACGCAGCAGAATGTACTGCGCTTGACCAAAGGTTCCGCCGCCACCATCCATACCGACCTGATCAGGCTGGCCTTCAACACACCGGCACGATTGGTGGTGGTGCCGCTACAGGATTATCTGGGTTTGGGTTCGGATGGCCGGATGAATGTGCCGGGTACGACCATGAACAACTGGCGTTGGCGGCTGCAACCAGGGGACTTGAGCCAGAAAATAATCAGGCAGATTCAAACGTTGGTGACTGAATCTGGCCGAAACTGCAGGCAGCAGTAGAGGAATTGCGGGTAATATTGAGCCATGGAAACCGAATACGAAAGCAATGAATTGCGCCGAGTCAGCCGCCTGACGCGCGAAACGCTGGCATTGATACTGGCAGGCGGACAGGGCTCGCGACTGTATGAACTGACCCGTTGGCGCGCCAAGCCGGCGGTTTACTTTGGCGGCAAGTTGCGCATCATTGATTTTCCCTTGTCGAATTGCATCAACTCAGGCGTGCGCCGTATTGCTGTTCTCACCCAATACAAAGCCCATTCGCTGATTCGCCACCTGGTACACGGCTGGACTCACTTCCAGGCTGGCAGACAGGAGTTCGTGGAAATCCTGCCTGCCTCACAGCGGGTAGGGGGTGAGTGGTACCAAGGCACTGCCGATGCCGTCTATCAGAATCTGGACATCATTCGCACCCATGCACCCCGATTGGTTTTGATCCTGGCTGGTGACCATGTTTACAAAATGGATTACGGCCCTTTGCTGGCCTGGCATGAAGCGCGCGAAGCGGACATGACGGTGTGCTGTCTTGAAGTGCCGGTGGAAGAAGCGGCTGGCCAACTGGGTGTAATGACGGTGGATGAAGAAGGGCGTGTGATTGCCTTCCATGAGAAGCCGGAGCACCCCGCATCGCTGCCGGGCCGCGAGGGCATTTGTCTGGCTTCCATGGGCAACTATGTCTTCAACACCTCATTCCTCTATGAGCAGATCATCAAGGACAGCGACACGCCTGGCTCCAGTCACGATTTCGGTAAAGATCTGATCCCATCGATGATCCAAAAGTATCGCGTTTACGCTTACCCCTTCCGTGACCCGGAAACCGGCCAGCAGGCATACTGGCGCGATGTGGGAACGCTGGATGCCTTCTGGCTGGCCAACATGGAACTGACCTATGTTTCACCACCGCTGGATCTGTACGACAACCGCTGGCCGATTTATACCGATCAGGCCCAATTGCCACCCGCCAAGTTTGTCTTTGATGAGCCGGGTCGACGTGGCGAAGCCATTCAGTCGCTGGTTTCAGCCGGCTGCATTATTTCGGGTGCCAGTGTGCGCAGATCGGTACTGTTTTCCAACAGCACGGTTCGCTCGCATTCGGTGGTTGAGCAGTCAGTCATCCTGCCGGATTGCGAAATCAAGCGGCATTGCGAACTGCACAAGGTGATCGTCGATCGGGGTTCGGTTATACCCGAGGGTTCAAAAATCGGCATCGATCACGAAGCGGACCGCAAGCGTGGTTTTCGCGTCACCGAAGGTGGCTGCACGCTGGTGACGCCGGAAATGCTGGGCCAGCAATTGCACCATACGCGGTGAGGCCAGAACATGCACTGGGAAATGCAGTAGGACATGCGCCGGGAAATGCAGCAGACAGCCTGGCTCGTAGCAGCCGAAAATGGACATCTTCCGGGCGGCAAAGTCGGCGGCGTGGGCGATGTTATTCGGGATTTGCCAATAGCACTGCAAGCCCAAGGTGCGCGCTGCGGATGGAAAATCCGCATTATCACCCCGGCATACGGGCGCTTTCATCGTTTACCCGGAGCCAGCAAAGTCAGGCGTCTGAAAGTGGATTTTGCTGGTCGAGTGCGGTACGCGGAGGTCTGGCGGTTTATTCCGCCTGGTGAAAGCGTAGAAACCTTGCTGATCGCTCATGCCTTACTTGACCCGCGTGGCGATGGTCGGATCTACCACGAGGATGACCAGCAACAACCCTTTGCTACCGATGCCACTAAGTTCGCCTTTTTCAATGCAGCGGTAGCCGCACTGGTTCAAACCGACTTAGAGCCACCCGACGTGCTGCATTTGCATGATTGGCATACCGGGTTGCTGCCAGCCTTGAAGGCCGTTGCTCCAGTGGATACACCGCTGCAGCGTGCGCGATGTGTTTTCACCATCCACAATCTGGCCTATCAGGGCATTCGGCCACTGGATGGTCTTGCTTCGAGTTTGAAGGCCTGGTTTCCCAAGCTGAATTTGCCAGTGCAGAAACTGACGGACCCGCGTTACGCGGATTGTGTGAATTTCATGGTCAGTGGCATTCGTTTGGCGGATGGGCTGAATACGGTTTCACCGACCTATGCGAAGGAAATCACTCGGCCCAGTAATCCCGCTCTCGGATTCATTGGTGGTGAAGGGTTGGAGCAGGATTTGCAACAGGCAGTTGCAGAGCATCGCTTACTGGGCATACTCAATGGCTGCAGGTACGAGGGAATTCCATCTGTAAAACCTGCCTGGACGAGCCTGCAAGCTGCGTTACAGCAACACCAGCAGTTGATAGCCAGCAATGATCCGGCCCGACAATGGTTGCAATCCATTATCTGTCCACGACATTTGTTAACCAGCGTGGGCCGCTTGGTCACGCAGAAAGTGACATTACTGTTGGAGCCGGTATTCGGTCATGCCACAGCCATAGAAGCCATGCTGGAAAATCTCGGGTCGAACAGTTTGCTGATCCTGTTGGGCAGTGGTGATAGAGAACTGGAACAGCGGCTGGCGGCGATTGCAGCACAACATAGTAACTTCCTGTTTCTGCGCGGCTATGCAGAATCCTTGTCTGCCAGCCTGTATGCAAACGGTGATCTGTTTCTGATGCCCAGCAGCTTTGAGCCTTGTGGCATCAGCCAGATGCTGGCCATGCGCTCGGGTCAGCCTTGCGTGGTGCACGGAGTTGGTGGGCTTAAAGATACCGTTCATGAGGGTGAAACAGGTTTCGTGTTCGAGGGTGATACGGTTGCGGCGCAAGCCACCGCCTTTATCAGCAGCGTGCAGCAGGCTCTGACTTTGCGTGAGCAGGATAAAGCATCCTGGCAAGCCATGCGAAAAGCTGCGGCAGCAAAACGCTTTTCCTGGCAGCGTGCGGCGCAGGCTTATATTGATGAGCTTTACACCGATGGTGGCTGAACTACAAAGCCTGAAGGACGACGAATATCAGGCCCTGGCTGAAGGCCGGCACAGCAATCCATTTGCCGTGTTGGGGCCGCATCGAATCGGTGCTCAGCGGCTGGTACGGACTTTTCAGCCCCATGCTGCCAAAGTTGAGCTGCTGGATCGCAAGGGTAAGTGCCTGGCAGAGTTCGAGCGGTGTCATTTGGGCGGTGTTTTCGAAGCGCTAATGCCGCCGCGGCTGCGCAGCTATCAATTGCGGATTACCCCTGTCGCTGGTGAAGCAGTCAGCATTGATGACCCCTACCGCTTTCCTTCCTTGCTCGGCGACCTCGATCTGTATTTGCTGGGTGAAGGTTCGCATTCGGACATGTACCGCAAGCTTGGCGCGCATGTGGTCAGTAATCTGGCTGTGCACGGCACGGTGTTTTCGGTGTGGGCGCCGAATGCATCAAGGCTTAGCGTTATCGGCGATTTCAATGGCTGGGACGGCCGCCTGCACGTGATGCGGCTGCATCCGGGTAATGGCATCTGGGAAATTTTTATACCCGCTGTGGCAGCCGGCGCACATTACAAGTTCGAACTGCAGGACCAGTCCGGAAAACTGCTGCCATTCAAGTCGGATCCGGTTGGGCAATTCCACGAACCGCCACCGGGCAATGCATCGGTGGTTACGAAGAGCAGCTACCAGTGGCGCGATAGCGAATGGATGTCACAGCGCAGATCCAGTGTCAGATTCGGGCCTGCACTCGACCAAGCCATGTGCATTTACGAGGTGCACCTGGGTTCGTGGCGGCGTCAGTCGCCCGACAATCAGCCGCTGAGCTATCGCGAGCAGGCAAAGCAACTGGTTGAGTATGTGCAGGACATGGGCTTTACCCACGTGGAATTCATGCCGCTGTCGGAACATCCCTTTGAGGGCTCCTGGGGTTATCAACCCATTGGTCTGTTCGCGCCCACGCAACGTTTTGGTCAGCCGGATGATTTACGTTTTCTGTTAGATGAACTGCACCTCGCTGGCATCGGCGTGATTGTTGACTGGGTTCCGGCGCATTTTCCGAAAGACCCCCACGGCCTGGTCCGCTTTGATGGCACGGCGTTGTACGAACATGCAGACCCGCGTCGTGGCGAGCATGCCGATTGGGGTACTTTGATTTTCAATTACGGCCGGCGCGAGGTGGTCAATTATCTGATCGGCAGTGCGCTCTATTGGATACGCGAATTTCATGTCGATGCGCTGCGGGTGGATGCAGTGGCTTCCATGCTGTATCTCGATTATTCACGCAAGCAAGGCGAGTGGATACCGAACCAATACGGCGGCAATGAAAACCTTGAAGCGGTGGCTTTTTTGCAAAAGCTCAATACGCAGTTGCACCTCGAAGGTGCCGGCAGCCATGCCGAGGAATCCACTGCCTGGAGTGGCGTTTCACGACCGGTGGAGGCGGGCGGTCTGGGCTTTACCTGCAAATGGAATATGGGCTGGATGAATGACACGCTGGCTTATATGAGCGAACAGCCGGTGCACCGCAAATACCATCACCACAAGATGACTTTCGGCCTGGTTTATGCCTTTACGGAAAACTTTATACTGCCCTTGTCGCACGATGAAGTGGTTCATGGCAAAGGTTCATTGATCGGCCGCATGCCCGGCGATGACTGGCAAAAATTCGCCAATCTGCGCGCTTATTTTGCCTACATGTATGCCCACCCCGGCAAGAAGTTGTTGTTCATGGGCGGTGAGTTTGCCCAATGGGCGGAATGGGCTCACCAGAGTTCACTGGACTGGCATTTGCTGGAACACGCGCCGCATCGCGGCATGCAGGCATTGATCCGGCAACTGAACCATTGCTATCGTGAGCTGCCTGCCTTGTACGAACAGGATTTCGACCCGCAAGGGTTTGAGTGGATCGCTTGTGATGATGCTGATCACAGCATTTATGCCTGGTTGCGCCGACCACGTGATGGGGCACGCGATGGGCGATGTGTAATTTGCGTGTGTAATTTTACCCCGGTTGTGCGACAGTCGTTTCCTCTCGGTGTGCCACATGCAGGCCGTTACCGTGTGGTGTTGAATACCGATGCCAGCGAGTTTGCTGGCAGCGGAACAGGGCCTTCCGGATGGTTGCAGTCAGCAGCACAGCCAGCTCACGGTCGTGCGCATTCCATTGAGCTGACTTTGCCGCCATTGGCCACGCTTTGGCTGCAAGCAGAAGAAGCAAAGTGAACGATCGCAAGGAGACTGATCGCATGAATTCCGTATCGCACAGCTCAACGGCTGATTCAAACAACTCAACCGGGCAACTGGAAATGTTGCCGGCGCCACAACTGGGCATGGACAGTGATGCCATGCTGGCCAGTCTGACCCATTATTACACGCGCATGTTGGGCCGGCGTACCGTGCGCTCCGATACACCCTTTCTGTACCAGGCGGTGGTGCATGCCACACGCGACCGATTGATGGAACGCTGGAACGAAACCAACATCGCCATCGAGAAAAGTGGCCAGCGGCGCGCCTGCTACCTGTCGATGGAATTCCTGATGGGGCGCTTGCTGCGCAATGCCCTGTTCAGCCTGGACCTGACCGATGAAGCCCGCGAAGCTTTGGAATCGCTGGGTGTGGAACTGGAAGAAGTGATGCAGGCCGAGCACGACGCCGGCCTGGGTAATGGTGGTCTGGGTCGCCTGGCAGCCTGTTTTCTCGACAGTTGTGCCACGCTGGGTTTGCCGGTCACCGGTTACGGTATTCGTTATCAGTTCGGCATGTTTCGCCAGCGCATCCAGAATGGCTATCAGATAGAAGACCCGGATCCCTGGTTGCGCGAAGGTTTCCCCTGGGAAATCGAGCGAATTGAGCTGGCGTGCAGAATCAAATTTGGCGGGCACACAACCACCTACCGTGATGCCCAAGACAAAATCCGTCGTTGCTGGGTGGATACCCGTGACGTGCTGGCCATTCCCTATGACATACCCATACCCGGCTACCGCAATGGCATTGTCAATACCCTGAGGCTCTGGTCGGCTGCGGCCACCGATGAATTCGACCTGGAAGAATTCAATGCCGGCAGTTACACCGAAGCGGTAGCAGCCAAGAACGAAGCCGAAAAGATTTCCATGGTGCTGTATCCCAATACCGCCACGGAAAGTGGCCACGAGTTGCGCTTGCGCCAACAGTACTTCCTGGTGTCCGCCAGTTTGCAGGACGTGTTGCAGGATTACGTAAGTCGCTTCAGTCCCAACACGCACGACTTTGGACAAGGATTTTCTGAGCATTTTCGTTTTCAGCTCAATGACACGCACCCGGCCATCGCGGTGCCGGAACTGATGCGCCTGTTGATGGACGGGCACGGCCTGGATTGGGATGCGGCCTGGGCCGTCACCACCTCAACCATGGCCTACACCAACCACACACTGTTGCCCGAAGCGCTGGAAACCTGGCCGGTGGAATTGCTGGAGCGTTTGCTACCGCGATTGCTGGAAATCATTTACGAAATCAATGCCCGTTTTCTCGACGAAGTCAGCCTGAAGTGGCCCGGTGATACCGGCAAATTGGCGCGCATGTCATTGATTGAAGAAGGCCAGCCACGCCGCGTGCGCATGGCTTATCTGGCGATTGTCGGTAGCTTCTCGGTGAATGGTGTGGCCGAACTGCATTCCAGATTGTTGCAGGAAGGCCTGTTTCGCGACTTCAATGCGCTCTGGCCCGGGCGATTCAACAACAAGACCAACGGGGTAACCCAACGGCGTTGGCTGGCAGCCTGCAATCCCGGTTTGCGGCAATTGCTCAATCTCACTCTGGGCACCGGTTGGGAAACCGATTTGCAGCGTCTGGAAGGCCTGCGTGAGTGGGCTGATCAGCCGGAATTCCAGTCCCGCTGGCTGGCGGTGCGTCAGGTCAACAAACAAAAGCTGGTGGATATCATTCGTTCCAACACAGGCCTGGAACTGGATACGAATATGCTGTTCGATGTGCAGGTCAAACGCATCCATGAATACAAGCGCCAGTTACTCAATGTACTGCATGCAGTGCACCTGTATGACCGCATCCGTCGCGGAGAGGCCGGTAATGTAAGTGGCGGTTTGGCGCCGCGGGCCATCATCATTGGTGGTAAAGCCGCTCCCGGCTACTTCATGGCCAAGAATGTGATCAAGCTGATCAACAATGTGGCGGCGGTGATCAATGCCGACCCGGCCATGCGGGGTAAACTGAGCATGCTGTTTTACCCCGACTACAACGTCACCGCCATGGAAGCCATCTGCCCGGCGGCCGACCTGTCGGAACAGATTTCCACCGCCGGTAAGGAAGCATCTGGCACCGGCAATATGAAATTCATGATGAATGGCGCGGTCACTATCGGCACCTTGGACGGAGCCAATGTGGAAATCCTTGAAGCCGTGGGCGCGGAGAATTTCTTCCTGTTCGGCCACACGGTAGAGGAAATCGAAGTGCTTAAACAGGCTTATGATCCGCGCGCCATCATCGCGGCGGATGCGGATTTCCAGCGGGTGGTAGCGTTACTGGAATCCGGCCATTTCAACCGCCGCGAACCGGGTGTGCTCGACGATGTGCTCAATGCCTTCCAGCACTCTTCCGACCCATGGATGACAGCAGCGGATTTCCGTTCCTATGTTGATGCCCAGCAGGCGGCCGGAGATGCCTACCTCGATATCGAGCGCTGGACCCGCATGAGCATACTCAACTGTGCCTCATCGGGGCGGTTTTCCACTGATCGCACCATGCTGGAGTACAACCGGGATATCTGGGGCCTGAGTGCCATCAGTAAGGATGGCAGTAAGGATGGCAGCAAGGATAGCAGCAAGGATAGCAGTAAGGATAGCAGTAAGGCCTGATGAAGCTGATCCCTGGCGCGCCCGAGATTCCGGGTTCGTTCGTCGATGCCGAAGGTGCTGGCTTCACGCTGTTTTCAGCGGCAGCCGAGGCGGTGGAGCTGTGCCTGTTTGATACACAGCACCGTGAAATTTCACGCCACGCCATGCTGGCATCGTCGGGCCATAACTGGCATGGCTATTTGCAAGGCTGCAAGGCAGGGCAGGTTTACGGCTATCGCGTGCATGGTCCGTGGGATCCGGATCGCGGCCTGCGTTGCAATCCGGCCAAGCTGTTGCTGGACCCCTATGCGCGTGAACTGGCTGGCCAGTTCCATTGGGCCGAGGCGGTATTTGATTACCAGCCCAGCGCTGCCGGAAATACCGGCTGGCGCTTGAATGAACTGGACAGTGCGCCTTATGTGCAGAAGGCTGTGGTCAGTGCTGCGCGCCATTCTGCGCCGCGCAATTCACTCGCTGTCCCCTGGTCTGAAACCATTCTGTACGAGTGCAATCTGCGTGGCTACAGCATGCGTTTTCCTGGCTTGGATGAAAGTCTGCGTGGCAGGTTCAAGGGCCTGGCCCATAAAGAAGTGCTGGCCTGGATCAAGGCCTTGGGTGTTACCAGCGTGGAACTGCAGCCGATACAGGTTTTTATCGATGAGGCCTTTTTGGAGCAGCGCGGCCTGCGCAATTATTGGGGCTATAACACGCTGGCATTTTTTGCCCCCGAACCACGTTATGCCGCAGGCAATGCGCTGGATGAGTTTCAAGAGATGGTCAACAGCATCCACGATGCTGGCCTGGAAGTTATTCTTGATGTGGCTTTCAACCACACAGCGGAAGGTGATGCGTTGGGGCCAACATTATCATTTCGCGGCATTGATAATCTCAGTTGGTATCGCACCGAGGCCGGTGATAGGGGCTTGTACATTAACGATACCGGTTGTGGAAATACGCTTAATGCCGATCATCCCAAAGCGCAGGATCTGGTAGTGGATGCGCTGCGTTACTGGAGCCATGATTTTGGTATAGACGGTTTTCGCTTTGATCTCGCTACCATACTGGGTCGCAGCGAACTGGGTTTCAAAGCCGCTCACCCGTTGCTGCAGCGCATCACCGATGATCCGCAGCTCAATGGGCTGAAACTGATTGCTGAGCCCTGGGATCCGGGCCTGGGTGGTTATCAGTTGGGACAATTTCCACCGCGTTGGGCGGAATGGAACGATCGCTTCCGCGATACCGCGCGCGGCTATTGGCAAGGCCATAGCGCGCAACTGCATGAGCTGGCCCGCCGTCTGCACGGCTCTGCCGATCTGTTTGAAGGCTTTGGTCGTTCACCCTGGGCCAGCGTGAACTTTGTTACCAGCCATGATGGCTTTACCCTGAACGACCTGGTCAGTTATGAGCGCAAGCACAACCAGGCCAATGGTGAGGATAACCGCGATGGGCAGTCGCACAATTTTAGCTGCAACTATGGTGTGGAAGGGCCCAGCGATGATCCGGCCATTCTGGCCACGCGCCGAAAGCATCGCCTCAACCTGCTGGTGACCCTGTTGCTGTCCCAAGGCACGCCCATGCTGCTGGCAGGCGATGAGTTTGGCCATAGCCAGGCTGGTAACAACAATGCCTATGCACAGGATAATCAAACCGGCTGGCTGGATTGGTCGCAACGCGACCAGGACCCGGACTTTACCGATGCCGTGCGAGCATTGATTGCGCTGCGGCGTAACTGGCCTTTGTTCCGCCTGAAAACCTATGTGCATGCAAGCAGCGGCAGCAGCGCGACTACGCCAACCATAGGCTGGTTTCAGCCGAATGGTTCACGCATGGAAAACGTTGACTGGGGTCAAGCAACCGCCCTGATGCTGATTCTCTCAGGTGCAGGACAGTCTGTTGCCTTGTTGCTGAACAGCTCAGACCACCCTTTTGACTTTCGCCCGCCCGGCGAACATTGGGCTGTGGTGTTCACCAGCCTGCCCGAATGGCCCGTGCTGCGTCACCAGCAACTGACCCTGCCGGACCGCAGCAGTGCCTGCTTGGTCAAATCCGACAATCACTTCGGCTGAATACCCGCTCAAGCCCGATGACGGTTTAATGCTGCGTGCCTTTCGCTTATCCTGTGCAGCCCAAGGGCCCCAAAGGTCAGCAATTGATGAATTCGAAGTTCTTACTGCAATGGCTATCCATTCCGCTGTTGTCTCTGCTACTGGTTGGCTGTGAGCGCGAGACAGAACAACCCCAAACGGCTGCAGAGCCCAGTACTGCACTGCCTCAGGCCGCAGAGCAATCCGCACAACTTTCAGAAGACGGGCAATTGCTGGCTTTCTTCGATGAACTGTTTGAGCGTGACGTAAGCCAGAGTCCGGAATTCCAGGCCGAACTGGGACGTAAAACTGAAGATTACGGCCGTTGGGACGACCATTCTGATGCTCACGCCATTGAGCTCAATGCACAAACCGAGGCCGATCTGCAGCGCTTACACAGCGAATTCGACTATGACGAATTGGGTGAATCAGTGCAGCTGAGCTACCGCATTTTTGAATATAACCAGCAGCGCGCTTTGCGTGCTTTCCCCTGGCGACATCACGACTATGCCGTTTCGCAGATGAACAACGTGGCATCCGAAATTCCCACGTTTTTACAGAACCTGCACAAGGTGGATAGCGCAGAGGATGCTGAGGCTTACATTTCCCGCCTGAACGGTGTTGCAGCGGTGATGCAACACTATGTTGAACTGCTGCGTCAGCGCGAAGCGCTGGGGGTGATACCGCCCCAAATGGTCTATGACCGGGCTTTACCGGCCGCGCGCAATATGTTGTTGGGTGCGCCGTTTGAGGAGGCTGCGGAGGACGGCGTCATGCTGGCGGATTTCCGTGCCAAGGTGGATGCGCTGGCAATCAGCGAGGACGACAAAGCCATCCTGCTGAATGAAGCTGCCAACGCGCTGAGTGGCCCATTCCGGGCAGGCTATCAGGCTTTAGGTGCTGAACTGGAGCGTCTGCAGTCTCTGGCGCAGAACAACGATGGGGTCTGGGCTTTGCCGGACGGTGAACAGTACTACGCTAATCGTGTGCGCTATTGGACCACGGTGGTGAAATCACCAGAAGAAATTCATCAGATTGGCTTGTCGGAAGTAGCGCGTATCCGCAGTGAAATGGAGCAAATCAAGCAGGAAGTCGGGTTTGAGGGCGACCTGGCAGCATTTTTTGAATATGTCCGGACCAATCCCGAGAACTATTACCCCAACACCGACGAAGGCCGGGCCGAGTATCTGGCAGAAGCTACCCGGTTGATTGAAGGTATCTACGCCATTGCTGACGATTACTTCAATGTGTTGCCCAAGGCGCCGCTGGAAGTCCGGCGAGTTGAGCCCTGGCGTGAGCAAGGTTCATCCACTGCTTTCTACAACCCGCCCGCTCCTGATGGCTCGCGCCCGGGTATCTACTACGTGAACCTGGCCGATATGAACGCGGTGCAAAAGCACATCATGAATTCGCTGGCTTATCACGAAGGAGCGCCAGGACATCATTTCCAGCTGGCCATTCAGCAAGAACTGGAAGGCGTGCCGGAGTTCCGCAAATACGATGGCTACAGCGCCTATTGGGAGGGCTGGGCTCTTTATACCGAACGGCTGGCTTTCGAAGCCGGCTTGTATGCAGGCCTGCCGATGCGTAATTTCGGCCGTTTGTCCGAAGAAATGAAACGTGCCGTGCGCCTGGTGGTGGATACCGGTATGCACGCCAAGCGTTGGACACGCGAAGAGTGCATCGCCTACATGACCGCTAATACACCCATGGCGCCGGCCGATATTGAGCGGCAGATTGAACGCTACTTTGTCTACCCAGGGCAGGCGCTGTCTTACAAGATCGGCATGCAAACAATATTGGAATTGCGTGAGCGCGCCCAGGCTGCACTGGGCGATGATTTCGACATACGCGAATTCCACGATTTGGTGCTGAAGAACGGTGCCATGCCGATGGAAATACTGGGGCAGGTGATCGATGCTTCGATTACGGCCAAAGCCGAGCCACATTAAGCTGTTGGCAGGAGGGCCAGTATTGTTATCATGTAAGCTGACCTGCTGACCTGCAGATGTGGGTTCAGTGATTTTTATTACCCGACCTTCAAGGAGATTGATAAATGCCAAGTCTGAATAAGCTTCTACTGTTGTTGGCCGTTGCCAGCCTCGCGCCTTTAGCCATTGCGAGCGATGATCCCGCCGATGAACGCCATGAGCGCATGGAACAAGTGGGTGATGCCGTAGGGCCCATTGGCGGGATGCTCAAAGGCGAAGTTGAATTTGATGCCGCAACCGTTATGGCTAATCTTATGACCATCCAGGAAGTAACTAGTGGGATTGACGAACTGTTTCCTGAGGGCAGTTATGTGGAGGGTGAAAAGCGTGCGACCCAGGCTGTGTGGACCCATCGCGCCGATTTCGACCAGAAACTGGCTGACTTTAACGTCGCGCTCGATACTGCCATTGATGCTGCACCACAAAACGTTGCTGAATTGCAGCCGGTCTTCAAAAACCTGATCGATACCTGTAAGGCCTGCCACGAAGATTACCGTTCAGCGGGAGATTGATCGCTGGCAAACAGTCGGGATGGTTTAGGCATGTTGCGTAAATTTGGCCTGGGACTGCTTGTCCTGGGCCTTATTTTTTTGTGGCTGACCCGGCCGCAGACTTTCGATGCTAAAGCACTCAGCTATTCCGATCCCGACCCGATCAATGGTGAGCTGATGTTCCATGCCGGTAGTTGCGCCGCCTGCCATGCAGCGGATTTACGCGGTGGGCTGGAGCTGCATACAGACTTCGGCATCTTCCGGGTGCCCAATATCTCGCCGGATGATGCGACAGGAATCGGCGATTGGACCGATGCAGATTTCATCAACGCCATGCTAGGCGGTGTATCTCCTGATAGAAAACATTATTACCCGTCATTTCCATACACTTCTTATGCGCGCATGAAAATACAGGACGTGGCGGACCTGAAAGCCTATATCGATACATTGCCGCCGGTTTCGCACGCAGTTGCCGGACACGAACTGCAGTTCCCCTGGAACGTCCGCCGTGGCATCGGTTTATGGAAACTCCGCTATTTGAACCCGAATCCGCAAATTGAATTACCCGCAGACGCTGATCCGCTGTTATTGCGGGGTCGTTACCTGGCAGAAGGACCCGGGCATTGCACTGAATGCCATACCGAACGCGACGCCTTTGGCGGAACTATTCCGCAGCGTTGGCTGGCTGGTGCGCCGAATCCCGATGGGGAAGGGCGGGTGCCTAACATTACTCCAGACAGCACTGGACTGGGTGACTGGTCGTCAAAGGATATTGCCTACTATCTGGAAACCGGCATGGATCCCGACTTCGACACGGTGGGTGGTTCCATGGTTAAGGTGCAGGAAAACCTCGCCCGGCTGCCCGCACAGGACCGGCAAGCCATTGTTGCGTACCTGAAGGCCATACCCGCCAAAGAATGATGGGGGAATGATGGGGTCAGAGTAAAGGGACAGAGTAAAACCAACTACCTGGTTGCCCAGCAGCAATTTACTCTGTCCCTTTACTCTGACCCCAAGAAATCCCAACCATTACCGGGTCATGATCCGAGCTGCGCCAGGCATCGTTGGCATAATGCTCTTGGCTTGATGGTTTGGCTTCATCAGCTGCCTCACTGGCGTCTTTCACTGAGTCGTTGTAATCCAGCAGCGAATTCTCATCCGCATTGATGTGCCACACTGCGCCACTGACCTTCTGATCAAGCAGGCTGGGGCTGGCCAGAACATAATCCAGAGAGCCCCAGTTGCCAGCAAATACATAAGTATGGTCAGACTGTGCCACCAGGCTGCCAAATCCCGCTTTGAAGAACACCTGCAATGGGTCTTCCTGATAGTAGGCATTCAAGTCGCCAACGATGAACACGTCGGGATCCGCCACGCCAATGGTGGTTAAGGTAGCGGTGGGATCGGTTGTCAGCCAGTCCAACAGGGCCATGGCGGCTTTACTGCGCGTGCTGTTGCATTTGCCCTGGATGGGGTCGTCATCGCCCGCACCGCAGTTGGAGCCCTTGGACTTGAGGTGCAGCACAACCGATGTGAACGCGGCGCCCCGGTCCGGATTATCGGCGGCGATGACTCGAAAGGTTTGCGCCAATGCCGGGCGGTTCTGTTGTCTGCCGGTATGATTCGGATCAGTAAAGGCAGTTGAGGAAAGCGCCTGGGCAGCGCCTGCTGTTTCCAGCATTGCGGGTTTGTACAACAGCGCCACCTTGATTTCGTCGCTGCCGCCATAGTTTCCGACCTGCACTGCGGCATAGGTCCCCGGCCCTGCGGCCAAATTCACGGCGCTCACCAGATACCCCAGAGCGTCATTGGCTCCATTACCATCGTTTTCGATTTCCATCAGCCCGAGCACAGCAGCGTCCATGGCGACAATAGTAGCCACGATTTTGGCGGTCTGGCGATCCAGTTCAGCCTGGCTGTCGGCTCCACGAGAAGTGGGGAAACCGCCGCCCAGGCCGTCACCGTTGAAGTAATTGAGTACATTCAATGCCGCCATGGTGACATTGCCTGCAAGCGCCGGAGGTGCTGTCGGTCGAGCGGGATTGATGATGGAGGGTGGACTGGATTTCAGTGCCTGCACCGTCCATTCATCAAAGGTGTAATTCATCACCCCGGTGAGGTCGGTAATTGCCGCACCGCTGCGAATGAAATTATTCAACGCAAAATTACCGGTTTGCGGGAAGTACACCGGGTCGATGTTTTGCTGGGTATTGAAGTCATCCAGCTTGATGCTGCGACGTGCGTTGGCGTCGGTGTGATTATCAAAATCAGTCTGATTCAATGGCAGGCTGGCGCCCTGGCTGTACTGGCGCAGGGCGCCGCCCTCCGAAAGCACCATCTGACCATAACGTGCCAGCTCAAATTGCTCGGTAACCGTCATCACATCGACAAAGTTGACCAGCATGCCTTCCACGGTTTCGTAGTAGTCATCTACCGTGGCAAAGATTCCAGGTACCGGTAAATCAACCGGAGCAGGGGTTACCGTTTGCCCTGAATCACACAGCAGCACGCCGGAAACGTTTCCGATTTGTGTGTTGGTGACAAATTCTGCAACGGTCCCAGAAACACGAACCAGGTCGCCTTCGACCAATTCCAGCGTCTTGTTCGGGTCGAATACAAACAAACCTTCAGAAGTTGCATCGTCGGCGTCGGCATCGGCATTCTCTTCCTGCAAGTAGAATCCGCGCAGTTCAGGACGTGCCGGGTTGGTCGTGCTGGTTTCCTGATAATCGCCAACGACTACCGCTTCAACCACTACGGCATTTCCCAGCATCGGGCTGACCGCAGCACTGCCCTGGATGGCAGAAATGAACGTGGCATCGTCACCGCAAGCTCCAAACGGGAAGCTTTCGACCCTACCACTGTGGTCCTCGGCCGGTTTGGTACACGCTGCTGCCAGTATCAGGATGAAGGCAAGCGGGGCCAGCCTGGCGGATAAATAACGGTTGAAATTCAATGTTAAAGACATGAATCAGACTTCAATGGCATTCCACCAACCGGCTGACGGTTTGTACGGCATTTTGCATATCCGCCGTATCATTGGGGTCGCCGGGATAGTCGGAGTGGAATGCAATAAAGCGGTCATAGCCCGAGGGTCTTTCGCATTGCCTGGCTATAGCCACCTTTAACATGCCTGGTTGCGTTGACGTCCAGCCCCACCACGTCCCTGTGGTGAGGCTCAATTAACGGGAGGTTTGTCCGCTAAGCCAGCAACCTGTGGCAGCGGCTTCAGTAGTACCAGTTTGGTCCATGGTCATTGTGCCGCATTTGTCTTCGATTTGGCTGCCTTGGGGTGCAGCTGTGATGATGTAAGCACTCTGTATCACACTGGAAAACGTGTAGGTGTAATAGTCGTCATCTTTTGGCTCACAGTCATCATCACCTTCGAGACCCACGAAAGTGGCATTCACAGTGAACCATCGTGCGGCACAAACTTCGGCTTGCCTCATCAGGGATTGAGCCTCACCCCTTCGAGCCTTGCGCACACTATCCTGGTAACTGGGTATGGCCCAGGCGAGCGTGATCGCGATTACCGCGATCACGATCATCAGCTCAAGTAGCGAAAATCCCCATGTCTTTTTGATCAGAATTTTCATTTATCCCTAGTCAATGATGTCACGCCAGGATTGACGGCCTTCTTCTTCCAGCCCGCCTTCAATAGGTGAGCCGGTGTTGGGGTCGATATAGCCAGAATCACCCCCTCGTCCATCGCTAAGCGTGACAGTCTCCTCAGTGCCATCCCGGAAAATCTGATGAACGGTGGTTGAACCATCATCGTTTTCAGTTTCGGTACGAGTGTGTGTTGTACCGTCGTTGTAGGTGATAACTACTGTGGTGGTTAAGCCACCATTACTGACAGTAGTGCTCTGATTAACGATGGCCAAGCCATTACCAAAGGTTCCGCCCCTTGGATCCGCAGAACCCGGAGCGCCTTCTTCTGATGTTCCACCGCCATCAAAATCTTCCGGAGGATCAGGAATCCAGCCGCTTTCGTCGTAGCACTCGCCGTTAGGGTGATGCCAGAAAGCGGTGTATTCAGCCAATACATACTGTTTGAACAGGCCGGTTTTAACACGCCAGCCATAACGCACATCCGGCCCATTCAACTCCAGAGCACTGCCTGGCGTTGTGGTTTTAATCAGCTGAAACGTCAACGCGCCATTGTATCGCTCGCCGAACTTTCCAGGGGTATCAACTACACCATTGGCGTCTACTTTGTTGACACAGCCGGTTTGTGTGGGTATCAGGCCCGCTCGCGTAGTTCCGCCGTCGCCCCACCAATCTTTGTTCTTGAATGCATCCAACGGCAGATTGAATATGAAGTTGCCCAAAGTACCTCTGCTGTAATTGGGTTGGGCAGCCAACACCGCGTCCGCACTAGTTTGGCTGGCTAACCCGCCGTAGGTACTGACGCTGCTAAAAGTAGCGCCACCAATGGCCACTTGTGCAGCAGGGTTCAGGTACTGGTTCATAATCAGGACCTTGAACTCGGTGGTCGAAACCGGCAAGGCATTGATCAAGTTGAACGTCGGGTCGCTGGCGTTAAGCATGTTTACGCCGGTGACATCGTATTTGTCATCGTACTCATGGGTATGTTTGACTTTCTTGTATTGAGTTGGGGTGTAAGTGACTTTGTTCACCTTGTTGCAAGTCAACGTGTGGAAGTGCTCTACCTTTTTCGGGTCATTGTTGGCCTTACACACGGCGCCAATGGAGTAATCAGATAAGTAGGTGTAAACCGAATTATTTGGGTTTTTCTTGCAGAGGTCAGTAACGGAGTCCAGCTCTTTGGCAACGTCTGTGGATTTTTTGCAAATCACGCGTTTGGGAGTAGCGAAATCGTTCAGGTCCGGAACATCCTCGGTTACTGCCTTCCCCGCAGCTCCAAAATAATAAATGTCGTAGTCGAAATGGCCTCCCGACACGCCCGGATCTTGTGGAGGTGTGGGCACACCATCCTCGATGGGCAAGTCGGGATGAAACACGTACAGAGTGGTGGTCAATCCTTCGCCTTCGATAAAACGTGGCTGTGAGAAGATGCCTGGTCCCAGATATTTGGCCACTGGAATTGCATTGTTTGCGGCCTTGTCTTCATTGTCGAAATCACCGTCTTTGTTCAAATCAAAAATCGGCGTTGATGGTGAGCCACCGGTTAAAGCCTGAAGTTCGTAAAGAAAGTTCTCACCACCTGCCGCTATCGGGTTCGTGGCCAGAAAATAAAAACGACCGGCGTTGGAAAAAGGCCGTTCACCCACCACCCGCTCACCGGCGTGCAAGGCCACCCGCCAGCCCTTATTACCGCCGGAGGCCCAATTGGGTACATTGGCGGTCACCGTCCGAACCGCAAAAGTCTCTCCATCTTGTGTGTAGTTCGAAGTAGATAGCGTTTGCGCAAGCAGGCTGCTGTTGCCAACCGGTGCACCATCCCAGATGCCATAAGCGTAATGGATGCTGGTATCAAATTTGTCACCTGAAGTCAGCATGCGGCCGGTTGCAAACATGACCATTTGTCCGCCCAGCGGGTGACGCACTACGACGGGGGCAGAGGTAATGGCTTGTGCCGGTGAAGTGGTAAAAATTTTGGTGGCTGTTCCGGCTACAAGATTAAACTTCCAGACTTGGCCATCCAGGTCGCCCGCATAGGCCAATTCGGCTTGGCCGTCCTGGTCTGCATCATGAAGTGTCGGTGAAGACAAGCCATTGGGCGAGCCAACACTTCCGGTTTGCGTATCTATTGCGCTGATCAGGCCTCCCGTAGCGGCATTGACTACATACAACACAGCTCTGCCGTTTGAGCTCATATAACCATTAGAAAATACCACTGCAGCTGTGCCATTCGGTAGCCGGGTGATATGTGGCGTACCGTAGGTATAGCCCAGGTCACCAAAGGAGCCGCCTGCAGCGATTTCCCACATCAACTTGCTCGCTGCAGCGGGTTCACTGGCTGCAGTATGTGAAGTCACATCTAAAGCAAACAGGCCTTTGCCGCCCGCTCCGAGGCCGCTGACCAGCATCGTTTTGGCGATGCCGCTGAAATTCACATTGGAAATGCGCAGGGTGCCGTCAACATAATGACTGTGGACGTAGGGTTTCGCTGCCAGTCTCGAAAGGTTTGGAATGACCATGGATGGCACATAGGCCCAACGCTCCACGCCTGTGTCGGCATCCAGCACATGCAGCATGCCGTCATTGGCCCCTACAAACAGACTCTTGGTGGTGTTGTTATCCCAGTAAGTGATATTCGAGTGCAGGATATCGCCCAGTACAAATTCGCGTTTGCGAAAAGCCTGTCCGTTTGGCTCTTCGTTGCTGCGATCACCGCGAACATAATTGAGTACAGCTTCGGACCCTAAAGCGGTTTTCTCCCCAGCCGTCATGGACGACCAACGAAATGCGCGGCTTCCGGAAGTGGCAATGATGCGCCCGGTATTGAAATTCGCTGCATCCAGCGCCAGGGCCGCATTGGTCAGCACCTGGCTGTCCCAGGGCCCACTGACATTGTCTACATTGCCATAGGCGTCGATATCATGCGCAAACACGTTACCCGACCAGGTGTCCTTAAAAAAGGCTATGCGATAAAAGTGTTCCGAACCTGAAGAAACATCGAAAACCGAAACCATCGGTGTGGATAACCATCCGGTAGGTTGTGAGTCAGGCGTAAAAGGGTTAGCTGCCCAAACCTGCACGGGCAGCAAGCTGGTCATACATAGCGTAAACAGAATTTGCCCGACTGACTTCTTCATGGTGTTTTCCTCGATCGCCTGTGGCGGTCAATAAGCAGCTTTACTCAACAAATGACAACATATGTGCACGATAGGTGGACTGTAACTGCACCAGGCTGTTGGCCCCACCACGGGCTATGGCGGTAATCCGGAAAGTCATAAATCGCCGCCGCTCATCCGTGCTCCAGTCTATCGGTAGTAATTCGATAACGTATTGTGGTTCCGGGATTCCGGAAATTTCCAAATCGGCTGTACGAACTGCGGCGGTGTCCATCAGGTCACGAATCGCCGCCGATGGCGCCGCCGGCCAGGTGCAATTGCCGCTCACACAAACCGGTTCGCTTCTCTGGCAAAGACCATTCACACAAACTGGTGTGGTGGTTTGCTGGAAAGGGCCAGCATACAAATTCATAGGGTTGAAGGGGTTGGCTTCATTGGTGCCATCGCCATTCAAATCAATAGCGGTAGCGCTAGAGCTGATCAAGGCCTCGGCTTCCCTGAGTGCGCTTTCGGCAGCCTGAAAGGCAATGTTCTGATTGCGCAAGTTGCCGGCCATCCGCTCTTCCAGCGAAGCCAGTTTCAGCGCAGTGAGCATGATCAGGGTGAGCAAAAGCAATACCACCAGCCCAACTATCAGAGCGAAGCCGGATTGCTTGCTTATGTTGTGAGGACCCGCTTGCATAGTTTTTAAATTTCGCATGCTTCAGGGGATCCGGTTACGCAGTACGACGGTGGAGGCGAAATCGCGGGTTACAGGATTACCACCGGTTGATTGCTGCTCAATCATTGTTTGTGCGGTTACGGTAAACCGTACGCTGACGACTCGTTCCATATTGCTGACGCTGCCTGCATCAACGTAATAATTCGGAATGTCATCGCCATCGGTATCTTCGCCGTAAAGAACCTGTAAATCAGAAATACCTTCAACCAGTTCAACTTCGTCGCCATCGATGGTGCGGTAAAGCGAAGTTCTGCTGTTGTCGATTTCACTTGCTTTTAAGAAAAAGACTGTGGTCCGCGTGGTGGGCGGACTGGGTAAGACAAATGCGCCCGGATTGGGGCATTCGTCCAGTTGGTAAGTGATGGTCACCCTGTCAGTACCGGTTGGAGAAGCGTTGTTCACTCCAGCAAGAGCAGTGGGCAGCAGGGGTACGATATCCAGCGTGCAGGCCCGATAATCGGTCCAGCGCAAGTCGCTGGAAAGAAGCTGCATGGCGAAGCGGCCATTTTCCTGCAAACGCGCCATATTCTCGTTGAGCCGGTAGGTTTCTTTGGAGTTGGCAAACAGCATTATCATAGCCGCAGCCACCAGCAGGCTCAGGGTCATGGCAATCATCAACTCAATCAGCGTCAAACCACTTTGTGTTGTGCGCTTGAATGTGTTCATAGTGAGAAGCTCACTTCAAAGCTGGGGTCATCTTCATCTACTACGCCATTTCCCGTATCGTCCCAAGTAATGGCAACCGTGTAGTTGCCACCAGCCAGAGTAATCGCGCCGGTGGCGCCGGGTAGCTCGGAAGCCAACTGCTGGTTCCACTCGAATAAATCATTTTCGGCCAGCGCACCCACTGAGCAGCCAGTGGTCGTTTTGCAGCCCGCTTGTGCTGCCGCATCGACCGGATCCATGAATGAAGTCAGATAACTACCTGCGGTGGTGACATTGGCGCGCATTTTGTCCGCAATTGCGTAGGCCAGCACGGTAGCCTGGCTGCGCTGATAGGCCTTTTCAACATTCAGCAGCCCGAATGATTGCATATGGGCCAGGCCCAACAGGCCAATACCCAGCACGGCGATGGCAATCAACACTTCGAGCAGGCTGAGGCCGGATTGATACCTTCGTGCACCCATGATGGAAATATGGCGCTTCATCAGGAACAAGCGAGGTCATCACTATCTACGGCCAGGCGCGCACGACCACTTGCACCAATGATCACGCCTTTGGCATAAGTTTCCCCACGATCATCACACAACGTAAAGGTATTGCTCTGGCCTGCGGTGGTCATGCCGGAACCATTATAGGCAACCCGCGCTGCTGTAAAAGTCAGGGTGAATTGTTCTGCAGCATTGCCATGCAGGGTTAAAACTTCACCGTTATCAGCATTGTCATTGCCATTGGCATCTGCGAAGACTATCCAGCCTGTTTGCCAGGCGTCAACGGAGTCCTGGCAGCTTGTGCCATTGGTGCTTTTACATAGCATGACTGGGGTATTTCGTTTGATGGCTTCGCTGCGGGCGAATGTGAGTGAGGTCTGCAACTCGTTAATGCGGGCTGCACTGCGATTGTTTTGCAGGATGTCGCGGAAGTCCGGCAGAGCGAGCTGCGCGAGAATAGCTGCGATGGCCAGAACGACCAGTAATTCAATTAGAGTAACGCCTGAAGATTTTTTAAAGCTTAAATTAAACATGGTTCAACCCCCCACAGCCATAATAGCTGTGTCAATGTCCGTGACATCCGTTTCGTTGATCCAATCCCTTGGTGTGTTCCCTGGACACCCCTTAGCCGGCTGAAGATCCCCTTAGCTGGCGAACTACGCAATCACTGCGGTAAACGGCTCGATTGCGATGGTGCCTGAATATGACCTTTCGATCACATTAATCAGTTCGCTGATCATACCAGACGTGCTAATTCACAGAGCTTAGGAGGGGTACCGTCTGTCCGTTAAAACAAGCCGCCGGTTCAAATTGTTGCGGGTTTTGTCATGATTTTCACGATTTTTCCATTCAGGCGGTCGCCCGCAGAGCGGGCTCCTACAGCAAAGATGAAAGGCTATTTGTAGGAGCGCGCTCTGCGCGCGTAAGACGGCTAAAGAGATCGCCCGCAGAGCGGCCTGTTACAGCGCTACTCCCCAATACTGGTGAGGTAGGCCTCAACCTCGTTGTGCAGCTCCGATTTGTTGCTGCTCCATTGCCAGGCGCCTGGCTCGCTCAGGCACATGTCTTCCCACGGCTTAAAGTCATAGCGTAAGGGGATGACGTGTCGCTCGCGGTAATGGCGGCTTTCCAGTGAGCCGTGCCATAAATGACGCAAGCTGAGATCGGCATAGCCGGATTGGCCACCGCAGGCCTGGCGTAATCGATTGGCCCAATCCTGGTAATGCTGGCGCATGGCTTCGTTCTGTCGATCAGCCATCTGTTGCTGGTTTAATTGGTTGAGCAGGGCGAACAACTTGTTCTTGTCACCACCGCCCACAGGTACTGCATCGTAAAGGCCAACTTTTTCAATGACTTTCCGCCGTGCAGCCCAAGCATAGCCGCAATGCCCCGGGCGCTCGCAACCATCCGGCCATGTGACCTGATGGTTGCGGCAGTAAATGCTACCCGGAACTTCCATGAAGGGAATCTGCGGCTCGGTCGGATTCGGCATCATTCTAGCCAGGCTGAACATTTGGATCAGCGGCCAATCATCCAGGGCTTTCTCAGCCTGCTGCGGCCAGTCTTCCTGTTCAAAGATGATGTCGGCATCAATCCAGGCGACTTTGTCGAACTTTGACGGCAGGTTGCGGATATCGTGATTCAACAGTCGTTCGGTCTGCCAGATAAAGTCGCCACCCGAGACTTGCAGAATGGATTCATCCTTGGGAAGCTCGAAACCAGTCTCGTTTCTGGCCCATTCGACCGTCAATGAAGCCACTCCCGCAGCGTCCAGCGCAGCCCGAAAGGCCAGGAAATTGGCCCGACGGTATTTGCTGTGACTGAGATTGAAATAACTGCTGACAACGGCAAGCGTCACGACGATGGTTCCGAATATTGTTTAATGCTTCATGTTTTTGGCGGCTAAGCCTAAGCCAGGCTTGTTATCAGGTCAATGAAAGCATTGTGCACAGTTTGATTATTCGCAGGAGATGTGAATATTTCGCTGTATCAAGCCTTGCATGTGGCGGCCAAATAACGAAAATAGGCAGCCCTTGCAACAGTCTTCTGGACCGGATTCAAATCGCATGGAAACTGAGCAATCTCCGATGCTGCCCCTGTTGAGCATTATCATTCCCTCCTACAATCGGCCCCACATGCTGCTGCATGCGGTGCACAGTGCCCTGGCGCAGACGGTCGAAAACATCGAAGTGATTGTGGTGGATGATGGCTCGCAGCCGCCGGTGGAGTTGCCCACGCTGGCTCGACTGCGATTGGTACGGCTGGAAACCAACCAGGGTGTGGCAACCGCTCGCAATGCCGGAGTTGATGCAGCCCGGGCAACGCATATCTGCTTTCTGGACGATGACGACGGCTTATTGCCACACATGGCAGAAGTTTCATTGGCGGCACTGCAACAAGCCAGCCATTTGCCGCCACCTGTGGTGGTGATGTCTGGCCTGGATATCGTCGGCGAAAATGGCGAGTTTCAGGAACGCCATTTGCCCCCTACATTGCCGAAGGGCGCGCATTATTCGCTGGAGAGCATCGAAGAAGGGAAATCTATTTACTGCAAACAAACTGCGGTGATGCCGCGGAATGTTTACCTGGCAATAGGTGGTTGTGATACGACATTCCGTTCACGCGTACACTCAGAGCTGTTCTTTCGTTTGAATGCGGCTTGTAGCTTTTACGGCATTGAAAAAGTTACTTACCGCTTGTTGCAGCACAGCGGGCCACGCATCACCGCTGACCGGGAACAGCGTCGATTGGGTTTCGGTCAGCTCATCAAAAAACACCGCGCATTGTTCGTGCAACATCCGCAGCAGTTTTCCTGGTATTACCGGGATCACGCTTTGCGGTCCTGGCGGGCGCGACACCCCATCGACGCGCTGGTCGCATCCGTTCAATCGGCGCGTTGGCAAACGCAAGCCTGGATCAGCGGAAAAGGTTAGGGAATCTCTGATTTATTCAGAGATTCGCTAATTCACCAATCCGGCGGCTACTTCCGCTACCAGGCTGTCCAGATCAGCTTGATTGTTTGGATCGTAGGTTCGGTTGATACCCACTTTTTTAAAGCGCCGCGACATACCGTCGTGATTGCGAAACGGTGAGGTCATAAAGCGTATGCGCCCGGTTGGAAAACCTAAGCTGTTGCGGCAGAACTGTTCGATTCCATGCGCGGCCAAAGCATCGTTGGCAATCACAATCATCAGTCCCACGCTGTGGATGATTTCTTCAAGCGTAAAAAATGCCGGATTATTGGCCGAAACCAGGTCTCCGCCCAGTTCGGTGATGAGCAGGTCAACTTCTGCTGCAGCCATGCGCTGGTAGATACGCGGTATACGCTGTTGCAACAGTTCGGCTGAACCGTGGGTGGTAATCAGCCCGGCATCAATCTGATCCAACACCGCAACCGCGCCGTGCTGGCGATACTGCACACCATCAAGGCCGCCACCGGTACCGGTGGCCTTGATGGCGCCGACCCGCAGTCCCCTGGCTGTGAGTTTTTGGATCAACTTGCTGCACAGAACGGTTTTACCGGCCTCTGATGAGCTGGCCGCAATGATCAGACCCGGTGGGATTTTCATATCCGCAGTGGCGGGTTGTACGGACTGGCGGGCGAAATCTTCGACATTGCGGTTAGTGCCGGACGCATCCTGAATCAAGCCGCCGCAGACAAAACCAGCGGAATGCTCGGGGCGCAAAGCAGAATTGGATTCGTTATCGCTGAGCAGACAACCAACCAGTCCGCTTTCACCACCCACCCAATGCAGCCTGGCCTCTGTATTGACATTGATGCCACCGGCAGGAATTTCTGCACATACGTGGGTCGAAGAATCGCGCGAACCCAGCACCGCGATCACCGGCTGGGCGCTGTCAATGTGCAGAATTTCCAGCGACTGGTTAAGCAGGCGCAAAGGCGCAGCAACCGATGCCTGGACCCAGCCATAAATCAGATCGCCTTCTTGTCCCAGGCCCGGCGCAATGGTGGAGTCCTCTGGAAAAGGTTTGGCACGCACATTGGCGCAAATGACCGGAATTTCGGGTAAGTCTTTGAATTTCAAATTTAAGAAGCCTTGAAGTGATGGGAAGTAAATTTAACCCCAAAATTACGGGTCATAGAACAGAAATCAAAAAAAGCAGCACGGCTGCGATTCCCATACCAATCGCAAGCAGCTTGAACCATGACTTGGTTTTATTGGAGCTGGTTTGCCCAGGATGAGTGCGTGCCGCAGCAGTAGCAACACCCGCATCTGGCTGTGCCTGGGCGGTATATTTTTTTGGCTGCAAACTGGGCGCAAAGTCAGGGCAGTGCTCCACAAACCAGGAGTTCTCATTGTCCAGCCCCAGCCGGTGCCGCAGCATGCCAATCGAGCGTATGGTTGAAACCGTGCGGTTGTAGGTTGCACGCTTGGATTCATTCAGCAGGATGGCCGCGACATCGGCCAGTTCCGGATGTTCCACCATGGCAGCTTCAATATCATTTTTGCCGGCATCAGGGTTTATGCCCAGTTGCAGATAGAGGTCTTTCATGCTGCTTCAGCCCTTTAACAGCCAGTAAGCTTGCTGAATTTTCTTGAAGCGCGAATTGGCCAGTGAAACAGCCGCTTCGCCCATGGCTTCAACCCGGCCTACTTCAAAAATGCTGGCCAGGTTTTCGTAGGCTTTTTCAATATCATCATGGTTGGCATTCAATCTCACTCCCAAAACCGAGTGGGCTTGCGCAATGGACATGGGGCTATTGCTGCCGGTCGATGGGCCACCTTGGCCTTTCGTCTCGTTTTCTTCGGATTCGACCGATTTCCCTTGTCGCTGCAGCCACCATTGCGGATCACTGGGGTCGCCTGGATTTTCAAACGGCCTGCCGGCAATAGCCTGGAAACGCTTTTCCAGATTGCCCAGGCCAACATGCAGCGCGTCCGCATAGAAGCGCAGAATATGATTCTCGGCCACGGCAATATCCCGGTCGACCAGGGACATGGCTACGGCCATATCAATAAAAGCCAAGCGTAGCTCGCGGCTTTCAGCAGCGACCATGCGAATGGCTTTTTCTATGCTTTCCAGATCCGCACTGCGAATAACGGCGAGAAATTCATCGTTGGTGATGGTGCCGGCGCGATCAGGAAACTGCGAAGAAATAAATTCCAATTCAGCTTCTTCCAGCTTGCCATCGCTGGCGGCCACCCATAACAACAGCAACTTGACACAGTTCTCAAGCTTTTCGCGGTGTTCCTGGGGCATCCCGGCCAGTTTGGAAATTCCAATCGACATAGGTTCTTCGGTGCGCCCGTCAGATGGCTGCGTTGTCAGAGTGGGCCATACTTAGAGCAGTTACTGGTTCAGGTCAAGAAAAACGTCTTCAGATTGCCCATTCTCGGCTGGTCCGCGATTGGCCTGCAAGCATGCAGACATGCTGTTGTAACAGAACTCTGTCAGTGTCCTGGGGTTACCCAAGTGCTTTGATCCAGACCGTTTTTACAGGGCAAAACCATGCATGAATTCCTCACACCCTATGTACTGCTCGCCGCCCTGGCAGGCGCAGCGGTCCTCATTCTTGTACGCCCGGCCTGGCAACGGATCATTCTGAGCCGGGCCAAGCATCCTTCGTTGGCTGGTCACGCAAAACTGTCTCGTCTACTGGCCAGCCAGTTGCCTTACTACAGCTACACTCCCGAGCAGGCATTGGCTTGCGACCAGGCCCCTGACCATATCGTTGACCGGCGGCGTCAGGCTTTTATTGACCTGTCGCAGCAACTGGCCAGTAAGACGCCGCAGAGCCAGGAAATCGTTGCAAAACTGCGCAGCGCTGTTTCAGACATGCAGTTTACCGACCACTACCGGGTACCGTTCCAGTTTCGCGAATGGGTCTCTGCGCACATTAAGCCTGGGGTATTTGCCGATCAGACCGATGGCGTTCGCATCCGCGATGAGGAGGGCAACTGGGCTTATGATCTGGCGGGTTCCTATGGGGTCAATTTGCTCGGCTATGACTTCTACAAACGGTGTATTGAAGTGGGTTCAGGCCGAGTGGCTGAGCTGGGACCTGTGCTGGGGCCGTATCACCCGGTATTGTCGGAAAACGTGGATCTGCTGCGGCAGATTTCAGGGCTGGATGAAGTGTCTTTTCACATGTCCGGCACCGAGGCCGTAATGCAGGCAGTGCGCCTGGCTCGTTATCATACCCGTCGTAAACGTCTGGTCATGTTTTGCGGGGCTTATCACGGCTGGTGGGATGGTGTTCAGCCCGGTGTGGGTAACCCGCGTAAGTCCAGCGATGTGTTCATGCTCAGGGATATGCATGAAAACACCTTAAGGGTGTTACGCCAGCGTCACGATATCGCCTGTGTTCTGATCAATCCAATGCAGGCCATGCATCCCAACAAGGGTGCCAGCAGTGATGGCATGTTGATCAATAGTGAACGCGGCGCGAATTTTGATCGGGCTGCATACAGTCGTTGGCTGAGTGAGCTTCGAGGGGTTTGTTCCGCCAAGGGTATTGCACTGATTTTCGATGAGGTTTTTCTGGGTTTTCGCCTGGCGCCAGGTGGTGCCCAGGAATATTTTGGTGTTAAGGCTGACATGGTCTGTTACGGCAAAACCGTGGGTGGTGGTTTGCCGGTAGGCGTGCTGTGCGGTAAATCCAGCCTGATGAAGCGTTATCGGGAGCAACGCCCTCTGGACGTTTGTTTTGCCCGGGGCACGTTCAATTCGCATCCTTATGTTATGGGCAGCATGAATGAATTCCTGCGTTACGCTGTCAGCTCCGATTTCCGGTCGCTGGTTGATGGCTCCCATGCGCTATGGGATGCACGCGCCGGTGGCTTGAATCGAAAGCTTGAACAGCGTGACCTGCCGTTGCGCGTAGCCAACCTAGGAACGGTTTGGATGATGACTTTCCCGCAGGCCAGCCGCTTTAACTGGATGCTGCAATTTTATCTGCGGGCTGAAGGCTTAAGCCTGGCGTGGGTAGGTACCGGCAGGCTTATATTCAGCCTCAACTATACGGATGAGGACTTTGCGGCTGTTGAGCGGGCCATATTGCACGCGGCACAATCCATGCATTCAGGTGGTTGGTGGTGGCACGGGGAATTGCTGGATAACCCCTCCATTAAAAAAACGGTATTGCGTGAATTACTCACCAGCCGAATCAGGGCGTGATGAGTCTGTTGACGGCTGAATAATCCGCTCCACCTTCTTCAATGGCGACTTGCACCTCTGTCATGGGGTCAATCCACTCGCCTTTCAGCAAATAGAGCGGGGCTTTCAGATACTGCCGGAAATCATTGAACGGGTCAGTGAGAATTTTTGTAGCCCACACCAGGCCGGTCTGAACATTGCGAATGAAAAACAGTTGTAGCGTGCGGAACAATACTGCAGCCAAGCCCAGAACCAGCCATAGCATGGAAGTGTTGAATACAAAATCTGCTTGCTGAAACAAGCCAAAAAATGTCGGGCTGACAAACAGCAACAAGGGCGACAATGCCCAGATGCTGAGCAGAACCCGTTTGCGGCTGAGGTTGTAGCCCACCTTGATCTCTTCCTTTAGCTCGTTGCTGGCGTGATTCACCGCATCATAACTGTCGGGTTCAAAGAAGAAGTGCCCGATCTGGCGCGAGCACATAGCCACCAACCAACCCAGCAATACGGCAATGCTGGGGTCAATCAGCAACAACCCATAGGTAGCGATGAAACAACTGGCGCTGAGCAGGTGCAGGGATTGGTTAACCCGGCTGTGATGATAGTAACGGTGGTCATCCCAGCGTTGCAGATTAAGTTCCTGGCGAAAGGTCAGAGATCTGCTGTCTTCCGATGCTTCGCTATGGGCAGTATTGTTTGCTCCAGCCATGTCTGTTACTCCTTTTGGTCAGGTACCCACTAGCCTATTCCGCTAATGTGACTGCAAGATGATCTTTTGATTTCAGCTTGATTGCAGGATCACAGATGGCTGCGCGGAGCGCTGCATGATGGCCTGGCCCATTCGTATGATGGCACCTCGATGGACGCCAGCACAGAATCGATAACCCGGCGGTGCAAACAACAGCAATGTGGAACCATGCTCAAACCAGCCCATCTCATCGCCTTTTTGATGCTGGGTGGAACAATCGAAAAGATTCGGGCCCTGGTAACGCAGATGCAAAGGCTGTGGAATGCCATGGATCCGGATACATGCCACCAGGATGGCAGCGACCGCCACCAGGGTCAGAGCAGGCGCTTCATGTACGGGTGGTTTACTATCTTCTGCCGCAGCAGGGTAATAGCGAATCACAGCGCGTTCGTTACGACAAAAAAGCTTTTCAACCACTTTGAGGGCGACCGGGTTAACGTTCCAGGTGTCGCCAGAAATGTACCTGACCTGCTTTACGTGACCATCACAAGGGGCGTGGAAACGGTGGTACATGCTTGATTTCAGGCGCAGGCTGATGAAGCTTCCGGTGGCGTATTGTTCGGCTGCCTGATCGTCACCGAATAACTCTGCCAGCGAATAGGGGAAACCCTTGGCCTGGAAAGCCTGCATTCCCTGCACCGGGCCGTGTTCTCCAATGACAGCGTCACAGGGGCTGACAATCACATCGGAACGCGCGTCGATCGGCCTGAAGCCCGGTTTCAGTTCCCGGGTGAAGCAGTCGTGCAATGAGGAAAATTGTGATTTCACTGCTTCATGCAAACGTAAATCATCAGCGAATAGTTGCCAGATGGCCATACAAGATTTCATGATCAGCGGGTTTTCAATGCTGCTGAGCCGGGCTACCAGCAAGGTGAGGTAGCGTCGTGGAATGCGATTGCAGATGAGGAAATTGATTCGCTCAGCAGTCGAAAGCTCAGTGAGTGAACGCAATTTATTCAGAATTACAACCAGGCCAGGCTGGTAAAGGCCAGTGCCCAGCCGAGCAAGGCACCAACCAGCACATCTGAAGGGTAGTGCAAGCCGAGTATCACTCGAGAAGCCGCTACGCTGACGACAAAAGGAAGCAACGTCAAAGCGATGTCAGGATAGTAGTGCGCCAGCATCACCAGAAACAGGGTGGCCTGCAGAGTATGCCCGGATGGAAAACTGTAGCGGTCCAGTGGTTGAGTGATGGCATGAACGGTTGCGTGTGAGGCAAATGGACGTTCACGCAACATCGAGCTCTTGATGCCTTTGTAGACGAGCACACCGGTCAATGCGGTCAAAGCCATATGTGCTGTCGGAGCAAGGGCTGTTTGACCAAAAATAATCGGCAATGTGGCCAACAACGTGTACCAGAGGACACCGTCACCCAGGCGGCTAACCACACGAAAATAGCCACCAACCAGCGGATATTGTGCAACGTTGTTGCAAGGCAGGCATAAGCGCCCCTCAAGTTCATCCAGGCGTGCAAATCCTGCCGTCAAAATTCGTGCCCGCATGATTGGTTTGCTCCTTTTGCCAGGATTGCGCCGAATTATCAGCCGCTTACTTGACAGTGAAATGACCGTTTAATGAATTTTGCGTGACGGCCGTGGTGTAAAGCGGCGACTGGATTCTGTAAATTTCCGCCCGCCAAAGATTCATCATTTCGTCATCACTTCTTCATATCCCTGTCATCCATGGTCACTAGGGTGTGTCCAAACTCGGGAGGATGAAGCATGGATAGGGTCAGATCCATACGCACGAAAAGTTCTGCCAAGAACCAATTTCAATGTGAGTCTCTGCCGACAATGCCATTGAACGTTCGCGCAGTATTTATTTCTGATGTCCACCTTGGGTTTTCAGGCTGCAGTGCGGAATTCCTGACTGATTTTCTCGGACGCTTGCGTTGTGATGTCATTTACCTGGTTGGCGACATAATCGACTTCATCAATTTGCGCAAGCGACCTGAGTGGGTTGCGAGTCACAGCATGGTAATTGAGAAACTCCTGGAGATGACCCGAAGCGGAACCCGAGTGATTTATGTTCCCGGGAATCATGATGAAGCCTTGCGACATTACGTTGGGCTGAAAATCGGTTTGCTGGAAATCCACGACCAGTTCATTCACACCACGGCGGATCAACGCAGAATTCTGGTTACGCACGGAGATCAATTCGACAGCGTTGTCCGATGTTCACCGCTGCTGGCACTGATCGGAACCTGGGTTTACGACGGTCTGCTAAAAGTAAATGGCTGGCTCAACTGGTGTCGACAAAAGTCCGGCCGGGAATACTGGTCATTGGCAACTTTTGTGAAAACCCGGGTCAGAAACGCCATGGAATATATCGATCGATTTGAACAGGCAGTGATGGCTTTTGCCCACAAAGAAAATGTCGATGGTGTCATTTGTGGCCACATACACCGGGCAGAAATCCGTCATGGCAAGGGTCTCACCTACATGAACTGCGGTGATTGGGTTGAGAGTTGCACCGCCCTGGTGGAACACCGTGACGGGCGTATTGAGTTGTTGCAGTGGCGCGAAAAAGCAAAGTCCCTGAAAGCAGATCAAGTACCTATGAATGAGCCCGATTTACAAGGGAGAGCAGCATGAAAATTGCGTTGGTCAGTGATGCCTGGTTGCCACAGGTCAATGGCGTAGTAACAACTTTCCGTCAAACGCTTGCCTGTCTGCAAGAACTGGGTCACCAGGTGGGCTTGATCACTCCGGACAAATTTCGCACCGTACCTTGTCCCGGTTACGCGGAAATTCGCCTGTCGGTAATGCCCGGTCGCCAGGTTGCCAACAGCCTGGACAAGTTCAAACCGGATTTGGTGCATATATCTACCGAAGGTACATTGGGTAATGCCGGAAGAGCCTGGTGCTTGCAAAATGAGTTTCCTTTTGCAACTTCCTATCACACCCGTTTTCCGGAGTATCTGCGTCTCCGGGCACCCATACCTTTGTCGCTGAGTTATGCGGTGCTGCGGCGTTTCCACGCACCTGCCCATAACACGTTAGTGCGCACGCGCACGCAAAAGAACCTGCTGGAAGCGCGGGGTTTTGGCCATCTGTCCGTTTGGCCAGGCGCGGTTGATAGCGAGTTGTTTCGACCGTTGGGTAAGGACGCCCTTTCTTTACCGCGGCCCATTAGCATGTACATGGGGCGGGTGGCTGTAGAGAAAAACCTGGAGCAGTTTCTCGATCTGAGCTTGCCGGGTACCCAGGTGATTGTAGGAGATGGGCCGGATTTGCCGAAATTGCAGAAGAAGTACCCGGCTGCAGTTTTTACCGGCGCCCGCTTTGGTGTGGAACTGGCCAAGATGCTCTCCGCGGCTGATGTGTTCGTGTTCCCCAGTCGCACCGACACCTTGGGCCTGGTGATGCTCGAAGCCATGGCCTGCGGTGTGCCGGTGGCGGCATTTCCGGTGCCAGGTCCAGCCGATATTCTTACTGAAGGTGCCACAGGTGCCATGGATGAAGATCTGAAAGCAGCGATTTTCCGCGCCCTGGCGTTGGATGGTGATGCCTGCATCGAACTCGCCCGGGAACACAGTTGGCGACGTTCTACCGAAACGTTTCTGGCGTTTCAGCGCCAGCAACAGGCGAGTGCGGAATACATCACGCTGGCCCATGCCAGTTGAAGGCGGGGCAGCTCCAGTGCACTTCGGGCCCGCAATGGGTCGAGCGCAACAGGCTGACAATCCAGCTTGCCAAACCAGGCTGTTGCATTAATATCCTGTCAAAGCTGTAACCGGCTTCAGCTTTCCGGGTAAAATGACGCCCCTATCGCGGCGCAGACCGTCGGCACGGATCATTCACTTTGTTCACTCTGTTCCAGAATGCGGAAATTTATACACCGGATTACTTCGGCCGTGGTTGTGTTCTCGTTGCCGGCGGGAAAATTCTCTATTTGGCTGCAGAACTACCCGAAATGGACCCACTACTGGCCTGTGAGACTGTGGATCTGGACGGTGCAGCACTGGTGCCGGGCTTTATCGATTGCCATGTCCACATTACCGGCGGCGGGGGTGAGGATGGTTTTGCCACTCAGGCGCCCAGTGTGCCGCTCAGTCAGTTCACGCGCCATGGTGTAACCAGCGTAGTGGGGTTGTTGGGCACGGACGACATCACCCGCACTACCGCCAATGTGCTGGCCCGAGTGCAGGGGTTGCGGGCAGAAGGTTTGTCTGCCTGGTGCTGGACCGGCGGCTACCATGTGCCACCCACTACCTTGACGGGTTCCGTTGCCAGTGATGTGGTCAATATTGAAGCCATCATTGGCCTGGGCGAGCTGGCCATCTCCGACCATCGTTCCAGCCAGCCCACTTATGCTGAGTTATTGCGCCTGGCCTCTGAAGTTCACGTGGCAGGCCTGTTAACCCGCAAGGCCGGTGTGTTGCACCTGCATCTGGGGGACGGTAAGCGTGGCCTGGAAATGGTTCGGCGCGCTTTGGCTGAAAGCGAGTTGCCGCCACGGGTATTTCACCCCACTCACGTCAATCGCAATAAAGCGCTGTTTGAGGAAGCCTGCGAGCTGGCTCAGCAAGGCGTCACCATCGATGTCACCACCTTTCCGGTAGCCGCGGACGAAGATGCCTGGTCGGCAGCGGATGCCTGGGAACGTTATCGACTAAAAGGCTGCCCGGCTGAACATTTCACATTGAGTTCGGATGGTGGCGGTTGCTTACCCACTTTCAATGCCCAAGGTGAAATGCTGCGCATGGAATTCGCCAGTTCCTCAGGTTTGCCCGAAACGCTGGCAGAACTGCGTCACCGTGGCCATAAGCTGCAGGAAATTCTGCCTTGCCTGAGCAGTAACGTAGCCAGCTTGTTGAGGCTGCGCAGCAAAGGCCGCATAGAGCCGGGTCTGGATGCTGACCTGGTGGTGCTGGATGCTGATAGCGCGGTGCGCGATGTTATGGCCATGGGACGTTGGATGGTTCGCGAGAGTCAGCCGGTCCTGCTGGGTACATTTGAAGAAGAATAGGAAAGGAAGCTCTGTTTAATGCCTGCAAAACCCATAAAAACCAATGCTCGTGGTTACATCATTCCCATCGGGGGTGCCGAACACCGGGCCGTCAGCAAGAAACCACCAATCCACAAGCGCTTCGTAAAACTCTGTGGTGGTAAAGAAGCTCGTATCCTGGTGATTCCAACTGCCTCAGAGGTCAATGAAACCGGGCCCATGTACATGGAGCTGTTCAAGGAACTGGGCGCTAAGTCGATGTGCATGCCGCTCGACCAACGGGAAGATTGTTTTGATGAGGAAATGCTGCGGGCGCTGGGCAAAGCTACCGGCATTTTTATTACCGGCGGTAACCAGTTGCGCTTGTCCACTATTCTGGGCGGTACGCCGGTGGCACGTTTGATTCGCAAGCTGAATTCTGAAGGTGTGCATGTTGCGGGTACTTCGGCCGGCGCTGCGATTGTTTCCGAACACATGATTGCCAGTGGTCGTAGTGGCCCATCGCCGCGCGAAAGCGGGGTGGAACTGGCGCCGGGTTTGGGGCTGACCAATCGGGTCATCGTCGATCAGCATTTTAACCAGCGGCAACGCATGGGGCGTTTGCTGGCAGCCCTGTCATTCAACCCCTTTGCCTGTGGTTTGGGTATCGATGAGAACACGGCGGCATTTATTGCCCCGGATGGTATGTTTGAAGTGGTGGGAACGGGCACCGTCACGGTGGTTGATCCGGCCAATCTCAAGCATTCCTCCATGAGTCGGGTGCGCAAAGCTGAGGCGGTCACTTTGATCGGCCTGAAGTTGCACGTGTTGGCGGAAGGCGCCCGTTTCAATATCGAAACCCGCGAGGCGTTTCCTGATTGATCGTAAAAGTGCGATTTGTCCAAGTGAATTAGCCCGATGGCTGTAAGGGGGTCCGATCCCGGGCCTTGGCCTTGGCCTTCGGCTTCCCTCGGGCCTCGGTCGTTCCGGCGAAGCGGCCCGAAACGCTCCTGCTCGGGCGGGCCGTTCGCGATATCCCTGTCGCTCATCCGCCTGCACTCGGTCGGCCCTCGGCTGCGTTTACGGGGCCGGACCCCCTTACAGCCATCGGGCTCTTAATCGGCTCAGCAAGGTAGGCCGCAGGTCGGCGGACTCGGGGAACGGTTTCGAGAAACCAGCCTGGGACCTGGCGCTTTTAGAACAGTAAAGCCCTACAGCCATGATGCAGATAATGAGGTAATCAGCGCGCCACAAGACAGATTCAAAACTAGACGGTACTATGTGCTGATACCCAAAACCCGCAGGTTGCCTGCCCATGAAAATACTTGCCACCAACGTCTATGTCGGCCCCAGCCTGTATGCACATTTTCCGGTTATCAGGCAGCAGGTAGACCTGGGAGTGTTGGAAAACTGGCCATCCGCGCGACTGGGCGAAAAATTCATCGAACCTCTGGTAGCCTCTCTGCCAGGACTGGCGCAGCACACCTGTTCCTACGCCGATGCCGGTGGCTTTCTGCGCCGCTTGCGCGAAGACGAAGGTACCTGGATGGCGCATGTCTGGGAGCATGCCAGCCTGGAATTGCAGAACATGGCTGGCTCCGATGTTTCCTTTGGGCGCACGCGTGGTATGGGCGCACCAGGCCAATACAACATGGTGTTCCAGTACAAGCAGCGCGACGTAGGGCTGGAAGCTGCCCGTATTTCACGTCAGCTCCTGCTGAACCTTCTGCCGCAAAAGCTGCAAGAAAAACTAGCCGATGAAATCGAAAGTGATTTCGATTTCGAGTCCGAACTGAATTCCTTTATCCGCTTTGCCCAGCACAAGGAATTTGGTCCCAGCACCCAATCCCTGGTCAACGCTGCAGAAGCGCGGGAAATTCCCTGGTTACGTTTGAACAAGTACTCGTTGGTACAGTTTGGTCATGGCCGTTTACAGCAACGCATACAGGCCACCATTACCAGCAAGACACCGCATATCGTGGTGGAGATCTCCTGCGACAAGGAAGAAACCCATAACCTGTTGCGTGATCTCGGCCTGCCAGTGCCGCAGCAGAAAGTGGTTGAATCAGAGCGCGAGGCCACGCGCGCCGCCCGTCGTATCGGTTTTCCGGTGGTGCTCAAACCGCTGGATGCCAACCATGGCCGCGGGGTTTCGATCAACCTCAGCGATGATGAGCAGGTGGCCGCGGCTTATCACGTGGCGCTGAAAAGCGCCAAGGGCAGCAGCGTATTGGTGGAGAGTTTTATTAGCGGCATGGATCACCGCATGCTGGTGGTCAATGGCGAACTGGTAGCAGTCGCCAAGCGGGTGCCTGGTCATGTGATAGGAGATGGCAAGAGCACGATTGCAGAACTGGTTGATATTGTGAACCAGGATCCACGCCGTGGTATCGGCCATGAGAAAGTGTTGACCAGATTGGAGCTGGATCATCAGGCTGAACAACTGATGAAAAAGGCCGATAAAGATACGGGTTCTGTATTACCCGCAGGAGCGGTGTTTTTTCTGCGCTCAACCGCCAACCTCTCCACCGGCGGCACGGCCATCGATGTGACCGATACGGTGCATCCGGATAACCGCCAGATGGCCGAACGTGCCGTGCGTGCCGTAGGTCTGGATGTGGGTGGAGTGGATTTCCTGATTGCCGATATCACCCAATCTTACAAAGACGTTGGCGGTGCCATCGTGGAAATAAACGCTGCCCCTGGTTTTCGTATGCATGTAGCACCTTCCGAAGGGCAACCGCGTGATGTGGCGGGTAAGGTAATGGAGATGCTGTTTCCACCCGGCACGCCAACGCGCATTCCGGTCGCCAGTATTACCGGCACCAATGGCAAAACCACTACCACGCGCATGCTGGCACACATACTCAAAACCGCCGGGCACGTGGTGGGCATGACGTCTACCGATGG
The DNA here is from genome assembly GCA_034440115.1 of Lysobacterales bacterium. GTDB lineage: Bacteria > Pseudomonadota > Gammaproteobacteria > Xanthomonadales > SZUA-36 > JAWXBM01. Next base: position 1,110 of record JAWXBM010000074.1, on the reverse strand, counting down.
GGTTTATATCGATGGGCGCTTATCGGTAAAAGGCGATATGACCGGGCCGAGTTCGGCTCACATTGTGTTGCGCGACCCCAGTGTGGATATAGCGGTGATGGAAACTGCCCGCGGAGGCTTGCTGCGTTCCGGCCTCGGTTATAGGCGCTGCGATGTCGCGGCCTGTTTGAATGTCGCTGCCGACCACCTGGGACTGCATGGCATCGACACGCTGGAACAGTTGGCCGAAGTCAAACGCATCGTGATTGAAGTGGCGCGCAATACTGCGGTGCTGAATGCCGATGACGTGTTGTGCCTGCGCATGGCGGATTACACCGAAGCTGAACACCTGTGCTATGTCACGCTGAACCCGGCCCATGCGCTGGTCAAGGAGCATATTCGCGCTGGCGGGCGGGCAGTGGTGCTGGAGCAGGGCATGAACGGAGACATGATCACGCTGTACGACAAGGGCACGCATTTTCAGTTGCTCTGGACTCACTTGATCCCCGCCACCATGGATGGCAAGGCCACGCACAACGTGCAGAACGCCATGTTCGCGGCGGCACTGGCTTACAGCCTGGGTAAATCGCTGGACGATATCCGTCACGGGCTGCGCACTTTCAATACCAGTATTTTCCAGGCGCCGGGGCGCATGAACGTATTCGACGAGCACCCGTTCCGTGTGATATTGGATTACGGTCACAATGCCGCGGCCATTCACAGTATTTGCCAGTTGGTAGGGCGGCTTGAAGTGCATGGTCGCAAGACCTGTGTGCTGGCCGCTCCGGGTGATCGACGTGACGAGGATATTGCTGCCATTGCCGAGCAGGCGGCTGGTCATTTCGACTATTACATCTGCAAAGCGGATGATCACAGGCGCGGCCGTGGCCACGATGAAGTGCCGCAGATGCTGCGCACCGCCCTGCTGGCCAAGGGTGTCAGCGAGTCTGCCGTTGAACTTATTCCCAATGAAGTTGATGCCATCCAGGCTGCACTACAAAGCGGGCTGGAAGGTGATCTGATCGTCATTTTTGGCGATAACATCGATCGCTGCTGGGAGCAGATCATTGGCCACCAGGTGGAAGGCGGTGAGGCGAGCAAGTTCGCTGCCGTCAAGCCCGTACCCAGCTT
>JAWXBM010000073.1:0-26452 GCA_034440115.1 Lysobacterales bacterium | reverse complement strand
CCCATTTCAGGTTAGTTTTGGGCTATCTAGATGAAGGTGCTCCACTTATGCCCAGAGCCAATCGATTCTATGTTCCTGGTGCCGTATGGCACATTACCCGCCGGTGTCATGGCAGGCAGTTTCTACTTAAGTTTGAACGCAACCGCTTACGCTGGAAATACCGGTTGTTCGAGGCAGTAGGGTCTGAAGCGTTCGTTATGCAATTTAAATGCGTATTCCGGCGAATGTGAACACCGATTCCGGTTTATTCTGAACAGCTGATTTCTCAACGCATCACGCATTGTGTTTTTAACTCAGGTGTTCATATTGCGTCAACTGCTATCAGTATTTTCCGCATCGATTCTCCTTTAAGTTGAAGCCGGTGTGCGTTGTGCATCAGCCGGTCCAGAATGGCATCGGCCAGGGTGTTATCGCCGATGCTGGCATACCATTCATCGGTGGGTAGCTGACTGATCACCACCGTAGATGTGTGACCATGGCGATCATCCATGATCTCCATCAGATCGTTCCGGTGAGCCGGTTTGAGTGGTTCCAGTCCCCAGCCATCGATGATCATCATCTGGATCCTGGCCAGTTGCTTAAGCTTTTTGTAATAAGTGCCGTCGGCTTTGGCCTGGGTCAGTTCCAGCAACAGGCGTGAGACCCGGAAGTAGCGAGCGCTGTAACCCAGCAGGCAGGCATTGTGTCCCAGTGCGCAGGCCAGATAGGTTTTGCCACTACCGCAGGGGCCCGTCATCAACAGATTCTGAGCCCGGTTGATCCAGTCACCGGACGCCAGTTGAGCGATTTGGGATTGTTTTATGTTTCTTGGATGTTGATAGTCGATCTCAGTCACGCTGGCACGCAGCCGGAAGTAAGCCTGGCGGATAAAACGCTCCTGCCGGCGTTGTTCACGGGTCATACATTCGTGCTCGACCAGCAGGGTAAGCCTTTCAACAAAGGGCAGACCTTCGTAAGTGCCAACCTGTTCCAGCTGGGTTTGCAGAGCGGTGGCCATGCCACCGAGTTTAAGTTGGCGCAACTGCGTCATGGTTTGTGCTGTCATGGTATTTTCTCCTAATGGTAGTTGTGCGGTCCGCGGATGTTTTCATGCTGCTGCGGCAGTCCAGCCTGCAGCTCCAGCTGCTCCGGTAAGCGGTCACGGTTGCTTTTGAGGATCGACTTGATCTGTTGCAGTCGCATCAGGCTGGCGCCATTGGCGATCCGGCAAGCGGCATCCAGCCGCTGAGCCGGGTACTGACGGCTGAGATTCAACAGGCCCAGGCAGACCCGGTAGGCCTGCTCCGGATGGGCTTTGGATTGGAGCTGTCTATCGACCCACCTGAGCACCTCTGGACCGACATCGCGAGCCCAGCTTTTCAGGCGCTCCGGCGTCCATTGCATGTGTTTGCGATGCCGGGTAGGCATGTGAGCCGCCACCGTCGTTATGCCCGGTTGGTAGCTGCGAGCATGACTGGCCACCACTTGCTGGCGGAAGTAAATCGTTGCCAGGGACTCACCGGCGTGTAGTTCCAGCTTCTCACCCACGTACTGATGTGGTACCGAGTAATGATGCAGCCGGTACTCAACGTGATAGTCGATATTGACCTTGACCGGTTTGATATGGGTATACCGGTACGGATACCGCGGAAGTGGCTGGAGTGCCGGTTTGTCCAACTGCTCGAAGGCCTGCTGCCGGTTGCCAGGCAACTGCTTGAAGGGCTTTTGGTTCAGCTCTTCAAGCAACAGGCGGATACACTGGTTCAGTTCGGCCAATGAGAAGAAGCTGTGATGGCGCAGACGTGCCAGTATCCAGCGTTCAACGATCTGTACTGCTACTTCAGCTTTGGCCTTATCCTTCGGTTTATAGGGCCGCGCAGGTACCACAGCAACCTGGTAATGCTCAGCCCATTGCTGATAACTGGGGTTGAGGTCCGGATCATAACGGCAGGCCCGGCTGACCCCACTGCGTAAATTATCTGGCACCACCATCGTCGTACAACCACCAAAGTAATCGAACATCCGCACATGGCTGCCCAACCAGTCAGGCAGTTGTTGACTATGGGTTGCTTCGGCAAAGGTCTTGTTGGAGGCCCCCAGCACCGCTAAGAATATCTCGGCTTCACGGATCTCTCCGTTAGCGGCATTGATGATGGGCACCGTCTGGCCGCAGTAATCCACAAAGCACTTCTCGCCCGCCTTATGGCTTTGGCGCATGGAACGCTTCTGCAGACCCCGCCAGTGGCGATAGCGGTCACAGAACTGGGAGTAACTGTGGCAACGGTTGGGGTATTGCTGGGTGTACTCCTCCCACAGCAATAACTGGGTCATGCCCTTGCGCTTGAGCTCCTGGTGAATGACCGGCCAATCCGGAATCTGGAAACGGGAAGAGGCACCGGTATCGGCATCGGGATAAAACAGCCGTGCCAGTTGCGCATCGTTCAAGTCGTCCGGCAGCGGCCAGCCCAACTCCAGTTCAGCGGCCTGGCTCAGCAGCTTCTGGATGGAACCGATACTGACCTTGGTGCTGGCATTGATCTGCCGGATGGACAGACCGCCGGCCAGTCGCAGTCGTAAAATATCTCTGATTTTTCGCATTGTGATCCTCTGTCTTGCCATGGTCTCTTCCCAAAAAGCGAAAGAGGGTAGCAAATAAGTGATAAAACAATGCGTTGAGATGGCTTCTGGTTCAATTTGAACAGTGATTCCGGGATAGTGAACACCGATTCCGGAAAAATCGGAAAAGTGTTCAAATTGAACCAGAATCGCTGTTCACGTTAAACCGGAATCACTGTTCAGATTGAACCAGAATCAGTGTTCAGATTGGGCTGGAATATGCATAAAGCCCAATTGGGCAGCAGGGCGTTGTACCGAACAATTGAGGGTGGTTCAGGGAAGGTCTATAAAATTCAGGACGGTGCGAACTTAAAACCGTATTTATAATGTCGAAATTACGGTTCTAAGCAGAAAAATGAGCTGATTAATGAGTTAATATCGTGTAAAAACAGAATATTACGCAGGTCCGACCCTTACTAGCCTCTGATTAATGAGTTAATATCGTGTAAAAACAGAATATTACGCAGGTCCGACCCTTACTAGCCTTACTAGTACCAGCTTACTAGATTTATCAACGGAATGAGACTTCCAATAAGGCGAGGTTGGTCGCTGGTTATTGCTGGGACTGGAAGGGAAAGAAGGATCCGGCTGAAGAAGACATCAAAATCCCTGAATATGACTTTGCCATGCGTTGGAATCTGGGCTCAGACGGAGGTTTGTGGATTGTTTCACCAAACTCGGTATCTGAGGTGGGGTGTATACATACCAGTCAAGGTCTTGAGTTGGATTACATCGGCGCAATCATAGGCATGGACTTCGTTGTCAGGGATGGAGTTGTAGTTACCAATGCTTTGAGGCGGTCATCACAAGACCGATCTATGCACGGTTATAAAAAATTGTTTGCGGATAATCCGGAAAAAGCACTCAAGCTTGCCGACCGTATCATCAAAAACACCTATCGCACACTTATGACTCGAGGCCAGAAGGCTTGTTATGTTTTTTGCGTTGACGAGGAGACCAATGAGTATTTCCAAGGGTTTGCCGATAGATCAGCCCTCGGATTTAGTGAGTTCGAAGAATTAAGGAAAGTGGCAGAAAACGCAGGTAAATACCAAATCTAGAGCTGGCTCAAATCATCAATTAGCCAAAAAAATCAGCTGAAACGATTTATAAACCTGCGCTTGTCGGGATAAGGAAACACATCTGCCTGACCGCCTTCGATAATAGTCTGGCGGGTCTTCCGCCAGTAATCGGATGTGACCAGGTCCTGGTGCCAGCGCAGAAAGGTTTTGCGTGCCTTGGGATTGGGGAAGAAAAACGATCCAAAGGTTTCGGGGAACACATCGTGCTCTTCGATGGAATACCAGGGCTCTGAGCTCATTTCATCCAGTATACCGCCCGGGGCTGGGGGTATACGGCGGAAATGGCAGTCGGTCATATAGTCGATTTCATCGTAATCGTAAAATATCACGCGGCGGTGGCGGGTCACGCCAAAGTTCTTCTGCATCATGTCGCCAGGAAAAATATTGGCGCCGGCGAGATCACGTATGGCCTGGCCGAAGTCTTTGATGGCCAGGTTCTGGAGTTTCTCACTGGCCTGGGCCAGGTAGTCGTTCAGAGGCGTCATGCGCCGCTCGATGTACACGTGTTTGACCACCAGATGCTTGTCATCCGTTTCAATGCACGACTTGGCCAGGCGTTGGAGTTCAGCCATCAATTCCGCATCGATTCGATCCAGTGGCAAAGCCACGTTGGAGTATTCCAGCGTATCGGCCATGCGGCCCACGCGATCATGGAATTTCACCAGCAGATATTTTTCACGTACCTGGCTGCGGGTCATTTTCTTGGGTGGGTCAAAGCGGTCGCGAATGATCTTGAACACAAAAGGAAAAGACGGCAGTGTAAACACCAGCATCACCGTGCCACGTATACCCGATGCGATCACAAAGTTGTCGCGTGAATGCGCCAGGTGATGATGGAGTTCCCGGTAAAACATGGTTTTGGCCTGCTTTTGCAGGCCCAGCATGGCGTACAGGTCCACTCGCGACTTCAGCGGCATAATAGCCAGCAGAAACGCCACGTAGGCCGAGGGAATTTCCATGTCGACCATGAAATAGGCGCGCGAAAAACTGAACAGAACGGAAACATCCCGAGCTTTCGTCAACAGACAATCCACGAACAGACGGCCATCATCATCCTGCAACAAGGGAATGATCAGTGGCTGAAGCTCATAGCCATTCACCTGCCGCGCTACGATGTAGGCGGCCTTGTTTCTATAGAACAGCGAGGCCAGCATCTGCAGCTGGTAGTTTGGTTGTGCTTTCCAGTCCTTGCCGCGGGATTGCAGCAACGTAGTTTCCAGACGGCGGACATCGCGGCGCAGATGCTGAAAGTTATTGCTCAGGCCATGGCTGGTCAGCATTTCCAACAAACAACGGCGCAGGCCATCCGCTTGCGGGTAATAGGAGCGATAGGTCTTGCCGAGGCCTTCAAGATGTTCGGTATTGATGGTTGGGCGCCAGAAAATATAGTCGTTGCGATAATAGCGCCGGTGCAGCACGCGGCAAGCCACCGAGTTATAGAAGGTCTCCGCACACTCCGGCTGTTTGTGGTCCAGCAGCAAAGAAATAAAGCTCAGTTTGATCATGGGCCACAGGCTTTCGTTGCTGCGTGCGGCTGGGTAGAGCGTGTTGAGCCGCTCTACGGTTTCATTCACGCGCCGGTCATAGCCCTTGATACGTTCGGCCTGGTCCAGCCTGCCACTGGCCCAGTCAGCACGCTCAAAATGCAGGCGGGCATCAGCGCTGCGTTGCCGAAAGCGCTGGTAATGCAGGTCGAAGCCTTCGCGTATGACCTGGGCTACACCGTCGACTACGCCCATAAGTTACTGCTTTGCATCACTTGGGGTTGCGGTTGATGGCGGCAGTTTCGGTCAGCAAACCGATGGATGCCGCGCTGACGGCGGTGCGGAACTGTTGTAACGGGCCGCTGAGGAAAGCATTCAGCTCAGCGACTGCAGAATCAAGCTCGCTTTGTGCCAGTTCCACAAAGGCTGCCGAGGCCGGAGTGGCCGCATCCAGCGAGCTGCCAATGTAGTACTGGGCAGAACTGATGCGGCTACTCACCTTGTCGTCGTCATACACGTGGCCAGTAGTTTCCGGTAACACCCTAAAGAGCAGTTCAAGCTCCTTCAATTGATCTTGTAAATCGGCAGCTTTATCTTGCAGGGTCGTGACCCCATCATCGATGCTGGCCTGCTTGGCAATCAAGCTGCTCAGGGTCTCGATATCCTTGCGCACACTTACGATACGCTCTACTGCGCTGACTACGGTTTCCTGCATCCCTTGCAATGCGATCAGGCTCCGGTAGTTGGACTCGCGCGCAGCCTGGTTGATGCCCGGGCGGGGGTCGGCCAGCACGCTGACATCGGTTGCGCTTTCGTCTTTGCCTGCGCTCCCGCCATTGCTATTGCCTGGGTCTTGAGCCAAAGCCAGAGTGATGCGGTAATTTCCGGGTGTTACTTCCGCTCCGGTTGGCAAGTCGGCATCCGGCTCTGGTGGTTTAGCTGTCGGCATGGGCCGCACACCATTGCTTCTCAGGTCCCAGTTCAGGCGATTGATGCCCTGTTGAACCGGGCGTTTGAACTGGCGCACGACCTTACCGCTGGCATCGGTCACAGTGACCTGTACCTTGGGGGTCTGGTCTTTTTTACTATCCCTTTCTTCCTTACCACTGGCTTCTGCACGCATAGCCTGTTTACGGGCTTTTTCCATTTCTTCCTGTGGATGTGGCAGGTCCTTGCCACTGGCAACAAAAGTCAGCAAAACGCCATAGTCTTCATTGGGAGCACGGAATTCACCGGAACCAGTAAAGCGTGTGGAAGGGGTCGCCAGCGCGACATACTGCTGGCCGGGGGTAGCTGACAGAATCTGCAGGCGTTGTTCAAGCACATCGTTGTTCAAGCCACGCAGCGCACTGTAGTCGTGAATCACGAAAATCGAGCGGCCATGTGTACCCAGCACCAGGTCATTCTCGCGTTTCTGGATGGCCATATCCATCACCGAAACGGTAGGAACGCCGGCGGTGAACTTGGCCCAGCTTTTACCCGCATCGGTGGAAACAAACAACCCGAATTCGGTGCCCAGGAACAACAGATTGGGGTCTTCGTGATCCTGTAGCACCGACAGGGCATAACCTTTGACGTCTTCGGTGATCAGGCTGGTCCAATTGGCGCCGTAGTTGTCCACGCGATAAACATGGGGCGCATATCGGAACGGCGGTGGTCATCTAGTACCACGAAGGCCGTGCCTGCCTCATGTGGCGAAGGCGCAATCATAGGTACCCAGGCGCCGGAATTCACCCCCTTGGCTTTACCATCGATGCGGTTCCAGTTCTCGCCGCCATCAAGGCTGACATGTACCCGGCCATCATCGGTGCCTACCCACAGCAAGCCCTGTTCCAACGGGCTGGTGGCAACGGCCACAATCGTTGTGTAGTTTTCCGCCGCAGTAACATCCAGGGTCAGGCCACCACTGTTGCGAAAAGTCTGGAATTCCGGGTTGTTAGAGGTGAGGTCCGGGCTGATGACCGTCCAGGAATTACCGCGATCGGTGGATTTGTGCAGGAACTGGCTGCCGTAATAAATGGTGGCGGCGTCAAACGGATCCTGCGCCAGGCCGGCATTCCAATTGAAACGCAGATCGGCATTGACGGGTTGTGGATCGGGGCGAATCAGCCGTTGCTCGCCGGTGTCCAGATTCCAGCGAGTCAGATTACCGCCCTGCGACATGGCATAACCCTGGCGGGAGTTTTCCGGGTCGGGCAGTGCATCAAAACCATCGCCAAAACCTATGTCGTACCAATGCAGGTTGCGAATGCCACCAGTCTCCCACACCTCGGCAGGACCGCGCCAGGAACCGTTGTCCTGCAAGCCGCCATAGATGTTGTAGGGCAGGTCGTTGTCCACCGCGATGTGATAGAACTGCGACAGCGGCAGGTTGCGCACGAAGCGCCAGGTGGCGCCGCGATCATGGGAAATGCCGATGCCGCCATCATTACCAATGACCAGGTGTTTCGGGTCATCCGGGTTGATCCAGAATGCATGGTTGTCAATGTGGATGAAGTTACCGGCGGCGCAACAGACCACTACCGGATTGTTCTCAAAACTCTTGCCGCCGTCGATGGAAACCGCCAGATTTTCAAAAATGTTGTAAACCCGATCGGCATTTTCCGGGTCGGCGGCGATTTCGGTGTAATAGAAAGGCCGGCTCATGATGTCGTAGCTTTCGTTTACACGGGTCCAGCTTACGCCGCCATCTTCCGAGCGCACCAAGGCGCTTTTCTCGGCTTCTACCAGTGCATAGACGCGGCCAGCTTCAGCAGCCGAGGGCGCCACCGTTATGCGGCCGAGTTCGCCTGCGGGCAAGCCGTCGTCTTCGGTCTTACGCGTCCAGTCCTTGCCACCATTCCAGGAAATGTACATGCCGGAGCCGGGGCCGCCGGACTTAAAGAAATACGGCCAGCGGCGGAATTGCCAAAGGCTGGCATAGACCTTTTCCAGGTTGAAGGGATCCAGCTTGACATCCGTGCCACCAGTTTTCTCGTCGGTATAAAGAATGCGTTCCCAACTGGCGCCGCCGTTTGAGGTCTTGTAAATACCGCGTTCGGTGTTTTCACCCCACAAATTGCCCATGGCAGCAGCGTAGGCCACGTTTGGATTATTCGGGTGCAGGGCGATACGGTTGATGCGTTCGCTGGCTGCCAAGCCCACCTGTTGCCAACTGCGGCCGCCATCGACCGATTTGAACATGCCGGCACCAATGGAGGTTGAGTTGCGCACATTGCCCTCACCAGTGCCCACCCAGATGATGTCCGGATTCTGCTGGTTGATGGCGACCGCGCCGATTGAAGCGACCGGTTGATCATCGAAAACCGGCGTCCAGGTCAGGCCACCGTTGGGTGAAATCCACACACCACCGGTAGCCGCTCCGATCACCATGTGCTTGGAGTTGGAGCGCACCACGTCTATCGAGGTAATACGACCACTGACGGCTGCCGGACCTATGCTACGAGCCTTAAGCCCCTGCAGCAGTTCAGCATCGAGTCCGGCTTGGGCCGATCCTGAAACTAACAGAAACGTCAGCATAATGGGCCGGCAAGTCATTCGAATTGTGTTGGCAAAACTCATGCATGGCTCCGGAATTGTGTCTGGACGCGCTAGGTTCCTTACTGGCAAGCGTAAAGTCAACCGCAGCATTCATGGTGTGTTCATGCTCGGGATGTAGTCTCCGGTCTTTTACTGTCGACTGATTCAGCTATAATCAGCTCAGTTTCTCAACCTGTTTTCCCGGGAGTTATTTAAAGTGAAAAGAAGCGTTTTTATTCTGGCAGCCTGTCTGTCGCTCAACATTGCGGTGGCGCAAGACGCCGCTGAAGAAGATTACACCGTGGTTTTGCCGGAAGCAGCGCAAGCTTGTGTGCTGCCGGCATCACCTGATTCAATCCCTCCGGAAGCGACCTATGATCAATTGGTTGCTGCCAAGGGGCAGGTGGCCGAATTCCAGGCGGGTGTTGGCGTATATCGCGAATGCATGCAGGCCGCCGAGGATAGTACGGGTGATGCTCTGACGCCAGGTAACAAGCAGGCCCTGGTTGCCTCGTATAATTACTCAGTGGATATGGAAGAACGTGTGGCGCAGCGTTTCAATGATGCCATTCGCTCTTATAAAGAACGCAATCCAACAGAGTAAGCCTTTTATGATCACCAGGGCAGTAATCACTGCCCTGGTTCTCAGTGTTTTACTCTCCGGCTGTTTGTTAACCCGTCTGTATGCTTTTAAACAGCAATTCTGTGATTATCACAGCAATTTTTCTTTCTCCACCCAGGATGAATTCCGCATAACGCTCAGCCATCCACTGTTGCGGGATAAAGATGTGATCTGGTTGGCTGGTGCAGAACCCAGCCAGGTGCAAGCAGAAGATCAACAAAAGCGTATGCAATGGGTGGTGGATAAAGTGCTGTCGGCAGAATCCGTAGCAGATCCAGCATTCGATCAGTTAATCATTGCTATGGATTTTGTGGCAGATGACGACGACTTCCTGTTGCAGGAACTGGTGATGGACCAACGCTTTGTTTACGTAGTGTCGCCGGCCCTGATGGACCGGCACGCGGACAACGTATGCCATTCCAGTTGGCTGGTGTTGGGCCGCAGTGGCGAAATCGATCTGAGCGATGCTGACCTTTCTAACCAGCCGAATCGGCAGGAGGTCATGGACTACCTGGGTCAGCCCACCGCTGCCACCGATTCAGGCCCGGATCAAAGTCCCAGTATGTTGTTTGAATACCGTTTACGTGGCAACAACAGCAAGGGCCGACAGTACAGCTTTGAGTTCTGGCACGACGCCAAAAGCGGGGAACTTCTGCGCAGCACGACAACCTCGATTCGCTTCAGTTCCACCACCGACTTTGTAAAAAAGAAAACCTGGATTCAGGTCAAGTAGTCTCATGTTTGTGAGCCACTGCCGGTTGAATTTGTGCTGTGATACCCTCAAATTAGTCCCCGTCGACCTCAAACAGGAGAGTCGACCTCAAACAGGAGATTTATCACTCATGAACCGTAAACTTAGCTCGTTGGTATTCGTCCTTGCAATGATGGCTAGCAGCTCCGGATTCGCAACCGGACTGGCCACCTGTGACTCTGGCCCCGAAGAAAACTGGAAACCGAGTACTGAATTGCAAGCCATGTTGGAGGCGAAAGGCTGGACAGTGCGGCGCATCAAAGTGGATGCTGGCTGCTATGAAGTCTATGCGGTGGATGAAAATGGCAAAAAGGTAGAAGCCTATTTTCACCCACTGACGCTGGAACCCGTTCCGCTGGATAGCGAAAAAGCCAACTAGAGTAATGCAAGTAAAGTAGCGCCAGCAAAGTGCATTCTGGCAAGGTAACGCGGGCCAGCAGAGTTCTGATTTGGGACCTGCTGGTCCGTTGCTTTCACTGGAGCCTGGTTGTGGGTTTCTTCGCCGCCTATTTCACCCGGCATAATCCCGGACCTTGGCATGAATGGATAGGCTATGCCGTGCTTACGCTGTTGCCGATTCGCTTGCTGTGGGGATTTGTCGGGTCCAGGTACGCCCGCTTTGCCCAGTTTGTTCGCAGCCCAACCCATACTCTGGCCTATAGCAAACTGCTGCTGGCCGGCAGACAGCCACGATATTTGGGGCACAACCCGCTCGGTGGATGGATGGTGCTGGCACTGATCGGCAGTGTGCTGGCCACCTGTATAACCGGTTGGCTCTATACCACTGACTATTTTTGGGGGCTGGAGTGGATGGAAGAGCTGCATGATGGTTTTACCTGGCTCAGCCTGATGCTGGTTGGGCTGCACATAACCGGAGTCATACATGCCTCCCGCCACGGCAAAGAAAACCTGCCTGCTGCCATGGTGCACGGCCGCAAGCGAGCCGCCAGCGGCAACGATGTTGATTAACCCGATCTGATGGTCTTAAGGCCGGTACTTCGAATAGATTTTTGGGCAGGGTGTTCCGGCTTTCGTATTTGCGTAAACTGAGCGCCACTTTTTCTTGCCCGGAAAGCTCATGCTCACACTTCAACGCGCCCTGATCCTGTTGTCTTTTGTGCTTCTGACGGCCTGCGAATTGCAGGCTGGAACCGAAGACAAATACCCACTGGCTGCCATGCCATTGCGCTCCATTGGCCCGGCATTGACCTCGGGACGCATTGCGGATTTCGCCTTTCATCCCGGTAAGCCCGCCACTTATTACGTGGCAGTGGCCAGCGGCGGTGTGTGGAAAACCAGCAACAATGGCATAAGCTGGGAGCATGTTTTCAAGAATGAGGCTTCCTATTCCACTGGTGTAGTGGTGTTGCAGCCTTCTAATCCCGAGGTGGTGTGGGCAGGCAGCGGCGAGAACAACGCGCAACGCAGCGTGGGCTTTGGTGACGGTGTCTATCGTTCGCTGGATGGCGGGAAAAGCTGGCAGAACCTCGGGCTGAAAGAGTCGGGGCATATTTCCATGATCCGCTTCGATCCGCGTGATAACGATACCGTCTACGTGGCGGCATAGGGCCCCTTGTGGAATTCCGGCGGTGATCGGGGTTTGTACAAGAGCACCGATGCCGGTGCCAATTGGAAAGCCGTGTTGACGGTGAACCCGGATACCGGTGTTAACGAGTTTGTCATCCACCCGGATCAGCCGGATAGCATCGTTGCCAGTACCTATCAGCGGCGGCGCCATGCGTGGACGCTGATCAACGGTGGGCCGGGCAGTGGCATTCATAAATCCATCGATGGTGGCAAAACCTGGCGCGAGATCAGCAACGGTCTGCCCGAAGGTGAAATGGGCCGCATAGGCCTGGCAGCAGCACCTTCAAAACCTTCGGTGCTTTACGCCATTGTGGAGGCCAGTGCTGATGAGCAAGGTGTTTATCGCAGTGAGGATTTTGGCGAGCACTGGGTCAAGCAATCCTCCCGCATGACCAGCAGCCCGCAATACTACAACGAGCTGTTCGTCGATCCGCATGACGCCGATCGGGTTTATTCCGTCGATACTTTTACCCATGTTTCTGAGGATGGTGGTAAAACCTGGACCAAGTTGTCGTTCACCAACTGCCATGTGGATGACCATGCTCTGTGGATAGACCCGGCCAATACCGAGCACCTGTTCATCGTTGGTGACGGTGGTATTTTTGAAAGCTTTGATCGCGGCCAAATGTGGCGGCATGTCACCAATCTGCCGGTCGTGCAGTTCTATCGGGCCACGCCGGATAATGCGCAGCCTTTCTACAATGTCTGTGGTGGCACCCAGGATAATCAGACCCTTTGCGGCCCCAGTCAAAACACCTATACCGATGGCATCAGCAACGCCGATTGGTGGATTGCGCAGTTCGGCGATGGCTCCAAGGCCCGCATCGACCCCACCGATGCCAATGTGGTTTATGCCCAGTACCAGCACGGTGGCCTGGTGCGTATGGACAAGCTCAGCGGCGAGCGTTTATCCATCACACCGCAGCCAGGAGCGGGTGAGAACGACTACAAGTGGAACTGGAACTCGCCGTTGATCATATCTCCACATGATCACAAGCGGCTGTATTTTGGTTCAGAAAAACTGTTCCGATCGGATGATCGCGGCGAAAGCTGGAGAGCGGTCAGCCCCGACCTCAGCCGCTAGATTGATCGCAACGAGTTGGAAGTGATGGGCCGGGTGTGGAGCGTCGACGCCATTGCCAAGAATGCCTCGACATCGATTTACGGAGCGATGGTTGCACTGGACGAAAGCCCGCTGCAGGAAGGTCTGCTTTACGTTGGTACAGACGATGGCCTGATTCGGGTCAGCGCCAATGCTGGCGAGAGCTGGACCCGCATTGAGTCATTCAGCGCTGTGCCGGATATGTCGCTGGTAGAGGACCTCATCGCCTCATCGCACGATGCCCAGGTGGCCTATGCCGTCATCGACAACCACAAGCGCGGTGATCACAAACCCTATGTGCTGAAAAGCAGCAATCAGGGTGCAAGCTGGGGCCTGATCAACAAAGGCCTGCCCGAGCGTGGCAGCGCACACGCCATCGTCGAGGATCCGGTTGATCCCAAGCTGCTGTATCTGGGCACCGAATTTGGCCTGTTTTTTAGCCAGGATGGCGGCAGAAGCTGGCATGAATTCAGCGACTTGCCAACCATCGCAGTTCGCGACCTGGAGTTCCAGAAGCGCGAGGATGATCTGATAATTGGCACGTTCGGACTCGGCATTTACATCCTGGATGATGTTTCACCGTTGCGCAGCTCGGCCGAGGATCTGAGCAAAGCCGCAACTCTGTTCGCGCCGCGGGATAGCTGGATTTACCTCCCGGATAACCGTCGCGGCTGGGGTGGCAAAGGCGATTATGGCGTGGATCGCTACGTGGCAGAAAATCCACCCTACGGTGCCGTGTTTTCTTATTACCTTCCGGAAGAAATCCTGTCGCTGAAAAAGCAGCGCCAAAAAGCTGAAAAAGAGCTGGCAGAAAAAGGCGGGAACAACCCCTATCCTGAGTGGGATGCGCTGCGGCAGGAGGACCGGGAGGAAGAGCCGGTCATCATGCTGACCGTTACCGACAGCGCCGGCAATGTGATACGTCGCGTCAGCGGGCCAACGGCGAAAGGTTTTCACCGCGTAGCCTGGGATTTGCGTTACCCCGCACCTGACCCGATCAGCATTGCAGAAGAACCCGAGTTTTCACCCTGGGAAAGTCCGCCCGCCGGACCGCTGGCCGTGCCCGGTGAATACCAGGTGCGCCTGTCGCAACGTGTTCTCGGCGTGTGGCAGGATCTCTCCAGCCCACAAGGTTTCAACTTGAAACCCCTGATTACCGGTGGCCTGGTGGTCGATGACCAGCAGGCCAGATTGCGCTTTGAGCTGGAAGCCGCGGAACTGTTCCGGGCGGTGAGCGGTGCCGATCGCGCAGCGGGCGAAATGGCCAGCCAACTGGATCACCTGTTGGCCGCCTTACAGGAAACACCTGCTGCCGTTGAAGCGCCAGCACAACAGGCCCGGGCATTGAAGACCCGCCTGCAGGATTTGCAAGTGCTGCTGAACGGCGACAGCACCGTTTCCAGCCGCTATGAGCCGGTGCCCTTGTCGCTGACAGGCAGGATTGGTTACATCAGCGGAGGGTACTGGGACAGCCAGTCCAGAGTGCCACAGGGTTATCGTGATTCGCTGGCTATAGCCAACACAGACTACACAACCGCAGTGCAGCAATTGCAACAGATTGCGGCCGATGTCACTGCGCTCGGTGAAGAAGCAGAAGCCCTGGGTGCCCCATGGACACCCGGGCGTTTACCGGCTTTACGCCAATAGTCTGGCCACGTTTCCTGGTCTAATCTGCGCTGGCTGGAGTCGGCGCAGACAGGCTTTCCCGGTTTACGCTTTCCTGGCCCAGGCGTTCACGCAGGTCTATTGCCCAGCGGCGTAACATGCGCCGGGCATCGGCTTGATTGGTGACACTGCTGGTGAGTTGGAAATAGCCCCAGCGCGGTACTTCGCCATGCTCTCTGGATCTGGCCAATACTTCGCCCGTGACTGAATCGAGCAATTCCAATTGCAAGGTCATCTCGCCGGATGATTCGGTGTACTGCCGGTAGATTCCCGCCCAGTTTTGCGTATCCGGCGCAGAGATATCTAATCCCTGAATGGCGGGGCGTATGGTCAGTACCTGCTTGCCGATGGTATCAGTCAGGCCGTAGCCGCTGTCTTTGCTCAATTCCTGGCTGAACACCTCGGCTAAAAGTTCGGCCATGGACTGCTTGAGTTCTGCCACATCTTCATCTCTCACTTTGAAGGGATAGCTGCGGTTCTGGTCACGTTGCCAGTTTTTGCGAAAGTCTACCGTAGCTGCGAGCAAATGGATTTGATGGTATTGGCGCCAATCCACGTTCGGGTTGGAATAAAACGAACGGTGTCGGTCTTTTTCCACCAGTTGCAGGCCGTCTTCAGCAAGTTCGGCATTAAGCTCGGCATTTTCGTCAGCCAGGCTGAGCAGCGGCAGGCTGGCGCTGAGTAATAGGGCCAGGACCCATTCTGGCACTGGGGCCAGATCTGATGCAGTGAAGCGATGTGCAAACATGGTAGGGGCACTCCGTAGGGTACACAAATTATCCAATTACGCTGATCACGGTAAAAATTAGTTCCTTCTAAAGGCTACAGGCTATTGCCAAATGAAGCTGTGGCCTGTACTTTTATAGCCTGCTCAAATGTGAGACACTCGGGCGCGTTCCGCAGGTCTCCATCAATAGACCGTCTTATCGGAATATTTCTCGCAAACAAAAAATACAGGCTGTACCAACCAGAACCAGATCCATATTTCAAAACTCAATCCGGGGTAGAAACATGAAATGCATGTATTATCTTGCACCCAATCTGGTCATTACGCACCAGATTTCAGACGACCTACACGAAGTGGGGGTCGAAGATTGGTTTCTGCATATTATTTCCAAGGATGAGGAAGGGTTAAAGCGCGACAAGCTGCATTCCAGCAATTGGCTGGAAACCACAGATCTGTTGCGTGACGGATTCATCGGCGCCAATTTCGGATTCATTGTCGGCGCCTTCCTGGCCTTCCTGCTGATTTATTTCCAACCGCTGGGGCCGCACGTTCCTTCCATAGCTGCACTGTTTTTGGTCATTGTGGCTACGCTGTTCGGCGCCTGGTTGGGTGGTTTGACCGGCATTGACAGCCAAAACCGCAAATTGCACCGTTTCCATGATGAGATTGAAGCCGGTGAATATCTCCTGTTGATCTATGCCCGCAAAGGGCAAGGTGAGAAAGTCAAAGCCATGATGACAGAGCGGCATCCGGAATCCCGGCATGTGGCCACCGATCGGCATTTTATCAATCCGTTCTCCCGCGTAGAACGAAAAAGGCGCGACCGCCAATCGGAACAAGCGTACGACTAAGCTCACACAAATATAAGGAAGACGCGCATGGCCATCGCACTCGGCATTCTTTTTCTGACAATCGTTACCGTCCTTTTTCACATTTTCAGTCCCTGGTGGTGGACACCACTGGCAGCAGACTGGGGCTTTCTGGATCTCACCGTTGATATCACTTTCTGGATTACCGGCATCGTTTTCATCGTTCTTAACGTCTTTCTGGTCTGGGTCATCATCAAGTACCGTCATCGCGAAGGCCTGAAGGCGCATTACGAACCAGAATCCCACAAAATGGAGGCCTGGCTGACCGTTATCACCACCGTGGGCGTGGTTGCCTTGCTGGCACCTGGCTTATGGGCCTGGGGCAAGTTTGTAGATGTGCCTGAAGATGCCCGTATTGTTGAGGTGGCAGGGCAGCAATGGCATTGGACATTCCGCTTCCCTGGTGAAGACGGCGTGCTGGGTCAGGTGGCTGTGGCAGAGATGTCGGTCGACAACCCCTTTGGTATGAAAGCCGATGATCCTGCTGGTCGGGACGACATCCTGGTCAATAGCGGCGAGCTGCATTTGCCCTTGGGCGAATCCTATAAATTCGTCCTGCGTTCCAAGGATGTGTTGCATAACTTCACGGTGCCGCAGTTCCGTGTAAAAATGGACCTGGTACCGGGCTCAACTCCATACTCTTGGCTGAAAACCATCCGCACCGGACGCTTCGACATACTCTGCGAAGAGCTTTGCGGCATAGGCCATTTCGCCATGCGGGGTGCGGTGGTGGTGGAGCAGCCTGCAGAATTCGAAGCCTGGCTGGATACTTGGCCGCGTTTCTCAGACGTTCTACAACAATCTGCAGCGCAAGCCTCGGTGGGACAAGCGCAGTTTGCTGTTTGTGCTGCCTGTCACGGTGCGCAGGGTGAAGGCAATCAAATGCTCAATGCGCCGCGCCTGGCCGGGCAGGGTGCCTGGTACGTTGCCCGGCAGTTGGATCATTTCAAGCATGGCTTGCGCGGTGCCAATACGGAAGATGCCTTCGGTATGCAGATGGCCCCTATGGCCGCAACCCTTGCCGATGATACGGCTATCAGAAATGTCGCGGCTTACATCGCGTCTCTGCCTGCCACTGATCCAGCCGCAACCCTGCAGGGTGATGTGGAATTAGGCGCCAAGCTTTACGGTACCTGTAAATCCTGTCATGGCGAGCAGGGGCAGGGTATCTGGGCACTGAATGCGCCGCGGCTGGAAGGCCTGAATGACTGGTATCTTAAGCGCCAATTGCAGAATTACAAGAGTGGCACCAGAGGTTCCCATCCTACTGACCTTTACGGCAAACAAATGACCCTCCTGGCTGGCATGCTGCGCAGCGAGCAGGATATCGATGCTGTAGTGGCCTATATCAACCAACTTTAAGTTAAGGAAACACCCATGGCATATGTTGCAATTGCAGACCGGGATCACGAGCAGCACCTGCACGATCCCCAGTCATTTGTGGCCAAGTACATCTGGAGCCAGGATCACAAGGTGATCGCCATACAATACAGCCTCACCGCCATCTCGGTCGGGCTGGTGGCGTTGGTTCTGAGCCTGGCCATGCGGCTGCAACTGGGTTTTCCAGATACCTTCTCCTTTATCACCCCGGACGAGTACTACCAGGCCATCACCATGCACGGCATGATCATGGTGGTTTACCTGCTCACTGCCTTGTTACTGGGTGGTTTTGGCAATTACCTGATTCCACTGATGGTAGGTGCCCGCGACATGGTATTCCCGTACATGAATATGCTCAGTTACTGGGTCTACCTCCTGTCGGTAATTGTGCTGTGTGCCAGTTTCTTCATACCCGGAGGGCCAACCGGGGCGGGCTGGACGCTGTATCCGCCTCAATCCGTGTTGGCCGGAACTCCGGGTATAGGTGGTGGCATCATTCTGATGCTGGTTTCGCTGGTGCTGTTTATCGTTGCCTTCACCATGGGCGGGCTCAATTACGTCACAACCGTACTGCAGGCTCGCTGCCGTGGCATGACACTGATGCGTTTGCCCTTGTCGGTGTGGGGCATCTTCACTGCCACGATACTCGGACTGCTGGCCTTTCCGGCTTTGTTGGTGAGTGGCATCATGCTGTTACTGGACGGCGTGATCGGCACCAGTTTCTTCATGCCAGCCTTGCTCTCCATGGGAGCAGATTCCGGTCATGACGGCGGCAGTCCGATCCTGTTCCAGCATCTGTTCTGGTTCTTTGGGCATCCCGAAGTTTATATCGTAGCCTTGCCGGCTTTCGGCATGGTATCCGATGTGATTTCAGTACACGCGCGCAAGAATATTTTTGGTTACCGCATGATGGTCTGGGCCATCCTGGCGATTGGCATTATTTCTTTTATCGTCTGGGCGCACCACATGTATGTCAGTGGCATGAATCCCTATTTCGGGTTTTTCTTTGCCACCACGACCTTGATCATTGCCATACCCACGGCCTTGAAGGTGTACAACTGGGTGCTGACCTTGTGGAAAGGTGACATTCACCTCACGGTCCCCATGCTGTTTGTAATCGGTTTTATTTTTACCTTTATCAACGGCGGCATCACCGGCTTGTTCCTGGGAAATGTTGCAGTGGATGTGCCCCTGTCAGATACCTATTTTGTGATCGGGCATTTCCACATGGTGATGGGTGTTTCGCCCATTCTGGTGATTTATGCTGCCATTTATCACTGGTATCCAAAGATCACCGGAAGAATGCTCAACGACACCTTGGGCAAAGTACACTTCTGGCTGACACTTTTTGGCACTTATGCCATTTACCTGCCCATGCACTACCTCGGCATTTTGGGCTTGCCGCGGCGTTACTACGCCATGGGCGATACCGCCTTTATTCCTGATTCCGCGCACCTCATGAACCAGGGTATTTCCATCGCAGCCGGCTTCGTAGCTATTGCCCAGTTGATCTTCATCATCAACATGTTCTATAGCTTGCGTGCTGGTAAGAAGGCTGGAAGCAATCCCTGGAAAGCCACCACGCTGGAATGGCAAACACCCGACACCCCGGCCAAACATGGCAATTGGGGCCACGATCTGCCGGTGGTTTATCGTTGGGCTTATGATTTCAGCGTACCCGGAGCATCGCAGGACTACATTCCGCAGAATATGGCACCTGAGGATGTGCCCACCTCCGACGCCAGCTATCACGGCGAGGAAGGCCAGCACACATGAAGGCGCGCATGAGTTGGCTCAATAAAATTACTGAAAAATCCTGGGAAAATTCGGGAGAAATAGCCGATCTGCACGATGACCTGTCGGTGCGCCCGACCGGAAAAACTGGCTTGTACCTGTTCCTGGCCGTGGTCACCAGTATGTTTTTGTTGTTCAGTGTTTCGCACCAGATGCGCATGACTTACGGCGATTGGGTGAAAGTCAGCGAGCCCGGCATTCTGTGGCTTAACACTCTGTTATTGATGCTGGCTAGCATTTTTTTACAACTGTCTGTCAACTCGGCAAAAGCGCAGAGTTTGAAAGCCATGAAGTTGTTTCTGCTGGCAGCCCTGTTGCTGACTACCGGTTTCATCTTTGGCCAGTTCCAGGCCTGGCGGGAAATGCTGGCCGCCGGCTTGTATGCGCAAAACAACGCCTCCAATGCATTCTTTTATATGTTCACTGCCATCCATGCAGTGCATTTGCTGGGTGGCATGTGGTTCCTGTCACGCGCTGGGCTTGATGCCTGGCACAATGCAGAGAATCCTGCCTTGCCAGATCGCCTGGGCTTATGTGCCATTTACTGGCATTTCCTGTTGCTGGTGTGGTTTTTACTTTTTTACTTATTGCTCAGCAGCTAGTGTCCAATTCAAACGGGCCAAGTTTTAGCAGACATGACGCTTAGCAGACACGACTCAAAACAGAAACAAATCAAGAGATAGCGAGGAACAAAAAATGACCCAAGACGCACTCGCCAGCACAGCAGACATCCTCATCGGCAATCGTGGAGCGATTCAGGACGCAGAGTCTGACAAGCAGGTCTTCCAGGTGCCCTGGGGAAAAGCCATGATGTGGATTTTTCTGCTCAGCGATACCTTCATCTTCTCCTGCTTCCTGATCAGCTACATGAGCCTGCGCATTTCCACCACTGTGCCCTGGCCCATACCCTCCGAGGTATTTGCCCTGAGTTTTGGTGGTGACCCCATCCCATTAATCCTGATTGCCATCATGACCTTTGTGCTGATCACCTCCAGCGGCACCATGGCTTTGGCAGTGAACTTCGGTTATCGCAAGAACAAGAAACTCACGGTTCTGCTGATGTCAGCAACGGCTTTGCTCGGTGCCATGTTTGTCGGCATGCAGGTCTTTGAATGGACCAAGCTGATTGTGGATGAAGGCGTGCGTCCCTGGGGCAATCCCATGGGTGCGGCGCAGTTTGGGGCCAGCTTTTTCATGATCACCGGATTCCATGGACTGCACGTTTCGGCGGGTGTGATCTATCTCAGTGTAGTGGCCTGGCGGGTCGGTAGCGGTTATTACGACCGGCACAAGAACGGTAATTATGAAACAGTAGAAATCGCCGGTCTGTATTGGCATTTTGTGGATTTGGTGTGGGTATTTATTTTCGCATTTTTCTACTTGTGGTGATGACCGGTTAAAGGAGCAGAACAAGATGGCGGCACAAGAAGGACACCAACAACATCCCCTCAGCGTGTATTTCTGGGTTTGGGGCCTGTTGTTCGTACTCAGCGGGTTTTCCTACGCGGTGGATTACTACCAACTGGAGGGCTATTTGCGCTGGAGCCTGATCCTGCTGTTCATGTTTCTGAAAGCCGGCTTTATTATTGCAATCTTCATGCATATGGCCTGGGAACGTTTGGCGCTGATATATGCCATCCTGGTGCCGCCGCTGTGCCTGCTGGTGTTTATTGCTCTGATGGCTATCGAAGGTGAGTATATTGAACTCAGTCGCCTGATTGCATTTGGACCCGCCGCCGAGATCATTTCAACCCATCACTGATGCTCATGCGCGCCTGATTGCAACCCGCGTTCAGAACTCGATGCTGCCAAGGGGTGGCTCTGCCTGTGTGCGGGGCAGGTCGCGAAAGGCGGCCCAACTGACGATCACAAAACGCACACCGCTGGTTACCGGCAAGGCCTGGTGGGCATAGTGTCCGTTGGAAGGGAAAAACAGCAGGTCTCCAGCAAGGGGCTGGTAGCGGTAGTTGAACTGCGCAAAGCTCAGTTCACCACCGCTGAAATCCTGGTTCAGGTACAACAGCAGGCTGGCATCCCGATCAAGAACTTTCTGCCACATACCGGTGGCGGCGTTGAAATGATCTCCGTCAGCGTGTGGACCGTACAGCCCGCCTGCTTCATAGCGTAATACCTGCGGTGCTTCCATCCAGGCAAACTGCTGCTCAAAAGCGTTTGCCACGTTTTCTTGAAAGGCCCTCTTTAATGCGGTTTCAATGGGCTCAGTCAGTTCGCCCTGCTGAACTTCATCGGTAACCCGTCCGCTATCGCGTTGCACGCGCAATCCCGACCCGCTTTGCTGATCCAACTGGTTGATGGACAACGGGCGCCGCGGCTGATTTTCCAGATAGCTGACCCAGTCGCTACAAACATTCGGCGAAAGAAAATCGCTGATCCGGTGCACGCCATGTGGCGGCAACCTGGGGTTGGCCAGGCTGCCGCAACAGGATTTGAACCGTTGACCGCTGTCACAGAAACAGGGGTCATTGCGCTGTTGTTGGAACAATGGCCTTTGAAATTCAGCCAAGCTCATAGCATTCTCCGGATGTACTGCCGCCAGCATAGTGCCACTCAATCGTTATTTTGCACTGTACTGCATAGCCTGAGAAACTTCCGGGGTTCAAGCGGCGCGCAAATGCTCCAGCATGGTGCCAGCATCGCTGACTTCGAATGGGTCGGTGGCGCAGTCGTCGCACTTGCCTTCCTCGGAGAACAGGGCGGTGACGACACCATCTTCCACCAACATGGAATAGCGCCAGGAACGGGCGCCAAAGCCGAGGTTGTCCTTGCGCACCAACATGCCCATTTGCTCAGTGAAAAAGCCACTGCCATCCGGCAGCAATTTCACCTTTTTCACACCTTGGTGATTGCCCCACTGGAACATGGTGAAGGCATCATTCACGCTCAGGCAGTAGATATCGTCCACCCCCAATGCCTTGAACTCTTCAAATTTCTCTTCATAACCCGGCAGGTGTGTGCTCGAACAGGTTGGGGTAAATGCACCCGGCAGGGCGAACACCACGACCTTGCGACCGCTAAAGATGTCCTTGCTGCTAACGTCCTGCCAGCGAAAAGGGTTGCTGCCTGCCACTGACTCATCGCGTACGCGTGTTTTGAATACCACGTTTGGCACTGGCTGGTTCAGCACGGATTCATTATTGCAGTTGCTCTGGGCGCTCATAGTGTTTACTCCTTGGTCATTTCTGTAGCAGTGATTGCTGCGCATTCTAGTTGGAGCATCGTTATTTGTAAAATTAATTAAGTTAATAAATATAATAGTTAATAGCTATTTATTCCAGTCCAAGCCAGGACCTGAGTGTCCGAATGATCTCTCCGAATGATCTCTGCTACATTAGCAAAATGCAGTCGCAGGAGCGCCAATGAATGATTTGACCGGGCAGGAAACGCTTTCGCGTGACGCTTTGCTGCGCATCCTGGATGTCAGTCAGAAACTCGCGGCAACGTATGACCTGATGCAATTGCTTAATGAGGTGGTTGAGGCGGGGCGCGAGGTCTTGTTGGCTGACCGGGGCAGCTTGTGGATGTTTGACGCCGCGCAAAAAGAACTGGTGCTGAAGATACCAGCCCGGGTCCCGGAGTTGCGGGTGCCAGCAGATCAGGGCCTGGTAGGGGAATGCCTGTCGCAACAAAGCATCATCAATGTAACGGACGCCTATGCCGATAGCCGCTTCAACCAGGCTATGGATCACCGCACGGGTTACAGAACACACTCCATTTTGAGTATTCCTCTGATGGGCCGCCAGGGGGAGCCGGTGGGTGTAATGCAGTTGCTGAATAAGCACGGTGGAGTTTTTGAACACAATGATGAACTGCTGGCTACCACTTTGGCCGCCCAGTGTGCGGTGGCCCTGCAACGCACCCAATTGACCGAAGCGCTGTTGTTGAAAGAGCGCCTGGACGAAGAAGTCTCACTGGCACGTGAAATCCAGATGGGAACATTGCCCGATAAAATGCCGGTTGTATCCGGCTATGACCTGCATGGTCAATTTTTGCCTACCGAACAAACCGGCGGCGACACGTTTGACCTGGTCATGTTGAAAGACCAGCTGTTCATGCTGGTGGGGGATGCCACCGGACATGGTTTCGGACCCGCCCTGTCAGCCACTCAAATGCAAGCCATGTTGCGCGTGGCCTTTCGCTGCGGAGCAGATCTGGATCAGGCCTATACCCATGTCAATAACCAGTTGTCTGAAGATTTGCCGGATGACAGATTCATAACGGCATTCATGGGCATGCTTGATCCCGTGTCCCACACCCTGGAGTACTACTCCGGCGGGCAAGGGCCCATCCTGTTCTTTCATGCCGCAAGTGGACAGTGTGAGTGGCGGCCTCCTTCCACGTTTCCGCTAGGCGTGATGGAGATAGACAGCCCGGGCGAAGCACAAATGTTTGTATTTGAGCCGGGTGATGTGCTGGCCCTGCTGTCGGATGGGATTTATGAGTATGTCAGCGATCAAGGCGCTGAATTTGGTCAGCAGCGAGTGGAGCAATGGCTATCGGACCATCACCGCCTGCCTGCCCGTGAGTCGGGTAAGCTGTTGCTGCAACTAATCAATGAGTTTGGTGCCGGAGCGGCTCAACTGGATGACATAACCGCAGTCATCGTAAAGCGCCAGACAGAGTCGAAGAATCGGCCGCAGTGAGCGCTCTGGGGTAAACTGCAAGTTCGGCTCACAGAGCTGCGTTGCTGGCTGGAGAGCGGGTTTAATCTGGCAAAAATGAATCGAGTTTCCTGGAGGAAGGCATAATCATGCGCGAGGAATATGAACGCAGTTTTGATGAAATCAGCCGTATCGTGGACGATACGGAAAAGTTTTTCAGCAGCAACGGAGTAGACGTTTCACTGCGAACTGCGGTGGATTTATGCATAGAAGAGTTGTTTGTCAACATGGTGAATTACAACACCGAAACCGCTGCCAGGATATTGCTCGAAATGAGCACCGTGGACAGGGGCATACAGGTCGGCTTGACTGACTTTGATGTCAAGCGTTTTGATCCCACAGTGTTAAATGAAGTGGATATCGATGCGCCGGTTGCCGAGCGCACTCCAGGTGGTTTGGGGTTGTACCTGGTGCTGAAGATGGTCGATTCGATTCACTACGAATACAACAATCGCCAGAGTAGAATCACTTTCACGATAAAAGCGGTCAAAGAAAATGTTTGAAATAGCCTTCAATGACAAAAGTGAAGTTGGGCTGACAGGGCGACTGGACGCTGCGCAGGCGGCCCATGCTCAGCAATTTCTCGACCAATTGGCTGGCCCCTGTGTTTTGGACATGGCCACCTTGGATTACATTTCCAGCGCTGGCCTGGGGGTGTTGCTGAAGACGCACAAACGCATGCTGGCCGGATCCTCTGGTATGTCCCTGATCAATGTTAACCCCCATATCATCGATATTTTTCGTTATTCTGGTTTCGATAAATTGTTTAATATCAAAGTTTTAGGTACATAATTCAAAGTGAATCACCGTAAAAAAACCTGCCTGAAAATATTTTTTATTTTTTCGCCAACTTTCGCCAGCGTCGGCGGTAATTATGAATGACAACCGGGACCACGAGCTGATCAACCGATGCAGACTGGGCGACCGGGTGGCCTTGGGCCAACTGGTGAAAGAGTACGAACGCCCGATATTTAATGCTGCTTATCGCGTTCTGGGGAAGCCGGATGACGCAGCCGATGTAACCCAGGTGGTGTTTTTGAAGGTGTTCGAAAGGCTCGACCAGTACAACCCGAAGTTCAAATTTTTCAGTTGGATTTACCGGATAGCGATAAATGAAGCCATCAACCACAGAAACAGGACACGCAATGAACAAACTCTTGAAGAAGAGCAGTTCGTCAGTGTGGAAAATCCTGAGAGCAGTTTGAATGCCGAACAGCTCGCTGATTTTGTGCAGGATGGCCTGATGAAATTACAGGAAGATTATCGGGTGGTAGTGGTGCTGAGACATTTCTCTGACTTGAGTTACCAAGACATCAGCGATGTGCTGCATATCCCCGAAAAGACGGTTAAATCGCGCTTGTATTCTGCACGCCAGATCATGAAGGCCTATCTGGCAGACAGGGGGATAATGTGAATACGGATAATGTGAATACCTTGAATGAGCGAATTACCGATTTGATTCAGTCCGAAGTCGACGGCGTCCTCGCTGCAAGCGACCGTGATGAACTGAAGACTGCACTGGCAAGCTCCGCTGCAGCCAGGGCATTTCGCGACGAAATGCTGCACCTGGCAAAGATTCTCAATGGAATGAAAGAACTGGATCTTCCTGCAGGGCTGAACCGCCGCATACTGGACAGTATCGAGCTGCCATCCCCGCGCCAGTTGCCTGCCTGGTTGAGGAATTGGTTTCCGCCTGCTTCATACGGACTGGCGGTAGCCGCCGGAATGCTGCTGAGCGTTGGCGTGGTGAAGTTGCTGCCATCGACGGACGACGAAATGTCCAGCCTGGTAGGTACCATGGTCAAGCACGGTGAGGTCTTGCCCAAAGCGTCCCGCGGGCAGTTGGCAGTGGATTTGGCAGCAGTTACAGGCTCGGTGCTGCTCAAGGAGCTGGATGGCGCAATGGCGCTGCAATTTGACCTTGATTCAGCCGAATCGGTAGATATCGATATTCAGCTTGCTGCCGCAGGTTTACAATTTGGTGGTTTCGCAGACGATAATGAAGGTGTTAGCGTACTAGAAGTTTCCGGGGGGAATGTGCGGGTGGTAAACCAGGGTTCGCAGCAGTTCGTGTTGTTTCTGCGACCATTGGATGGGGTGAATGATGGAGTCAGGGATCTTGGTGTCACCATCAGCCAGGACAGTATGAGGATTTTCAAAGGCTCTATAGCTTTCGGGGGGTGAGGCCGGGATGATCGGCGCCGGAAAGACGTCGATCATTCCCATCACCCATAAAGGGCTGTGATTTCCGCGCACGCGTGAACGAGCTCGAATGTTGTGTTCAGGAGTAGAAACAATGCGTACCAAAAATACAGGCGTGTCCAAGTTGGCTGTTCTGCTCGTTACCATTGGGCTGGCTTTTGCTGCAGTGATGGTGTTGAGCGGCGCTTGGCCTCCAGGTGAAGGAAATATGGCGGGTACCATAGCGCCCGCTGAGCGTTACCAGTCAGATCAGATCAGCGACGAAGATGTTGTGTTGGGAGATGAGTCAGTAGCCAAGATCATGCAAACTGACGAATTTGAGCAATCGGTAAACAGCACGGAAGTCGCCAGTTCGGGCGCTAACGCTGCTGCAGATGATGGCAGGGCTCGGGCT
>JAWXBM010000072.1:0-11489 GCA_034440115.1 Lysobacterales bacterium | reverse complement strand
TGCGCTGTCTGGCCAGTGCTTGAGATTACGTCACCAAATTCGCTGAATGCTTCTGCCGTAAGTGCTTCGACTTTTAAGGTTTTCATAAGCTAACCCGGCTCAGCAACGCCAATCGCCGTATAAACGCAAACGGCTGACGCCGCCATCGGGGAAGATATCCAGCCGCACATGGCTGATGCGGCCGGCATCCAGCAGTTCCATCTCGAAAACGTGTTTTTGGTCAGCCCAGAGCTCTACTTCGGGCAACACAGGCCGCCAGTAGTCGCCATCGGCTCGCACCTGGTCATCGGCCATGTCTTCCAGCAAAGCGCCATGCAGGGAACAACGTGCCGGGTAATTGCCCTTAAAAAAAGCGGTGTCAACCAGAATGCGTTTCAAACACCCGCTATGGCCCAGCTTCAGTATCACCCAGTCATTACCAGGTTCACGCCTTCGGCGGGTTTCCCAGCCATCGCCCATGTTCACACCATCTCCGGGTGCCAGCAGATTGGACATATGGCCATAGTGCATATCGTTGGCGGCCAAAGCCCGGCCACCGTGCCGCATGGCCAGCAAGTCGCTTAGTTCTCCCGCAGCAACCGAGTTCCAGTCAAAAGCAGCAACCCCATACAATCGCAGCCGGGCAACACCACCGTCGGGATAGATATGCAAGCGAACATGCGTCCAGGGGCGTGAGTCGTTGATCTTCGCGTAATGCTTTGAGTTGCCGTGCAGATCCATGCGCGGCAGCAGTTCCTGCCATGGAGTATTCTCATCGGGCTGCGTGGCTGAATGACACACTTCCAAAGACGCCTGCGGCGGGTAATTGCCGGTGAAAAAAGCGGTGTCGATTTCGATGCCGTGAATCACGCCAGGGCATATCTGAATCACACAGTAATCGTGGCCCGGTGTGCGTTTGCGGCGGCTTTCCCAGCCATCCATCCATTTGCCGTGGTCATCGTACTTGTCATCGATAAACACCGGCGGTGCCGGATCGATCAAACGTTCCTTGGCGGCGAAGAAATCATCGGTGGTAAATAATACCTTCGCACCCAGACGTTGCTGGGCCAGGTCGATAAACTGGTCGCAGAAGGCCGGTCGTGACCCTGTAGTTGCCTGATTCAAGCAAAAATATCCTGCAAGCGGAACAAGGCGATTTTCATCACTTGCCCCAGAGCGGCCTGGAATTCCTCTTCGCGGTTGTGCTCCAGGCGACGGTGGAATATTTCCAGTATCTGTTTACGCTGGAAACCTTTGATGGCCAGGATAAAGGGGAAACCAAACTTCTCCTGATAGGCCAGGTTAAGACGATCGAGCTCAGCTTTTTCTTCGGCACTGCACTGGTCCAGCCCAGAGCGCATCTGTTCACCATGTGAGTGCGAAGTCAGTCCGTGGTCGGCCTCCATGGCTTTGAGCTCAGGATGGGCCTGCAATAATTCCAGCTTGGCCTCATTTGAAGCGCGACGAATCTCATTGCACAAGGCTTCGTGCATGCCGGGAGCCGTGTCATGGCGCGTCTCCACACCGTCATTCCAAACGTCTTCGGCAATCCAGGGTGAGTGTTCAAATACCGGACCAAAAATTTCCATGAACTCTTCGCGGTCCATATCACTGGGTTCAATAGCCATTTCGCTCCCGCCTTCAGTTGGGTTTACAGTTGTTGGTTCACAGCAGGGTGCCGGTCATGCCAATGACGGGCTATGTCCACCCGTCTACACCACCAGACATCATCATAAGATCGTACGTACTTGATAAAACGCTCCAGCGCTGCAAAGCGCCCGGGACGGCCCGCCAGGCGACAGTGCAAGCCTACCGACATCATGCGCGGTGTGCGCAAACCTTCTGCGTACAGCACATCGAAGCTGTCCTTCAAATACTGGTAAAACTGCTCGCCACTATTGAAGCCCTGGGCCGAGGCGAAGCGCATGTCGTTGGCATCCAGGGTGTAGGGCACGACCAATTGGGGTTGGTCGAATTGGTAATTCCAGAATGGCAGGTCATCGCAATAGTCATCGGCGTCATAGAGAAAGCCGCCGTTTTCGACCACCAGCTTGCGCGTATTGGGGCTGCTACGCCCGGTATACCAGCCCAATGGCCGCTCACCGGTGATGTTCTCGATGGCAGCGATGGCCTGCTGCATATGCATACGTTCAGTATTTTCGTCAACGTACTGGTAGTCGATCCAGCGGTAGCCGTGACTGGCGATTTCATGGCCTGATGCATGCAGTGCCCGTATGGGTTCCGGGTTGCGCTCGGCTGCCATGCCAACGGCAAATACCGTAACCGGCACCTGGTAAGTCTCGAACAAATGATGCAAACGCCAGACCCCTACACGGCTGCCGTAGGCATACAGTGATTCCATGCTCATATGCCGCACGCCCTCGCGGGCATCAGCACCGATGATGTCGGACAGGAACGCTTCCGAGGCAGAGTCGCCGTGCAATACGCAATTTTCCCCGCCTTCCTCGTAATTGAGTACCAGTTGCAGGGCGATTCGGGCTCCATTGGGCCAATCCGCCTGTGGCGGTTTGGGGCCGTATCCGACCAGATCCCTGGGATAAGTGTTGCTCATTGGGCTGTATACTTTCTCAACAGACAGCCAACATACTGCAGGCAGGTTGGTTTCTGCAATACGGCACAGGCTGCTGGCGCGATGACTGGCTTTGCTTACGAGGTAATTTTTATGAGTGGATTGACGACACATGTGCTCGACACATCAACCGGCAAGGCGGGCAATGACATGTATTACCGCCTGTTCCGGCTGGGTAATGGCCGTCTGGAACTGCTTAATGGCCGTACCAATGCGGATGGCCGTTGTGATGCACCGCTGCTGGATGAGGAATCCATGGTGGCAGGATCTTACGAATTGATTTTCGATGTAGCAGATTATTTTCGCCGACAGGGGGTGGAATTATCGAACCCACCGTTCCTGGACCGGGTGGTGATTCGTTTCGGCATTGCCGATACAACCCAGAATTATCATGTGCCCTTGTTGATTTCACCCTTTGGTTACTCCACCTACCGGGGAAGTTAGTGGTTCAAGCCAAGCACTCTGCCATCCGTTTTTTACTGGGCCATCAGCCACAGCAAGTCAGCGGCTGCGATCCGCAGACCACCGTGCTGGACTGGCTGCGCGGTCCGGCCGGGCGAAAAGGCACCAAAGAAGGCTGTGCTGAGGGCGATTGCGGTGCCTGTACGGTAACCGTAGTTGAATTGCGTGATGGCCAACTTCAATACCGCGCGGTTAATTCCTGCATCCAACTGTTGCCCATGTTGGACGGCAAACAACTGATCACGGTGGAAGATCTGGCAACAGCGGATGCCGTGTCGCCGATATTACACCCGGTGCAGCAGGCCATGGTGGATCAGCACGGTTCGCAGTGTGGATTCTGCACACCGGGTTTTGTGATGAGCCTGTTTACTCTGTTTCATGATCAGCGTGCGGTTCAGGGCGCATCTGATTCGGGCCTGGCGCGACAGGATATTGACGAAGTGCTGGCCGGTAATCTTTGTCGCTGTACGGGCTATGCGCCTATTGTCAAAGCGGCCCGGCAATGCTCGCAGCAGGCTGCAGCGGGTGATGAATTCAGCGCCAGCGAAGCGGGCACCATTCAGCAGTTGCAGCAATTGGCTCACGACGACATGTTGGAAATGGAGTTTCAGGGCCGACGGTTTTTTGCACCACGCAGTCTGCAATCATTGTGGGAAATTCTGGCTGAATACCCTGCCGCCTGCATGGTGGCGGGCGCCACGGATGTTGGGCTGTGGATCACCAAGCAACTGCAACAGTTGCCTGTTTTGGTCTATGTGGGCGAGGTGCAGGAATTGCAGCGACTGCAGGTCAATCCGGATACCGGTGTGCTGGAGATTGGTGCAGCCGTGCCTTATGCGGATGTGTTGGAAACTCTGATCGGCACATATCCTGAGCTCGAAGCCATGCTGAAGCGCCTGGGGGCGGAGCAGGTCAGAAATGCCGGAACCGTGGGCGGCAACATTGCCAACGGTTCTCCGATAGGTGATATGCCACCCGCCCTGATTGCGCTGGACGCTATTTTGATACTGAGCAGTAGCAAAGGCCGGCGCGAACTGCCGCTGAAAGACTTCTTTATCGAATACGGCAAGCAGGATTTGCAGCCGGGTGAATGTGTCGAAGCCATTCATGTTCCGCAGCGACCGAAGGGATTGCATTACGCGGTGTATAAACTATCGCGCCGCTTCGATCAGGATATTTCTTCATTGTGCGCAGCAGTCAGCCTGCGCGTGGAAAACGGTGAAGTTGTCGAGCCACGGATCTGCTTTGGCGGTATGGCGGGCACGCCCAAGCGAGCGAGGGCTGCAGAGAAGGCTCTGCAAGGCCAGGAATTAAGCCTGGAGCGCATCCTGGCCGCTCAGCAATCCCTGCTAAACGACTATGAACCGCTGAGTGATTGGCGTGGCAGCACAGAATATCGAATGAAAGCCGCGCAGCATTTACTGATGCGCTTTTTCCTCGAGACGCAGGGTGAGGCTCCAGTTCAATTGCAGCGAGGACTGGATTAGATGGATCGCTCGTCCAATCAAAGTAAGCAATTGGCGGTCGTGCAGCAGTCCGTGGCGCATGACAGTGCCATCAAGCACGTTACCGGGCGGGCGGTTTATGTTGACGATATCACCGAGCCTGTGGGTTTGCTGCATGTTTACTTCGGTACCAGCAAAGTGTCGCATGGGCGCATCCGCTGCATAGACCTGGCTGAGGTGCGCTCCTTCCCGGGCGTGGTTGCCGTTATAACGGCAGACGATATTCCCGGCAACAACGACATCAGCCCCAGGCATCAGGCCGACGAGGAAACCCTCGCCAGCGAATTTGTGCACTTCCAGGGTCAAGTGTTGTTTGCGGTAGCCGCTGAGAGCCGCGACATTGCCCGGCGTGCAGCGCAGTTAGCACAAATTGATATCGAAGAGTTGCCTGCTGTGCTCAGTATTGAGACCGCCATAGAGCAACAGTCCTGGGTAGAGCCACCATATGAAATGCAACGTGGTGACGCAGCGCAGGCGCTGGCATCCGCAAGCCATCGCTTGCAGGGTGAGCTGCACACCGGAGCACAGGATCATTTTTACCTCGAAGGTCAAGCATCGCTCAGCATCCCGCAGGAAGACGGCGATGTGTTGATCTATTCTTCCAGCCAGCACCCATCGGAGTTGCAGCACCTGGCTGCGCTTGCGCTGGGCAGGCCGGACAACGCTGTCACAGTGGAAGTGCGTCGCATGGGCGGAGCCTTTGGCGGCAAGGAAACCCAGGCAGCGCAATGGGCGGTGATCACGGCACTGGTGGCGGTTCAAACCGGCCGGCCGGCCAAGATCAGGCTGGATCGTGATGACGACATGATCAGTACCGGCAAGCGGCATGATTTCCGTATTCGTTACGATGTGGGCTTTGATGATACCGGCCAGATACTGGGCATAGACATTGAGCTGGCTGCACGTTGTGGTTTCTCCGCTGACTTATCCGGAGCAATCAGCGATCGCGCCATGTTCCACAGTGACAATGCCTACTACTTTCCAGCCGTCCGAATTCGTTCCTACCGCTGCCGTACCAACACGGTTTCCAACACCGCTTTTCGCGGTTTTGGCGGGCCACAAGGCATGATGGGTATAGAGCGGGTGATGGATGCCATCGCGGCGCATTTGGGCAAAGATCCGCTGGAAATTCGCAAACGGAATCTGTACGGCGACGAGGGTCGCAATCTCACGCCTTATTACATGACCGTTGAAGATAATGTAGCGCCGGAAATCATCGCGGAACTTGAAGTCAGCAGCCAGTATGCCAAACGCCGGACTGATATTGCCGCATTCAATGCGCATAGCCCGGTTATCAAACGCGGTATTGCACTGACGCCCGTCAAATTTGGCATCTCCTTTACCACCAGTTTTTTGAACCAGGCCGGCGCCTTAGTGCACGTGTACAAGGACGGCAGTATCCACCTCAATCATGGCGGCACAGAGATGGGCCAGGGCCTGTTTATCAAAGTGGCGCAGGTGGTGGCTGATGCTTTTGGCGTGCCATTGGCGCAGGTAAAGATCAGCGCCACCAATACCGGCAAAGTGCCTAACACTTCGGCCACTGCGGCATCTTCCGGTTCCGACATGAATGCCATGGCAGCACTCGATGCCTGCAACAAGATCAAACGCCGGATTGCCGAATTTCTGGCTGGCGAAAACGCTGATGCGG
Organism: Lysobacterales bacterium; assembly: GCA_034440115.1. Lineage (GTDB taxonomy): Bacteria > Pseudomonadota > Gammaproteobacteria > Xanthomonadales > SZUA-36 > JAWXBM01. The sequence continues at coordinate 5,302 of JAWXBM010000072.1, read as the reverse complement.
CAACCGTGAAATTCACTCAGGAAGGTGTCTGGGATGGCCAGCAGCTGCATCGATTTGCCGCTGCGGTAATGGCTGCTTACCTCGGGCGCGTGTCGCTTTCTGCCGCCGGATACTATCGCACGCCCAAGATCTATTATGACCGCGATAAGGCACAAGGCAGACCGTTTTTGTATTTCGCTTACGGTGCCGCAGTAGCCGAAGTAGAGATTGATACGTTGACCGGCGAGAATCGCGTGCGCCGTGTGGATATCCTGCACGATGTGGGTCGCTCACTGAACCCGGCCGTTGATCTTGGCCAGATCGAAGGCGGCTTTGTACAGGGCATGGGTTGGCTGACCACCGAGGAATGCTGGTGGGATGAACAGGGCCGCTTGCGCACCCATGCGCCCTCGACCTACAAGATTCCAGTCAGTAGCGATGTGCCGGAAGAATTTAATGTGCAAATCTGGCAGCGTGGCGAAAACCGTGAACCCACCATTCACCGCTCCAAAGCGGTGGGTGAACCACCGCTGATGCTGGCCATCGCGGTGCACAGTGCCATCAACCAGGCGATTGCCGCGGTAAAATCGGGGCGCATACTACCTTTCCTGAATGCCCCGGCCACACCCGAGCATATCCTGATGTGCCTGCAGACTACTCATGATAAAGATGAAATGACCCACAACCAGAGCAAGGAGACACGATGAAATATCTACATACCATGATCCGGGTCAGTGACCTGGATGAATCACTGGATTTCTTTTGCAACAAGCTGGGTTTGGTGGAAGTCAAGCGCTATCCGGTACCGCAAGGAAAATACACACTGGTTTTTTTGACGGCGCCCGAAGACGCGGAGCGTTTCAAACAAGGCCAGTCGCCAGCCATCGAGTTGACCTGGAATTGGGATGAATCCGGTTATGAGGGCGGCCGGAATTTTGGACACCTGGCCTTCAGAGTCGATGATATCTATGCTACCTGTCAACGCTTGATGGATGGCGGCGTGACCATCAATCGACCGCCACGAGACGGGCACATGGCTTTCGTGCGTTCGCCGGATAATATTTCTATCGAATTATTGCAAAAAGGTGAAGCGCTGCCGCCGCAGGAGCCCTGGGCTTCGATGGAGAATACTGGCGTTTGGTAATTCATTGGACTTAGTCTGGACTTGTATGAGTCTGGACTTGCATCCCGCACCCACCGTAGGATGACCGGCAATCCCGAGTAGCGGGGCAAACCGGGTCTATATTCTTGAGCGGCAACCACCACTGGATGATCGAACTCCAAGGCTTGTTGGCACAGCAGCCGTGCGTGTTGGTGACGCTGAGTCAGATCATGGGTTCGGCGCCGCGTGAATCGGGTTGCCGCATGATCGTTAGCGCTAATGCCATCAAAGGCAGTATTGGTGGTGGGAATCTGGAATTTACCGCGATTGCCAAGGCGCGTGAGTTGCTACAAGAGGGCGACACTGCGCTGCAACTGCAACTGCCATTTGGCCTTGGCCCCGCCTTGAATCAGTGCTGTGGTGGCGCGGTAAACCTGCATTTCGAGCGCTTGCCGGCGCGAGAAACCGTTTGGCTGAACGAACTCGTCACAGCACAGGCTGCGAACATCCCTGCAATCCTGGTTGCTTCCGTGGCTGCGAAACTACCCATGCATTACGCCATAACCGCTGATTCCGAACAGCCCGCTGATTTGCCCGATACAGTTTGGCAGACGGCACAGGAACCGCTGCAACAAGCCCTTTCTGCAGCCGGAACGGCGAGTCTGAATGCTACTGTGCAACAAGAAGTTGAAGACGAAGATGATGGGGGCCACTGGTGGTTGGAGCTGATGCATGATCGCAGGCAGGAATTGCTGTTATTTGGTGCCGGACATGTGGGGCAGGAAGTCGCGCAACGTGTGCGGGGGCTACCGTTTCGTTTGACCTGGATTGATCAACGGCCGGATATTTTCCCGGTTGATGCTGCAGATCATTGCTTGCAGAGCGCAGCCGACCCCCTGGCAGTGGTGGCGCAAGCCAGGACCGACAGCGTTTTCGTGGTGATGACCCACAGCCACCAACTGGACGAAGAGATTTGCCATGCCATTCTGCAGCGCGATGATGCAGATTGGGATTTTGCCTGGCTGGGTTTGATTGGCTCCGACACCAAGCGCAAACGCTTCGTGCACCGCCTGAAGCAAAGAGGCATCAACGAGTTGCAACTGCAGCGCCTGGTTTGCCCTATCGGATTGGCTGGTATCCATGGAAAGCAGCCTGCTACCATTGCGCTCAGTCTCATAGCGCAGCTTATGATGACACCCCGTTAATGATGGAACCAGTTCAAAAGGAACTCTGCATGGACCGACGCAAACAACTGATCACCGACCTGCCCAAGGCCGAATTGCATATGCACATCGAAGGCAGCCTGGAGCCGGAGATGATGTTCGCCCTGGCGCAACGCAACGGGGTGAAGCTGCCCTATGCCGATGTTGAAGCCGTGCGAGCCGCCTACCGGTTCAAATGCCTGCAGGATTTCCTCGATCTGTACTACAAGGGTATGTCGGTACTGCTCACCGAGCAGGATTTCTTTGATCTGACCTGGGCCTATCTGCTGCGCTGCCAGGCCGATAACGTTGTGCATACGGAGATCTTCTTCGATCCGCAGGGCCATACTGGCCGCGGCGTTTTGTTCGCAACGGCTTTCGAAGGCATCTGGAGCGCGTTGCACAAGGGCGAAAAGGAGCTGGGCATCAGCAGTCGCATCATCATGTGTTTTCTGCGCCATCTGGATGAAGCCAGCGCACTGGCCACTTTGGAAGAAGCCGCGCCGTTTCTCGATCGCATCACCGGCGTGGGGCTGGATTCTTCAGAAAAAGGTCATCCGCCACGTAAGTTCCAGCGGGTGTTTGACCGGGCCGGCGAACTCGGTTTGAAACGCGTGGCGCATGCCGGCGAGGAAGGGCCGCCGGAGTATGTGTGGGAAGCGCTGGATGAATTGAAAGTGGATCGCATCGATCACGGCAATCGCTCGCTGGAAGACGACGACCTGGTCGCGACGCTGGCGCGCAAGCAGATTCCGCTCACGGTATGCCCGCTCTCCAATCAGCGCTTGGCAGTGGTCAAGGATATGCGCGATCACCCCATCCGCGACATGCTGGGCATGGGCTTGAAAGCCACCATCAATTCGGATGACCCGGCTTATTTTGGCGGCTATATGAACGACAACTTCAATTTGCTGGTGGCTGCGGTCGGCCTGTCACGCGATGAAATCATCGAATTGGTGCGCAACAGCTTTGAGGCATCCTTCCTCGATCAAGCCGATATTGAGCGCCACCTGCAAGCGGTAGACCGCATCGCTGCTGCTTGATGGACGCATGGCCGCAAGCCATGTTATCCGACTGGTTGAGCTTGCTGCTGCGCTGGGCACACTTCGTCACCGGCGTTGCCTGGATAGGCGCGTCGTTCTACTTCAACTGGCTGGAAAACCTGCTGGAACGACGCTTCAAGAACGATGACCCGCTGGCCGGTGACCTGTGGGCCGTGCATGGTGGCGGATTTTATTATTTGCAGAAGTTCCGCCTGGCACCGGCGCAAATGCCAGGCACACTGCACTGGTTCAAATATGAAGCCTATGCCACCTTCCTGACCGGCTTCTGCCTGTTGATGGTGGTGTACTGGTGGAACGCGCCGCTGTTTCTGATCAACCCGGACAGCAGCCTTTCCCAACCATTGGCCATCAGCCTGAGCTTTTCCGTTTTAGTGATTTCCTGGTTGTTGTATGACGGACTTTGTCGATCGCCATTGGGTAACGAGGGCCTGGTAGCAGGCCTGCTGATCTTTGTATGGTTTACGTTTTTGGCCTGGTGGTTGGGCGATTATTTCACCGGTCGCGCCAGCTATATGCATGTCGGCGCTGCCATTGGCACCATCATGGTTGCGAATGTGTTTTTCGTCATCATTCCGGCGCAAAAAGACATGGTTGCCTCGCTCAGCGCAGGCCGAACACCGGATGGCAGCAAAGGCAAGAATGCCCTGCAACGCTCGCGGCAAAACAATTACCTGACTTTGCCGGTGCTGTTTATCATGATCAGCAGCCATTATCCCTTCAGCTATGGCAGCGAGTGGGGCTGGTTGCTGCTGGCGGTTTTGTCGCTGGCGTTGGTAGGCATTAGGCACTGGTTCAATATCCGGCACTTTCCAGAACATAATCGTTGGGTGCTGCCGCTGTCGCTGCTGTTGCTGCTCGGTTTGATCGTGTCGACTTTGCCGCGGCAAGAAACTGGTTCATCAAACAAAGCATCAACCACACCAACAGCTGCCGGGCAGCTTGTATCGGAATCCGCTGGCGCAGTACCGAAGCTGGCCGACATACAACCGTTGATTGAACAGCATTGTGTCAACTGTCACGCCGAAAAGCCCAGCTTTACCGGCTTCTACGCACCCCCGCTGGGAGTGGTTCTGGAAACTGCCGAACAGATTGAAAGCCAGGCGCAACGCATCCACCAGACGGTAGTGGTCACGCGCACCATGCCGTTGGGAAATATGCACGGTATGACACCCGAGCAGCGCGAGTTGATTGCGCGCTGGTACGCCGGAGCTCTGGGGTCAGAGTAAAGGGACAGAGTAAGATTTTTCGTTGACTGACACGACAGGCATGGTAAGTGGTTTACTCTGTCCCTTTACTCTCACCCCCTCATTTTAAGCCACAGGGATGAACCAGAAATCATGAGCGAAGAAGTGAAACAAAGTTGGTCCATGGCCGATATTTCAGCCAAGGCCGTGACCAAGCGCATGGCTATTGCTGGCGGTCGAATCATCATCGGCGCCAAGGCCATGAAAATGCTGCAGGCCGGAACATTGCCCAAGGGTGATCCGCGCGCCATGGCCGAAGTGGTCGGAATTCAGGCGGCCAAGCTGACCCCTGCCTTATTACCGCTGTGTCATCCCATTGCTCTGAACCGGGTAATGCTGCGCTCCATCCTGCGGCCAGAACAACAGGCCATCGATATCTATTGCATGGCAGAGATCGCGGCAAAAACCGGCGTGGAGATGGAAGCACTGACCGGTGTGCAGGTTGCACTGTTAACCGTTTGGGATTTGATCAAGCCCGTCGAGCCCGCTTTGGAAATTACCGATGTGCGATTACTGTATAAATCCGGTGGCAAAAGCGGGGTGTGGGAAAATCCTCAGGGCCTGCCAACTGAAATCGACAAGTGGGTTAAGGAGCTGGATGCCGGATCAAGTCCGGCATGACGGTTACAACGGTCAAGCCCGGCAGACGTGTTCTCTCCGTCATCCCGGCCCCCGAGCCGGGATCCACACGAGCTTTCCGAGCTGGATACC
>JAWXBM010000071.1:0-37218 GCA_034440115.1 Lysobacterales bacterium | reverse complement strand
TTATCTGAGTATGAGAACCCCACATCAAGCTCTGAAACCAAGAAATATAGAGAGTAATTCCTACTTGAGATCTCTGGTTTTGGGTTTTCACACAGCCTCAGCGGGAACGTTTTTGCACTGGAAGAGGAAAATACCAACAGCGGTATCCTGATCGATCGCAAAACTTGCATTCCCAACTGGCACGGTGGGGGCATGGACATGGATGTTGTTATTGAAGGGCTGTTACGACGGCAGGAAACCAACAACTCAGAGTGAAAACCCGGACGTAAATAGGGGCCAGATTAATCTGGCCCCTGAATGACTTAAGCAAACTCTGAAATCAGAGCGAAAAACGAAGAATCAATCGTCTTCAATATGCTCGATTTCGCCACTGCTGGCATCCACGTGCAGCTCATAGTCCTGTCCCCTGCCGTCGTCGGCGTCGGCTTTCCACACACCCTGGTTTTCAAGGCAGACTGTGTCGTGTGAGATGTATAGGCTGAGACAAAGCTGCAATCCCGAGAGATTAGGTCTATGGTTGACATGCTCTCGCTTTTCCATTCAATCGCTTACTTAAGGAGTAACAGATCTCATGAAAGCATTAAAGATTTTTGTATTCATCCTATTGCTGGGAACTTCAAATTTGTTTGCGCAAGACAGTGCGCTGGTAATTTCTCATCAGGACGAATCCCTGCAATGGGGCCCTTGTCCCGCATTTATTCCTGAAGGCTGTGAAATTGCCGTGCTGCATGGTGATCCTGCTGAAGACAACCTGGATATTTTCTTCAAAGTACCTGCAGACTTTCACATTCCTCATCACAAGCATACTTCCCAGGAGAGAATGGTTCTGGTCTCTGGTACATTGGATGTCACCTATGACGATCATGAAACGGTGACCATTAATACGGGGAGTTATGCTTTTGGCCCCGCTCAGTTGCCGCATTCTGCTTATTGCCACCCCGGAGATGAGTGTGTTTTGTTCATTGGCTTTGTGGCACCGCTTGATGCTATACCCGTCGCGGAGTAGCTCAACGGAGGTCAGGCCTGCATAAGTGGTTGGGATTAGCCGGCTGAAAGCCAGGCCAAAGGTTAGCCAGGCATATTTTTGTGTTTTCGATAGTGGCTGATCAGCGCATTGGTTGAACTATCGTGCCGCAAGTCTGGCTCTTCCTCATTGGCCAATTCGGGTGCAACAACTGCCGCCAGCACCTTGCCCAGCTCCACGCCCCATTGATCGAATGAATCAATGTTCCAGATCACCCCCTGAACGAAAGCGCTGTGCTCATACACTGCCACCAACAGCCCAAGGGTTTCTGGGGTCAAACGATCCAACAGCAAGGTATTACTCGGACGGTTACCTTCGAACACTCGATGCGGTGCCAGCCATTCAGCGACGCCTTCGACGATGACTTCATCGTGGGTTTTGCCAAAAGCCAGGGCTTCAGCTTGCGCAAACAGGTTGGACATCAGCAGGTCATGATGTTGTCCCCGTGGGTTAAGCGACTGGCAAAAGCCGATGAAGTCGCAGGCTATCACGCGGGTGCCCTGGTGAATGAGTTGGTAGAACGAGTGTTGCCCGTTGGTACCGGGTTCGCCCCAAAAAACCGGGCTGGTTTGGTAATTAACGGCTGCCCCATCGAGTGTGACGTGTTTGCCGTTGCTTTCCATGGCCAGTTGCTGCAAATAGGCCGGGAAGCGCTTCAGATATTGGTCGTAGGGTAAAACTGCAACTGTCTCTGCGCCGAGGAAATTGGTATTCCAAATGCCAAGCAGGGCCATGATTGCCGGCAGGTTTTCGGAAAGGGGCGTGGTTCGAAAGTGCTGATCCATGGTGAGAAAACCATGCAGCATCGCACGAAAATTCTCTGGTCCGATGGCCAGCATGGTGGAAAGACCAACAGCGGAGTCCATCGAATAGCGTCCGCCCACCCAATCCCAGAAGCCGAACATGTTCGCGATGTCTATGCCAAATCCGGCCACGCCCTCGGCATTGGTGGAGACGGCCACGAAATGACTGCGCACCGCTTGCTCGTCACCCAACTGAGCGATGCTCCAGGCACGTGCGCTGTGTGCGTTGGTCAAAGTTTCCTGTGTGGTGAAGGTTTTCGAACAGATGATGAACAGGGTTTCATCAGCCGCCAGGTCCTGGGTGGCTTCGACAAAGTCCGTACCATCAACATTCGAGATAAAACGAAATACCAGATCGCGCTGGCTGTAATGCCGCAGTGCTTCATAAGCCATCACGGGCCCGAGGTCAGAACCACCGATGCCGATGTTGATGATGTTGCGAATGCGCTTGCCGGTGTGTCCGCGCCATTCACCACTGCGCACACGATCGGCAAAGGCTGACATTTGATCCAGCACTGCGTGCACGCCGGGTAGCACATTCTCACCATCCACCAGGATGCGATCGTTTGGAGGTGCGCGCAGAGCGGTGTGCAGCACAGCGCGCTTTTCGGTGAGGTTGATCGGGTCGCCACGGAGCATCGCCTCAATGCGCTGCGGCAGGTCGCAGTCTTCGGCCAGCCGCAGCAGCAGGTCCATGGTCTCGCTGGTTACACGATTCTTGGAGTAATCGAGATAGATGCCTGCGGCTTGCACGCGGAAGCGCTCACCGCGAATAGGATCATCCGCGAACAACTCCCGGAGATTCTTGCTGCGAATTTCCTGGCAGTGGGCCTCTAACGCCTTCCAGTTTGGCCGCTCATTGAGGGCTGTCATGTACTCCATCTCCTCGCACTTTTTAGCAGGGTGCTTCGTCGGGGAATGTTAACAGACGATGCGGTGCGAGAGGTTCAAAGAGAAGCGGCTCCAGCCTGGATAACTTTTGAGAGTAACAAGACGCCTATTGGAGTATTCGCAGAAATTGAGCCTGAAGCTTTTATTCAAATCCACTCGCGAATATAAACGACAGGTCGACTGCCAGCACTGAAGACCAGCCGTCGTTGCCCAGGCTGGTGCCAGTCTGTGCACCGCGAATGATTTTGCTGGGTGCGACATTGCCATTTGCAGTACGCGGAAAAAACAACAAGCCCGGCAGAGTTAAGGAGTTATACGCGTGGCTCGCAACAATCAGTTGGTTGTTCTCGGCGTCAAAATCCAGACCAGTCGTGATGTAAAGGCCCGTCGAAGCTCCAGTAATACGACGCAATGGCGCGACATTTCCAGAAGCCATGGCCGAAAAGGTGCTCAGGATGTATGGCTCGTCGAATGCGACCGGTGAATCGGTTAAGGCGTAAATCTCGTTGTTTAATGCATTGAAATCCAGGTCAATCGTGTAGGTGCCCAGCAGGGTATTGCTACCTGTGATTACACGACTGGGTGCCACATCGCCGTTTGCTGTGCGCGGGAATACCAGTATCTCGGCGTGGTAATTGACGCCGTCAAAATGATAGTCACCCACGTAGATCTCGTCTGTTGCGGGGTTATAGGCAAGGCCTGATGGGTTCGTCAAGCCGGACACCGGGTTGGGATTAACCCCGATCCTGCGCAGCACGCCCACTTCTCCTTTGGCGTCAAGCGCAAAAGTGGAAACGGAGTTGCTCTGGGAGGTAATGACCATGACTTCGCTGTGCTCGGGAATCAGCACCAGTTGCCGCGGTTGGCCTATTTGCGCTCCGGAAATGGTGCGAACCGGGGCGGCGTCACCAGACAGCTGGTCGTAAACCCGGATCGCCTGGCCCCAGAAGTCTGAAACATACAGTTCCTTGCTGGAATGCAGGTAAGCCATGTCCCCGACGCTTATCAGGCCTGACAATGGCCCACCAAAGGTTCCCGCTGGGGCAACATCTCCAGACTGACCATCGGTGAAGCGCATAAGCGTGTTGCTGGCAACAGCCTGGCCGGATTTACCGGCAAAAACATCAGCCTGAACAACGGGCGTAACCAATAGCAGTCCGCACAGGACGCGCCTCAAAACACATTCCATTGCACTTCTCCTGATAGAGAGTCTTGTCGCCCGGTGCGGGTTTCAGTTCAGAGCTGAACTTCGTGGCTGCAGAATATCCGGGCTTTGTGGGCAAATCAATGGGCAGATCGTAATCTCTCAAGTACCGCAAAACGTGGCTTGAACCACCTGTTCCGGTAGCGGAGGGGTGGCGTACCGATCGAAGCCTGGTTGGTAATCGAAGGGCCTTTTCAGCACATCCACCAACTGGTGGAAGGGACCAAAGTCGGATTCCTCTACCGCCGACTTGATGACTTCTTCCACCAGATGATTGCGCGGAATGTACAGTGGGTTGGCCTTGAGCATTTCCGCCAGACGTGGGCTTGCGGTTCCGGTATCCACCCCGGCCAGGGCTTTCCAGCGGTTCAGCCAGGGTGCGAATGAGGCTGGCAATTCGAAGATGTTTGCACAGCCCGACTCACCTGGTTTGGAATATTCAGGATGGGCCAATTCTGCCAGTCGCCTGAAGGTCAGGCTGAAGTCGCAATGCTCCTGGGCCATTAACTCAAACAGCTCACTAACCAACTGTTTTGATTCGGTAACTTCGTCTGCCAGGCCCAGTTTGCGATTCAGCTCGAGTTGATGCGCGAGTTCAAAACGTTGCGAAAAATCATTCAATATATTTCTCAGCGCCTCGACGGATGCCTCCTGGTCTGGGCCCAGCAAGGGCAGCAAGGCTTGCGCCAGACAGGCCAGGTTCCAGTGCGTGATGGCTGACTGATTGCGGTAAGCATAGCGTCCGGCATGATCGATGGAGCTGAACTTGCTGGCCGGATCAAAGTGATCCATGAAAGCGCAGGGACCGTAATCGATGGTCTCGCCCGACAGCAACACATTATCGGTGTTCATCACCCCGTGAATGAAACCAATGCTTTGCCACTTCGCCACCAGGCTGGCCTGCCGCTGAACGATGCCATCGAACAATGCAAGGTAGGGCTGTTCCGCCGCCGCCACAGCCGATATCTCTGGGTAGTGCCGGGCAATAACGTAATCTGCAAGTATTCGTAAAGCCTCTTCGTCTTTGCGGGCTGCAAAGAATTCAACAGTGCCAATGCGGATGTGGCTGCGAGCCACCCGCGCCAGCACAGCGCCGGGTAAGGCCCTGCCTTCACGGTAGACGGGCATGCCCGTACTCACGGCCATCAGTGTGCGGGAAGTGGGTATGCCCATCGCAGCCATAGCCTCGCTCACGATGTACTCGCGCAGTATCGGGCCCAGCGCCGCGCGCCCATCCCCTCCGCGGGAGTAAGGCGTGCGTCCTGAGCCTTTGAGCTGGATGTCAAAGCGTTCGCCAGCCGGGCTTAAGACTTCGCCAAGCAGCAGCGCCCGCCCATCACCGAGCTGTGGATTCCAGCTACCAAACTGATGCCCTGCGTACACGCTGGCAATCGGGTCTGCGCCTTGCGGCACGACATTTCCTGCAACCATCTGAATGCCGTTGTTCGAGGCCAGCCAGGCGGGATCGATACCCAGCTCGGCTGCCAGCTTATGGTTCAAGCGAATCAACTCGGGTTGGTCCGAAGGCGCGGGTAGAACACGCGAGTAAAAACGATCCGGCAGTCGGGCGTAGCTGTTGTCGAATTGTGGTGGTCGGGTTTGCATGGGCGTCGATATATGGGTTGGAAGCTATTTACTTCGGCTGCAGAGTATCACCAGACTGCTCCGGTGGCAGTCACTCCGTGGTTCCGGGGTTTGCATACGAGGTGGCAGCGCTGGCCTGGTATGACGATCCCACCTATCAGCCGGTCTGCGCTTATTCTGACTTGTCTATACAATGCGGGTCATGAAGTTAACTCAGAAATCGCGACTGCCTGGACCGAACCGCCGCAGTGAACGAACGATTCTGGAGTTTCAACTCAGCTTTGCTTCTGGTTTCACCAACTTGCCTCCCGAAGATGATCAGGCAGTGCTGTGCGCAATCCGTTCAGGCTTGGCCGCACTCGGTGCGGCTGAGGGTTTCGACTTTTTCTGTGGCGATGCTGTTGCAGATAATCCAGTAAAAGCCTGGCCAGAAATGATTGCAGCCAGATTTGCCCAACTCGCGTTGTTTCTGCAACAACAAGCTGGTCACGCAGTGGCGGAATTTGGTGTGCATGCCGATACGGAAGACCCGGTTATCTGGGTGTGGTTTGAGTACGATCATGTTGAGGTGGGTGAGCGTGCGGCAGAACTTGCGCTGGGCTTGGTCCGAAGCGCTTTGGGTTTGCAGGATGCCGAGCCAGGTGAGGGCAAGTCTGCCGTAACTGAATTTTCCGACTTCCTGAAATTTTCCTGCTGTCGCGCGGTGCCAGCGGAAACCCACGCACTGATGACGGCCGCGAAGCGCCGTGAGATTCCTTGCTGCAATCTGGATCGTTACCCCTTTGATCCCCTGGTTGGCGATTTTCGCATACGGCCGAATGGCTTGCTCAGGCTGGGCCATGCAAGCTACAAGCACATACTGGATGGAACATTTTGCCTGACGCGAAACGCCCCGCAGGCAGCATGGTTGAAAGACCGACAGGCATTGCGGACTGCGCTACTGGCTGCCGGAGTTCCGGTCCCTGCGGTTGACTTGCAAGGTGCACGCATGGTCATGGCCAGACACGCACTGCGTGCAGCCCGCACACTCGCCGTGCCGGTGGTAATAAAGCCGGTAGTCCGCTCCGCCGGAGTTGGAGTGAGCATTGGGCTTGAAGAGGAATCAACCATTCGCACAGCCGTCGAGCTCGCCCGCCGTGTCAGTAGCGAAGTATGGGTTGAAGCACAGGTTCAGGGGCAATGCTACCGGGTGCTGGTGGTGGGGGGCAAAGCGGTAGCAATCCGACGCGATTCCCAAGTGCTTGAGCAAGGAACGATTCACCCCGCAATCGGCCAGCAGTTCGATGCCGTATTTCGTCGCTGGGATTTGCCAATATATGCCGCCGAGATCATCACCAGCGACATAGGCAAGCCGCTGGACGAGACCAATGGCGCCTGGGTAGATCTGGACCTGGCTCCCAGACTGGAAAGCTGGTTTCCAAATGGAGGTGCGGCTCTGGATCAGGTGGCTGATCTTTTTCTCGAGCAACTTTTCCCGATCGGCAGTCATAGCCGTGTTGCCATCGTTTCGGTCACCGGCACCAATGGCAAGACCACTACCTGCACCATGATTGCCCGGATTCTGGAGCAGGCTGAAAGAACCCCGGTGGTGGTTGGTTCCGTAGGTGTGTTCCTGGGCTTAGAACGACAGGGTAGCCGTCACGATTTCGGACCCGCGTCGGCACATCTGGCGCTGGAAGTAACCGGCGCCAAAACGCTGGTCGTGGAGGACTATTTTGGCAGCATTTTGCGCTTCGGTTTCGCTTATGAATGGTCCGATGTGGCGGTTTGCACCAATGTCACGGTTGACCATCTTCACAGAATAGGCATTCACACGCTGGCACAGTTGGCAGAGGTGAAATTTGCGCCCGTTTCGCGCGCCCGCCATGGCGTCGTGCTAAACGCGGACAACGAATATTGTGCCGCCATGTTGGCCCGCTCCACAGCCAAAAAAAGAGTGGCAGTGTCCATGCACAAAGACCGGGCCACATTGGCCATTAAGCATGGCGATGTGGCGCAATTCTGTGTACTGGAAGAGGAGACAGGTCGGCAGCACATCGTGCTCTACGACGAGGGAATCCGTCATTCTCTGGTGGCTGTTGATGATATTCCTGCGACGCTGGGAGGATTGGCCACTCACAATACCAGCAATGCCATGCACGCTGCTGCGGCTGCCTGGTTGTTAGGGATCGCTCCGCCGGTTATCCGAGCTGCATTAAGCTCGTTTGCCACCGATTATGAAACTTGCCGAGGTCGGCTGAACGAGTATTCGGGCTTGCCTTTTCGAGTATTCATGGACTATGGGCACAACGCCGATGGTTTTCGCCTGATCAGTGCCTTTTTTGACCGGCAGAAAACTCCTGGCAGAAAGATCATCATGTTTGGCTACAGCAGTGACCGCCGAAGAAACGAAGTTCTTGATGCAGTTAAAGAGCTGGCTGGACATTTTGATCTTTATGTCTGCAGAAACTTTGCGCAGACACGCCAAATGCTTACCGAGCAGTTGCCACAACTGCTGCAAGCCGGCTTGATACAGTGTGGTGTCAGCGAGGAATCCACCCGCGTGATTGAAAATTCTCGTGACGCTTTGGACTGGACGCTGCAACACGCTCAGCCAGAAGACCTGGTGCTGCTTTTGGTAGGCTCATCAGAATTTGAACTGGTGTGGCAGTTGCTGGGAGATATGCGCTCCGCAATCGGGGCTCAGTCTGATGGATTGACGTAGCAGCGCATGATGTGCCGACCAGGCTGATCATTCGTATGGTGTCCGAAGGCGGTTCTGCCATGCACCATGCGGTGATTATCAACGATCAGCAAATCACCACTGCGCAGGAATAGCGTCTGGCTGACGTCCAGCAATGCTCGGTAAAACACTTCAATGGCCTTGCTGAACTCACGGTCAAATTTCATGCTGGCATATTTGAAACGCCATTGACCATGCGCCAGGATAGCTAGCTTCTCGCTGCTGCCCGAGGGGCATGCAGGGGGGTAGAGAAACCTGAATACGGGTTGTCGCAGGGTATTCGCAACTTCCGGCGCCACCCATGAGAGGGCATCGTCACAACTCGCCAGGCGCACCAGTCCGCCCTTGCCCGGGTCTGGCGCAACGCAATGCATCAGCATCAGTCCTGGGGGGTTGGTCACATAGCTGACGTCGGTATGCAGCGGAAATGCGTCGGTAGTGAAGTATGCCGGCTGGTCAGCCAGGCCTTGCTTCAGCGGATCGTAACGCAGATGCATGACTCGTGGCCCGAGTAGTTCTTCAGCAATGCCGAGATCCCAGCTTCCCAAGCGCCCGGCCCAGTGCAGCATGGCATCCGGTGTGGATGCATCCACACCGGCAACCAAGCTTGCACCGACTGCTGCCAGTTGGCTGCGAACGCTGTCGACGTCGGCTTGATGTGCTACCAATGCGTGTGCCGGTATCAGCTTGCAACCCCTTTGCGACTAACGACCTCTGCTTGTAGTGCAGACAAGGTCTGGACAATAGAATCGATTACCACTCAGAGATAATAGAATAATACATAAGCGGTCAACAAAACCGCTATCCACAGCGCGGTTGTGCCAATGGGCCAGACCCGGGCAAAAACACCCTGCGATCGGAAGAAGGCCAGTCCGCTGAACAGCACCATGGCCGAGGAAATGCCTCGGCTACTTGACTCCTTATGAGGTGTTCAATGACACTCAGGAATTACTAACCGTTGCACTTCGATGTTGAATCCAAGAAGCCTTATTTCGCTTGCTTATAGTTAATCCTTGCTCTTGAGAAGAACATCCAGTGCAGCAAATGGTTTGTGGGTTGATGCTGGAATTCGCTCAGCTTTCAAATTGTGTGCCTTATCCTGATAGTTCGTATGTTCTTCATCGTGACAGTAGAGGCACAGCAACTCCCAGTTGCTGCCATCCTTTGGATTGTTATCGTGATTGTGGTCCTTGTGATGCACCGTCAGTCCGGGCAGAGTTTTGCCACTGAATTCGCGACCGCAGCGGCCGCACAGCCAGGGAAATAATTTCAGGGCCTGCTCGCGATAATTTTCAGCATTCATTTACAACTGAATCTCCGGTACAAAGAGTGAAAAAAGCCCGCGGTAAAACGCTGCCAAAACCTGGTGTCCGGTTCGACGCTGAAAACCACCACCTTGCTGTCTTCCTGGGTAATCCACAGTATCTTCCCGGCATCCGTCAGTTTAAGCCGATAGTCCCTGTTCATCCACATACGGTCAAAAGCACGGGCGAGCCCCTTCCCAAATCTCGGTTTATCAAAAAAAACGCCCAGTTCCGAGTTCAGGGCGACTGATCGGGCATCTAGGTTGAAAGGGGAAACAAACATTTCACGCTGATCAATCGTCAGGAATTTGCTATGCAAACTGGTTCGCGAAGAACCTGACCTTCGCGTCAGACGTCTCGCCTATCCACCCACAGGGCTGAAGAAGACCAGGACTCCTCCGATCAACATTAAAAGAAAGAACAGTGCGCACACCAAAACCAACTTCATCCGGCCGGCACGAAAGATGATCACCAGTTTCATGAGCATGTTGGTCGTCATCGCGATAAGAATCGCTAAAGCAGCAACAGTGGTTGAAACGTCACCGGCGCTGGCCAACTCAGAGACTGAGAACGTGACAGCCCTCAAGCTGGCTACTCCGCCTAAAGCTGATGTCACGTAAACACCAACTGAACCGAACCATCGTGCAGCCAAGGCTATCAGAATGAGCCCCAATGAGATCAACAATGCAAACCTCAGCGTACTCTTGAGTGAGATCGGGTTGGTGAGGGAAATATCAACCGGTGGGCCATTGTTCTCCTGTTGCGAAAAGACAGCGATTCCAACAGCGCTTAAGACGCCGATCACCGCCGGGCCTGCAAGGAACAAATACAAGTGAACGAATACATCCGGCGCGACGACAGCTAAGACAATGATTTGAATCAACAATGAGGAAACTTCCGCCAAAACAATACCGCTCGAGATCAGGAACAGGGAGTGGGGTTGATCCTTGATGCGGCGCGCCAGGGTTAGAGTGGTTGCAGTCGCCGACACGGCTCCACCCAATAGACCTGACAAGACAGTCCCCCACCTCTTGCCCAATTGGCGCAAAGTGATATAACTACAGAATTCGACGCCGGTGATAAACACAAACAACATCCAGATTCTGGTGGGATGAATCAATCCCCATGGGTCGACGAAATGATTCGGTAACAACGGAAGAATCACAAAGGCACTGACCAAAAAGGTCAGTACAGCCGACATCTCATTCTTTGTAATTCCGGTCCGGGCAAAACTGTGAAGGCGGCTTTTTACGGAAAGAAGTCCGAACAATAGGACCGCGAGCACAACCGCAACTTTGCCATCTGATTGGGCTAGATATCCCAACGTATACGTCAGCATGGCGGCGACAGCTGTTGTCCCTCCAAACCGGAACGTGCCGCTTTCGCGATTCCAAGCGGTACCGCTGACCAAAATTACGATACCAACAAACACGCTCACGATAATCATGAGCGCATGATTATCTAGGAATGCCATCAACCCGCCCAACAAAGCGATGAGCGGGAGAGTCCGGGCTCCAAGTATGGTCAGTTTCCCATCCCGATTTTTGGATCTCTCACGCTCGATCCCAATCAGCAAACCGATCACGGCAGCAATGAGAAACGGCGTTAGCTGTTGGTACATGATCTCACCCTGCTCCAATCTAGATTTCCTGTCCGATTCACGAATCCTCTCAAATCAAAAAAATCGCGCCTCAAACAGGATGCGAATATTACAAACAAACGACCTACCGACTTTAACCCGATACCACGGACGGTTGAGTTAAGGCCGATTGGCTTTGCTTAGTTGCTTCGAGGTTCCTCCGCTGACGGGGATTATGGAAGCGCTCAATCTAGCCCGCATATTGCACCAAGGATATGGAATTTACGCTGTAGCTGGCAAAACTGTGAAGCCAGATGCGGCGTAAAGCCGGATAGGACAAAGTGTAACCGCCCTGAATTCAGGAAAACGATTGTAAGATGTTGTTTCAGAAAAACTTTGTTCACAAAAATGTCCGCCTTGGTGCAATATGCGGGCTAGCCAAATAGATAAGCTCTTGCATCGGCGGCCACGGTCACTATGCAGGGCCACTGGCTGATTGCTCCGGTCGGTCTGGCCCTGGGCCTAGAGGTAATAGAATAATACATAAGCGGTCAACAAAACCGCTATCCACAGCGCGGTTGTGCCAATGGGCCAGGCCCGGGCAAAAACACCCTGCGGGCGATTTGAATCCGTGCCTGAGTTGCCGAAAAGCCGCCGTGCTTTAAGCCCGATTCGCATCAGCAGGGATGAAAACGCAGCGGATACAGCATGTCCCAACACGGTCGTAGCTGAAGACAAGCCTGCCACTGTGCGCAGAAGCAACACCCGCCAGATCCAGTCGGTATCGAGGCTGATGGTCAGGGTCCGTTTCATCAGCGGCAAAAGCAGGAAGAAGGCCAGGCCACTGAACAGCAGCAGTTGCAGATAGAACACGACTTTACCCGCGGTATAGGCCTGGTAATCCACCGGGTAGGGCAGGAACGGATACAGATACTGCGGTGCAATTCCGAAAAAGAGGCACATGAAGGCAAACAGCACCATGGCCAGACCCATGTTCCACGGGGCGTCTTTCGGTCGCAAGCCTGAGTCTTTCTGGAAGAACACAAACCAGGGAAATTTGATCCCCGCATGCAGGAAAACACCGGCCGAAGCGGCTGCAAGCATGAAATACACCATCACCAGTCCCTCATCCGCAGCAGCTTGCGAAATCATGGTCTTGGTGGTGAAACCGGAGGTCAGCGGAAAGCCTGAAATGGCCAGCGCTCCAATGATGCCGCAAACAGCCGTCAGCGGCATGGCGCGGAACAGCCCGCCTAGCTCAGTACACTTGTTAAAACCCGTGCGATAAATCACCGCGCCCGCACTCATGAACAGCAGGGCTTTGTAGATGATATGAGCGAAGGCATGCGCCGAAGCACCATTGATGGCCATCTGCGTGCCAATGCCCACGGCAACCACCATAAAGCCCACCTGATTGACTATCGAAAACGCCAGGATGCGGCGGATATCGTTTTCCAGCAGAGCATAAATGATGCCGTACATCACCATGAACAGCCCAATGCCCACCAATACCGGTTCACCAGGGAACAGCAGTATCAAGGCCAGTACGGCGGTCTTGGTGGTAAAGGCTGAAAGAAAAACCGAGCCGGTGGGGCTGGATTCGGGATAGGCATCCGACAACCACGCCGACAAGGGCGGTGCTGCGGCATTGATGAGTATGCCCAGCAGTATCATCCACGTATCGAAGTTCGTGGCCAGCATGGGCTGGACATTGATCGAGCCAGTGTGCACCATCACGCCCTCGATGCCCACCTTCAGAATCACGCCGCCGAACAGGTGCATGATGGCGTAGCGTATGCCTGCGGCGCGAGCCGCAGGCGTTCCGCCACACCAGACCACCACCGTGGAAAACAAGGCCATCAATTCCCAGAACAGGAACAGGGTGATCAGGTCGCCGGCAAAACTGACACCAATGGCGCCTGCGGCATAGGCAAACGCAGCGGCTAATTCGTACCATTTGGCCTGGCGAAAAGCGTACAGGCCGCCACCAAACGCCATCAGTGCAAAAATCGTGGCAAACAGCCGTCGAACCGGGCTGCCTTCAACCGGCTCAATCGGGTATTGCAGGAAATTGACGGTATACGCCACGCCGTCGGGCACTTGCCAGATGGCCCACAAGGTCAGCAGTGGCGTGAGCAAAATGACGGCCGTTCGCCAACTTCCCCGGCAAGGGCCAATCAGCAGGGCGCCCAGCAGCATGATAAGAGCGGGCGGCAAAATGGGCGGCAAAAATTCAAACATTGCGGCCGCCCCCGTCACTGTTATCGTCACTGTTACCGGCACCGTTATCGTCGCTTAGTCTGTCGCGGTAATAGCCCTCGTCACGTTTCAACACCCAGCCGAGCGCCTTGGCAACCAGCACCATGGCCAGGCAGGCCAGAAAACCAAAGACCGCGCCAAAGCCCAGCCAGCCATCCACACCGAAATAGCCCTTTACCTTGAACAGCAACTGCGCCAGTACGGACAGAGCGAGAATGGCGGAAAACAGCCACCACAACAGCCGGATTGTGGCGGGGCGTACCAGCCAATGTTCACTGCTGGTGTCGTTGCCAGGGGAGTGAGGCGGCTTCACTATGTGGGCGTCTCGAGGAGTATGGCTCACGGCAAGCCCCGAATCATTTGTGTTTCGAGTTCAATAACGGGCCCGTTGTAGAGGAAAAAGAGCAGCGTCAAAGCGGCCGTAATCGACAGCGCCAGCACCGCAGCGAAAGGCGCTTCGCCATGATCAATGGCAGGCTTGACGGTTTCTTTTTCAAACCATGCCAGGTAAATAATCGGCAGAAAATAGGCCGCATTGAGCGCGGTGCTGAGGATGATGGTTGCCAAGGCGACGTAGTTATCAGCCTGAAAAGCACCGGCCAGAATGTACCATTTGGAGACAAAGCCGCCGGTTGGCGGTACGCCAATCATGCTGAGTGCACCAATGGTAAATGCCGTCATGGTGATGGGCATGCGTCGGCCGATACCGCGTAACTGGTATAGCTCGGTTTTCCTGGAGGCGGTGTAAATGGCACCCGCCGCAAAAAACAGCGTAATTTTCCCAAAAGCGTGAGCCACCATGTGAATGCTTGCGCCTACTTCCGCTAAAGGTTTCAGAATGGCTGCAGCCATAACCACATAAGAAAGCTGGGCGATGGTTGAATAGGCCAGCAAGCGTTTGAGATTCTGTTGCCGCAGTGCGACCACGCTGGCCGCAATGATGGTGAAGGCAGCGGCATACAACAGCCATGCACTGCTGGGTTCAGCAAACAGGAAATCGATACCGAATATGTAAACAATGACTTTTGTGATGGTAAACACACCGGCCTTGACCACCGCCACCGCGTGCAGCAGAGCACTGACGGGCGTAGGTGCGACCATGGCCGCGGGTAGCCAGCGATGCACCGGCATAACGGCAGCTTTGGCGGCACCAAATACGAACAATCCAAGCAGCAAGCCCACCGCCGGACCGGCCAATTTGCCCTGCAGGATGCCACCGTCGGTGAAGTCACCGGTACCCGCGACCGAATAGGTCCAGATAATGGCGGGCAGCAACAAGCCGATCGATGCCGTGATCAGTATGCCCAGATATAGCCGCGCACTGCGGACGGTTTTCTCGTCACCCTTGTGCGCGACCAGTGGGTAGGTCGAAAGCGTCAACATTTCGTAAAACAGGAACAGCGTAAACAGATTGGCTGAAAATGCGATGCCCATGGTGGCGGCCAGTGATATGGCAAACATCACATAAAAGCGCGTCTGGTTCTTTTCCTTATTGCCGCGCATGTAGCCGATGGAATAAATGGAATTCACCAGCCACAAGCCTGAGGCCAAAGCGGCAAAAAGCATGCCCAGCGGTTCGACCTTGAAAGCAATCTGAATGCCCGGCATCACTTCGGTAATGAGCAGCGATGGCCGGCCACCCGCGAATACTTCAGGCAACAAGCTCCAGACGCTGACTATCAATGCCAGTGAGGTGACCATCGTAACGGTCTCACGCGCATTCGGCCCGATGCGAGCGGCCAGTGCAATCAGCAGCGCTCCCGCCAACGGCACAGTCAATGACAGCCCGATCAGCATTTCTGCAGACATATCAGCACTCATTGCAGATGCCCCAGCAAGGATTTTGCAGCCGCTGTGGCCAGCGCCAGCGGAGCAGCAGGGAACAGACCGAAGTAGATATTTGCTCCCGCCGCCAGCCAGGTTGCACCCAGCATCATCAGCGGCGCTTCTCCGAATGCCTGCACCTCCGATGCCCGCACCTCCGATGCTTGTAAATCTCCGGGTGCCCTGAACACGGCAGCTTCCACAATGCGCCAGATGTAAACCACGGCCATCAGTGAGCCAGCCACAATGGTTGCAATCAGTACCAAGCCGAGAGCGCCCTCATTCAGCGCCGCCGAGATGAGATACCACTTGCTGATAAAGCCAGCAGTACCAGGCACGCCAATCAGGCTCAAACCGCCGACCACCAGCGCAGCCATGGTCCAGGGCATTCGGCGGGATACCCCAGCCAGGTCTTTCAGGTCAACCTGGCCCAGGCGCATGGCCAGACAGGCTACTGCCAGGAATAGCGCGCCCTTGGCCAGTGCATGGTTAAACAGATGCATTACGCCGGCGGTCAGCCCCAGCATCGAGACCATACTGGCACCCATCAGAATGTAGCCGATCTGGGCAACGGAGGAGTAGGCCAGCAATCGTTTGATATTGGTTTCAAACAGGGCAACCGCCGAACCGACCAGGATGGCCATTATCGCCAGAGGCATCAGGAATGCAGCAAACTGGAACTCATGGCCGAGCAGGTTCTGCTGAAATACGAAGTAGTCGAAGCGGATTAATACATACAAGGCGACCTTGGTCGCGCAGGCTGCCAGAAAAACGGTTACCACGTTAGGCGCATAGGTGTAGGCATTGGGCAACCATACATGCAGCGGAAACACGGCTGCTTTGAGCGCCAGACCAACGGTGATGAAGCCTGCGGCTACCAGTATCGGCTTTTGGTCAGCGACTTCGTGAATGCGCAACTCCATATCGGCCAGGTTCAGGGTGCCGGTCATCATGTAGATCAGCCCCACACCAATCAGATAGAACGTCGCACCGATGGTGCCCATCATCAGGTATTTGAATACCGCAGGCAGCGCTCTTCGATCCGGGCCACCCGCTACCAGCACATAGCTGGCCAGGGATGAAATTTCCATGAAGACAAAAATATTGAACGCATCTGCAGCGACAACAATGCCAGCCAGGCCGGCCAGCACCAACAACCAGGCCGAGTAAAACATCGGCTGGCGGTGCGCTTCGATTTCACTATCAACACTGTTCCGCGCCGCCAACAACGCCAGCGCGGATGCGCCAGTCAACACCAACAGCATCAGCGCGCTGAAGGCATCTACGCGCAGCCCAATGCCGTAGGGCGACTCCCAGCCGCCCAAGGCATACTGATATTCTTGCCCGGACAGCACACCTCCGGTCAAAGCAATCGCGATACAGAATGCCAGCAGACTGGTTGCGAAAGCGGCAGCCCAGGCCAGACCCCGAGGACGCAGCAGGAATACGACTGGCGCGATCAGCAGCGGCACAACCACCTGGAGTGCCGGCAAATGAAAGTCCAGGCCGGTCACGTCTTATCCATCTCCTGGATTTCGTCTTCTTCGATTGAGCCGTACTCTTCCTTGATGCGAATGACAATACCAAGCCCCAGGGCAGTGGTAGAAATTCCAACTACAATAGCGGTGAGGATCAAGACCTGGGGAAGAGGATTTGAGAAAACGAGGCCGCTGACGCCTTCCTGGAATATGGGTGCCGTACTGCCGCTTACTTTACCCATGGTGATGTAGAGCAGGAAAACCGCTGCCTGAAAAAGCGACAGACCCACCAGTTTCTTGATCAGATTTGGTTTGGCAACAACAGCATAAAAGCCAATCATCAGCAGAACTGCAAAAACCCAGTAGTAATAGAGCCCCAGGATATACATCAGTCTGTTCCGCGCGCCGCAAAAGCATGAAAAATACTGAGTAATACGCCGGTGACCGTCATGCCGACACCAGCCTCTATCAGTAAAATTCCCAGTTGCTGACCTTTAACCGGGTTACTTGCCAGCACGGAATAATCGAGGAAGTTGGAGCCCAGAAAAATGCCTGCCAGTCCAACCGAGCCATAGAGCAGGGCACCGCCAACCATCAGTCCGGTTAGAGCTTTTTGAGGCAATGCCTGGAGTGTCCGGGATTCGCCTTCCACCAGGGCATAAAGGATAAACGATGCAGCAATCAATGCGCCCGCCTGAAAACCACCGCCCGGGCCATACTTGCCGTGAAACTGGACATAAAGGCCAAACAGCAGGATAAAGGGCACCAGCATTCGGCCGACAATGCGAGGAATCAGGTGGTCGCGCAAGCCGATTCCCGCATAGGACTTCCTGCCCGGTAGTTTGGGTCGTCCTGGCCCACTACCTTGGCCACTTCCCGGGCCATTTCCTGCTCCGCTGGCAGGCCCTGCGGACAATAAAAACATCACGCCAATCCCTGCGGTAAACACGACGAAGACCTCGCCCAGTGTGTCGTATCCACGAAACGAACCCAATACCGCCGTTACTACATTGGGTATGTCAATCAAGTGGGGTGTCATCTCCAGGTACCAGGGTGAAACGTGAAGTTGCACAGGTGCGTTCGGGTCACCGAAAGCAGGCTTGTCAAAGGTTGCATACATCAGCACCAGAGCTGCGCTGGTAACCACGGCGACAGACAACCAGCGCGTACCCCTGTGCGGGCGCTCTCTTTCATTTGTAAGCGCCAGCGCGCCCAGGAACAGCACCGTTGATATGCCAGCACCCACTGCCGCTTCGGTTAATGCAACATCTGCCGCATTCAGGACAAAAAAGTTAGCTGCAATCAGCAGGCTGAAAATACCCAGCAACATGACTGCAACAAACAGATTCTCTGCGCGCACCACGGCTATGGCCGTGATCACCAGCAGCGTGAGCAGGAAAACGCCAAACAGTATGGTCATTCTGTTGCCTCGTTATCTTCTGCTAAGGAGCCATCCGGTTTGACACCGGCCAAAAGTGCGGCGCTGGCCAGAGCATAAGAGGAAGTAGGGCTGGTAATCAGCAGAAAAATCAGAATCGCGCCCAGTTTGATAGTGGCAAGTGACAAGCCAGCTTGAAGCATGATGCCCGTCAGAACCAGGATGGCGCCCATAGTATCGGTCACGCTGGCGGCATGCATGCGGGTGTAGAGGTTGGGCATGCGAAGCGCACCTATGCCTCCGATCAGCACAAATACTCCACCGGCAGAGAGTAAAACCCAGCTGATGATATCGAGCACCATGCCCATCATTTTGACTCAGTCCAGGTTGAACCATCTTCAGGATTAACCTGAGACGGAGGGGGGACGATAGCGGACACTTTGCTGGTTGCAGTGTTGGCATCTGTACTGGCCGTATCGGAATCGTTTAAACGACGACGCGCCAGAGATTTAAAAAACTCCAGTACAGCAAGAACCCCAATAAAGTTGATTAATGCGTAAGCGAGAGCCAGATCCAGGAAATCTGGTCGGCCATATAGAAACGCTATAACCGACAGCAACAGAACGGTCTTGGTTCCAAACATGTTCACCGCCAAAACCCGATCATAAACGCTGGGACCCAGCAGTGCCCTGGCCAGCGCCAGGGCCATGGTCAACAGCGTGGCTATGGTGACAACGTAATACATGTCAGCGGCTCCGCAGTCGAAAAATGCGGCGATCCATTTCGCCCGCTTCAAGGGCTTTAATGCCTTGCCGGGTCAGCGAATGCACTATCAGTTTATCATCAGTAATATTGAGCGTGAGAGTGCCGGGTGTCAGTGTGATTGAATTGCCGAGAATGACCACATCAACCGGGTGGGAGCAACGGGTTTTGAACTCGAAAACGGCTGGGCTGATGGGCATTTTAGGACTTAAAACCAAGCGTGATACCTCAAGGCTGGACAGAATGACTTCCTTGAACAGCCAGCCCCAAAATTGAAACAGACGCAGACTGAATCGCAGGGCAAATACATCGGTATCAAACAGCCGCAGTCGATGCGAAAGATAAACCACCAGAGCCACTGAAAATGCGCCCAGTCCCAACAGCAGTGGTTTAAAAAAACCAGACCACAACAACCAGGCGGCGATCAGCATAACGGTCAACATCATGACTCGCAACGCTGCGTTCCGCTGACTGACTGGCTCCGCAACTGTGTTGGACAATGGGACGCTGACGTTCCCATCTGCATGCTCTGAACTTTGGGTCATGCTTTTTAATCTTCCGTCTGGCAAGGGTATGCGCTGGTCAATGTCGAGTAGACCAGATCACGAGCCAAGGGGCTGGCACTGACTTTGCCTGCATCTGCCAGATCGGCAACAACTTTTCTCACCACATCCCGCAGTGGCAAAGGATCGCCCAGGCAATAGCCTGCGTAAACCGAGGCCCCGTAGCGCTTCACACGAGTTCCAATGCGTGTGCGTGTAGCGCGCTCAGTGAAGGTCTCATCACGCTCATACTCATCTGAAACACTCAAGGTAACACGCTCATCTGTAGCGACTGCTCCGTCGATAAAGCCTTGAATGTAGCGGACACAAAACGTTCCATCAACCGTATCTTCTCCAGCCAGATAATTTTTGCAATGAGAGGCTAGCTCAGCGGTTTCAAGCGCTTCAACTGCAAAAGCCTTGAATGGGAATGACAGCAGTGCGCAAGTCACAACGGTAATGTAAATAAATGGGGTGTTCATAATGAAATCTCCGGAGAATAAAGTGCGAATAATGAATCAGCGAGTTTTGCTGGTGCTGCGCTGGTGTAGTTGACTGCGCTTTTCAATATTTTTAATTGCCGCCGAACTGAGATTCATGCGCAGCAATTGCCCAACAGTGCAATGTGCTTCAATCGGGTGACGCAGATGCTCACTGGTATCAATTACGTATTCATTGCAGCGGCCGTTCTTGACCCTTTTCAGGATACCAGCCTGGTCCAGTTGTGTGATCAGTCGCATCGTCGTTCGTTCAGTAATGCCTACCCGATCAGCAACATCCCTGAGGCGGGCCCTGGGGTTCTCCGCAAGACAGAGTAACACATGCGCGTAATTGCTCAGGAAGGTCCACTCTGAAAGTATATCGGTCATCTACTGTGTCCTGTCAAAATTTCATTGCGAAAAAATTATAAGACATATATATCTGGTTAACAATGTCTGGTTATTATAGACTTGTATTTCAGATTCCACATGGAAACCAGACCGTGACAGGCAGTAAACATCAAATTGCCACCGAACCCGTCGCGGCTGAACTCTCCGACCCGAAGGACAGTCGTAGCGACTGGCGCAAAAGGCTCGGATACTGGATTGAGCGGGGTTGGCCCCATGATCTGGTGGTGGTATTGATCGTGTTGAACGCCATAACCATCGGGCTCGAAACCTGGCCGGCTGCTGTTGACTATGCCGGCCCAGCGCTCAAAGGTTTTGAAAATCTGGTGCTGGCGGTTTTCGTGGTGGAGATCATCACCAAACTGATCGCCTTCGGCCCGCGATTTTTTCGCGATGGCTGGAACAACCTTGATTTCATTATCGTCGCCATTGCTCTGGTGCCTGCTGCCGGGCCCTTGTCAGTTCTCAGGTCCTTGCGCATCCTGCGGGTGCTACGCCTGATTTCAACGGTACCGCGACTACGCCATTTAACCGAATCGTTGTTGGCAGCGATACCCAGCATCGGCTGGATTTCCTTCATGCTGGGCCTGGTGTTTTACATTTTTGCCGTGATTGGAACAGAACTTTTTGGTGAGCGTTTTCCAGATTATTTTGGTCACATCGGCAATAGCATGTACACGCTGTTCCAGATCATGACTCTGGAAAGCTGGTCCATGGGTATAGCGCGGCCCGTGATGCAGGAGTTTCCGCTGGCCTGGCTGTACTTTGTACCCTTTATTCTGGTCTCCTCATTTACCATTCTGAATCTCTTCATCGGTATCATTGTGAACACCATGCAGGCTGTTCATTGGCAAGAAGAAGATCGTACCCGTCAGGAAATTGAGCAACGTGCCCATGACGAGCGTGAAGAAATGCTGACCCACATCCGTGAAATGCGGATGCAGTTGGATCGAATGCAACGCTGATTTCATGAATACGTTATTCGCTTCGTTCCGTCCGCCGTTGCTGGTGTTGACCGCCGTTTTCCTGAGTATGACTATCTTGATATAAAATGGCGCTCGTTTAGCAGCTCTACTGTGCAAGAGATCCAATATGCCCGCTTTATATGAACAGCCCTGGAAAGTGGCCAGTGCAGCCGAATGTAATTTTTACCACACCACCGATATTCCCGGGCACGGCCTGGCAGAGGGCCAGTGGGATTTGCGCGCGGGCGTAGACGCATACCTGGGCCATTACGATTTCAAGGGCCAGCGAGTGCTGGAAATCGGTCCGGCCACTGGCTTCCTGACCTTTGAAATAGAAAAAACCGCCAGCGAAGTGGTCGCGGTGGAATTGCCCATGGATCGTGGTTTCTGGAATGCTGTGCCCTATGAAAGTCTTGGTCTGGCGCGGCGTGATGATGCCTGGACTGAATCCGAAGAACAGTTCTTTGAGCACATTGGGGGCATTCGTAAAGGCTTTTGGTATTGCCACCAGCAATTCCAGTCCAAAGCCAAAATGCATTATGGCTCTTCTGAAAACCTCCCCGCTGAGCTGGGGCAATTTGATGTCGCCTTGCTGGCAGCGGTGTTGCTGCATACGCGCTCGCCGGTGAGCATTCTGGAAAGTTGTGCCAGGTTGGTAAACAAAAGCATCATCATTACGGAAATGTATCTGCCAGAACTGGGCGAAGGCCCGGTATGCTCATTAGTGCCCACCATGGGCAACAATGCCTGGGATACCTGGTGGCGTTTTACGCCGCGATTTTTTACCCAGTTCCTCGAAGTGCTGGGTTTTACCAATCACCACGTCACGTTTCACCAGCAACAGGCTTTTGCTGCCACCCATGAGATGTACACCATTGTGTCGTCAAGGCCGACTCGCTGATTTATTCACCATGCAGCCAGCGCCAGCGCGAAGGTACCATTTCCTCTGGGTTGGGCTCTAACTCCGAGCGGCGCACAGCAACCCGCTCGAGCGTTTCGCGCTGGGCATAAAATGTTCGCTGGTCGAGTGTGACACCGGCGCTGCTGGCCGATTCAATCAGTAGCTTCAAATACTCTTCCATGTGGGAAGCGGTCCAGGTGTTGGTATCGTGGAAAGTGACGATGATGGGGTGCAGGCCTTCGACCAGAGGTATACCGCCATCATCGATTCTTTGCTTGACGACCTGCATTTGTTTCAGCAGCACGCTGCGGCGACGTGGATTGGCGCGGAAGCCCCAACTCTTACCATCACCGACGCTGATATCGGTAAGTAACATGGAGAGGCTAACTTCGCGGTAAGCTGCCCAGGTGCGTTCGTTGAATGCCCAATAGGGTGGCCGAATCAGACGTGGAGTGTGGCCGGTAATTCCTCTCAAAGCGTTTTGCGAATTAACCAGGAATTCGTGTAGCTCGCCGCCCTTGAGCAACCGGTGATCCAGGATTCCAATACGCGAACCGCTGTGAATCGCCAGCAAATGTCCAGCCAGGTGGTTGCGAGTCAGGAGTTGAAGCGTGAGTTGGCCTTTACGATCTGGGCCCAACCTCGTCTGGGTAAAGAATATTGCTTTGATTCCGTTCTGAACCGCGTTTGAATCCAGAGTCCGAAGGATGGACTCGGTGGGATTGTTATGTGTTTTTGTGCTCGGACCATCATCAAAGGTCAGCAGAAACCGGGCGGGTTGTGCATGTGCAGCATTTGCGGTCGACATTTGCAGCCCAAGCAGGCACAACAGGCTAGCCAAGCTACCGAACAGTCGAATTGTTAGCAACGGGTATCCATCCCGGTGTACTCCTTGCTTATTAATTTACAGCGCACACCCACAAATTTGTCAGGTTCCAGTTGAATTACAGCCAGTTGCACCATAGCGAACAAATCGTTGCACGCGCTGACCGGTTTCAACTTCGCCGCTATAGATGTTGCCGTGCGAATCTGCAGCCAATGAGTGCAACCAGGTAAATTCACCGACTTGTCTGCCGGTTCGGCCGATGTGATGAATGGTTTTTCCGGTCGGGCGCTCAATGATGTGAAACATGCCGTTCCACAGGTCGGCAGCAAACAGGCAGGATTGCTCCTTATCCGCGGAAAGCGCCGCAGAACCGCCGGTTTGCCCGATGGTCTCAGGCGCAACTTCAATATCTCTGACAAAGCCGCAATCGCCTGCTTTGGCATCGGGATTTAAGCAGGGCTTACCCACTTCCTGCAAATTAAAAACCTGGATGCGGTTATTGCTGCGGTCACACACATACAACAGTCCATCCAAGCTTACCGTAGCGCAATGCACCGGGCTGCGGAAAAACCTGGGTTTGGTGTTTCCCGCCCGCCACTCTTCCGCCCACGATGATGGGTCTTTTGGTTCAAGCTCAACTGGGTTCTGGCCGTAAGCGCCAAAGTGCCCGATGTACTGGCCTGATGCAGCATTCACAATCAGCACTCGGCTGTTGCCATAGCCATCGGCAATGTAGAGTCGATTGGTTTTTGGGTCAACGCTCATGTCTGCAGCCAGAAACGGCTGTGGTGTGTCGTTGGGCCCGCCATTGGTATCTTCATTGTTCGGTCCGGGCAGGCCCGCATAACCGATCTGATAAATGAACTCGCCTTCGGCGCTGAACTTAAGCACATGGGAGTCGTTGCCGTGAGTGGCCGACCAGGGAACCTCACCGTTGCCATCCCGACCTGTGCCTTGTGTGCCATTGCCTGAGATATAAACGAATTGGCTGTGATCAACGAATATGCCGTGTTCGCGCCCGGGCCACACGCATCCCTGATCGGCGCGGCAGCGGCTTTCCAAAAAGCCAGGGTCGGAAGAGCCGCCCCAGCTATCCAGCAGGTTTCCATTCGCGTCAAACTTGAGTACCGATGGCGCGGGGATGCAACAAACAGCGTTTTGCCCGGCAACCGTTCGAAGGTTGCCCAGTCCGTCTACCGGTTTACCTTCTGAGTTAACTCCAGCGACGCCCAGTGCGCCGACCGCAGTTGCTGAAAGTGATCGGGGCCTGTGTAACACCCAGATATTGTCGTTTTGATCCACCGATATGCCACCTACCTGACCCATGATCCATTGGTTCGGCAGGGTTTTCGGCCATGAAGGATCAACCACAAAAGCAGGCGTGATCTCGCCAGACTGAGTGGGTTCTGCAGTTCGATCAGCCAGTTTTTTTGCCAGGTCTGGCGGCAGAATATCAGCGGCTATTCCGGCGGCTTTGCTACTGGGGTCACCTGCATGCAGCGCGGCTGAGACTAAGATCAAACTGACTATTATGCTGATTCTGGAAAAAGCTGCTGGAGACATTGTTTCTGGTTTTCCTGTTGCTTTACTGCGCAGGTAAATGTCCCTGCCAGGTCGTCATTATTGGAACTTGAGGCGAAAGAGCAAGTCTGCTAACTTGAAGTCAAGTTTTAACGGAGCTGAACATCTGCATCAGTTTCGATTGCTGATGCGTCAGCTTGAGTTGCTCAACCTGTTTGCGAAAGCCCGCAGGGCCAAAGCCGAGACAGCGTACGCCAGTAAACTGGTCGCCTTCACGAATACGCTCGACAAACATCAGCGGCCGGCCCTGCTCCTGGGCATGCGCTTTCAGCCAGTCCAGAGTGCGCTCGGGAATTTTCTCGCCCACTGGAACGGCGTTGATCACTTTCTGATCCTGCCAGTCAAACCAGAGAAAAACAATGGCGCCGCACTCGCTGGGGCGCATCCAGTCGGGTAGTTCACTGTCCCAGCGCATCCAGCCACAGACAAAGTCACGACAAGGGTATTGCGGGCGAGTTTGGTAGATGGCGCAACCACCTGCTGTGCTGTGGCGGCAAGGTTTGCCTGCACTCACGGCTTCGCCGTTTACCGTGGCGGTGAGCCAGCCATCACAGCAGGCTGTGCACGAGCCACATTCTCGGGTCGGCTTCTTTTGGCTTGAGCTTATGGCAATCGGAATTTCGTTCACATCAGTGCGCTTTAGGGGCCGTCCCGCATTCTGACACTTTGCGAACTGAATTGCAGGATATCGCTGATGCTAGAATCATCAGTGAAGATTCGATGGTTGTCATGGTTCAATATGTCAGGGAATGAATAGTCCGAGGGTGGAATCAGGTGAAAATATCCATACTGTTTGTATGCATGGGCAATATCTGCCGCTCTCCAGCCGCTGAAGGTATTTTCCAGCAGATGGTGGCGGATGCTGGGCTGGAAGACCGCATCGAGATCGATTCAGCGGGAACGCACAGTTATCACACGGGACTTCCTGCTGATCAGCGCATGCGCCGGGTGGCTTTGAGTCGAGGCTATCAACTGGACAGCATTGCCCGCACTCTGGTGGTGGAAGATTTCGACCGTTTTGACCTGATCATTACCATGGATGAAGATAATTTTGGCGAGGCCATGGCTTTAAGCCCTGGACATGGCGCCAGAGTCGTACCCATGGTGGATTACTGTGAGCTAAAAGAAGTGGGTGAAGTGCCCGATCCTTACTACGGCGGGGAAGAGGGTTTTCACACCGTCATCGACATTTTAGAAGACGGTTGTTTCAATTTGCTAAAGCGCTGCGCCAGCATCTGATAATTTTTCAAACACCGGCAGATTCCGCGAAATCCGTGCTGCTGCAATTTCCTTCAATCTGCAGTGCTTTCGAAAGATCGAACAGTGCGGTGCGCAGGCCTTCTTCCAGCACCGGATGGTAGAACGGCATGCGCAGCAACTCATCCACTCGAAGTCGCTGCTGCACGGCCCAGGCGAGCAGGTGGGCCAGGTGCTCAGCCCCAGGGCAGAACAATTCAGCACCGACCAGAACGCAGTTACTGCGCTGCGCATAAAGATTTACCTGCCCGGCGTTTTGTCCGATCACCCGCGCACGTCCCTGATCAGCGTAGGATACGGTACCGATTTCAATTTCATCCTCTTGCAAATCATCGAATCGCACTCCTACGGTAGCCATTTGCGGATGAATGAAGACAATGGCCAATGGCGTACGCCTGACCCGCGCTGTAATCTGCGGATACCGTGCCGCGTTCTGGCCGGCAATACGGCCTTCATCAGCGGCTTCGTGTAGCACCGGACGATAGTCACTGGCATCACCAGCGATGAATACGGCCGTGTCACCACAGCGCGTGGTGCGCGGGTGCCAGTTGACTGGCAGCCCACGTTCGTTCAAGGTCACGCCGGCCTTATCCAGATCCAGCTCAGCCAGTTGCGGTGTACGACCTGCGGCCAGCAATACATGGGAAAATGACTGCTGCTGCAAGTCGTCATTGGCATCCTGCCACTGCAGCTCAATGGCATCGTTATGGGTGACGCGGGCCATCTTTATATCCGCCTCGAGATGCCAGGCCATCGCATCCTCTGCCGCGGCGTTTCTGAAGACTTCCTGCACGCATCGCTGCATTGCAGGATCGCGCAACGGACCGATGGCGCTGCCAATGGAAAAGAAGCTGACTTTCACGCCCAGCCGACTCAATGCCTGACCCATTTCCAGGCCAATGGCCCCGGTGCCGACAACCGCCAATGATTCTGGCAACTCATCCAGCTCGAACACCTCATCGCTGATCCACACATGCTCCATGATGTCGCGAAACGGCGGTGGAATGTTGGCACGTGAGCCAACCGCTAGCACGATGGTTTTGGCCTTGAGTTCAATCTTGTCGTGATTTTCACATTCAACCAGCACTGTAGTGGGACCGGTAAAGTGCGCCCTGCCGCGTAATCGCTGCTCAGCCGGGAGCTTCGTAGTGCTTTTAACCGCCCCGGCAACGAATCGATCGCGTTCAGCCCGCACCCGGCCAAACATGGCCCGCGCATCGACTGACATCGGTCCGGTAGAAATACCGAAAGCTCCGGCGCTTGCGACTTGATGAGCTCGATCGGCTGCCGCGATCAGCAACTTTGATGGCATGCAACCTACACGCGCACAGGTTGTGCCATAGGGCCCGGATTCCACCAGCACCCAGCTACTTCCAGACTTGCGTACCTCGGCAACAGCGTTAAGGCCAGCCGTACCGGCGCCGATAACTACGACATCTACTTCACGGGATTCCATTTTCTATCTCTGTTTCGTTTCGAACCATACTAACTCACCAGCCAGTCAATTACTGGTCCCGACTTTTCCAACTCCTCAAGTGCGGGTTGTTCGTGTAGGGAGACTTTGGCCTGCAGCTCAAAATCAGTTTGCCACTCGGGTAGTAATTGAGGGTACGATTAGTGTCACCGATGCCAGCACTTTTGAACCCATTATCAATATTCACCGCTGCGAAAAACTGGAAGCGTGGTAGAGCACACACTCCCTGGAGCCGCCGGCGCAAGGTAGTAACGACTTCCGTTTTCCTGTTGTTGGCACATGTGATAGGGGCGGTAACTTCGGTCCATGCAGTGATGAATGCCCGCAGTTCGCAGGGTGCAATCGCCTGGGTGGTCAGTCTGAATACCTTGCCGTATGTTGCCGTACCGGCTTACTGGGTTCTTGGACAAAGCGAATATGATGGCTACGTAATGGCCTTTCGCTCGGCACTGGAAAACCCTGAAAAGCATTTGGCTGGAGTGCACAAGTATGTGCGCGAGAACCAAGCAGGTTCGAACGGCGATGAAGGAAATGGCCTGCTCGAAAAACTTACGGGTTTGCCCTACACAACTGGAAACAAACTGGAACTGCTGATTGATGGACGTTCTACTTTTGCGGCTATAAGCGAAGCTATTGAGTCCGCAGAGAATTACGTACTGTTTCAGTTCTACATCATACGGGACGACGAAATCGGGCAGCATTTCAAGGATCTGCTAATAAAGAAAGCCAGCCAGGGGGTAAAAGTCTATTTTCTTTATGACGGTTTTGGTAGCTATGAACTGTCTAATTCCTATAAACAACAATTGGTTGAAGCCGGGGTTCAAGTGGCTGGTTTTAGTTACCTTGATAAAGGCACTGGCATGTTCCAGGTAAATTTCAGGAATCATCGGAAAGTCGTAGTGATCGACGGTCAGAAAGCTTTTCTCGGTGGGTTAAACGTGGGTAACGAATATCTCGGTTTGACGGAAAAATTTGCAGATTGGAGGGACACCCATATTGCAATTTCTGGCCCAGCGGCAATGGAAGCACAGCTTTCATTTCTGGAAGACTGGAAATGGTCCAGCGGCGATTGGCTTGACCTGGACTGGAAAACCCAGGCAGCTCCTGAGGGTGCTTCTGTAGCTATAACCGTAGCAACAGGGCCTGCCGATGAGTTCCACACAGCGGAAATATTAATTCTGCACGCCATCAACTCTGCCGAGAAAAGAGTGTGGATCTCGACTCCCTACTATGTGCCTGACGTTGCCATTGTCGCTGCTCTCGAGCTTGCCGCTTTAAGGGGTGTAGATGTAAGAATCCTGATGGCGGATGAAACCGACAGCATGCTGGTGTCGCTGGCTGCCTATTCCTACTTCGAACAATCCATGCTAGCCGGGGTAAAGTTTTTCCTGTATCAAAACGGATTTATGCACAGCAAGACAATGCTTGTCGACGATGACTTCTCGATTGTAACTTCCGCCAATCTGGACAATCGGTCTTTGAGACTGAACTTTGAGATTTTTGCGCTGCTGCGCGATCAGGAATTTAATCACGCTGTGGAGCAGATGTATCTGGAGGATTTTGCACACAGTAGTGAACTTCCGGAAGATGTGTTTTCATCCAAACCGGCATGGTATCGACTGGCTTCAAGATTGGCCAGATTGGCGTCACCGGTGCTGTGATTATGCGTGGTTTATCCTGGTGGCAGATTCCTGTTCGCAGGGCGTACCAGCATCGATGCCGGATCCCTGCAGCAAAGCCGGGCTAAAGGGATAGGTAAAATGGATCCGACCCCTTTTGAGACCCCTTTTACCAAAGAGTTTCTGTACTCAAGAAAAATAATTTAGTACCATACTGTCGTTGGATAAAATCCAGAATCAAAATATGCACGCTAATTTTTGAAACTAAAAACTGCTTCAACCTAAACGAGAAGGGAATCCGATGAATCAATACCTCAGAAATTGGCTTGTGCTTGTTGCTGGTGTTTTAATGGCGGCAAATGTCAACGCTCAGTGTGTCTATAACTCTCCTTTCGGCAGCGCCAGTGTCGGTGGTATAGGAGAAACCGTAACACTTACCACCTGCGCTTTTGCGGGAGAATACAGCACCGCCAACAATGTAGTTTCCGGCTTTACTTACGAGTTCAGCAGTCAAGGCGGGAGCGGGAATTACCTTACTTTGACGGATACGGCAAACAATGTCCTGCACCATGGCCCATCACCCCTGACCTACACAGCGACTTTCAACGGCACCATAAGAATGCATCAATCAACTAACGCAAGTTGTGGTACTGAGAGTGCATGCAGAACGGCTCGCGTCAGCACACTTTCAAACTACGACGGCCCAAATGCGCTTTTCCAGGTCAGCAAGATCTTCACCGACGGCAATCCGGGTGAGGTGGAAGTTTCACTTTCATGCAATACCGGATTGATCCTGGATCAAAGCAAGACCATTACCGAAGAAGAAGGGGTGACTTTCGTCGTGACCGATTTTGATTCCGGTGAGCTGAACTGCGAGATCACCGAGACGCCCGTTGCTGGTTATGACGCAGAATATTTCGACGGTAGCAATACCAACTCAGTCAGTTGCGAGTACCTTGCTGTCGAAGAGGGTGACTTCAATACCTGTCGGATCACCAACGAACCGGCGCCGGTGGACATTGAGATCACCAAGAACTGGGTGTTTGAAGGTTCCAGCGTGCCTCAGGGTATTGATGGGCGTTACGAACTCACGTTGTGGTGTGATGCCGAGATTGTCGATGGTGATCGACCGGACGATAATTCTCAGGATGCACCCAGCGGCGGCGAGTCCTACTGCAGCCTGAAATTCCTGTCGCAGGAAGGTGCTCTGGCTTACGAATCCGCCGATTGGTGCCAGCGATTTTACGGGAACGGCTCTGAAGTGTTCGATGCTCAGGTGATTCCCGAGTACCCGGATTCGCATTGCTATGTGATTGAGACGGTGTATGACGATGCGGTTGAGATCGACAACGGCTGCGATAGTCTGACGGTCAGCGCCGGTCAAGGTGCCTCCTGCAGCATAACCAACACGGTGTTTTTTGAAGGCATCCCGACGCTGGGCCGCCAAGGCCTGGTGGTGTTGGGCTTGATGATGCTGGGTATTGGCTTCGTCGGCCTGCGGCGTTTCTTGTAAGACGGTAAAGCGTCGGTAAAAGGGGTCAGAGCCCTTTTACCTTTTTCTCACAACCCTTTTAAAGGCAAAACGACTCCGGTAAAAGGGCTCTGACCCCTTTTACACAAGTTCAGCAGCTACAAAACCGCAAACACATGGCCCAAGCATAACGCACGCATCCAGGTTCAGTGATCTAATTTACCCGGCGCTCCCACAACTGATACCCATAAATCGA
This sequence comes from Lysobacterales bacterium, assembly GCA_034440115.1. GTDB lineage: Bacteria > Pseudomonadota > Gammaproteobacteria > Xanthomonadales > SZUA-36 > JAWXBM01. Next base: position 6,627 of record JAWXBM010000071.1, on the reverse strand, counting down.
TACTCGTTTCCGAGCACTTCACTGAACGTAAAGGGGTTAGCCATAGCAGTACCGTATAAGACGAGCATTACAAATAGTAGTATTTCCATTCGCGGGAATTGTTGTAATCTATTTCGACACTGCAATGTTCACTGAGAAACTGAGAGAAACAAATGAAGCCATATCAAGCAACCATTCTTAACGCAGCCATTTTGGTGGTATTCGGTCTTTGGGCGTATCTGAACGTGGCCGCAGAGTCACGCTCTATGACGATTTTGATCCCGGTGTTTTTTGGCGTCATTCTCGCATTGTTGGTTCCACTATTTAAACAGGAAAATAAAGTTGTTGCTCACGTTGTTGCCGGGTTGACCCTGCTGATTTCGATAGCGCTAATCATGCCGCTGATAGGCTCCATCGGCCGCGCGGATATGGGTGCCGTGTTACGGGTGGGGGTTATGATGGCAGCCAGTCTGTTCGCCCTGGTTGTGTACATTAAAAGCTTTATTGCTGTGCGCCGCGCGCGGCAGAGTGCAACATAGCCAAGTCGTAGCACAGGCCGGTGATCATGCCTCGGGCACGAGTCGGCCTTGAGCATAAATTGAAACGAGCACGCCATCATCACCGCTATCAAGCCCTGCGGCATTGGCTTCGTCTGTATCGATGTGCATCTCAAGACGGTAGCTGTCGTTAACGCGGACCAGCACATTGCGAAATACAAGGTCCCGGTCATCGCTGTCAATGGCAATATCCAGGCTGTCGCCATGGGCAACACCCCAGGCCAAGGCTTCCTGTGGTGTCATGTGCAGGTGGCGTTTGGCGCAAATTACGCCGCGGGTTAACTGTACCTTTCCCTGCGGGCCGGCCAAGCTAATTCCGGGTGTGTTCTGCAGGTCGCCTGACAGGCGCACCGGGGCGTCCAGGCCCAGATAAAACTCATCCGAACGGGTTATTTCAACCTGGTCAACTTTACGCGGTGGCCCCACCACGCGGACATGTTCAATCGAGTGTCTGGGCCCGACCAGCGTGACGGTTTCATGCGCTGCAAATTGCCCCGGCTGCGACAGCTCTTTAAAAACAGTGAGTTGATAAGCGGGGCCGAACAAGCTCGCAATGGATTCTTCAGTCAGATGAACGTGCCGCGCCGAGATTGCAATCGGCACAATTTTTACCGAATGCTTGGATTGATTCGGCTCATTGATCCGCGCTTTCACGGTTTGCGCCGTCCGCTCTGCAATCAACCGCTCTTCGTCGGTGGCCACCACCAACAACCTGGTGCGGGCATGTGCCAGGGAAATATCGGCTACCGGATTAGCCAACTGAACGCGCGCATCCCGGTTCAGGTCTTCATCCAGTTGCGCGCCGAGAAATTCGAGGCGCTGCGCCGAGCGGTGGCGAATCATCGCGCTGTTCTGGCCAATCCCGCCGGTAAACACAATGGCATCAACGCCCCCCATCACCGCGGCATAGGCACCAATGTACTTACGCAACCTGTGAGTGAAGGCGTGAATGGCCAGCCGCGCTGGCTCATCGCCCGCCGCAGCCCGATCTTCAATCACCCGCATATCCTTTGAACCAGCCATACCCAGCAAACCGGATTCGTGGTTGAGCATGTGCTCCAGGCCGTCAGCGGACAAATTCAATTCCCGAAGCAGTCTGATCATGATGCCGGGGTCCAGGTCGCCCGAGCGGCTACCCATAACCAGCCCCTCCAACGGTGTCATCCCCATACTGGTTTCAACACTACGACCATTCTCGATGGCGGTGACACTAGAGCCATTGCCCAGGTGACAGGAGATCAAGCGCAACTGGCGCAGGTCGGTACCGAGGAATTGCGCCGCTTGCCGGGACACGCTCTCGTGGCTGATACCGTGGAAGCCGTAACGCCGAATGCCCAGTTGGGTGCTGATGTGAGCGGGCAAAGCATAGGCCCGCGCGCGCGCTGACAAGGTGGCGTGAAAGGCAGTATCGAAAACCGCAACCTGAGGGAGCTGTGGAAATTGCTGGCGGGTGGCTACAATTCCGGCCAGAGAGGCTGCATTGTGCAGTGGTGCCAGGGAAGCCAGCTCGGCGATCGCCTTACAAACGGTGTCGTCGATTTGAGTGGGTTGGACGAACTGCTCGCCACCGTGCACTACCCGGTGCCCGATGGCAGCGAATTCCACCGCAGCGTTGTCCAGTTGCAGCAACATGTGCTTTAGCGCCGATTCGTGGTCGGGGCAAGCCGGTAACTCCACTAACTTATCGCCCACATGCAATGCGGCCCGCGGCTCGCCTATGCCTTCAAGTTGTGCATCCATCAGGTGCTGGCCAGTGGCGCTGTCGACCATCGCCCACTTGATCGATGAACTGCCACAATTGACAACCAGAATGTTCATGGGTTTATGTTTCAGTTTGTGCCGCCGGGGTATCGCCGCTGGTTGAATGTTCATTATAGAGACAATTGTGCAGCACCCGCCTGCGTGCCCCGAACTTGTTCATCGACGGTTATTGTTATCACGATCAGCGCATGATCCTTGAGCGTTCCAGCAGCAATGGATATCTTGGTCGCTGACCCGCACGTAATGTTATTATTTTCTCATGCGTAGCGAAGTCGTCGATACCGGGATTTCATAGAGTATAGGCAGCATTAAAGCCCTTTTCTATGAAACCCGCGTCTATTGAGCAGCCTTTCACCTCGGCTGATCAGCCAGATCATTGCGATCGGTGAAGCCAATCGCACCAAAGCGCAGCCTCAGCTATGGAAACTTCCTTGAAGTGATGAAAGAAACCCTGGGTGTCGATATTCCGCTGCAAGTTGAACTGGAGGCGGTGCGGGATAAAGAAATACTGTCCAGTACCCTTCCGGGTGAATTCAAGGCATTTCGCGAATTGCTGCTGGCGAAAGGCTGAAACGGAGCGTTCTTCCCGCGATTTGCCCTATACTGGGGTTGCGACCAATGTGGCAACCATCAGGAAACCCTTGGCGCTCTATTCGTGAGTGGTTATTGCCTCCCACAAGGCGGACAAACTCTCAGCGTTTTGAAAAAATCAGCATCAGAAGAACAAGGAACAAAAAGCATGTGTGGGAGTTCATTTCGCATCAAATTGGTTGTGCTGGTGTTCGTTCTGATCCCGGGTTTTGCATTCGCGGTGGTTCCCCCGACACTCGACGTTTATCCGAACAAGATCCTGGCAGTGAGTGTGAACTCGACCGTTACGCCCGATGCAACGCCGACCGCCACGGCCAGTATCAATGTTTCCACTAACACGAATTTCAAAGGGACTTTCGTTGCAAATACGACCACCGGCGTGGTTCGCATCACCAACGCACATCCGGCAGGTACGTATACAGTTACCGTGAAGGCTTTCGGCGCGGGCGGCGCGACCAGCAAGACATTCACCCTCACGGTAAACAGCGGAACCGTGTGCAATACCTCGGTTCTGTTCAACCCTGCGGCTAATGTTTCCACCGGTTTCACCCCCAATCTGAGCGTCGCCGTTGGGGACTTCAATAACGACGGCAATCAGGATTTGGCGGCTTAAGGTTCACCCCCAACTGGGGCGGACATTCACCTCGGGGATGGTTTGGGTGGCTTTAGTGCTTCTGGCAGCGTCAGTGTTGACCCGCTTCCTTTCAGTTTGGCGATCGGAGATTTCAACAACGATGGCAATCAGGATTTGGCCGCGACCAGTTTTACTGGCAATTCGGTGTCCATTCGTCTGGGTGATGGGCTGGGCGGATTCAGCGGCACCACCGCCGTGAGTGTTGGCGCGGGTCCCGTAGGCATCGCCATCGGCGATTTCAATGGCGACGGCAAACAGGATCTCGCATCCGCCAACAGCACCGTTGGTACGGTGTCCATTCGCCTGGGAGATGGCCTGGGCGGTTTCAGTGGTACTACCGATGTCGCCACCAGCGTACAGCCTGGGGGAGTGGCCATCGGAGATTTCAATACCGACGGCAATCAGGACTTCGCCAGTTCCAATGAGGGAGTAGACACGGTGTCCATTCGTCTCGGGGATGGCGCAGGCGGTTTTAGCGGCACCACCGAAGTTCTCGTACTGTTCAATCCGTTTAGCATCGCGACCGGCGATTTCAATAATGATGGCAAGCAGGATATCGCTACCGCCGATGCTGGGGGAAACGCGGCATCCTTTCGTCTCGGCGATGGCCTGGGTGACTTTCCCACGGCAGTCGGCAATGTGGTCGGTAGTAGCCCCCGTTCTATCGCCACAGGTGATTTCAATAAAGATGGCACACAGGATTTCGTGACTTCAGCAGGAGGCGCATCCGGCCTGTCCGTTGGCCTGGGTGGCTGCGGGTTGCCCAATTTGATATTTGCCAACGGCTTTGAATAGGGCAAAGTAGTCTGTGCAATAATTCAGCACAGGTTGGAGGTGGGGTTTATCTGTCCACTCAGGACGTCGTCGAATCGGCAATCCAGGTCAGCCTGCGCAACACCATTCTGACCAACAACACCTCACCGAACATCCTGACTGACACCCCGAAGATGGTCCCATGACCATCGATTTGCTGGGCTTTAACCTGACCAATGTAAACACCGGTGAGTATTTCAACCAGGACAGTGACCTGGTGGGTGTCGAGCCGCTGCTCGGCCCGCTGACCAGCAACGGGGACCGGGCCCAAACCCATGCACTGTTGGTTGGCAGCCCGGCCATCAATGCCGGAGGACCGTTGGGTTAAATCGCCGACCAGCGCGGCCAAACGCGGCCACGCGATAAAAAGGCTCTGCAGGGTGTCTTTCAGTGGTTTGCGCACGGCGTCCTAAAGCTCAGTGTTGCATGGTCTGGCCCGTGAACCCGAAGCTTACACCGATTTCAGCGGGCCCCCAATCCCTCTCTTGATCCCTCTCCTGATCCCTCTCCTGATCCCGCCGTTGATCATTGCTATGCAGCACACCGCATTGCCTGCAACCCGGGGTCACGTGGTATTTGTCCGTTAACTCAGCTAAGCTTCAACCGACTTACGTCGCGGGCTGGCGCGGGTCCAAGACTGTTCGGGCAAGCCTCATGGAGGGAAGTTCATGTGTGCGAATTCGGTTAAACCGCTGCTCAGCGGTGTCCTTCTGGCATGCTCCCTGGCTGCCTCGATCGCTACCCCGTCCAATGCCATGGCCGCTGAAATCAATGTCACCACCCTTACGGATGAGGATCTGACGAACGCCGATTGTTCGCTCCGCGAGGCCATCGTGGCGGCAAACACGAATGCCGCGAATAAGGGATGCATCGCGGGTTCGGGCGCCGACACGATCCGCTTCCTTGAAACCGGCACCATCGTGCTCACTGCCTCGCTCCCCAACATCACCGAAAGCCTGTCCGTCGTCGGGCCCGGGGCCGCCAACCTGACGATCGACGGTGACGAGCAATTCGCGATGTTCTATTTCTTTTTCCCGACTGATGAGGGCAACCACCTTCTCAGCGGCCTTAGCCTCATTGACGGGGCTTCGGCCTCCAACGCGCCGGCAGTGCACCTCCTCAACGATGTGCACGTGGTTCTGGAAGACGCCATCATCACCGGGATGAGGAGAACCAGCATCGGGAGCGGCGGGGCAATCGATGGTCAGAGCGCGGCGCTGACGATCCGCCGCACAACGTTTTTCGACAACAGCACGCTGGATGGAGGTGGCGGGGCGATCAGCGCTTCGGGCATAGCCCTGATCGTCGAAGATTCGCTGTTCGTCGGCAACCATGCCAACGGAACCAACTCGAACGGGGGCGCATTCATCCTCGGAAATGGGGGTACCGCAACCTTGCGGCGTTCCACTTTCAGTGGCAATACGGCCGACGCAAATGGTGGCGCGGTTTCCATGATAGCCTCCAACGCCAGCATGGTCATCGAGAACAGCACGTTCAAGGGTAACAGCGCCGGCGTTCTTGGCGGGGCATTCCACCTCAACGCCGGAACAGCCTCGGCCAGCAATTCCGTGTTTGCAGAAAATCAGATCGACCCGCCGCCAGGTGGGGGCGACCCCACGTCCAACATCAGCCAATCGGGCGGCGGATCTTTGACATCACTGGGCCACAACTTCATCGGTGACAACACCGGCGCAGCAACGGCCTTCCCGGCCGGAAACCCCAACGCCAATGACGATTACGTTGGTACCACAGCCGCCCCGATCGATCCTTTGCTGGTTATCCTGGCAGACAACGGCGGTCCCACTTTCACGCATCGAATACCGATGGGAAGTCCGCTCATCGACCAGGGGAGTTGCACGGGAGAGCCTCACGACCAAAGGCTATATGGCCACCCGAACCCGATTATCGGCCGCATCATCGATGTTCCGGCTATCGACAACGCGGACGATGGATGCGACATCGGCGCATTCGAGCGGGGCGCGCAAATCCCGGAACCCCTGTTCCTGGACGGCTTCGAAACCACAGACCCCTGATGACCCGGGGTTGAAGTAACCATCCCGGGGCTTGGTTCAAATTCGCCGTTCGGAGTATATGCCACCGCTTCCTGCCCAGGAAACAGCCAGTATATTTGGGGTCAGAGTAAAAATTCTGCCATTTCAGAGAGTCTTAGCACTGGATCGAAAATTTTTACTCTGGACTGACCCCCAATATCCCAAATATCATGGCCGAAATGGCTTGGAAGGCACGGCCGGGGCAACTTCCGGTAAATCCGGCAGTAATGACCCGTTGGGT
>JAWXBM010000070.1:0-17741 GCA_034440115.1 Lysobacterales bacterium | reverse complement strand
GGCTCAGAACCTGTGCCAGCGAGCGAATGGATTCAAACCAGATTTTGGGTTCATCCGCTTCACGCCTTATCCGGCCTGAAGCAATGGCAATGCTCCATTCTTTGAATTCAGTGAAGGGCTTGATACCAATCTTTAGTGGCTTGCGGTTTTCAGTTTTCATGACTCGTGCCTGTCCAAACTTTGTTCAACTTGTTTCCAAAAATCGACCATCAGCTTTGCAGGGCTCTCAAATGTATAAACAAGCGTTTCGTCGCCTTGGTGCCAGTGATCGCGCAATGTTTCCTTTGGTTCAAATCTTCTTTTGCGTGGCTTGGCCACATGTGCATTGTCGAAGCCAATTATCCGATGGCCATAGCGGTAATGTAGTGAGAGCGAGTACCGGAGGCCGTGTGGAATACTTTCCTCAGGAACAACCAGCCATGCTCTGAAACTGACCCAATACCTGCGCTCCAGGACCAGATCAACACCATCCAACGTCAATAATTCTTCCAGGCCACGGTTCGTACGCCCTGGATGGCTCATGCTGAACTGAGTTTGATTGTTATCATCTGTTGATAACTTTATCTATAGAATATTGAGAACCTCAATTATCCGCAAGCCCCGCGGTTTTTCTGTCGGAGAGCACCTGTTTATTTGTAGGAATTCGTTGTCTTGATGCGAGGCGCTGAATTCCAGGCGTTTACTCTGCAAAGTCTGGAAAGACGGAGTGGAGCGCCAGAAAGACGGAAGTTGGTGTCGGCGTGACGTTGATCCTCCGTCATGCTGATCGTTTCTAACCGTCATGCTGATCGTTTCCAACCGTCATGCCGGACTTGATCCGGCATCCGTTGTTCGCGTGGTATTGGGCCCCGGGTCAGGCCCGGGGTGACGTATTAGAATTCCGGGGCGACGGATATTGGTGTCGGCGTGACGGCGAGAGAATCAGCCTGTGGGGCGACGTGAGGAGGCCGGTACCCGCGCATGGCATGGCCTACCGCGCACTGAGCCTGCTGCTGGTGGTGGGTTATTTCGCGCCAGCACCACCGCGGCTGGCCGGATCAGCCGATAAAGCAGAGGCTGCAAGACAGTAGCGGGCGGGCGGGCTGACTTGCTGAGCCCTTTTCCATGGCCCCCCCACAAGTTCCTAACTTGGCGCCGCTGTTCCCTTGTGGCGTTTGTTGTAGTCCAGTTTAGAACTGAATGTGGGTTTCAGCAACCAGAGACTGCTGACGTTGAGACTCCAAATGATGATAGAGACCAATCCAATATTGTTCACTCTTGTCTGCCACGCGCTGCCAAGTACGAAGATCTTTTTGACTGAATCGATCAAACAAATCCTTGACGGAACCTTGTTGGTTTCCAAGCCGGGCTTGCCTTGTGTATTTACCGGTCCTCGCCACTGCCAAGATTTGCCTGTCTCGCCTGCTGAACAAATTTGTTCAGGCGAACGTACTTACCAAATCGAATCATGTCACGTGGTGAGATCTCACCCAAAGCTGGGTTTGGCGTGTTAAACCAAATTGAGGTTTTGCGAACATCTCCCTCAAAGTACTCGGCGACCAAAGTAATGGTATTGGCAATCTGGTCCAGCCGATCTCGAAGATCGTTAGGAATTTTTTCATCAAAACGAACGGATTGCTTGCTCACTCCAGCTAATTTCGAGAGCTCATTACGACCCAAATCCAGAAACTCTGAAACGCCTTTGTAATCACAGCCGTGATTCGACCAAAAGCTTAAAGGGTCGGAGTTAGGAACAGTTCTGAATAAATCGGCCTGGGACATGGGCACTTTGTCTACCTCAGCTTGGTATGATTTGAAACAGGTGGAACCTAATCATAACCGTATTTCAACCACTTTACGACCAACTTGTTACCAAAGTGAGCGAGGCTCTGAAGCCACCATCATAGGGAAAAGTTGAATCCAGGGTTTTCGAGCATATTGCGCGGATAACTTGCCTGCCGCTATCAGGGAAAGTCTTTCCTGAGGTAGGAAATCGTTGTCTTGATGGGGAGCGCTGGATTCCAGACGTTTGCTGCGCAAAGTCTGGAAGGACGGGGTGATGAGGTCGGGATGAAGCGGAAAATCGCGCGCAAGGCGCGCTCCTGCAAAGGCACCAAGTTCTGTAGGAGGTCGCTCTGCGGCCGACTGAATGAGCCGTTAATCGCGCGTACAGCGCGCTCCTGCGAGGAGATTTCGGCCTGGGCCATGAAGTCCTTTGCAAATGGCTAAAGTTTCAAGCAACTTCTAGCAATGCTCGAGGATTCTTTTGCGCAATTAAAAGCAACGTTCTGGCAGCGCCTGATGGTGCCCTGCGACCCTGTTCCCAGTCCTGTAGCTTCTTCCGCTTTCATTGGCCGTTTTTATGCACGCTAAACTTGCTGGTATAAATGGGACTGTCTTCATCAATCCATATTCACCACTTTCCCAGCCCGCATTACCCACGCTACCCGGCGGCTGACTGCCGTGATGTCTTGCAGCGGGTTGCCATCCACCGCAATCAGGTCGGCCTGGTAACCGGGCGCGATCCGCCCCAGTTGCTCTTCCTGGCCGAGTAGTTTTGCCGGCTTCACAGTAGCCGCCTGAAGGATTTCGGCTGGCGTGAGTCCGGCCTGTACAAACCACTCCAGTTCGAGCGTGTTCTCGCCGAACATGCTCATCACAGCATCCGAGCCAAACACGATGGGAATGCCAGCCCGGTGTGCGCGCCGCAGCATCTCGACATTACGCTGGGTAAAGGCCTGCAGCTCATCTGCAACCGCTTCGTTGTAGCCATACTCCGCGCGATAATCGGCGTAATAGCGATTGTGGTCGATGGTTGGAACGTAGGGAATGCCGCTGGCGGCCCAGGCTTTTAGCGTTGCATCGTCCACGTCCACCGCGTGCTCGATGGAATCCACTCCGGCGCGAATGGCATCGGGCACAGCCGATGGGCCATAGGCGTGCAAGGCCACTTTCAATCCGCGCGCATGGGCGGTATCGGTGGCCGCTTTGATTTCTTCAAAGCTGTAGATTTTCTCTCCAGTCAGATCATCAGCGGTGCCGCTGGTGGCAAATATCTTCAGCCAGTCAGCACCGTGGTCGGCCACTTGGTTGGCACGCTGCACCATGGCGGTGATGCGCTCTTCAGAGTTGCTAAGCTCGGGCATCACCATGGGGTGTATGCCCATGCCAGAAAGAAATAAGCGCGGTCCGTTGGTGGCGCCACTTTGAATCAAATCACGCAGTTGAAAATCCACACCATCGAGTGCAAACAGATCACGCGCACTGGTGATGCCCAGGCGCAGCGTGAGTTGCGCATTCAGCATGGCAGCCTCCAGCCGCTCAGCGGGTGGTGTGCGTTGCAGCAACTGATCCCAGGCATCGCCCTTTGGCGGTGTGCTCAGGCCATAGGTGATGTGCAGGTGCACGTCGATCAGGCCGGGTAAGGCGGTCAGGTGACCAAGGTCGATGCGCTCGGCTTGCGGATACTGCGCTGCAAGGTCAGCGCCGACCGCCAGGATTCGGTCATCGTCCACCAGCACATCCTGGCCAGGAAGCAACTCGCCGTTGCCATCCACCACTGCCGCAAAATGCAGCAGCAGTGAGGCTGATAGGGCAATTATTCCGGCCATGGCAGCGGCCTCAAAAGCGGAAAATTGCTTCTACGCCGTAGGTGCGCGTTTGCGCATACAGGCTGAAAGGTATGCCGAGGAAGCTGATGCCACGCATGCTTCGATATTCGCTATCACCCAGGTTACGGCCATACAAAGCCAGGCCCCAGTGCTCATTGAAGTCGATATCCCAGGCGGCATTCCACAAGCCATAGGCAGGTTGGTATGAGTTGGCCAGGTTGTCGGGATTGAAATACTGGCTGTCGCGATAGGTGTAGTTCAACATCAGCGAGTTGGCTGTCGAGCCCAGTTGGAACTGGTAACGGCCGGTTAAAGCCAGTGTCCATTCAGGCGCACGCGGCAGCACATTACCGGCCACGTTCACCGGCGCTCCGGTTGTGCCGTCAACGGCACCACCTGGGAAATCATCAAACGATGCGTTGGTGTAGCCCACGCCAAAATCCAGGCTGAAGGCATCTCCAAAAATAGCCGTGCCTTCCGCTTCAAAACCCATGGTGGTGACCTGGGCGGCATTCGATACCAGCAACGCGGTAGTGCCGCTGAACGGGTCGAAACGGAACTGGAACACCTGATAGTCATCGTAGGTTGCGTAGAAGGCCGACAGGTTGAGCCGCAGCTTGCCATCCAGCAGGTCGGATTTCAGGCCCACCTCGTAACTATCGACGGTTTCTTCTTCGTAGGGCAGGTCATCGGTTGATGCCACCAGGTCCACGTTCCAACCGCCACTTTTGTAGCCATTGGCGTAGGTGAAATAGCTGTTCATCTGTTCATTGATCTGGAAGTTCACACTGGCGGTGGCGGTGAGGTAGTTTTCATCGCGCGTAAAAGCCTCGTCGACCAACAGGGCGAGACCAAAGCCGGGGAACACCATCTGGTGAATAGCGGCATCCTTGCTTTCATCTGTCCAGCGTAAGCCACCACTGATTGAAACGCGGTCCGTTACATCAAAGTTGCCGTTTATGAATAAAGCCCAGCTTTGCGTGTCGACGGATGAATCCTGCACGGCTGCGTCAACACCCTGCGAGGGGCCACCAAAGCCTGGGCCTAACGCTACTTTGCGGTCGGTGTCTGCAGTCTGGTCAAAGTAGTAGGCGCCCAGTACGTAACGGAAACGTTGATCGCCCGGAGATGCCAGTCGCAATTCCTGGGTGAAATGAGCAAAGTCGTCTGCAAAGTAGCGCGCGTTCAAGGTAAATACCCGCGTGGCATCCTCATCGCTGCCCACTTTACGGTCTACGCTGCGGTAGCCGGTAATGGAGGTGAGCACAAAGTCATTGGCCAGATTGTAATCCACCGTCAAGCCAGTGCCCCAGCCATCGGTTTCATCAATCAGGTCGGCATCCTGGTCAACCACGTAAGCGGGTGCGGCCTGCGGGTTTCCCACAGTATTTTCAAATGAAGCATCGGGCTCCAGGAACACCAGGTCATTGTCCTGACTGCGCACGTCGAAGGTCCAGTTAATATCCAGCGCATCACTGGGCCGGAACCGCAAGCTGCCGCGCCCCAGCACATAATCGTTGGTCATCAGGTTCTTGCCATTGAACAGGTTGTCGATATAGCCATCCTGGTTCTGTGCCATCACGGCGAAGCGCGCAGCCACGGTGTCGCCGAGGGGAATACTGATAATGCCCGTACCCCCCAGGGTATCGAGATTACCAGCACGCAAGCGCAACTCGCCACTGCTGGTGCCACCGTCCTGGCCAATAACCGGCCTGTTGCTCACAATGTTGATCACGCCTGAAGAGCTGTTTTTACCAAACAGGGTACCTTGCGGCCCGCGCAGCACTTCCACTTGCGCAATGTCCACCAGCCCCTGGTCCACCGATAGGGATTGGCCGGCGAACACGCCATCCATGTACACACCTACCCGAGTATCAAAGCCAATGTTGCGCGAAAAGTCACCGATGCCGCGTATGCCAATAAAAGTCTCGCCCGAGGAACCGGTTTCACCAAATACCAGGTTAGGAACGGAGTATTCCAGCCCCTGCAGGCTGATGATGCGCTCCTGGGCAATGGTGTCGCCATTGATGGCCGAAATGGACAGCGGCACTTCCTGCAGGCTTTCTTCGCGATGGCGGGCGGTCACCACCACTTCTTCAATAAGACCCGGAGCCTGGGCTTCGTTATCGGAAGCCGCTGTTTGTGCCCAGGCAACCTGGACGGGCAACAAAATGACTGACATAAACAATGTCTGCAAAACCGTTGCACGACGGACTAGACGGAAACATGAAGTTTGCGGGGCCATTGTTGCGCGCATATTTTTCTCCTGGCTGTGCCTGTGACAACCGATAGCACAAAGCCGCAAGCCACATTGGCTTGCGCATCACTATCGGCACAGTTGCAGATGGTAGGAGGGTAACCAACAGCAAAATGTCGCCCACGGCACAATTTCTTTCGTTGGCGGCACTTTCCGAACCAGGCACGATGTCGGGGCTTTCAGCCTTTGCGTACTTGCAGGGGTGTTTGCCCAAAACGTTGACGGATGGCATTGGAGAACGCTGCCGCTTGCGCATAACCGGTACGCTCGGCAATCAGCGCCACTGGCAAGGTGGTTTCGTGCAGTAATCTGCAGGCTTCCTGCAAACGTAACTCGAGACAGAACTCGGAGATGGAGCTGCCAAACAAATGACGAAAACCAAAAGTCAGCTTGTTGCGGTTGATGCCCACCTGGCGGGACAGATGCTCCAGGCTGGGACGATGCTCAAAGCTTTGTGCCAACAGGCGGCGCACTTCATGCAAGGCCTGAATATCACGCGCGCCCAGCTTGACCGCTGTGTCGGTAACACTGCGTTCGCTCAGTACTTGCGACATCAGGCACACCAGCTCGGTGGCCTTGGCTTCCATGTGCACGCGGCGCAGGTCGCCATGGAAGGGGTTGCTCAAGATCTGGTCCATGGCCAGCGTCATGGCTGCGGATAAAGACCAGTTTTTCAACAGAAAGTCATCGGCGCCGTGGGCCAAACGCTGGAACGGCTGAGCCAGTTCGCTGGTATCCATTCTGAAACGATCCACCAACATTTGTGGGCGCAGGAACAGAGTAATCCAGTCCAGCGCTGCGGCACCTTCAATCCACTCCACATCATGCACGCCTTGCGGCTGATGCAGGATCTGGCACAACGGACCCTCCAGTTCGCTGCCACCGATGCCAGCAAAATCCATCTGCGTGCGTGCGGCTTTACGAAAGTGCAGACGGGTCCAGCCCTCGCCCATCACTTGGTAATTCAGATGCTGGTGGAACTTGCCGCGCATGCCCAACATGAGAAAGTCTTCGTCAAAGGCAATCAGATCCATCGATCCATCGCCCAGCGCCTTGGAGATAGGCGTGTTGAAAAAGGCGATTTCGGCGCGTGGGGATTGAGTGTCTATTGACTTGCTGGCAGCGGAATCAGCTTCGGACGGCTCTGCCCTCCCCGCAATTGAGTTTGGCTGGCCGCAAATCATCCCATGCCAATCCTGCAAGGCTTTGCTGATGCTGAAAGCCTGGCCGGTAGCATTTGGCATGATGGGTGACGGCATTTTGCCGATCCTCGCAGAACCGATAGGCGGCAATGTGTCATATCCACGTTTTGAATGCAAAGCCAGAGCGGGTTAACAAACCGCCCTTGCTCCTGGCCATATCCGGCCAGTACTGCGTTTTCTTCTGCGGTAGAAAGCCTGTTTGTTTGGAGGAATTCGTTGTCTTGATTGCGGCATGCTGGACGTGGGTAAGGGGCGTGAGCAGCAGTGGAAGCTTTGACTCGGAATCCTCGGTCAATGTTGAATTGGATCCCGGATCGAGTCCGGGATGACGGGTTAGTTTATTCGGACTGACGGGTTAGATATGCGGACTGACGGGTTAGATATGCGGACTGACGGGTTAGATATGCGGGATGACGGGTTAGATATTGGGGATGACGGGCTAGATTTTAGGGATGACGGATTGGTTATTCGGGACGGGCAGGATGTTTACACGCTCTTCACATTCAGCCGGTATGATCTCGAAACCCACCGGGTGGTATCTGCCAAATGACCGAAATTGTCCAGCCCTTCTTTGCCGAACACCAGATATTGCTATGGGTAATTACCGTATTTGCTGACCTGGGTTTTGCGGTTCTGGCGTATCGTTTGTTTGGCCGTACGGGTTTATATGGCGTGGTGATTTTCAGCCTGCTGCTGGCCAATATCATGGGGCCCAAGCTCACGGTGATTGGCGGGCTGCAAACCTCGATGGGCGTGATCCTCTATTCCAGCATCTTTTTTGCCACCGATTTACTCAGCGAAAAGTACGGTAAGGCTGAGGCGCAACGCGCGGTTATGTTGGGTTTTTACGTGAGCATTACGCTGGTGGTGATGACACAAATCAGCATACTGTTTGTGCCCTCCACCCTGCCGGAGACCTCGGCCTTTGCGCAATCGGTGCATGCGGCTACGGTAACTTTGTTCGATTACACGCCACGCTTTGTTTTTGGTTCGTTACTGGCTTATTTATTGAGCCAGTCGTTTGATGTGTGGCTGTTCCACAAGATCCGTGATGCAACCAACGGCAAGCATCTGTGGTTGCGCAATACCGGCTCTACACTGATCTCGCAAATCGTGGATACAGTGATTTATGGCCTGGTGGTGTGGTGGGGTTTGGTGGATTTCACCACGGCCATGCAACTGGCAGCGGCCAAATATGTGTTCAAGTTTGCCATTGCGGTGATTGATACGCCGTTTATTTATTGGGCGGTGAGGTGGCCCGCAAGAAATGAGGCGCGGGACGACACATCCATGGCTTGATGAAGTACTCGGATGATCCTTATTTGATCGGCTGCAATCAAATCGAAATAGATCACGTGCCGCGCTACGACCAAGCTTCTTAACCCCATACGAATGTCATCTCTATTGCCACCCAGACCAGGTTGAACAACAAGCATCTCAAACGCGGTTTCAAAACGAAACAGGTAGCGCCTTCGAGCTGCAATACCCCATCGATTCTGGCTGTATTGTCCAATTGCCAGTAAGTCAGCCCTGGCATCGGCCGAAATGACAAAGCGGCTCACTTCGCCATCAATGTATCCAGTTCCTGGTTCAGCTGATCAAATGAAAACTCACTTACCAACCCCGAAGCAACGCCTTCTTCAATCGCCGCTTTGAGCGCAGCAAGCTTGAGCTCTCGCTCTTCATGCAGGCGCAGGCCTTCGCGGATCAGTTCACTCGCAGTGCGGTAACGACCGCTGGCTAACTGGTCGGTAATGTATTGGTCAAAGTGCTCGCCCAATGTAATGCTGGTGTTTTTCATTTGAATAATGTGATTCAAGATGGATACCCATAGTACCAAAAATAGGTATTGTGGGCGCCAAGCTCAGTGTCCGATAGGGAGGATGTACTTCTACTTTGTAGGGATCTGGCCATTAATTGGGCTATCAATCGCCTTTGCTATTTAGCCGGGACAGGGTGTTGGTCGCGCGCGAGGCGCGGATTTCCGAACGAATGCCGATATCAGTCCGGCGCCTTCTCTAGAAACGGCGGCGGCAAGTGACGCCCGCCGCGCTCGACGGTTACCCAACGTACCTCGGTGAAGGTTTCAATCGAGGCAGTACCACCGTGCCGGCCCAGGCCGCTGTTCTTCATGCCGCCGAAAGGCACAATCGCTTCATCATGCACCGGCGCATCATTGACGTGCGCCATGCCGGTTTCCAACTTCCGGGCAATCTCCAGGCCACGCTCTTCGTTGCGGGTCAGAATGCCTGCCGAAAGGCCATATTCAGAGTCGTTGGCCAGTGTTATAGCCTGCTCGTCATTTTCGATCACGGTAATCGCCGCCACCGGGCCAAACGTTTCCTCGCGGAAGATTCGCATCTCTGGCGTTACCCCGGACAACACGGTGGGCGAATAGAACAAGCCTGCGTAAGTGCCACCGGTTTCAATGCGCGCGCCGTGGGCTTCGGCGTCTCTGACCTGCGACTCGATGCCGGCCAGTTGCTTGGCATTGATGATGGGGCCGATAACATTGCCCATTTCAGCCGGGTTGCCCACGCCCAGAGTTTTGACGTTGGCGACGAATCGCCGGGTGAACTCGTCGGCTATGTCTCGATGCACCAGGATGCGCTCTCCGGACATGCAGATCTGGCCCTGGTGCATAAAGCAACCAAAAGTGGCAACGTCCACTGCCCGCCCGATATCCGCGTCGTCCAGCACAATAATGGCGTCCTTTCCACCCAGCTCCAGGCAGGCTTTCTTCAATAGCCCACCCGCCAATGCGCCGATCTGACGGCCTACTGCGGTGGAACCGGTAAAGCTGACCGCCTTGACCCGCGGGTTGGCGACCAGCTCTTCGCCCACCTTGGCAACATGGTCGCGGGAACAGGTCACAACGTTGAACACGCCCGCCGGAATGCCGGCCTCTTCCATGCATTCGGCCAGCAACAATCCGCCCGACACCGGCGTTTCCTCGGAGGGCTTGAGCACAATGGTGTTGCCCACCGCCATGGCCACTGCGATACCGCGCGTCGACAACAATAAGGGGAAGTTCCAGGGAGAGATCACCGCTACCACTCCCAGCGGCTGGCGTATGACCATGCTGAGCTTGCCGTAATCCGAAGGCAGTATTTCACCTTTGACCTGGTAGGCCGCTGCTGCGGCGGCGCGCAAAACATTGGCCGCTGCTCCAGACTCGAACATGGCCTTGCCAATCCACGAGCCCGACTCTGCAACCAGGGCAGCTGCCAATTCCTGCTGCCGCCGCTCGACCACGTCGGCTGCTTTATTGAGCAACCGGGCACGCTGGGAATGGGGTGTCGCAGCCCATGCGGCTGCAGCATCACCGGCTGCATCAATCGCCCGCCTGGCATCGCTGACATCGGCGTCCGCGACGCTGGCATAGTGCGACCCATCGGCTGGGTTGGTGACGTCGAAGGTAGCCGCGGCAT
Organism: Lysobacterales bacterium; assembly: GCA_034440115.1. GTDB lineage: Bacteria > Pseudomonadota > Gammaproteobacteria > Xanthomonadales > SZUA-36 > JAWXBM01. Next base: position 7,261 of record JAWXBM010000070.1, on the reverse strand, counting down.
CCTGCCACTGGCCGTTGATGAACATTTGACGCGAGGTCGGCATAAGCGGACTCCTGGTTTGAGCTGGTTTCAGGTCGGTGCGATCAGTGCGCATCGCAGGTGGAAATTCTGGCACGGAAAGCCAGTCAGGGCATAACGACACCAATTCCTTCTTGGCAAATGTCCATAACTGCAATTCATGTCCTATTATTCAGGATCGTTCTGGCTGGTGGCAATATTCATTAACCCGCCTTACAGCGGCACGGTTTAGGCCCCTGACTTGGGAGGGAGGCGCACTGATCGCAGCATCAGGTACGGTTGACCTGCCGCGCGCGCAGGCTTATGGTCAGTCGCACCACCCTCTCAGCTGGACCTTCGCACCATGCCTCAAACACCTTTAACGTCTCGCGTTGTTCCAGCCGTGGATCGTGCCGCACGGATTCTGGATGCCATCCAGGCAGAGGGGCGGCCGATGCGCATCACAGAATTGGCTGATCAGTTGGAAGTATCCAAGGGCACCGTGCGTGAGATCCTTGAGACGTTGCGGATGCATGGCCTGCTTGAGCGCAACGAAGAAACCAAGCGCTATCGGCTCGGCCCCAAGCTGTTGCGCCTGGGTGCCTCGTCCCGTGCCAGCCTCAGCCTGACGACCATTGCCCGGCCTTATTTACAGCAGCTGGCTGAAACGCTAAGTGAAAACGTCCTGATGCTGGTGGCGAAAGAAAAAGATTTCCTGGTGCAGGATACCTGCCAGCCACATGATCCGCGGGCCATGATCGTGGTAGCCGCCTCGCCGGGGCATACCATTCCCCTGCATGCTGGTGCCTGCGCCAAAGTACTGGCTGCCTGGGGCGATCCACAACAAGCCAAGTCGACCAGGATCAGTAACCGCGCTGCGAAGGCCGTTCGCAGCACCGGTTACGCTACCGATGACCAGGAATACCTGGAGGGTGTGCGTGCTGTGGCCGCTCCGCTGCTGTCTTTGAAAGACAGCTCATTACTGGGCATCGTGCTGGTATCGGGCATTGCAGCTTCATTGCGGCGGGACCGACTGGACTCTGTTGGCAAAGCCATTTACGAAGCCTGCTCGCAGATTGTGGAAGACCTGGATTGTGCCGGAGTGGTCTGAAAGTAGCACCCAGGGAGCGTGTCGCCGAAAACCCCTCGCCCTTACATAACTCTAATTCATGGCTGAAACCGTGATTCCTGTTTGACAGGGCATGGGCCATGCAAATATTGTCTGCCGCACCGGGTATTTTCACCCGAACACAATGAGCGGTGCATGATCAAGCGAGGAGATCGCAAAAACTGGGCGCGCGAGCAGTTCCAGGGCTTTGAAAACATCCTGATGCCCTCCTTTTCGGCGAACTATCGCGAACTGAATGAGGAAGGCATCCGGCTTGATGTACGGCAAAGCATCGCGCACGGGTTTTTCGCAACTCTGTGCGCCATGGAGTCGGGGATGACGCCGACAGAACAGCGTCGCTTGCTTGAGATCGCCTGTGACGAGGCGGGTGACGACATCCACATTGGCATGTCTTTGGCCGGCGAGTCGCTGGAACAGGACGTCGCCCAACTGCAGTTCGCCGAATCGGTCGGTGTCTCCCACGCGCAAATCACCTGGCCGCAGAACTTCCGTCCCAGCTCCCATGACGAAGTGGTTGAGTTTGCCAGCGCCCTGTCCCAGGCCAGCCATCTTGGGCTGGTACTGCTGGCCTCGGAAAATTTTGCCATGCGCCATCTGCACCCCAGTGGTTTGCCGTTCGAAGCGTTCGAGCGCCTGGCTGATCTCGACAACGTCATTGCCCTGCAACTGGGCAGCATGGATGCCGGCCTGATACTGGAATGCTGCGAGCGGTTCTGCGACCGCCTGCTGGTGACCAGCATGAACTTCGGCATGTTGCCCATGCTGGTGCAGAACTTTGACCTGCAATGGAGTGGTGCTTGGTGTGTGGAAGCGCTGCAATCCCCGGAAAAACCCTATGCCAACCAATTTCTCGATGCCCTGCGCAAGGGTGAGATGGACACGGCCATGGGCATTTACTGGAACTTGTTCCCCGCCCTCGCGGCCATGGGCCGAACGCTGGCAGCGAACAAACGTTTTCTCGAAATCGTCTGCGACGAGGCAGCGGATAAAATCCAGGTTTCATTCACCCTGCTGTTCGACTCTTTCGAAGATACTCTGGAGATGCTGGAGCACGCCGAAAAGGTTGGCGCCAGCCATGCCCTGTTGGCTTATCCGCAGGATTTCCGGCCGACCTGCACGGGCCGACATCGTCGCCATGACACGCCGCATATCCGAGGCAACCAATCTGGGCCTGGTCATGTACGGCACCGACAAGTTCGATTTCGTGCGCTTTCACCCCAGCCATGTACCTTTCGACGCCTACGATCCGATTGCCGATCTGCCGAACATCGTGTCCATCAAGGTGGGTTTCGGCGACCCGGCCATGACCTACGAGTGTTTTGAGCGCTACGGCGACCGGGTCCAGGTCAATGCTACCAGATCACGAATGCGGAATCGGGGGCTCATTGCCCAACCTGGATGAAATATTTCTCGGAGCAGGCCTGGTTTCGCCTGAACCCGGGGTAACCACCAATTCTCCAACCTTGTTGTGCTGCCCGCCAGCAGGCTCGAACTCAAAACCAGCGTAACACTGACTTACCGCAAGCGGAACGTGATTTCCCCGGCCTGCCACGCGTTCGTCAATTGTCTGCGGGAAATGCCCAACGAGCCCCGCCCCCTCTGGACCGGGTCAACCTGAACAGGTTGAGCTTTCAGTCTGCCTCACTCGCATTGTCACGGCTGCCGAAGCCCCTGCCAGCGCCGCACCAAGTCTGCTTCGATACCGAGCAGGTCGAGCACTCGTCCGACCGTATGGTTAATAATGTCGTCGACGGTTTTCGGCCGGTTGTAGAAGGCTGGCATGGGCGGAACGATCAGGGCTCCCATCTTGGCAGCCTCGTGCAGCAAGCGCGTGTGGCCCACGTGTAACGGCGATTCGCGCGGCACAATGACGAGCTTGCGAAATTCCTTGAGGGTGACGTCAGCGGCTCTCACCAACAAGTTGTCAGAATAGGAATTGACGATACCCGACAAAGTTTTCATCGAGCAGGGTGCTACCACCATTGCGTCGATTTGAAACGAACCGGAAGAGAGACTGGCAGCCAGGTTGCGATCGCTGTGCACCTGGTCGGCCATGGCTTCGACTTCGCGAGGACTGAAGTCGGTTTCGATCTCGATGTTCAGGCGGCCATGACGGGACAGGATCAGGTGCGTTTCGACCGTATCAATGTCCTGCAATACCTGCAACATGCGCACGCCATAGATGGCACCACTGGCACCGGATATGCCAATAACAAGCTTCATGCGGGCTCCCGGGCGTTAGCCAATTGCAGTTCTCGCGCAAAAGGCCTGCGCATCAAAGTCGACCACGACCTGCGCTACTGCATGCGCCACTATCTCTACGCGTTCCATGAGTTCATCGTCCAGCACCATATTAAGATGTGCAAAGTATGCATCGAGGTTTCCACCGGCAGCCACCTCCGGGCGTTCGCTACCCGTTGCCGGGGATGGGCTGAGCAGGGTTTCCAATTGAATTTGTTGTTGTTGCTCCGCAGCCAATTCAACAGCCTTGACTCGTTCACGCAAGGCTAACATTCCATCCACATCAGCGATTGTACTCAGCGCTTCATCTTGTTTCATCCAGCGTCGTACCGCACGCAGCGGATGAATGACCTCGCCAGCCCAGCGTTCGGAAAACCTCAGCGCCGAGTGCATCACAGGTTTTCGCAACGGTATTCCGAGTGCACCTGCCCACAGGCAAAACAACACCAGGTTGATATCCGCTCCGCGTTCATCCTGAAGCCACAGGCAGGCTTCGGGGACCTCGGGCTGACCGTAAACAGCCAGGGAGAAATTCCAGAATTTGAGGGAGCGAATATTCATGCTTGGGTTAATCGGAATTGTACGATATCTCATAACAGGTTCGGGATATCGTATATTCGTCGCTCCGAACGAGTCAACGCAATAGATCGGGGTTATGAATCATAAGCTGCACTGTAGGAGGTCGCTCTCGGGCGACATTCCTGCCCAATCGCGCGCAGAGCGCGCTCCTACGAATGATGGGTTAGCTGACCTTCGCGCGCAAAGGGCGCCAACAAACGAACCCGCCAGACACCCAAGCCTCAAAATCCATGCACAGAAGTGTAAAGTAGCCACAACAAAAACGCTCCGGAGAACCATTAATGCGATCCATCCTCAGCCTCGCAGCAGCCCTTTTCGCAATAACAGCCAATGCTCAGGACTTCGAATTCTGGCCCAACGCCGACTACGACCCATCCGTTCCCACCATCGAATCAGTTCTCGGCCACGCCCCCGGCGAACGCATCACCTGGCACGCCGAGGCCGTGCGCTACTTCGAGGCCCTGGCCTCGTCCGACCCTGATCGGGTTACCGTGCACCGCTACGCCGAGAGTTGGGAAGGTCGTGATCTCATCTATGTCGTCATCGCATCCCCTGAAAACATGCGCCGCATCGATGACATCAAACGGGACATGCAGAGCCTTCGAAATGCTGCGACAACGAGTCGTAGCGAAGCCGATCGCATCATCCAATCCGGGCCGGCCGTCACCTGGCTCAGCTACGGCGTGCACGGCGATGAAATCTCATCGACCGATGCCTCGATGCTGACCGCTTATCACCTGCTGGCCGCACGCGGTGACCCTCGCGTCGCCGATATACTGCGTGAGTCCGTGGTCATCATAGATCCGATGCAAAACCCGGACGGCCGCGATCGCTTCATTCATGGTTTTGAGATGGCCGAAGGTCTGGCCCCGGACCCGAACCGGCTCGCCGCCGAGCACGATCAACCGTGGCCGGGCGGACGCTACAACCACTACCTGTTCGACATGAATCGTGACTGGTTCACTCTGAACCAAGCCGAATCTGTCGGACGGGTTGTCGCGTTCCAGGATTGGTTTCCGGTTGTCTATGTTGACCTCCATGAAATGGGCGGTGACAGCAGCTACTACTTTGCGCCCGGCGCAGAACCGATTAATCCGCACGTCACGCCCACGCAAGTCAAGAACGAGGAGTTATTCGGCCAGACGAATGCCGCCTGGTTTGATGAGTTCGGCATCGACTATTTCTCACGCGATGTGTACGACAATTTCTACTCCGGCTACGGATCCTCCTGGCCGCAGTATTTCGGCAGTATCGCCATGACCTACGAGCAAGCGGGTGTCGAGGGGCTGATATTCCGCCAATACAATGGCCATGAGCTTCGCTACCGGGATGCGGTGCGCAATCATTTCGTCACCTCGCTCGGCAGCGCCGAAACCGTTGCCAGGAATCGGCAGAAATTCCTGCAGGACTTCTACGACTACCAGCTATCGGCCATCGCCGAAGGCCGATCCGACGACATTCGCACCTATATCATTCCGCAACAAACGGACCAGGCCGGAGCCAACAAGCTGGCCGGAATGTTGGTGCAGCAAGGCGTTGCAGTTGGTGTGGCGAATGGCAGCTTCAAGGCCTGCGGCGAGGACTATGCCGCCGGCAGTTACGTCATCGACATGGCACAGCCTGCCAAGCGGCTCGTGCGCACTCTGCTCGATGCCAACGTCGCCATGGACAGCGGCTTTGTCGGCGAGCAGGAAAAACGCCGCGCTATTGGCCTTGAAAGCAAGATCTACGATATAACGGCCTGGTCCCTGCCACTGCAGATGAATGTTCGGGCAGAAACATGCAATCTGCTGCCGAACGTCGGCACAACATCGGCCGGGCCCAGCCTGGTTCACGCGCCGGAACTGCCGACCACCCATGCCAAGGTCGCCTACCTCGTGCCCTGGGGTGAGGCCACCGCCGTTCGCTTTTTATCGCACGCTTTGCAGCGCGGTGTGTTGGTCAAGAGCACTGACGCGGGGTTTACTTTAGAGGGCCGTCGTTACCCGGCAGGCACGCTTATCGTTGCTGTCGCCGACAATGCGGCTGACATTCACCGGGCGGTTCGGGACATCGCGACCAGAAGCGGCGCCAACATGGTGGCTGTCGATGATAGCTGGGTGACTGATGGGCCTAACCTCGGCAGCAACCAGGTCGTCAGTCACAACCGGCCCGACGTTGCGATCGCATGGGATAATCCGACCCGCCCGACCAGCGCGGGGCAAGCCCGGTTCGTAATCGAACGGCAATTCGACTACCCGGTCACGGCCATCCGCACAGAGCGCATCGCCAAGGCTGACCTGAGCAATTATGAAGTCCTGATCCTGCCGGAGATGGACGGCGATGGCTACGCCGGTGTGCTGGGCGAGTCGGGTGCCGATAATCTCCGCGACTGGGTTCAAAAAGGTGGTGTACTGATCGCGCTCGGCTCGGCCAACGACTATCTCGCCGACGCAAACGTTGATTTGCTGTCGATCCGCCGTGAAAAAGCGGTGGTCGAGGAAGGCGACGAGGACAGTGCATCCAGCGGCGCTGACGACGAACAACCCGAGGCGACGGTTGCCGGTCGTAACCTGACGAGCCTCGCCGATTACGAACAGTCCATCACGCCGAAAACCAAACTACCCGATTTCCTCGCCGGCGCGCTCCTTCGAGCCGACGTTTTATCGGAGCACTGGTTGTCGGCAGGCGTCGCTTCCTCGCTGAACGTTCTCGCCTGGGGCGACAATATTTACACGCCGATTCGGCTCGATTCCGGTTTCAATGTCGCGCGCTTTGCGTCGGCTGAAAACTTGCTGGCAAGCGGTTACATCTGGGAAGAAAACCGTAAACAACTCGCCTTCAAACCCTTCGTCGTCGCCCAGCCATCGGGACGCGGTTTCGTGATTGGCTTTACGCAAGATCCCACCATTCGTGCCTACCTCGACGGTCTGAATGTGATCTTCATGAACGCCATCTTTCGCGGCTCCGCGCACGCTCGGCCGATGCACTGACGAATCGCCAGTAGGCGATGACTCAAAATAAGCAACAGGCTCAGGGTATCGAAAGCTGCCTTGGGGATGGCCAGATCAGAGCGCACCAGTCCGGCTACCATACCCAGCAAGAAAGACATAACGACGATGTCTGGCATTGCACGGGTTCCAAGGAATTCGCGGTTATTCTACATGGCTTGTATTTCCTGGGCTTTCCTAGCCTGCGTCTTCCCGGGCCACCTTCAGTGCGTCTTCCCGGGCCACCTTCAGTGCGTCTTCCCGGGCCACCTTCAGTGCGTCATCCCGGGCCACCTTCAGTGCGTCATCCCGGGCCACCTTCAGTGCGTCATCCCAGGCCACCTTC
>JAWXBM010000069.1:0-11645 GCA_034440115.1 Lysobacterales bacterium | reverse complement strand
TTTGCTGTGATTCGAATACCCTGTTTATGATTCAGATTGAACAGTTCGTCGGCGTTCCCGCGGGAATTTCCTGCTGGGTTAGCTGGTATCAGCTTGCCTGCAGAATTGCTGAACTGAATACTGCCATTCGCAAGCTTTTGCAAGCCAAAGCCGCCTTCATGTACCAGGTGATTGATGCAGGGGTACACAGTAGATGCAGATTCTCCATGTTGGTTTCGCCACCGTTGGCCCAGTAATGAATGTGATGTGCATGAACGAAGTGGCTGGCAGTGCACCCAGGAAAACGGCAACCGCCATCACGTCTCTGCAGGCCCGGCGTCAACTCGAAAGGCTTGTTGCGGCCTTCCTGCCCGCCTAATGGAAATCCTCCTCTCGCTGATGCCGAATCGCCAGAACGGTTACCGTTTCATCATCCTCTATCTCGAACAGCGCAACATAGGCTGCATCCCCAAACGGAATGACGAGTTCGCGCAAAAACGGATTGGAATCATCTGCCTTTCTGCATCCGAACGGCATCACCTCTGCGAAATCGTAGGCCTTTTCAATTGCCGCGCGTGCACGAACAGTAGCCGCAAGATCCTTGGCCGCCAAAAATTCAAACAAGCGCCCCAAGTCTTGCTGTGCAGCCGTCGTTACGCGCAGCCGATAGCTCATTCAGCGCCGCGGTGCTTAGCAAGAATTGCATCCAGCGCAGCAAGCGACTCCTCTATGCTGAAGTATTTGCCGGACTTCCGGGCTTTTTCGCGCGATGCCATGCCACGGGCGATAAATTCCTTTTGTGACTTGCGGAACTCAATCTGCTTCACCAGTGAGCTCTCGACGAAGCCACTGAGGGTTTCACCTTCCCGCAACACACTCTCTGCCGCTTCACGCAGCTCGGGTGTCACACGCAGTGGGGGAATAGTGGCTGATTTCATATCGCAGACTCCGCATAGCAATTGCGATCCACTTTACGCCGGGCGTGCAACTAAGCCAAGAAGCTATGGAGCCATGAAAAAGGGCTCTGGCCCAATCAGGGAATGTGCTCAAAGCAGTTGAATGAGCAACTCCAGCTTTCGCTGGCCTCACGCCTGGTCTCTACTTTTGAAAAAGGTTAAAAATGGGGTATTAGCGGCAAGGAGGAAAAGGTAGTCGGCCCCATTATCGCTACCCCAATCGTTGCAATTAGTATTTACTTGGCTCCACGGTGAATCCTTTCGGCGGGCAAATTTAAAGCCATCCACTACCACGATATCGCTGCGCTTACCCGAAACTCTGCTTGATCGGATCAAAATCGCAGCGAACGAACGGGATATGCCTCACCAGTCACTCATCATAGCCTGGCTTGCGAATAATGTAGAACAGAACCGCCGAGCGCGGCAGGCGATAAGCCTATCGGGCAACCCTGATCTCGGTATGCAGGCCAGCTCGTCCAGCAAGTGTAAGCAGCATATCCAGGCTGAAATCCTGCCAGGTGCCTTGGTTCAATTTCGAAATGCGAGGTTGTGTAACGCCCAGACGCTTGGCCGCTTGTGCCTGGGTCCAGCCTTTAGCTTTGAGCTCTTGGGAGAGACGGAACATGAGTTCAGTTCGCATTGCCATTACACGCGCTTCCGCCTCATCGAAGCCTAAATCGGCAAACAAATTTCCGCTGCTGGGCGTGATTCGATTGTCGTTCCAACGTGGGTCAGACTTTTTCATCTAAATCTCCAATCAACTTGTAACGCTTAGCCGCCAATTCGAGGTCTGACTTGGCAGTTCGTTGCGACTTCTTTTGAAATGCGTGGAGCACGTATACAGCTCGCACGAACTTTGCCACAAAGATCACTCGCCAAGCTCCATCCAGTTGCACCCGGGCTTCGAATGCCCCCGGACCAACAGCTTTTAGGGGCTTGAAGTCAGATGGCATTCCACCTAACTGAACCCGCATGAGTTCGACACCGATGGCGCGGCGAACAGCGGCAGGAAAAGTGCGCAAATCGACCAAGCTGCTGCCCACAAAGCTGATGGGCTTCATGATAATTCAGTATACAAATATTTGTATAAATTAAGCAAGGGGGAACTTCCTGGCTTGGCTTCAGGATGAATGGGCAGGAAGTAGTGTGACAAAACTAGTACCGCGAGTATGTCGGAAGCTTGCGCCGATACTTGTAAACTTTTAGCCCGTCCTTAAATGTCGGGATATCTCAGTTGGACCCACCACTGTCGCATTCTCACAGGATGTTAAGGCTAGCCGTGAGGGGTTACTTTTGTGGCATAGCCGAAGGCGGATCGGAAAAAGTGGTCCCACTCCATGGCTTTGTCAGGCACATCAACATCGAAGCGCAGATTCGACATCGTCGTGTTAGATGACTTTAAGAAGGATCTGTACAAATTGATTTGCATATTCAGTTGCGAAATCTCGAGAAGCTCTCTGTCTAACCTTTTAGGTTCATGGGTTGTAATCCAATTGAGTACATCTGCCAAATGCCACAACGATGGATTTCCCTCGTGTACAGGCTCGGGAAAAGAGACCGCTTGATTAAATACGACTTGGCGGATGTATTGCCTTGATGACCCATAAATATCGGCGATATCAGTGATACCCACGAAGTCGGGCGTTGCTTCTACCAATAGCACACCAGGAATAGATTTTTTAACGTCTTTAATTGCAGAGGTAATGGCTGCAAAAGCACTGGTTGCTTCACGAGTGAAATTAAGGGAAACACGCCCCAACTTGCCAATGCCGACTAGCGCATCATCACACCCATTCTCTGCAAGCACGCGAGCATATTTCTCAGCGCTTTCTTCCGGATTTTTCAATCGAAATTTAAGTGTGAAATCGTATTGGTTCATGACGATTCCTCCGACTCTTCTGATTTGCGGGCTGTGCAGTTATCGACAACCCTTCGAATTTGCCATGCGTGATTCATCACATTTCTCGGGGTTGACCAAATGCTGGCTCGACCTGAATGATGGCTTTTGTGAGAAATGTATCCGGCCCCATTTTGCAAATTGAATTGGCAAGTGGCAGTTTGACAAAGAGGCAACCGCTGGTATGTCAGTATTTTGCTCGGATACTTGTAGGCTTTTAGCTTGCCTTTAAGTGTTGGGATAAGCGTGGTTGACCCACAAAATTGAGGAATGACGAATAAGGAGCTCTGCTCCGTGATTTTAGTTATGTGTGAGCCAGCACTTCATGTGGCATGAAGTCGGCTTTAACGGACTTAACTGAAGGCGTTCGGTGCGACCGCTCGGCGTAACGGCGGCGGTATCATCAAAGTCAATGTGAACGATGGAGCTCAAACTTGAAAGTCCAGTTCAATTCTCAAACGCCCGCCTAACGCATGTACCGCAGATTGAAGTGTTTGTAAGGTTACAGATGCGTTCGTTGGGTCCAGCAGCCTGTCCAATGCAGATCGACTGGTTTCCATGCGACGAGCCAGTTCAGTTTTGCTGAGATTCGATTCCGCCATTTTCTGATTCAGCTGATACGCAACGACTCTTTTAACGGCAACCGCAGTAGCTTCCTCAAGGAGCTGTTCCTCCTGGAGAAAATCGTCAAAGCTACTTCCAATGTTTCTTTTTGCCATGTTCAGGTTCTCAATTTCGAAAGTCGGCGCTTGGCCAGCGACAGTTCTTTCGCAGGTGTCTTATCAGACTTTTTAAGGTCCCTGGCCATTTTCCTGGCTAACGGCATTCCCACAGGCCATCCAAACTGCAGCGTCTTTATGTCTTCGCCTATGGCTTTACGATCAGCGAGCGCAAGAGCTTTGAGCCAACCCCTGACGGGCTCACGACCAGAGTCCAGCCTGAAGAAGGCAACCGGAATTGGCCTGTCGCCCGTCACAGATCAGATTGTACCACTATTGGTACGAATTGCAATTGAGTCCACTCCATGGTGGATGGTTGGAGGCAGTGTGGCAAAGTTGCGACTGCAGGTATGTCAGTATTTTGCTCGGATACTTGTAGGCTTTTTAGCCTGACCCAAGGAAGAACGACTCTCACCCCAATTATTGATGTGTTCCGCTTGCGGCGTCGCTATTTAGTGGTTTATTAGCAGCCTCAGATTTAAGACGCTCCACCAGCCAGACTTTGATGATTGACTGCCGAGTAACGCCTATGCGAGCCGCCTCACGATCCAAGGACGCAACAACCCAAGCAGGGAAATCGACATTGATTCGCTTTTGTTCTTGATTGACGCGACGAGCACTCAACAGATCTAGATCATCAACAACGTCATCTTTGTCTTCGTCAAATTTTTTGTCGAAATCTTTAGCTTTCATATAACTCAACCGCTCTCTTGCGGGAACGCCTGCCAGAGATCAGGCGAATTCTCCCGTTTCTAAAAGTAACGATGGCAGACCAAAACTTTTCAAAGAAAGGCATGCAAAGCCCTTACCACGACATCATTCAACGCTATGCCTTCCTCAGTCGCGCGCAGCGCGGCTGAACGGTGAAGGTCTGGCGAAATTCGCACGTTGAACTGGCCTCGAAATGGTTTTGCCGGTTCGCGATTCAGAGCGACACAGGTATCCAGATAATCATCAACCGCTGCCTCAAATTCCGCTTGCAACTGCGCGGGGGCATCTGATTCATAGGTGACCAAATCTTTTATAAACAGAATTTTGCCTCGGCAAACGCCACGCGACACGCTTAATTCTGCGGTACCTTCGCAACCTTTGTATTTCAAAATATCCATTTTATTTCTCTATAAAGCCGTTGGCTTGTAGGTGTTCAACAACATCAGCAATGCAGCCTTTGTCTACGTTTGGCGATGGATGTGGTTCGTGGCAGTTGATGAGCAGATCCTTGTCGGCATTGTAAAACTTTCGTCGAGATCCGCTGTTCTTGAGCATTTTGTAACCCATGTGCTCGAGAATGCCCTTGAGTTCCGACCACTTGAAGCTTGCAGGCGGCGGCTTTGCGCATAACTTCTCCAGTGCTTTCAGATGTTTAGACATATCTAGCCAACTAGTCAGACCCAAAGTGTAACTGAAAGTTAGTTACAACGTCCATATCATGCACTTGATATCGGCAAAGAATGCAGGCTCGGCTCAGCAACCGTTAGTGCGCAATGGTATCCGGCCCCATTATCAAAGTTGAAGTAACACACAAAAGTTCCGACTACTTTGCACCTTTGGTCAGCGAGCAACAGTGATTCCGGCTGCATGTGTGCGGCGTGCTGCCCGCACCACAATTTCAACTCGCTGGTCAAAAGCAACCAGCGCCTGCATCAGGCGTTCGAGCGAGATGTTCTGCAATTGGTAGCGACGCACTTGAGAAACCTTCGGCTGCGTCATGCCAGTGATGTCAGCGGTTTGAGTCTGCCTCAGGCCGCGCTGGTCAATCAGGTCATTGAGCTTGATCGCAAGAATAACCTTGGCCGAAAGTTCCTCGGCGTCATCGAAGCCAAGATCGGACAATACGTTGTCGGTACCTTCTGGGCTTTCTTTACGTGACATCAATTTCTCCCACTCTCCGCATATCGGGCGAGCACTGCCTTTAAGCGCCTTTCGATCAACTCCACTGGCTCATCTGGACAACAAATAGCGCTATACCCAGGTCTTTCTGAACCGAAACAGGGAAATCCTTGAAGTCCTTCTTGGAAGAGCCTTCCCAATTCAGCAACTTGCGCTTTTCAGTCATTAAAATATACCCGTTCGGATATAAAAAGGCCAGCAACCAAAATTCAGGGCAGGAGAAATTCTTTCAAACTCAAGGAAGCATTTCGTCCTGGCCTCGTATCAAGCTGGATAGGCAAGTGTCAGTTTGGCAAAGAGGCAACCGCTGGCATGTCCGTATTTTGCTCGGAAATCTGCAGGCTTTTTACCTGCGCTCAAGAAATGGCGCTCTGACCGAAATTGTTGGCTCATCGGAAATAAAGTGTGAGTTTTTTCTCTGGCCCCAATTATTCCAAATGGGGAAGACCCATAATTTCTACTCTGACCCCAAATATTCGTTGGGCGAATCCGAGAATATACCCACCAACCAAGGTAGTTCACTCATAAGACCTCCGCCATCCCGCAGCACGCGCCTCTTCTTCGGAGCAGAACCACCGCTCTCCTTGCGAAGTGTCTATTGTTGTTTCGTTATACCACTTGCCACCCGGAACATGGTGGATACGCTCCCCAGTTGTGAAGCTAATATTCCCCTTTATTCGACAGTTGCCTGAACTTCCCTCCAAAGAGGTGTGCAGCAACGTTGATAATGGCACCCATCTGTTCACTGCGAAAGCGATCGCCGCAAGAATCACTATTCCTTTAATCAATCGGCACATTGTGAGTACGCCTAACACGGCCATCACCGGCGCAGTTTACAACGTCCGGTGCATGGGGCTTGTTATGTCCGGGTTTGGTTAGACTGAGGTCGAAAACTCACGATCTCGAAGAGCGGTAAAGGTTGTAGTCCCAGATGCGCACGCATCCCGTTCAGTACACGCTTCTGGTAAACCTGATGCTTCTCCTTTTTCAAAGGAGTTCCCCCTGGCTGAGTAGAGGAAAAGATTGCCGTATAATATTCATTCAGCGCTACTGAAGTGGCGTTGTCACCGTAGATTGCGACTTGTAAAACAGCACGCTGAAGCGCCAAGAAGTGTTCTGCATTCGTCTGTGAATTGATCATTTCTTGAAGTGACAGCATCAAGTCAGAGTATATCTGTCTCTGCCTGTCAAGAAGCGTCTTCTGTATTTCGAAAGCACGTTGTTTCTTGCTGTTGACGTACCCATCAACGGTTGGCACCAGCGAGCCGAGCAAGGCAGAAGAGCCAGCGATCAGTGCTATAAGCAGTTTGTCATCCATATTTGACCTCACATCCTACATCAGTGCGTCACGGGTACATAACGTTTTAGCTAAGCGGCGCGTGCGCAGCACGCGTCCGGTGGAGGCCGAAGGCCGGAACGAACTTTAGCGCCTTGTTAGCCGGCAGCTGCACGTTCGATTCCACGCTGCACCCTCTTGGGCAAGACGAAAAGTATTTCACCTAGAGCCGATGCGAAATCTAAAACTCTTGATGCATCTTCTTCAGTGGGTAAGTCTGCTGCTTCGTCGGCATGCCGTTGATCATTAGCGTCAAGGCGAACCTCGTGCGCCCATTTCGACATATCGTCCGTAATCAAATTGACTTCCGCGGCCTTTTCGATCCGCGCGTAGAGCGACCCTTCGCTCAAGCCCTTTACCTTTTGCATTGCGTCAACGGCACTCGCAGCCAACATTACCGCGCCTGCGGGTGCATGAAGGCTCTCTAAAGCTTGCCGCAGATATGCTTTTGGGCGTTCGGGAAGCTCATCATTAATAGAGCGTGACGCCGGGAAATACTCCAGCACAGCGTGATTGTGACCGGGCGCTGATGCAGAAACCACACCGCCACACCGTCCGCAAACGTATATCCCCCAAACTCGCTTGTTCGCACCACCGTGGTCTGCTGTTTCGAGGAGATGTTGCCGATGCAAATTTGGGTTGGCTACTGAGCAATGAGGGCAACGGCCTAGCAACAAATTTGGTTTTAAATCTGGCACCTAATCTTCTCCTGCCGGCTAACTACAATTATGTGGAAACTGTGGTGTTAAGGCGTTTAAAGACCGGAATCTGCTTCATCATTCTACAAAACCCGCAATAAATCAGTTAATTGCAACTATCTAAAGTGCTCGTTAACAAGACTTCTGCTCTGTTAACTGCTGATAACGCACAAAACATGAACACCTCAAAACATCGACGACCCATCAATATCCTCAGCATTAACCTGCTGACGGGTGGGAATAAAATCACCAGTGATCATCTGATCGTAACTAAGGCCAGGCCCAACCATCGGGTAAACGCCGGCGTCCGGGTCGATGATGACTTCGAGGAAGGCGGGGCCTTTGAATTCCAGCCATTCGCGTACGATGGTTTGTACGTCAGCCTTGTTCTCCAGGCGCTTGGCGAACTCGAAGCCGTCGGCTTCGGCGGCTTTGATGAAGTCTTTCTTGCGCAGGGATTTATCGCTGCCGGAGAGTCGTCCTTTGTAGTACAGCTTCTGCCATTGCTTGACCATGCCGTCGCCGTAGTTGTTCAGTACCAGCACTTTCACGGGCAGATCGTAGCTGGTAGCGGTTTCCAGCTCACCCAGGTTCATGCGGATGCTGGCGTCGCCATCTACGTCGATCACTAACTTGTCGGGGCAGGCAAACTGTGCGCCGATGGCGGCGGGCAGGCCAAAGCCCATGGTGCCCATGCTGCCAGAGGTGAGCCACAGGCGTGGCTGGCGGAAATCAAAATACTGCGCGGCCCACATCTGGTGCTGGCCTACGCCGGTGGAGATGATGGCATTGCCATCGGTGATTTCGTTGATGGCTTCGATTACGGCATAGGGCTGAATCAAATCCGATTCACGGTCGTAATTCATGGCATAGGTTTGCTTCAGTGCAGCAATCTCGCCGTGCCACTCGCTGTAATCGCGCTTGAACTGTTGCTTGCGGCCATACGCGGTGAGTATAGGCAGGTCTTTATCCAACAAGCCCACGTGATGCCAATCCACTGCTTTGACTTTGCCGATTTCGGATGGGTCGATATCGAAGTGCGCAATCTTCTTGGCCTTGGGGGCAAAGCGATCGGGCACACCGGCCACGCGATCATCAAAACGTGCACCTACCGCAATCAGAAAATCACAATCTTCCACCGCATAGTTAGCGTGGGCTGTGCCGTGCATGCCCAACATCTTCAATGACAAGTCTTCGGTGGTATCAACCGCACCTATGCCCATCAAAGTGGTGGTCACGGGAATGGAAAATGCTTTGGAAAAATCGCGCAACGCAGCGCTGGCGTTGGCGTTAATCACGCCGCCACCGGCATAAATCAGTGGCCGTTCGCTGTCTTCCAGCAACTCAAAAAATTCGGCGCAGCTTTTTTCACTCAGGCGCTGATCCTGCACCACGCGTATGCGTTGGCGGTAACCGCGCACGGGCAACAGGCCTTCACCGCGAAAAACACCGGTCCAGTTCTGTACGTCTTTGGGTAAATCGACCACCACCGGGCCAGGTCGGCCGCTGCGGGCTATTTCAAAAGCAGTGCGAAGGGTGGCTTCCAGACGTTCCGGATCGGTGACCAGGAAGGTGTGCTTGGAAACCGGACCCAGGCAGCTGGAAACCGGTGCCTCCTGGAAAGCATCCGTACCAATAGCGTAAGTCGGCACCTGCCCGCAAAGCACCACTATTGGGGTGGAATCCGCCATGCAATCACGTATAGGCGTAACGGTATTGGTGGCGCCCGGGCCGGAAGTGACCATCACCACGCCGACTTTGCCGCTGGCGCGGGCATAACCGGCGGCCATAAAGCCTGCGCCCTGCTCGTTCGCAGGCACAATCAGCGGCATGGGTTCGCCACCATCGGCTTTGGCATTGTCGGTGTTATAGCGGAACACCGCATCGTAGGTGGGCAAAATGGCGCCGCCACTGTAACCAAAAATAAGATCCACACCTTCATCGGCCAAAACCTGCACGATGATCTCGGCACCAGACATGAATTTGCCCGATAAGGGGTGCGGCGGGGGATGTGGCAAGGGGTGTTTACTGGTTTCTGATTTAAGCTGGGCCTGCGTCATTTCTGTAATGCCTGTGCTATTTGATTTATCCACGCTTTCCGCGACTTGCGGGGTTTCGTAGCCCGGGGCTCAGGCGCGTGACATTCCAGTTTCAGGCAATCATGTACACATTGCAAGAGAGCACATTGCCGAGGGCATATTGCCCAGTGGTATTGCCCAGAGTTATTGCCCAGAGTTATTGCCCAGAGTTATTGCACTCGCTTGGAAACTCAGCCACCATGAGGGTGAATCTCACTGTGACTACCATTCAAACGCTATGCGACACATCGTATCCATCATCCTCCAGAATGAAGCTGGCGCCTTGGCGCGGGTTGCGGCCCTGTTTTCCTCCCGTGGCTATAACATCGAATCTCTGAGTGTGGCGCCAACCGAGCACGTGGAGTTATCACGCTTGACGCTGGTTACACGCGGTTCTGATGACGTGATTACACAAATCACCAAGCAGCTGGCCAAGCTGGTGGATGTGGTCAAGATTGCCGACATGACGCTGGACGATCACATCGAGCGGGAATTACTGCTGGTGAAGGTCAAGGTTGATAAGGGCAAGAGCCAGCGCATTAATGAGCTGATTGAAGCCAACGACATACGAGTGCTGGATGACAGCCCGGACAATTTCACACTTGAGATGACTGGCCCTAATGAATTTATTGATGAATTCATCGAGTCGGTGAGCGGCTGCGCTGAAATTCTTGCCGTGGTTCGCAGTGGCGCCATGGCCATCTCGCGCGGTGAACAGGTGCTGAGAAACCGCTGAGGCATAAGCGCCCTGCCTTTTACCAATTCAGACGTAAAGTCCGCTGTACGTGTTGCTGCACAGAAGTTGGAATGGCCAATTCATCAGCCCGTTTTAGCCAGCCGGAAAAAGCTTCGACCACTTCATCAAGGATGAGCTTGTCTCGCCCGCGCGGTAAGCCCACGTATTCCGCCATGTGCTTGATATCGCCGCGATCAAAACCATGGGTTTTGCCGTTGATACTGAGTTGATGATGGCGGGTGAAATCGCTGCCTTCGGAGTGACATAAATCATAGGCTGGAGAGATGCTCCATTGACCCTGCCGGTCCATCAGGAAAGCAAAATTCTTCACATGGTCGTCCTGGTTACAGCCCACCAGATTAAACACGACGCGGCGAAACTGCTGTTCCAGGTCGGGCTGCGAAATGGCCAGTTGCTTCATGGTCATGAACAATTGTTCGTAGGAATAGTAGCCGCTTTGCCAGTAATCGAAATGCGCCAGTGCAGCAAAGGTTTGAACGAAGTGCTTGCTGCCATCCGGTCCACGATCGAATCGGCGGGTCATGAAGTGATGGCGGCCATTTTCGCTCAGTAGCTGGCTTTCCATTATGTCGATACCGCATTGCTGCGCGGTTTGGTAATAGGAATATTCCAGCAGGCCATAGCCGGCCGGATCCGCCACACCCCAGTCACCGCTGAGTGCCACACCATCAAACTTGATCAGCCAATGCTCAAAGCCGGACGGTAACTCCAGTTGGCCGGAACGAATTTCCATGGTTTCGGGATTGAGCGCGATCACCGCTTTGGCGCGTGCGCCACCGGCGGAGGTACCAACGCTGAGTATGTCCAGCAGTCCCTGCTCACTGCCGGTTCCGTCCAGTCGGGTTTTCAAACCCGCTTTGCTGGTGAACGCCAATGCGGCCAATTCAAGCAACTCACCGACTTCCAGCGATTTGTCAGCGGCAGCAACATTCGCCTGCGCCGGCTCAAACTCCAGGGCTCCCATGGCGCGTTTGCCGGTGTAGCACAGCCGGTCCACGGCGTTGAAGGAATCTGGGGTTCGGCCTTGCTGTGCCAGCCATACGTCGATCAACTTGTTGCCATATTTGTCGGGCAGGCTGTCCGCCAGAAGCCCGGGCAGGCCATAAAAACTGTGCTTGGGTAAATCCGGGAACTGGTAAATCTGGTGTGCCTTGAGCGGCAATACCAAAGGCGCTAGCTCAACCCCGCGCGCGGCAAACGCCGGGTCGTATTCAAATCGCGCAAAGCGCTCAGCTGTACCCATGGACACGTAACCTATCGTGGTGCCCCAAAGGTTCACCGCAGCCGTGGTCATGGTTTTTCATCACCCCACAGGCTTTCACTCAGGTTGGAGGG
>JAWXBM010000068.1:0-5055 GCA_034440115.1 Lysobacterales bacterium | reverse complement strand
TCGGCCGAGCAGGAGTTGGTTCAGAACCGCGATGCCATGCTGCGCATGCAGGCCGAGATGGAAAACCTGCGCAAACGCCTGATTCGTGACCAGGAGCGTTCGCGTAAATTTGCCCTTGAAGGTGTGATGAAAGACTTGCTGCAGGTACGAGACAGCCTGGAACGAGCACTGGAAATCACCCCGGACAACGCTACGGTTGAATCTTTGCGTGAAGGCAAAGAACTGACATTAAAGCTGTTGAACAAGGTTCTGGGCGACCACGGGTTGGAACTGATTGACCCTCAGGGTGAAGCCTTCAATCCGGAGTGGCATGAGGCTGTGGCCATGTTGCCATCAGCAGACGTTGCGGAAAATACCGTGTTGAACGTGATGCAAAAAGGTTTCCGGCTGCATGATCGGCTGATCCGGCCAGCCATGGTGGTGGTGGCTAAAAGTCCTGACTGAGTCATTATTTCTTGTTGGACACATTGAAAAATAACTACTGAGCCCCATTTTTAAGCCATCTGTTATTAAAGAATATTTTGGAATTTTTTCGAATTTTTGGGAGACACAACCATGGGTAAAATCATTGGGATTGACCTGGGTACCACCAATTCATGCGTAGCCGTGATGGAAGGTGGCAAACCCAAGGTGATTGAAAACGCCGAAGGCGACCGGACCACACCGTCCGTAGTAGCTTTCGCCAAGGATGACGAAGTACTGGTGGGCCAGCCGGCCAAGCGCCAGGCGGTCACCAATCCAACCAACACGCTGTATGCGGTCAAGCGCCTGATCGGCCGCAAGTTTGACGAAGACGTGGTACAGAAAGACCGCGATCTGGTGCCTTACAAAATCGTCAAGGCCAGCAATGGCGATGCCTGGGTTACGGCCAACGGTAAGGAAATGGCACCACCCGAAATATCGGCCCGTGTGCTGATGAAGATGAAGAAAACCGCCGAGGATTATCTGGGTGAGGCTGTTACCGAAGCGGTCATCACCGTACCGGCCTACTTCAATGATTCACAGCGCCAGGCCACCAAGGACGCAGGCAAGATTGCCGGTCTGAACGTTAAGCGCATCATCAATGAACCCACCGCTGCAGCGCTGGCCTATGGCCTGGACAAGAAGGGCGGCGAGCGCAAGATTGCGGTTTACGACCTCGGTGGCGGTACTTTTGATATTTCCATTATCGAGATTGCCGAAGTCGATGGCGAGCACCAGTTCGAAGTGCTGGCCACCAACGGCGATACCTTCCTCGGTGGCGAAGATTTCGATATGCGGGTCATCGATTACCTGGTCGCTGAATTCAAGAAAGATCAGGGCGTGAATTTGAAGAACGATCCGCTGGCTCTGCAGCGCCTGCGTGAAGCCGGTGAGCGTGCCAAGATCGAGCTGTCCAGCACGCAGCAAACTGAAATCAATCTGCCGTATATCACAGCGGATGCCAGCGGCCCGAAACATTTGGCCATCAAGCTGACCCGCGCCAAGCTTGAATCGCTGGTGGAAGAACTGATCAGCCGCACCATCGCCCCTTGCCGTACAGCAATAGACGATGCCGGCCTCAAGGTTTCGGATATCGACGATGTCCTGCTGGTAGGTGGTCAAACCCGCATGCCCAAGGTGCAGGAAGTGGTTTCCGAGTTCTTTGGCCGCGAGCCGCGCAAGGATGTAAATCCGGATGAGGCGGTAGCCATCGGTGCGGCCATTCAGGGTGGTGTGTTGTCGGGTGAAGTGAAAGACGTTTTGCTGCTGGACGTAACGCCTCTGTCTTTGGGTATTGAAACCCTGGGCGGCGTGATGACCAAGCTGATCGAAAAGAACACCACCATTCCGACCAAGGCCACGCAGACTTTTTCGACGGCTGAAGACAACCAGACCGCGGTAACTTTGCACGTGTTGCAGGGTGAACGTGAAATCGCCTCAGCCAACAAATCGTTGGCGCGTTTTGATCTGGCGGGTATTGGTGCTGGACCACGCGGCTTGCCACAGATCGAAGTGAACTTCGATATCGATGCCAACGGCATCATGCATGTCAGCGCCAAGGACAAAGCGACTGGTAAGGAACAGAAGATCGAGATCAAGGCCGGTTCCGGTTTGTCGGAAGAGGAAATCCGGCGCATGGTGCAGGATGCCGAAGTGCATGCCGAGGACGATCGCAAGTTCCATGAACTGGTAACCACGCGCAACAGCGCCGATGCTCTGGTTCATGCCACTCGTTCAAGCCTGAAAGAAGTTGCCGACAAGATTGGTGACGACGACAAGGCCAAGATTGAAGCGGCTATCGACGAAGTTGAAAAAGCCATCAAGGGTGATAACAAAGAAGCCATTGAAACCGCCGTCACCAAGCTGAGTGAAGCCGGCAAGGTAATCCATGAACAGGCTGCTGCGGCCGCGCAGGCAGCACAGGATGCAGCCAGCTCGGAAGGCGCCGCTACCGGCAAAACCTCGGATGACGTGGTCGATGCCGAGTTCGAGGAAGTGGACGACGACAAGAAGTCCTGATCGCAAATTGTTCTGAAGCGCAAAACCCCGGCTCCGGCCGGGGTTTTTGTTTAACTGCCGTTCAGGTTACAGTAACAATCAACTTGCCAGTATCGGCCTTATTCCAGTACCCGGAGACAAAAATGAGTCGCATGAAATCGCCTAACTCACTTTGCAATATGAACAGTATCAAGCTTTTTGTCGCCACAATTTTTTTCAGTCTGTTGCTCTCATCCGGCTCGGCGTTGGCCGGAACGTGGAAGCCCTTGTGCCCGGTTGGCAGCCGCTGCAATGCACCTTATCAATTTCCCTTGGGGGGAGGCGCAGGCGGTTACCATCCGGTTGATCCGGATGCAGCAGGCCCTTTGCTTACTAGTCAAGGCATTTTGCTGCTTCACACGCCCGTCTATTATCCCGAACCCTGCGATTACTGTGTAATTGATCGGCATATTTTCCGATGGTCTTCGCAAGGCTTGACAGACCTGGGTGGTGATTTGAGAGGCATTTCAGATATCAATACCTTGCAACTTGCCGATGGCAAGATTCTGGCTTTTGGGCTTTATGGTCTCGCTGCCTGGTATGAATCGGGAGACGGTATAGAAACCTTGAACTGGAATGGTCTTAGCGTGATATCGCTGAATAACGCGGCCATAATATTGCCGCCGGTTGCAACTGGAGATGCCATCTATATTGGCCTCAGAGGTGGCGGCGCCTCAAGCATATACGCAAGTTTTGATCAGGGTGATTCATGGACTGTAAAAGGCGCCAATATTCGAATCGGCGATGATCGATACAATTTGCTGACCAACCCAGAACAGGACGGGCTCTGGGCCATTTCCTCGGAATTCTTTGAGCTTCCAGGCAGCCTGTGGGAGTCCGCTGATCACGGCGCTAACTGGACACGGGTCGATAATGGTTCGTTTCCAGCGAATACCGTGCGAGTAGTTCACCACCCCGTCGATCGGTGGGCATCCTATGCATTGACCGATCACGGCCTGTTTATCAGTTTCAACCGGGGTGTTTCCTGGGAGCCCACCGCCTTGACCGAAGCAGTGCATGGCTTGGCGTTTGTAGATCAGGATGGACCAAATTCCCCGGCGATGGTTGTTGGTACGGATGGCGGTATCAAGCTCAGTGTGGATGAAGGTGTCAGTTGGTCGGATATGAGCAACGGACTGTTCGAAGGGCCACACACCATCACTTATGCCGATGGCCAATTGCTGGCGACTGGCGCCAATGGCTATTTCACTTGTAATGCCTTGGACTGTGGTGGCCTGGCTCAGGGGATTCCGCCAGAAGAATCACTTGGGCTGGTTGAAGTGATTGAGTTCTATAACACCAGCCTGGATCACTACTTCATTACCAGTGGTGCCGGAGAAGCGGTGATGATTGATCAAGGCGGGGCAGGTCCTGGATGGGAACGTACCGGCGAGTCATTCAAGGCATGGAACCTGTGGTCAAATCCTGATGCTGCCAATATGTGCCGCTTCTACGGTTCGGTGCAGCCCGGTCCAAACAGTCACTTCTATTCAGATACCGCACTGGAGTGCCGCATGCTGCAGGCACTGCAGGAAGACACGCCTGCTGGCGAGAAAGGCTGGAATTTTGAAGGCTGGGCCATGTCTGTTATTCCCAGAGGAGCAGGTGAACAGCAACCTTGTCCAGATAACTCCACTGCGGTTTATCGCGCTTACAACAATGGTTTTGCCCTGGGCAAAGACAGCAATCACCGTTATGCCACCAACTCCGCTCTGCTGGATGCCATGCAGGAAGACGGTTGGATCAATGAAGGTATCGCCTTTTGTTCACCGAACGGTTGATTGCAGCTGGAAAGTTCGTCGATTTGGCGATCCCGGCGTTGTATTCGTCATTCCGGCATCTTATTCGTCACCCCGGCATGTTATTCGTCACCCCGGCATGTTATTCGTCACCCCGGCATGTTATTCGTCACCCCGGCCTACGAGCCGGGGTCCAGCGCACGATGATTTATGGATGCCGGATCAAGCCCGGCATGACGGTTTCGGGCGGCTGCTACTCACTGAACAATAGGCCCTCAACCGCCAACTGATCATCCATCTTTTCGCCCATCCAGCGGCTTTGAGAGGTTTTGGGGGTAATTCGAAAGCCCCGATTCTGATTCAGTTCAAACAGGTCATCAACGTTCCCGCGGGAACGGACTGCAGATGATGTGGCTATCAAATTGCCCGCAGGATTACTGCGCGGACTGCATCAATTTTGGTTTCAGAAATTCCCGCGGAAACGTCCGCTAGGGCCTGTGCCAACAGCAACTGAACCAGGCTTCCCGATACCGGTGGCAAGTGACCACGTATCACCCATTAACCATCTGCTACGGCGCTATGTGCGCAAAGCAACCGACAGGGTCTCCACCAGCGTGTAGCTTAAGGGCTGGTCAAATCAGCAAGTCCCAATCGCGCATTGGCAAACGTGATGAAGTGACTTCTTGTTTGATAGTGGTGTACCAACCATTCAATTCAGAGAGAGGTAATTCAAATGAACTACGAAAATCAAGATCCCTACGGCATGTACAAAACCAGCCACGGCGATGGACCCGGACCGCAACTGATGGGAGCCAAT
>JAWXBM010000067.1:0-20440 GCA_034440115.1 Lysobacterales bacterium | reverse complement strand
TTCGAACTCGCGAGATGAGTAAAAAGCCATCCTCAGCCCATGAGGAGTTCCATGGCGACCTGCTCAGCACCTATGGCCGCGAGCCTATGCTGCCCAGCGAGCGGGAATACAAATTCTGGGGCGCTCACGGCACCTGTTTTGCTTACTCCATTGCCACATGGTGTTTTCTCACCGGTGGCATCGTGGCCAATTACGTCGGTGCCATCCAGGGCATGGTTTGCCTGATCGCCGGAAATCTGATTGGCACCCTGATGGTCAGCGCATCCCTGTCAGCGGGCTGCCATCGTTACGGCCTGGAGCAAATTGATTTCTGTAAACCTGCCTTTGGTCAGAACGGTGCCCGAATCGTATTGATTTTTTACCTGATCAACATGATTGGTTGGTCGGGTCTCATTCTGGTCATGTTTGGCAATGGCATTGTCAATGTCTACCAGGCCATGGGGTTCCAGGCACCCGATTGGCTGGCCGGTGCCGGAGTTGCTCTTGGTATCTGGATTACCTACATCATCACCACTCGCGGTGTACACCTGCTCAGCCTGTTCAATAACATCATCACGCCCGGTTTGATGGTCGTGGTAGTTTTCATGTTTTACATGCTGGTGACCACACATGGCTGGGACGAAATCATATCGGCCCCAGCCCTCGACCCGCTTCCCATCCCCTGGATGAACTATGCCATTGCAGTAGAGTTGGGCATTGCTTCCGGAATTTCCTGGTGGGGCGGCATAGGCTTCCTCGCCCGCAATACAAAATCAAAACGTAACGCCATTTATCCTGAAGTGCTGCATTTCGGGCTGGTCAATGGCATCGTTTGCTCCATTGCCCTGGTATCAGGGCTGGTCATTGGTTCTGACGATCCAACCCAGTGGATGATTCCACTGGGTGGTGTATTCATGGGTGTGCTGGCGTTGGCTTTCGTGGCGCTGGCCAACATTACTTCCACCTCTATTTCGCTATTCGCCAGCGGGTTGGCCTTACGGCATTTGCCGGGCTTGCACAAAAGAGGCTGGAAAGTGATTATCGCGATTACCTGTGTACCGCTGGCGTTCTTCGTAATCTGGCCGCGCGAGTTGTTTGACTTGGGCGATACTTTCCTGGCCTACAATGGCACCATGCAAGCGCCCGTTGCAGGTATTCTGCTGGTGGATTATTTTTTCCTTAAAAAGCAACACATTCACCTGCTCTCAATTTTTGAAGCAGCACCACACGGCCGTTACTACTACACCAAAGGATTTAACTTTCTGGCCTTGAGTGGCATCATCATTGGGCAATTCGCCTATTTTGGTATCTATGATCCGTTTACCGATGAAGCGAGTGCGCTTTTCCGATTTTTGCCTGCAACTGTCGCAGCATTCACCGTGCCGGCGCTGGTTTATTGGGCGGGAATGAAGTTCTGGCTGGAGAAACATTACCAAAACAAGTTGGATGCAATGGGCACGCTACCGAGTCAATTGGTTAAACCGAATATCTAGTGCCCTGTAACAGCCGAGTTTGGCGCATTTGAATCCTCTTTAACGATCACCCTGAGCCCCTGAGCATTCACCCTGAACATTCGCACTGCATACAAACGAGAAAATTATGCTAAATGCACATCATACAAATAGCAGGCCTCGTGACTGCTTTACTTTTTGCTGCCTCGCCAGCAGCCCGGGCAGACAGGATCGCGTGGATGACCAACAAAAGCTGCGCGCCTTACGCAACGCGGAGCAAGACAGATGGCCAATGGAAGATCCCTTCTGCAAGCGTTGTTACCTTGTCTTGTACCGGGCCCGGTTGTTAGACTTTGAACAATCAACCTTTGTCCGACCTCCTGCTAGCCTGGCTGTTGACCGGTATTCTCAGCACTGAATGAGACCTGTATATTTCTGCCTTGGTTGGTTGTTCTTCAGTTTGGGAATGGTTGGAGTCTTCCTGCCTGTAATACCCACTAGCCCGTTTTTGATTCTGGCCCTATGGGCATTCTCCAACAGCTCCAGGAAATTCCATGACTGGCTTTACCACCACCGTTGGTTTGGCCCACCCTTACAAAAGTGGCAGGAACACCGGGTTATTCCACTGGTGGCAAAAGTTTTTGCCATCAGCGGCATGTTGCTGAGTTTGACCTATGTGACTTTTTTCACACCTTTGGAAATCTGGTTAAAAGTGACTGCAGGTCTGTTCATGGCAACAGCCGCCATTTACATACTCAGCAAGCCGTCACAACCGCCAAATTAATACTTGAGGCAAGGCATGCAGATGACCCGAGTTGAAGTCTTGAAATTTTGCGAGTAGCTGCGATACGACACTGAAAACGTCTATTATTGGAGTCAGAAATTGTCCGCGACCTGCACCCTTGAGGGCCTTATGAAATTTAAAAATCAAATTTTCGTCATTTTTCTAGGTGGCGCTTTGAGTTCCTTTTCGCTTTGCGCCCAGGCAGATATGATTGCATTGGTGAATTGCAATCTGTTCGATGGCCTGCAGGAAAGCGTTCGTGAGAACGTTACGCTGCGGATCAATGGCCGTTTGATTGAAAGCATCAGCGATGCGGGCGAGAAGGTCCCGTCCGGCTACACCACCATTGATTGCGAGGGCAATTACCTGGCGCCTGGCATGATCGATGCGCATACCCATCTGGATACCCTGGAGCAAGCCAAACGGGCGCTGGAGTCTGGCACCACCACCGTCCGCTCTGCCAGTGTGCCGGCATTCGAAGATGTGGGTTTGCGCGAATTGGTTCGCAATGGCAGCCTGCCTGGCCCGGATATGGTGGCTGCAGGCGTTTACGTTACTCCCAACCTGGAAGACAGCATCCTGGCCGATCCGCGCCTGGCATCATTGATCAACGGCGTTAACAGCGATGATGAGTTACGCCTGCTGGTGCAGGTGAACGCCGATCGCGGCGTGGATGTGATCAAAACCCGCGGCACCGAACGGGCTGGTCGTTCCGACACGGACCCGCGGCAACAGGTTTATAACCGTCATCAGCTGGAAGTAATCGTTAACGAAGCCACAAAACACGATCTGCCGGTAATGGTTCATGCACACGGTGATGAAGGTGCGCTGGCTGCGGTACAAGCCGGTGCGCGCAGCATCGATCATGGTACTTATCTTTCAACCGCCACACTGGAGCTGATGAAACAAAAAGGCACCTGGTTTGTGCCGACTTACATCACCATGCTGGAAATGCGCGAGGAAGAATACGACAACGTGCAGCGCCTGCGCGGCTCGCACATGGTGGCGCGTCTGGAACAAAGTATTCGCGAGGCCCATCGGCTGGGAGTGCGCTTCGCGACCGGTGCGGATAATTACTACGACAACATGTCTATCAATCGCATTTCGCTGGAAGTGATGTACCTCAGTCGCTTTGGCTTGAGTCATTTCGAAGCCCTGCAGGCTGCAACAACCAGTTCTGCTGAACTGCTCAGGCTGCAGGACAAAACCGGCCGCATCGCTGTGGGTTATGAAGCGGATTTAGTACTGCTGCCCGCCAACCCGCTGGAAGACATCATGGCCCTGCAGGATGTGTTGCTGGTAATCAGCAATGGCCAGGTGGCGCTCAAACGTATTCCGTTTGCTAAACCCTGATTATGGAAATCAGGTATCCGGCGCCTGGGAATTCCCTAGTTTTGGTCACTACTTAAGAGCCAGTACTGGTGAATTCTTTTACCTCTAAAGCCAGCAAGCTGCGTGCGCTCTGCGCATCGTTGCTTATCTGGACTATGGCCGTATCCGCAGAACCTCGTGCCTCGCTGGATATTCATGTGCCAATGCGCGATGGCGTGAAGTTGCTCACCGATGTGTATTTACCCGAGGGCGATGGACCCTTTCCGGTGGTTTTGTGCCGATTGCCCTACGGCACTCAAACAGACTACGCATTCCAACCCAAGGTCGGCGAGTTCTTCGCCAGTCATGGCTTTGCCTACGTCACACAAAACGTCCGTGGCCGCTATGGCTCGGAAGGCGTTTTTACCGCCTATGTCGAAGGCCAGGAAATTCCGGATGCCTATGACACTCTGGATTGGATTGTTGCGCAGGACTGGAGCAACGACCAGGTCGGCGTGATGGGCGAGTCCTATTACGGTTATACCGCGTTGATGGCGGCCGTGAGCGGACATCCGGCCATCAAGGCCATCTCGCCAGCCAACATCACGCTGGCGCGGGAAAAGCAAACACTGGATGGTGCCTTCCCATTGCAGGCCAGTGGTCTGTGGACCCTCGATCTGGATGATATCGAACAGGGCAAATACCAGAACACAGCGCAAATCGACCTGACACAACTGCCGCTGATCACCCTGGGCGAACGCTACGGCTTAAGGGATGTGCTGTGGCGCGAAAGAATCACAGGCTATTCTGCAGACCCATTCGGGCCAGCCCGGTCAGCGCTGGAGCACTACCCACAGGTTCGCGTTCCTGCCTTGCACTTCGGCGGTTGGTACGACAGCTTTACGCGCGGCACCATCATTGTGTGGAACAGCATTCAGCAGTTGAGTTCAAATCAGCAGGCGCGCGCGCAGCAATGGCTGGTTATGGGGCCCTGGGATCACGATTCGATGTCTATTCACCTCAA
Source organism: Lysobacterales bacterium (assembly GCA_034440115.1). Lineage (GTDB taxonomy): Bacteria > Pseudomonadota > Gammaproteobacteria > Xanthomonadales > SZUA-36 > JAWXBM01. The sequence continues at coordinate 15,891 of JAWXBM010000067.1, read as the reverse complement.
TGGCGAGCCGCTGGAACTCAAGGTCGGCCAGCGAGACTTAGGCGATGCTGCCGTTGCCGCTTACAGTGAGCTGCTGCTGAGCTTTTTCGACCATTTCCTCAAGGGCGTGGACAATGGTTTTGATCAGCGACCGCGGGTTCGATATTTCAATATCGGCGACAATGCCTGGCACGACTCTGCCAGCTGGCCGCCGCAAGATGTACACACCGAGTCCTTGTACCTGCATGCGGGTCGTGTACTTAACGCAACAGTACCGGCTGATGAGGCTCCTGAAAAATTTACTTATGATCCGAACAATCCGGTCACAATTACTGCGCACACCAATGTGTGGGGAAGAGCCGCTGGTTTGCCAGATCGACAGGAGCTGTTGGCACGCAACGATGTACTCAGCTTCGACACCGAACCGCTGACTGAAGACTATGAAATTACCGGCCCGATCGCGCTGGAGCTGTATATTGCATCCTCGGCACCAGACACCGATTTCACCGCTGCTCTGGTCGATGTTTATCCGGATGGTTATAGCCTGCTGATTCAGGAAGGCATCAAACGGGCCAGTTTTCGCAATCCTGCAGAGCTACCCAGCAACATCGTGCCGGGTGAAGTTTATCGATTGGATATAGACCTCTGGGCTACCAGCTATACGATTCCGGCCGGACACAGGATTCGCCTGGAAGTATCTTCCAGCAACTTTCCACGCTTTGCCCGCAATCTGAATAATGGTGAAGCATTCGGCATGAGTGATCGTGTCGAAGTCGCGCAACAAACCGTGCACCACTCACAAAAGCATCCATCCCGATTGCTCTTACCCAAGGCTGGCGACAAATAGGCTGCTCGATGTTCTCCAGGGGAGATATGTACAAGACTATTTGTTGCGCTTATTTTTTCCTTTCTTATGTTTTTTCTGGTCTTTTTCCTGCTTCTTGTTCTTGCTAGAGGAGCCTTTTTTGTCGCCACTCTTGCTTTTCTTACTCTTGTCTTTCTTGCTCTTTTTGTCTTTCCCTTTTTTCTTTGAACCTTTGCCCTTCTTGCTGGAATCATCAGCTTTTTTGCCGGTTGTTGCACCATTGCCCAGTATGGACATTGCATCGGCGATTGTGCTTTGGGCTCTTATTGCGCCAAAGCCTGGCACCAGGCTCAGCTGATCAACTTTTGCAGCTGCCAGGGTTTCAGCTGTTTTGAAGCCGAAATCTGCCAGAGTCGCTGCGGTTGCTGGCCCGATGCCACTGATCTTCAAAATTGATGTTGCCATGAATCCACCTTTAGCAGTCAGTATCAGAACAAGGTGACATATTGCCACCCGGCGATCATTCACTCCAGATTATACATCTCAATTTCAGGTTAACTTCCCCTGTTGGTAGTCGCTGATCGCCTGCTCGATTTCCTCGCGCGTATTCATCACAAAGGGCCCGTACTGCACTATCGGTTCATGCAACGGCTTACCCGCAATCAGCACCAGCCTGAGTGGTTCAGAACCTGCAACAATTTCCACTCGGTCACCATCAGTCAGAATTCCAGCCGATTGTTGCGGCAGGTTTTGCCCAGCAATCGTTGCCGTGCCTTCATAGGCATAAACAAAGGCATTGTGCCGCAGTGGAACGTGCAACTCAAGGGCGCCAAGGGCTGGCAGGGACAGATCGACAAGCAGCGGATCAGTGGTCATGTCGCCCGGATTGGAATTGATCGGACCGTTGTGCACCTGGCCGTTCAACTCAACCCGGCCTGCGATCAATTTCACCGAACCACCATTCTCCAGAGGTATTACTGGCAATTCAGCCGCCGGAATATCCCGGTAAGCAGCCGGTTTCATTTGCTCTTTTGCAGGCAGATTCACCCACAACTGGAAACCACGCATGCGGCCACTTTCCTGCTGCGGCATTTCCGAGTGAATCACGCCATGGCCTGCAGTCATCCACTGTACCCCACCGCTTTTCAGCTCACCCACATTGCCCAGGTGATCTTCGTGTCGCATGTGGCCATCAATCATATAGGTCACGGTTTCAAAACCGCGGTGCGGGTGCGGTGGAAAACCCGCGATGTAGTCATCCGGGTTCTCGGTGCCGAATTCATCCAGCATCAGAAAGGGGTCTAGCCGTATGTTCTGGCTGGAACCAATGCTGCGACGAAGTTTCACACCAGCACCGTCCGAGGTTTGTGTGCTCGGAATAATGCGGCTCAATGTTCTGCTCTTTTCTGTGTTCATTATGTTTCAGCTCCGCTCAGGATCTGCCGAATCGACGGTCGAGGCTGAATTTACCGGCACCATTGGCAACCAGGACCAGAAAGCCACCCGCTATCGCCATATTCTTAGCCAGCATGATTTGCTGCATCATGTCTTCGCTACCGCCATGGAAAATATAGCCAGCCAGTATGGTGAAACCTGCCAGCGCAAGCGCTGTATAACGGGTAAATAATCCAAGCATTAACAGCAATCCACCGCCCAGTTCAGTGATAATAACCAGCGGCAACAACTCTCCCGGAACGCCCATGGATTCCATAAAACCCTGCGTGCCCTCGAATCCTCCGATCTTGCCATACCCTGTGGTCATAAAGATGAAAGCCATTAGAAAACGTCCTGCCAGGTCAGCCCATGGACTGATTTTTGCAAATAACTTGCTCATGTTTTCTATCTCCATTACGTGTGTTTATTACAGTGTTTAATGATGGCGTCTATGCTGCCATCTTTTGAATCGTTTCGCTGGTTGATCTGTAGCAGGGTTTTCATGCGCTTTCGTCCTTGCAGCTATAGATTGTATAGCGCCATACCACTAATCTATTTAAGCGATTAATAACGGTTATTCTAGAACTATCAGATCGAATTAAACGATATGTTGAATCCACCAGTATCATTAGAACAATGGCGCGCATTAATGGCGGTGGTGGAATCCTGCGCGATGATGTCAGCAGACTCTGTAATGTACAGTAGCGAATGGTTTAGCCTTGAGCGGCACGGTGTTGTTGGGGGGCAATTGCATCTAACGCGCCGCGACCTCGCTGAAACTATCGATGAGGCGGACCTTAAGGAACCCTTCGATTAATGACGCACCGGCGCGACGAATCATTGCGGGATGCTCCTGCCTCACCGCATGATCCAATAAATCATAACTATTACCAGGCCAATCACCAAGCCCCTCATCAAGCCACTCTTCAAACCGATCAAAAGGATGTTCCATGTATGCTCTTCGAAGTTGGTTCATCACCGCAGCAGTTTTTGTCTTGAGTTCTTTGCTTTCAGCCAATGAACTGGACATTGCTCGACTGGTGGCCAGCCCATCGTTGTCGGGCCCGGTGGCCAAGGGTGTAGAGATCTCGCCGGATGGCTCTCGAGTAACCTTCCTGCAAGGAAAAAAGGATGACCAGTACCAACAGGATCTTTGGGAGTATCACATCGCCGATGGTGAAAAGCGCATGCTGGTCGACAGCCGTGCACTGGTTGCAAAAGAGCAACTGGACGAAGTGGAACGAGCTCGCCGGGAGCGAGCGCGTATTTTTGCGACCGGTATCATCGAGTACAGTTGGTCCCCTGACAGCAGGGCTTTGTTGTTTCCGCTCGGCGGTGACCTGTACTTCCTGCAGTTGGGGTCTGAACCAAAACGGCTCACAGCAACCGATGCCACCGAAACCGATGCCCGCATATCGCCCAAGGGCAAATTTGTCTCATTTATTCGTGAGCAGAATTTGTACGTCATCGACCTGGCCACTGGCGAAGAGCGTGCCCTGACAAGCACGGGTGGCGACGCGATTTCATACGGTATGGCCGAATTCGTGGCGCAGGAAGAAATGTATCGAAACACCGGCTATTGGTGGGCCAAGGATGACAGCCGTATTGCCTACGCACGGATAGATGAAAGCAACGTAGTTGAGAAAGATCGCTATGAAATTAACTCTGACGGTGTAACGGCCATTCTCCAGCGTTATCCGTTTGCCGGGACCGCGAACGCTCAAGTGGAGTTGTTGCTGCAGAATCTTTCCAACGGTGAAGAGCGGACCGTTTCCCTGGGCGATAACCCGAATATCTACCTGGCCCGGGCAGACTTCTCACCCGATGGAACGCTGGCCGTGCAAATTCAATCGCGCGATCAACAAACCCTGGACCTGGTTTTTGTGAACCCGGTTACCGGCGAGCAAAAACAGGTTTTACGTGAGGAGCAGCCCAACTGGATCAACCTGCACGATGACCTGAACTTTCTCTCTGGTGGTGAGCAGTTCATCTGGTCATCCGAGCGCTCGGGCCATAACCAGCTCTACCTCTACCAGAAAGACGGCAGCCTGATACGCCAACTGACCGACAACAATTGGTCAGTTGCCGGTACCGATCGCACCGGTGCTGGTGTTCGTGCCGTAGACGAAAAAAGCGGCATGATCTGGTTTTCAGGATACTCGGGAACAGCACTGGAAAAGCAACTGTATCGGGTTTCACTGGAAAATGGAGCGGCAGAGCAGATGACTCCTGACGGCGGCTGGTACGACGCCAAAGTTGCGGCCAATGGCAGTTTCTACGTTGAAAATGGCCAAGGTCCCTTGCGCCCGCCTTACACCGCCATTCGATCAGCGAAAGGCGAACTGCTGACTTACATTACCGAAAATGCACTGGACGAGACCCATGCCTATTACCCCTACCTGGCCGATCATAGAGCAGGTGAATTTGGCACCTTGGCGGCTGAAGATGGCACGCTGCTGAACTACCAGATCACAAAACCTGCTGATTTCGACCCGGCGAAAAAGTATCCCGCAATTGTTTACCTGTATGGAGGTCCGGGCGGGCCAGAGGTAACCCACCAGTGGCCGATAGATGGCCGCTTGCAGGGACTCAATCAGGTGCTGGCGCGCAATGGCCACGTCGTGTTCACCCTGGACAACCGTGGCACCGGCAATCGCGGTAAAGCCTTTGCAGATGTGATCTATCGCAACATGGGTAATATCGAAGTACGTGACCAGATCACGGGCATCAACTGGCTGAAGAGCCAGGCTTTTGTTGACGCTAAGCGGATTGGTATGCACGGCTGGTCTTACGGCGGTTATATGACCCTGATGACCCTGCTGCAACATCCAGGCACATTGAAAGCAGGCATTGCCGGTGCACCGGTTACCAACTGGCGCCTGTACGACACCCACTACACCGAGCGCTACATGGGTGATCCAAATGATGGCGCAGGCAAGTATGAACTTTCCAGCCCGATGAGCTATGCCTCAAATCTGACGGATCCATTACTGATCATCCGCGGTATGGCTGATGACAATGTGTTTTTTGACCATACGGTGCAGATGATTACCGCCCTGCAGCAGGCCGCTCAGCCGTTTGAAATGATGGCTTATCCCGGCAAGCGTCATCGCATTACGGGTGAGGCAGAGACCACGCAGCTATGGAATTTGTACCTGGATTTCTTTGGCAGGTATTTGCAGTCTGACTGATGAGGCTGGTTTTCGCTAAGTCTGCGGATTCAGCAGATTCTGCAGTTGCTCGCGTAATTCTTCGACAGCGCTCTCCAACGCCTCAACACGGTCTTCCAATCCGCTAGTGGTCGACGACGAGGACGTTGCTCGAAATTCCAATTTGCTCAAATCCGGTTCGCCGCTTAAAAGGTGCGTATAGCGCGATTCTTTTTGGCCCGGCATGCGAGGTAGCAACAGGGTCAATGGTGGCTCATGCTCCGCCAGGCGACCGAGCATATGCGCGACATCGTCAAGGTCACCAAACTCATGGATACGCTGGGTGCTGGTTTTGATTTCAGCCAATGTTTGCGGCCCGCGCAGCATCAATACGCACAAAACCGCCAGGCCTTTGCTTTGCAGGCCGAGAATCTTACCGGCCTGATGTTCGTACTTGACCACGCGTGCACCCCAGGCTTCCTTCACAAACCCCAGTGCTTGCAGTTCACGCACGGTATGGCCCACCTCGCCTTCGGTGTAGTTCACCACCGGATGGCGCGCGGTTTTCTGGTTGCAGGCCAAACGCAGGGAATTGACGGTGAGCGGGTATTGCTCGGGCGTGGTTGCCTCTTTTTCCATCAGGCATCCCAGCACGCGCACCTGCATGGCACTCAAGGTTACAAAATCCACGGTTGCTGAATTCACACTTTTCTCCTTTATTTATTCAAAGCTTCTTTAATATGTGACTCTGCCACAATAAAAAGGCCGCTGGAATTACTGCAAGCGTTAAAATCGTGGCACTGAGCATGCCACCGATCATCGGCGCAGCAATTCGGCGCATCACTTCTGAGCCTGTACCGCTGCCCAGCATGATGGGCAACAGGCCGGCCATGATGGTAGCCACCGTCATGGTAATGGGCCTGAGCCTGAGTAGCGCACCTTCGACAACGGCCTGCGACAAGTCTTCACGATTCAGTTTGCGGCCCTGCTGTTGTGCCAGTTGTTGTTGCCTGGCCAGGGCCTGTTTGAGATAAACCAGCTTGACCACACCAATCTCAACCGCGACCCCTGCCAGGGCGATAAAGCCCACGCCTACTGCCACTGAAAGGTTGTAGTCCAGCAAGTACAGCAACCAGATACCTCCCACCAGCGCTGTCGGCAATGTGCCCAGAATGATCAACACCTCGGGCAAGCTTTTGAAGTTCAGGAATAACAGCAGCACGATAATCAGGAAGGTAAAGGGAACGACCGTCATCAGGCGTTCCTCTGCGCGCTCCAGGTATTCAAATTGCCCCGACCAGTTGACCGAATAACCGACTGGCAATTTAACCTGTTGCTGCACCGCCTGTTTGGCGCTCTCCACATAGCTGCCCAGATCAACGCCTGCTATGTCGACAAATATCCATCCATTGGGACGGGCATTTTCACTTTTGATCATGGGTGGGCCGTCTTCGATGGTGATATCGGCCACCGCCGACAGCGGAATCTGCTGCCCGATGGGCGTGACTACCGGCAAATCCCAGAGCTTTTCCAGCGAATCCCGGTACTGCCTGGGATAGCGCAGGTTCACCGGGTAGCGCTCCAGGCCTTCAACGGTTTCCGTGACATTCATGCCGCCAATCGCCGTGGCCACAATATCCTGCACATCGTTGATGTTGAGCCCATAACGTGAAGCTTGGTCGCGACGTATATCCACCGTCACATAACGCCCTCCTGCCACGCGCTCGGAAAAAGCCGAAGCGGTACCCGGAACCTCTTTGAGCACAGCTTCAATATCCTGGCCGATCTGCTGGATCACTTTCAGGTCAGGGCCGGCAATCTTGACACCTACCGGCGTCTTGATACCGGTAGCGAGCATGTCAATGCGCGTTTTAATTGGCCATACCCAGGCATTGCTCAGGCCCGGAATCTGCAAACGCTGGTTCAGTTCAGCGCGTATGTCTTCCATGCTCAATCCGGGCCGCCATTGCGCCTGTGGTTTCAATTGAATTACGGTTTCTACCATGGCCATCGGTGCAGGATCGGTGGCAGTCTCGGCGCGGCCCATCTTGCCAAATACCGATTTCACCTCCGGCACCGACATGATCAGCTTGTCGGTTTGTTGCAGTATTTGCGCGGCCTTGCCCACTGATATACCCGGGAAGGTGGTGGGCATGTACATCAGATCGCCTTCATTCAGATCGGGCATAAACTCCGAACCCAATTTGTTCACAGGCCAGAACCCAACTACCACCAAAACCGCTGTGAGCAAAAAGATAATTCCCGGATGGTGGCTGACGGCAGCAATGATCGGCCGGTAAAACCACACCAGCGCCCGGTTCAGCGGATTGCGGTGTTCCTGCATGATTTTGCCGCGCACGAAGTATCCCATCAGCACTGGCACCAGGGTGATGGACAATCCCGCCGCAACAGCCATGGCATAGGTTTTGGTAAAGGCCAGAGGGGCAAACATGCGGCCTTCCTGGGCCTGCAGGGTAAACACCGGTAGAAAACTCACGGTAATAATCAACAAGGAAAAGAACAAAGGTGGACCCACTTCAACGGCCGCCTCGCTAACCACAGACCAGTGCGATTTCGCAGCATAATCGGGCTGCTCCATTTTCTTGTGCAGGGTTTCAATCATCACAATGGCCGCGTCCACCATGGCACCAATGGCGATGGCAATGCCGCCAAGCGACATGATATTGGCGTTCAAACCCTGCGCGTGCATGATGGCGAATGCGCCCAATATGCCCAACGGCAGGCTGATGACAATGACCAGGGAGGAGCGCAGGTGAGCCAGGAACAGCAGGCAAACCAGCACCACCACCACAAACTCTTGCAATAATTTGCCTTGCAGGTTGTCTACCGCCCGGTTGATCAGCGCCGATCGATCATAGGTTTCAACGATTTCCACGCCCTCAGGCAAGCCCGACTGCAGTTCCGCCAAACGTTGCTTCACGCCCTTGATGGTACTCAGGGCATTCTCGCCGAAGCGCATGACGATCACGCCACCAACCACTTCACCCGCGCCGTTCAATTCCGCAATTCCGCGGCGCAATTGCGGGCCCAGGCGAATCTCGGCCACATCCGCCAGCCGTATGGGTGTGCCGGTTTCATTGATGCCCAGCGGTATGGCCGACAGATCTTCCAGCGACTGTAAATAGCCGGTGGCGCGCACCATGTACTCGGCCTCGCCCATCTCGATCACCGAGCCACCCACTTCGCGATTGCCGTTCTGAATGGCGCTGCGTATCTGCGACAGGGTCAAACCATAGGCACGGATGGCATCCGGGTTAATGACCACCTGATATTGCCGCACCATGCCGCCTAAGGTCGCGACTTCGGCAACTCCGGGAATGGTTTGTAATTCGTACTTCAGGAACCAGTCCTGGATGGAGCGCAACTGCGACAGGTCGTGCCGCCCGGTTTTGTCTTGCAGGGCATATTCATAAACCCAGCCCACACCGGTCGCATCGGGGCCAAGCACTGGATTGGCTGCAGGGGGTAATGATCCGGTCACCTGGTTCAGATACTCCAGCACCCGGGACCGCGCCCAAGACAGATCCGTGCCATCCTCAAAAATCACATAAACAAAGGAATCACCGAAAAAAGAATAACCACGTACGGTGGCCGCCTTGGGTACCGACAGCATGGCCGTGGTCAAAGGGTAGGTAACCTGATCTTCAACTAACTGCGGAGCCTGGCCAGGATAAGAGGTTTTGATAATCACCTGCACATCGGACAGATCGGGCAGCGCATCGACCGGCGTAAGAAGCACACTGCGCACACCCCAGGCAGCAAATATCACACTGGCCAGTACAATCAGCAGGCGGTTGGCCAATGACCAACGAATGATCTGCTCAATCATGTTGATGACTCTGCGGATCACTATTCATCTGCACTTCGGCATCCTGGCCCAGACTGACAATGGCGTATTCGCCTGCGTGCTGTTGCTCCAGGCTGAAGCGGATATTCTGGCCACTGCGGATACTGCCCAGGTCGGTGTCGCCCACCACATCGAACTCCATGGTCATGGCCGGCCATGCCAGTGCATCGATCGGACCATGGGTGATGCGGATACGGTTCCGCTCCGGATAGACGGCATCGACCCGCCCGCTGGCAATTACCCGCTCTGGCATTCGCTGATCATCGTGCCGAGGCAGGGTATCCAGCCGCCTGACGGCACCATTGAGGCTGGCCTCTGAATCCAGCAGGAATTGTGCCGAAGTCACCACCTCGTCACCTTCAGCGAGGCCAGCAAGAATTTCTACCGATTCACCACTCTCCACGCCCGTGAGCACTTCATGCACCCGGAAACGTCCATCGCCCAGCGCCACCACCACACGGTTGCTGGCTTTGGATTGGATCAATGCTTCACGGGAAATGCTCAATGCGTTGGGATGCAGCTTGCCGTAAATGGAAACCCGGGCATACATATTGGGCTTCAGTCGTTCCTCTGGGTTATCAAAGCGCAGACGCACACGCAAAGTACGCGTCTTGGGGTCCAGCACCGGGTAGACATAATCAACCTGACCATTGAATTCGTAGGCCGGCAGATAATCCAGACTGGCCTTGGCCGCCTGCCCGGCTGCCACCCACTCCGCTTGCGACTCAAATACTTCGGCCTGCAGCCAGACACTGGACAAATCAGCCAGGCTCATGATGGTGGAATTGGGTTGCACGTACATGCCTTCACGCACACGCAGCGAGGAGACAATGCCATCCTGTGGTGCCACCACTCGAATGTTTTCCGAGACCATAGCGGTTTTTTCCAGAGCAGCAATTTCATTCTGGATCATGCCCAGGGCCCGCAGTTTTTCGGTCGAGCCGCTGATCAAACGAGTGCCACTGCGCTTGAGCGCCTGGAGGAATTCCTTTTGCGCATTGACCAGTTCCGGCGAGTACAACTCAAACAGCAACTGGTTCTTCTTCACCCGCTCGCCTTCGGCGTTGATGGACAAATGCGCTATCCAGCCCTGAGTACGGACACTGATATTGGCTATCAGGGTTTCATCCATGCCTACGGAAGCAGTGGCCTCGACGCGGCGCCATAAAGGCCCTACCCGCACTTTCTCGGTACGAATACCCAGGTTGTTTTCCACCGACGGGTTGATGCGGATAGCACCGTCGTCTTCTGATTGCTCGGCATAGACGGGCACCAGGTCCATGCCCATGGGCGATTTACCGGGCTGATCGCGGCGGTAGTTGGGGTCCATCGGCGCAACCCAGTACAGCGGCTTTTTTTCTTCCGCTGTAACGTCGCTGGGCGCAGCATCAGCAGTTATAGGAGCTGAACTGCGAGCGCCGATGACAAAACCACCAATCAAGGCGGCTACCACCAGCAATAACATCACGATTTTGCTGTTCATGAATTCTCTCCCTGGAAATAAAGCAGGCGAGCCTGTGACTTCAAAGCCTCGGCCTGAATGCGCACAAACTCCAGTCGCAAATCAATTTCGGTAATTTGCGCACGCAACAAACTGGTGAGATCACCCACCGAAGACTGGTAGGCATCAAACGATGATTCCGCACTGAACTGGGCCTCAGGCAAAATGCTGTTGCTGAAAAACGCGATGCTTTCCTGTTGCTTGCTGAGCGTAACCGCATTCAGTTCTGCTTCGCTTTTCATGCGCCGATACAGATCATCACGATTAAACATGGCCGCCGAGGATTCTGCGATCATGGAGGCGGTAACGCGATCCTGGCGCTGGTCATGAAACAGCGGCAAATCCATCACCAGCATCAGCGAAAACAGATCAGCCCGAGAACTGCCGTCCATTTCGTGACCACTGCGCGCGCCATAGGCTACATCGATCGAAAATTCCGGCCGGTAGGCCTGGCGGGCCAGCTACACGCCGGTTTCTGAGTAATTGATCTTTTTCTGCAGGGCCAGAATGCGCGGGTGTGTTTTGATTCGTTCATAAAGATCATCCAGCGGCAATGGATCCGGCAGGCTGGGCCAATCGTCGCTGAGATCCAAACGCGAGGCTTCACCCAACCAGGTCGACAAGCGGGCCCGGGCACGATTTTCCCCTTCTGAAATTTGCCGGGCTCTCTCTTCAGCCTTGGCCAGCTCCACCACGGCCTGCAACACATCTTGCTGATTCACCCGGCCGGTAGCGTAGTAATCACGCGTGATATCGGAAAAATCAGTGAAAATCTGGATTGCTTCAGCGTTGATGGCCGCCCGCTTCCTTTGCTTGACCACCTCAAGATACAGTTCGCGTACCGCCAGCGTGATCTGCAGTTGCTGATCCAGCAAAGATTCATCCAGCATTTCTGCTTGCTGCTGGAATTGTCTGGAGCGGAGCTCGCGGCTGTCACCGCGCGGGAATTTCTGCACCAGTCCAACTACGGCCTGGGTCATGGGCTCCTGGCCGAACTCAAAACTGTCGAGTGGCAAGGACATGACGCCGACTCTCAGCATAGGGTCTGGCAACTGCCCGGCGGCCACCGACATTTCTTCCAGCGCCTGGCTTTTGAACTCGACCGAGCGCATGGCCGGGTCATTGGCCAGCACCAAACGTTCTGCCTCAGCCAGGCTCAGCGCCTGAGCTACCGAACTGGGAGGCAGTGTCAGCCAGAGCAAAATTCCCAGGCTAAAGGCTTTAACGCCAAAGTGCGTAGATGCATAAAACATAGTGATCTCCGGAACTGCTGGGGCATCCTTCAGAAAAGCGCCGTCAAAGCTTTTGATAAGCCATCAACTGGGCCATCAATTGGGCCATCATGCGGGCCTGCGTTAAAACGGCCCGGAATACGCAGTTCAGGAAATAGGAGGTCGGTAAGGCGGGAATGAGTGGCTGGGACCCATCAAGCCAGAACGCATGCTTGCGCTATAGGAAAAGGCTGACTGACCGGAGATCATCGCCGTGCTGCCCGGTAGCGAAACTAATGCTGAGCAAGTGCCGCAGTCCATGGTTTCATCGCAGTCCTGGTTCTGTGCGGCAGGTTCTAAAGCACAACAATCAGGCATGTTGCCAGACTGGCCGTGTTCAGCAACCTTCTGCTCATGATGTGCAGCCATTGGCTTAGCAGAGTCCATAACATGCTGGTTGCCTTGCGGTTGATTGGCTTGACCCTGCTCCATTTCACAGTTTACCGCCTGCAAAGGCGGCAGCGATAAAGCCAGAATCAACAGCAATGTCAAGTACTTGCTCACGAACCTATGATAGCACTTAAGGAAGCAATCGTGTGATGGCAGTAGCGCCCGTGTAATAAAATCGATCGTTGTACCGATAGTCTGGAGTGATTTCCGCATCGCAAATGGCGGCTGTGTCGCCAGCGACTTGAGCGGTTTCATCATCTCCATCCAGCCCGGCATTGGAGCCACTGAATGATCAGGAAATGTGGACTCCATGCACTTAAAGTCTTGCACAGCGCAGATATGCAGTGTTCTCCTTTGCGCCTCAAAATCATGCACACGCGGTAATTCACATGACGGTCTTTCGAATCCTGGCACTTATCCTGCTGCTTAGCCTGATTTCTGCCTGCTCAGAGCAAGCACCCGACACCGCGATCAGCGCTGAAACTACCGGGGAAAGCTCTGGGTCAATCGACGCTGAAGCCGCTACCGCTCAATCCACCGGACAAAACGTCTTGGCTCTACACCAACTGTTCGAAGAATACTTTGAAGGCTATTTGGAACTGAACCCGACCTTTGCCACTTTTATCGGCGACAACCGTTTCAACGACCAGTATGCCAATGACATCGGCCCAGAATGGTTGGCCGCTGCGCAGGAGTTGGAACAAGCTTCTCTCGACCGCTTGATGACCATTGACGCAACATTGTTGAACGAAGAAGATTTGCTGAATTACGAGATTTTCAAAGCTGAGCGGGAAATGGACCTGCGTAATTTCGATTTCGCCGATGAGTTGATGCCGCTGAACCAGTTCCGTGGTGTACACAATTCCTTTGTGCAGCTTGGTAGCGGCTCAGGCCTGCAGCCCTTTGAAACGGTGCAGGACTATGACAATTTTCGCGGCCGGGTTGATGGCTTCGTGGTCTGGATGCAACAGGCGCAGACCAATATGCAGCAAGGCATTGAAGTTGGATTGACGGTGCCCCGTGTATTGATGGAGAACGTCATCCCGCAATTAGAGTCCCAATTGGTGGATACGGCCGAGAACAGTGGCTTCTACCAGCCCATTCGCAATATGCCGGAATCCTTTTCTGCGGAAGACCGGGAGCGTCTTACCCTGGCCTACACGGCCGCCATTGAAGATCAACTGATCCCTGCTTACCGCGAGATGCGCGACTTTATCAACGAGGACTATCTCGCTGCGGCGCGGGAAACACATGGCATGAACGCTCTGCCGGGCGGGGCTGAGCGCTATGAGTTCCTGGTAAAGCAAACCACCACGACCGATCTTGGTGCTGAAGAAATCCACGCAATTGGACTCCGCGAAGTAGCGCGCATTCACGAGGAAATGAAAGTAGTGATGCAACAAGTTGGCTTCGAAGGGAACCTGAACGAGTTTTTCGATTTCCTCAGCACCGATCCGAAGTTTTACTACACCGAGCGGCAGGCTTTGCTGGATGGCTATATCGCCTTGCGGCAGGTCATCGATCCCAATGCACCCAAGCTGTTCAAAATCATACCCAAGGCAGATTTTGAAATACGCCTGGTTGAGCCCTTTCGGGAAAAATCTGCAGCGGGCGGGCAATACCGCGCCGCATCACCCGATGGCAGCCGCAAAGGCGTGTTTTTTGCCAATGCCTATGATCTTTCCGCCCGGCCCAAGTGGGCTATGGAATCCCTGTACCTGCACGAGGCGGTTCCAGGGCACCATTTCCAGGTGGCTTTAACGCTGGAACTCACCAACCTGCCGCGCTTCCGCCAGTTTGGCAGCGCCACGGCTTACAGCGAAGGTTGGGGTTTGTATGCTGAATCCCTTGGCAAAGGCCTGGGCGCTTATACCGATCCTTATCAGTACTTTGGCAAGCTAAACGCTGAGTTATGGCGCTCCATTCGACTGGTAGTCGACACCGGCTTCCATTACTTCGGCTGGACCCGTGAAGAGGTGTTGGATTACATGTATGCCAACTCGCCCGTTTCCGAAGCAAGCGCCGTATCCGAAGCCGAGCGTTTTATGGCCATTCCTTCGCAGGCATTGGCTTACAAAATAGGCCAGCTCAAAATTCAGGAATTACGCGATCGCGCCGAGTTAGCGCTGGGTGATGAATTTGATATCCGTGAGTTTCATGCGCAAGTGTTGGGTACCGGCAGAGTTCCGCTGAGTGTGTTGGAAGCGCAGATTGATCGCTGGATTGGGAGTTCGCAGACAAATTAGAAGCCCAGAATTGCAGGGGTCAGAGTTTATACTCTGGCCTCAATCACCAATCACTTCATACCAAGGAGAAATTCATGCCCGAAATCAGTGTTCAACACCAATGCGCCAAGCTCACAGACTTGGTTCATGTCGATTCGTTTGGCGAGCCCATCGGTGAATTACCCAAACAAACCTATTCTTCATTTTTTGCAGAAGGCAACCTGAATACCGGAACCTGGGAATGCGAGCCAGGCTCACTGAAACTGGATCTGGATATCACTGAATTTTGCCATTTGCTGGAAGGACATTGGGTACTGACATCGGAAAGTGGCCATGTAACAGAAGTCAAAGCCGGCGATAGCTGGGTTTTTCCAAAAGGCTGGAAAGGCACTGCAACCGTGCTTGAAAAAGTGCGTAAGGTTTACATGGTCGTAAGCTGAAAGATTGGAATACCAACCATCACTGGCTAAAGGCTTTTAGCCAGTGATGTTCCAACACGATGGCCCCAGGACGTAAACTGAAATGACGATCCAGATTTGTGACTTGGCCGCCACTACTCCCTGAACAACAAGCCCTCAACCGCCAACTGATCATCCATCTTTTCACCCATCCAATGGCTTTGTGGTGATTTCGGGGTGATTCGAACGGCCCGATTCTGGTTCAGCTTGAACAGCTCGTCAGCGTTCCCGCGGGAACGTCCTGCAGTTCCTGATATTGTTCTTCCATCGCCTGGTCCAGCACCTGCTGCACCAGGGCACCCGTTTCAGGAGGTAAGCGCCCACGGATTACCCAATAACCCTCATCATCCTCAAACCAACTCAGCTCCCGGTGCAGATGCTGCTCATTGGCTTTTGCTAATGCCTCGTTGCGCTTCACTGAACGATAATTCCGTACCAGTCGCTCCACATGGCTGGCGGTGCCGTAATGCGCAATCATCAACAAATAGTTTTCGGTCTTGCGCGTTGCTACTCGGGTCATGGCGCGCACCTTGGAATAGCTGATTTTGCCTTTGCGGAATGTCTGGCTGATTTTAGGTAAATCCTTCAAAGCATGAGCCACCCGAATCCGCTCGCGTGCCACACCCAGCGCCATGCCACATTTCCAGTTCAGCCAATGGGCGCAGGAGAGCACACCTTCACCCGCCCAACCTTCACACGCATCAAACTCGTGAATCAATTCCAGCAATCGAAAAGTAGCTGCATGGATATGGGCGGCCAGTTCGGTTATCTGATCAGCCAGTTGCTCTTTCTGATGATGGCGAGCGGCGAG
>JAWXBM010000066.1:0-7005 GCA_034440115.1 Lysobacterales bacterium | reverse complement strand
GCAGCATCATCGCGCTCTGCAGAAGTAGCAGCCGTATACAAAGCCGAAGGCATGCCTGAGTTGCAGCTCGCGTCCTTTGAAAATGAATTGCTCGACTGCAGCGCACTGGCCGCTATACATATGTGGATAGGTGACAATCTGGGTGATAATTCCGGAGCCGAGGTGCGCAAGAAGCTGAACAACGATTACTGGATTGATCTCAGTAAGGGCTATCTGTCACTGGCACAAGAGGCCAGTGATGAGGCTGATCTGAGCCAGCAGCTCGGTGTGCGTATGAGAGCGCTTTCGGCTGAATTCCGTGACTTGACTGAATCCCAGGCTGAGCCTGAGAGTTGGGCCAATTGGTACGATCTGATTGATCGGTGTGATACGTGGCGCCCCGAAAAGCCGGCCCATGCCTTCTACAACAATGGGCGATCTTCCGTTGTCGATGTTAAACAGCAGTCACCAGGTATCAAAGCGCCTACCTGAGCCGTGAATATGCTGGGCTTTTGATTTTTCTACGCTAAGGTGACGAGGGCGTTTGTGCCCTCGCGGCCTTGTGAAACAGTCAGGCTGGCAGACGCCGTAGCGTTAAGCGTGTTCCGGTTCTGGATTAAAAGCGCAATCTGTAACCTGGTCGAATACAGGTTGCTTGATCAGCCGTAACAGAACACATCCAGCTTGTTGCCATCCAGGTCGCGGAAGTAGGCTGCGTAGAAGCCTTCGCCACCTTATGGCCGCAAGCCAGGTGCGCCTTCGTCGGTGCCTCCGAGCTCCAATGCTTTAGCGTGCATACGATCGACCTGGTCGATGGATTCAACCCCGATGCCAACCATCACTCCATTACCCACCGTGGCTGAACCGCCATCGTAAGGTTTCATAATGCAGAGCATGGGTTTATCCATGGCAGTGCCTCAGGCAAAGCCGCGTTCGCCGAACTCCATCTGCCGGGTTGCACCCATTTCGGCCAGCAGGGTGTCGTAAAACGCACTGGCACGCGGCAGGTCATTGCTGCCAAGAATCACATATCCGATCATCACTATCTCCTTTATCGTCAGTTAGGTTGCTGGCCTTGCTGCGCCTAAGATATTTCCGATGCACAGGCTTGAATCAGACAGGTTTTGAACAAACACAGAGGCATCAATACAATACCACTCCATGACTCTTGGCACCGCGCGATTCGCGCTCAGGTTTGCTATTATCCCCCAGTTGTAAGCAGGCTTGGCGTTCACAGATCCCCTTATGCCCGCAACTCATTTTGGCCTTCATTAACACGGCCGTTGTCTGAAACTTGCACACGAGATTTCAAATCATGGAAACAAATTATTCCTGGCTGACCGCAATTTTGCTGTCCCTGTTCATTGTTGGCACGATTTGGGCAGCCGATGATGCGGCTGATATAGCGGACAAGGAAAAGGAAGAAGAAAAGCCAAAGACCATAGCGGAATTCACCAAAGACGCAGATCGGATTGATGGTTTGTTTACCTTGTTCCGGGACAAGAAGACCGGTGAAACCAGCATGTTGATCAAGCCCGATCAACTGGACAAGGAATACATTTACTGGATGCAGGTTGCCAATGGCGTGGTCGACGCCGGTTTTTTCAAAGGCGCTTATGGCCCCAGTAGCATCATCGAACTGCACCGCAACTTCAACAAGGTAGAGTTTATTGAAAAAAATACCGCCTTCTATTTTGATCCCAACAACGCCATTTCACGTGCGGCCAGCGCCAATATTTCCGATGCGCTGTTGGCCGTTGAAGCAATTGCCGCCAAAGACGAAGCCAGTGGCGACATCCTGATCAAGGTTGACAAGGTGTTTGGAACCGAAGCCCTGGCGCAGATCAAACCCAGTCCTGATCCGGATGCAGATCCCAAAACCACTTTCACTCTGGGTGAACTCAATGGCGACAAAACGCGCATCCTGAACCTGCGCAGCTACCCTGCCAATACCGACATCGAAGTGGAGTACGTGTACAACAACCCGGCGCCCACCGTGCCGGGCAAGGCCGCGATAACGGATTCGCGCAACGTATCCCTACGTGTGATGCACAGCCTGATCGAAGTGCCGGGCAACGATTATCAGCCGCGTCGGGACGATCCCAGAATCGGCTACTTTGGCGAGCAAATTACCGACCTGACTTCAAACAAGGCAGCACCCTATCGTGACCTGATTTCGCGTTGGAACCTGGTCAAGAAAGAGCCCGGTGCTGCCATGTCCGAACCGGTCGAGCCGATCACCTGGTGGATAGAAAACACCACGCCGGTGGAGTGGCGAGACCTCATCCGTGATGCCGCATTGGAATGGAACAAATCGTTCGAAAAGATCGGCTTCAAGGACGCGATTGTGGTTAAGGTGCAGCCGGATGATGCGGACTGGGATGCGGGCGATATCCGCTATAACGTGTTGCGCTGGACTTCTTCACCCAACCCGCCGTTTGGTGGCTATGGACCGAGCTTTACCAACCCCCGCACCGGCCAGATCATCGGTGCAGACGTTATGCTGGAATATTCATTCATGCACCGCTTGCCCCGCATGCGCAACCTGATCCAGGATCCGGCCGCATCCATGGCTACCTTAAACCCCAACTTTGGTGCGCGCTATTGTGTCCTCGGCCAGGGCCTGGCCATGAACAATACTTTTGCCAGCGCAGCAGCAGCGGTTTACGGCTTTACCGATGAGTTGGACCAGCAATTGACCAGAGACACCATGCATTACCTCATCCTTCACGAGATGGGGCATACGTTGGGTATGAATCACAACATGAAGGCCACCCAATTCCTGTCACCCGATGAAGCCTGGGATAAGTCCGCGGTTAAAGACGGCATTCTCGCCGGCTCGGTCATGGATTATCCTGCCGTCAATTTCGCGCCCACGCGTGACCAACAAACCCTGTTCTACACCATCTCGCCGGGCCCCTACGATGACTGGTTTATCGAGTATGGGTATTCCGAAGGCCTGGCAGATCCGCTTGCTGAACAGCAACGCCTGGATGCCATTCTTGTCCGTTCCACCGATCCGCGCCTGGCATTCGGCAACGATGCCGATGACATGCGTGCGCCCGGGGCAGGCATTGATCCGCGGGTGAATATCTACGATATGAGTACCGACGCCGTCACCTATGCTTCGCGCCAGATGGACATCATGCAGGTCACGCTCAATGGTTTGCCTGGCAAGCTCCCTCCGGCTGGCGATTCCTACCAGGAGATCGTTGCGGCGGTCAGCGCCATCATGGATCTGTGGGGCCGTTCAGCAGCGGTTACATCCCGCTATGTGGGTGGTATTTACGTGGATCGTGCCATGGTAGGACAGGCCGGTGGCGGTCAACCCTACACACCGGTGGAAGAAGCCCGTCAGCGTCAGGCCATGGAGGTGCTGGCCACTCAGGTGTTTGCACCTGATGCGTTCCAGTTGTCGCCCGAATTGTTACGGATAGCTGCACCACAACGCCGCGGCTTTGATCACTTTGGCAGCACCGAGGATCCGAAAATTCACGACGCCGTATTGGGTGTTCAGAAAGGCGTGCTGGATCAACTGCTGAATCCTGTATTGCTCAAGCGGGTAAGTGACAGCGCGCTTTATGGCAATACTTACTCATTGGGTGAAGTCTTCAACGACTTGACCGATGCCGTTTTCGCGGCCGATGCGAAGGGTAATGTGAATTCCTACCGGCGCAATCTGCAGACTGATTATGTCATGCGCCTAGCCACCATGGTTAAAGGCGAGGGCTACGATACAGCGGCCATATCCATGTCGGTGTACAGCCTGAATCGCATTGAAGATCTGCTGGGTGACAAGCGCAACGCCAACGTAGAAACCCAGGCCCATGTGCAGAATCTTGAGCTGATTATTGAGCGGGCGCTTTCAGATAACGTTTAAGGGTTTAGTCAGATTCAACGAAGATGAAATTCTGCTCGTCAGCATCGGTAAGCACGAGCAGGTTTATTGAGCTTAGCTGCGTGGAATTTGAACCGCCGTCGCAACAATTGAGTATTGAAAATCGTCAGGGCGTGAATCGGCCGTTTTGCCCAGATCTGCAGCGTAATGTTCAGCCTCTTCCTGGCTGACACTGGTGCGGGAAAAAGTACCCAGCAGCAAGACGTCCTTACCGCCGGAATCTGTGGGGATGAAAAATCCATAATTCTTGAACGACACGCGTGCGGTAGCTGCGCCTTCCGTGGCAACAAAGAAACAACCTTTCCTCTGGCAGACCTTGGCAATGCGCGTTGCCAACAGCACTTCCTGATCCTGGTACTTGTCGCTGTCATTGATCAGCTCGCCAAGGCGCATGGGTGTTCCCTGGTCAGGTAGCATGGATCCGAAGATTTCATGGGTGTCCGTGACTGCAACGGGTTCGGATAAACGCGTTACTTCGTCATCCGCCAAAACGTAGGGTACAAAACCCAGCACGCCAAGGACGAGCAAAGTCCGCAGAAGGCAGGGTTTGAAGCGTAAATTCATCATGCAGATTTCTCCAATTGAGAGAGGCAGTATAGGCAAGTAGCAGCACGGTTTCTTGGCCTTGGCCACCGAGGTGTTCTGGTTATTGAACACATTCGGCCACTTTGGCTTTGACGTCGCTCCAGGTGGGTTTGGTTTTCTTGCTGGCTAATTCAACTATTCCTCGTCAGTATCGGGCTTGACGCTGGATTCGATTTGCCTGATCACCCGGTCAAAATCACTAACAAACAACCGATCCTGAACGATGCGGTACTTCTCGAATACGCTGCAACTGTTCTTCAAAATATTGTTTGCCGAGTACTGAGCCATCGTTCTTTAGACGCTCATCATCCATCGCGTAACCCTTGATGGTGAAGGACTCAATGATGGTGGTGGCTTACTTTTGCTCATTTCTGCACTTCTCGGTTGTCAGTGCGGAAGACAGTTTCGTTCTCATAACGGGCTTCGATGCTCTGCTCGCCGGCCTGGTCATTGAATAGCCACAGTTTACACCGGTTTTACCGAACCCCATGGCGCGCTACGGCGAGAAATGGGCCAAGGGCGGCCACTCTCAGGCTTCCTACCCCCGCGACTTTTTCATGAAATATATTAAACCCCGTTTATTCGTTGAAACATGGCCTTAATCCCCAAATATTCAGAAAATACGAGAATAGCGGAAACATAAATAACAAAACTCGTCATATTTTCTGTAAACTCCCGTTATATTCAAATTTCTTATCTTAAATCTCGAATATTCGGTAAAGTGTGTCAAGGAGACATACTTAATGCGCAAATTTTCCTCCAGGTTTTCTATTGGCTCCTTGCCCGAAATCTTTGTGTCGGATGCGTCAATATCCAAGGCGGTGTTCGAAGCCGTTGCGCACGGACAACTGCGTAAACTTGGCTCCCGCCTTTACACGCGCAATCTGGATGAAGACCCGGAAAGGCTGGTGCGGCGTAACTGGTATCACTTGATAACCAGCTATTATCCAGATGCCCTGATAACAGACCGGACTGCGCTTGAAAACCAGCCTGCCGCCGATGGCTCTGTTTGTCTGATTTCGAATAAGAAGCGAGATATCGTCTTACCAGGGCTGGTTTTTCGTCCGCGCAAAGGACCAGAGCCGCTTGACAGCGATCGGACATTCATTGGCGGTGCAAGATTGGCATCGACCGCACGGGCCTATCTTGAAAATATGCGCCTATCACGCACACGCGGAACACGTTTGCCGCGCACCTTATCGCGTGAAGAAATTGAGACCCGGCTTGATAACCTGATTCGTCAGAATGGAGAAGATGCGTTGAATCGGCTTCGAGACGAAGCATGTGCCATCGCTACACCGCTCGGGCTGGAGCAAGAGTTTCAGGAATTCATTGATCTGGTCGGCACGCTACTTGGTACACGCGATGCAAAGTTGAAGAGTCCAGCGGCACTATCTCGTGCTGCAGGAAGGCCGTTCGATCCCGATCGAATCCGGCTTTTCGAAACGCTGTTTGCCGCTCTTCGAGAAACCGTACCCACCCTACGTTCGGTGCAGCAACAAACGGCTGGTGCGAATACTAACCTGGCTTTTTTTGAAGCCTACTTTTCCAATTTCATCGAAGGTACGGAGTTTACTGTTAAGGAAGCAGAAGAAATTGTATTCGGTGGCGTGATTCCGCCACAGCGCCCGGATGATGCACACGATATCCTGGGCACCTTTCGCATCGTTTCTGACGAAGCGGATATGCAGACCTTGGCTACCGATTTCATGGAATTTCTGAAATTATTACGACATCGGCATGCCACCATCATGAGTGCACGCCTGGAGAAAAGTCCGGGTAATTTCAAAACCAGAATCAATCGTGCCGGGAATACAATATTCGTAGCACCAGACTTGGTTATTGGAACCCTTGAACAAGGCTTTGCATTCCTTGAAGCATTGGCTGATCCATTCGAACGGGCAGTTTTCATGATGTTTTTGGTCAGCGAAGTTCATCCATTCGCTGATGGAAATGGACGAATTGCGCGAGTCATGATGAATGCTGAGCTGGTCGCAGGCACGCAGCAACGCATTATCGTACCGACCGGGTATCGCATTGATTATCTCACTGCGCTCAAAGCAATGTCTCAATCAAGTCTCGCACCACCGCTTATTCGGATGATGAACCGTGCGCAACAATATACGCATGCCATCAAATGGGATGATCTGGAAATCGCACAAAAGATGCTGGAACAAAGCGGTGCTTTTGAAGAAGGGCAAGATGCAAAGCTGAAGATGCCCGATGAGCTTACGGCGCGTTCGAGCACGACACTGCTATGAAACAGAAGTCGGACTAAGAAAAAGATGGTGGCCAAGGGCGGAATCGAACCCGGATTGGCGGAGTGACGTGAACAGGTATTCAAAGCGATACCCAATCCGAAGTAGTTCGATGGGTGGCATTAAGAAGGCTAGCGAGTGGTGATTCCCCGTTGATCATCATTTTTGGGGGCAGAGCCCCCAGAAAATGGTGGCCAAGGGCGGAATCGAACCACCGACACGCGGATTTTCAATCCGCTGCTCTACCAACTGAGCTACTTGGCCATTGACACGAAGGCGCAGTAT